>PHCQ01000112.1 GCA_002840835.1 Betaproteobacteria bacterium HGW-Betaproteobacteria-16 | reverse complement strand
GGGTGACGTGCACCGCCTGCACGCCCGCCACCGCCTGGGCCACGGCCGCCACCTCGTCCACCGACACGGTCTGCCCGAACTGGCGGCGCGCGAAGCTGAAGTGCGCGCGCAGCGCGGCCTCCAGGGCCTGGAGCACCGGGTCGGTCTCGTGGCTGGCCAGCACCTTCACCGAGAGCCGCACGCGAAACCGCACGCCGAGGTGGTTGCGCAGGTGCAGTGGCACCAGCGCGTCGCCGTGGTTGCGCAGTGCCGCGCCCAGGCTGGCGAAGGTGGCGCCGGACGGCGGCACCACGGCGCCGTCCACCCCGGCGATGGTGAGGAACACGCCTTGCGCGGGGCCGGCGGGAATCCACAGCGCGTGGGCCTTGTCGATGCCGGCGAAGGCGCGCGCGAAGCTGGCGTAGTCGGTGATCGAGACCGCGCGGTCCAGCGTCAGCACGGTGAGCGGGGCGTTTTCGCGCGCGCGCTCCAGCAGCTCGCCGTCTTCGCCGCCGGTGGCGGGCTCGGGGTTCACCACCTCGCTGACCCCGAGCGGGCGCGACAGCAGCGTGGTGAGCTGGCCCGCGGCCACGTTGCCGGCCACGCCCAGGCCCTTGCGGTAGCGCGCACGCACATTGCTCTGCCCGCTGGGCAGGCGCGCGCCTTCCACGCCGTCGCCAAACTCCACCGTGGTCAGGCCGTCGTCGTCCTGGCGCGTCTGGTAGACGCGGGCGCCGGGGCTCGCCTGGTAGAGTGTGGGTGCTTCGGTCCACAACACGTCGGCGACGCGCAGCTCCAGCGTGGACGCGCCGCCGCTGGGCGTCGGGGCGCTCACGTAGGTCAGCGGCGCCTGGTTCAGCACGAAGCGCTGGCCCGCGCTGCCTGCGTCGCCGTTGCCCAGCAGCGCCTCGACCGTTTCGCCGTGCGTGGCGGGCGCCACGTTGCCGTTGATCCGGACGCTGGCGCGCTCGTAGACGTGGCGCAGCGCGGCGTCGAGCTTCAGTTGCGTGAGGTCGCGTTCCAGCAGCACGGCCTGCCCGGTGTCGGCGATGTGCGCGATCTCCCGCACCAGCGGGTCGTCCTTGCGCGCTGGCGCCAGCCGCAGCTCGTGGCCCTGGGCCACCAGCGTGCCGCTGCGGCCGTCGCGGTCCGTCAGGGCGAGCCGCAGCCGGGCCGACGGCTGGCCGAGCAGCGCGGTGAAGGCCTCGGCGCCGAGCGTGATGGCCGTGAGGCCCACCAGGCGGCTGGCCGGAGCGGTCATGAAGAGTTCGTCGCCCTCGTTCAGCGCCACGCTGCCGCCCTGCGCGAGCTGCAGCGACAGGCCCTTGGCGCCTGCTGCGATGGCGATGCGCTGCCGGGTGCCCGAGACCGCCAGCGCCTGGCCGGGCAGCAGGCCGTCCACGCGCTGGCCCAGGGTGAGCGTGTCGCCCTGCACCGGGTGGAACAGCGGTGTGTCCACCGTGGCCAGGCGCTCGCTCTGCGCGAGCACCAGGGTGTTGCGCAGGCCGAAGCGGGCCGCGCTCAGGTTTTCGGTGGTGTCGGGCGTGATGCGGGTGGTCTTGCCCGAGATGCCGAAGTCGTTGCGGCTGAGCTGGCTCACGCGCTGGGCGCGGTAGAGCTCGGTGTAGCCCGGCAGGTCGGCGCTGCCCAGACCGGCCTCGTTGGACACCAGCGCGAACCAGGTGCCGGCGGTGATCTTGGGGTTGGCGCTCTCCAGGTCCACCGTCGCCCCGTTGATGTGGAACTGGTTCCATGTCCAGTTCGAGGTCGAGCTCTTGTCGATCTTCTGCGCCAGGTTGGAACCCCGGCCGCTGAGCAGGTTGGGATCGGGCGCGTTGTGGCCGAAAAGCGCCGTGCGCTGGCGAAACGCGTGCACCTCCACGCCCACGCCGGCCGGGCTCATGGTCGGGAATGCGCTGCCCAGGGGATGGTTCCACAGCACGCGGGTGCGGGCGTTGGCGTTGTCGGGCAGCACCGCGCTGAGCACGCGCACGTCCCAGTGTTCGCCGCCGGGGTCGCTGACGCGGTCGCTGCCCACGATGAGGATCGCGTCGCCCGGCTGCAGCTGCGTGGCCAGGCCGTCGAGCCAGAGCTCGGTGTCGCCCGACTGGGGCCGCCAGGGCACGCGGGTCTGCACCGGCATGGCGTTCCACTGCACCCGCGCGGGGACCTCGGCCACGGTCTCGAAGCTCTGCGCCGTCTCGTCCTGGCCGGGCACGCTCTGCACCCGCGTGCCCACCGGGATCTGGATCGGCTCGGGCGGAGTTCCAGCAGCTTGAACGCCAGGTGGGTGCTGGCGGCCACGCCGGGCGCGAGCCGGTAGCCGATCAGGCGCGCCATCTCACGCACCGAGAGGCGCTCGGTGGCGGTGCGCAGGTAGTGTTCCTGCGCGTAGCGTTCGGTGTAGAAGCTCAGCACGTCGAGCGAGGTGGCCATGGCGTCGGCCAGCGCCAGGCTGAAGTCGCTCATCTCGCGTGTGCCCAGGGCGGCCAGCGCCGGTGTGTCGGTGCTCGACAGCCGGGCTTTCATCGAGGCCAGGAAGTCGCCGTGGCGGCCCACCCGCCAGGCAATGGCCGACAGGCCGGGCGGGTTGTGCACGCGCGCCGGGGTGTCGGCGTCCACGCCGGCGCAGCAGCCGCAGTCGCCGTTGCCGGCAGGGGTGTCTTGGCCACTCATTACTTGCCTCCGTGCAGTTCCAGCCGCAGCACACCGTGCTCGGGGAAGTTGGGGTCGTTGTCCAGCCGCACGATCTCCAGCCGGCCCAGCGTCATGAAGCCGTCGGCCAGGGGTTTGGGGTCGGCCTGGCCCTGGCGCTGGAAGCGCGTGACCTGGACCGAGCCCACGCCGGCCACGGTGCGCGCGGCCGCGTACAGCGGGCTCAGGAACACGGTCTGGCCGAAGCTGAAGTGGTCCGGGTGGAACAGGCCGCGCGTGCCGTCGGCGCGGGTGCGGCTGCTCAGCGCGTCGAGCAGGCCGCGGCTGACGTCGCTGCGGAAGTGGTCTTTGTCCACGCAGACCAGCAGGTCGATCTCCAGCGACACCGGGATCGGGTCGTGGATGCGCAGGTCGTGGCCGGCCATGCGGTAGCGGTCGAGGTGGGTGCGGACCTGGGTGGCGAAGGCGGGGTCGATGATTTCACCGTCTTGCCGGTCCACGGTGACGAACACGGTGTGCCAGCTGCCGGTCCAGCGCAGGCTGGCGGCGGCGCGCTGCACCTCGGGCAGGCGCTCGGTGACGGCGGCGTAGTCGGCCGTGGTCACGGCGCGCTCCTGGGTGCGAAAGGCCTGCGGTGCGCGCCGGCGCACCTCGGCGGTGGTCTCGGGCGCCACGCCGCCGCGCGCGGGCATGGGGTTGACCACCGCGTTGATGCCGCCCTGGGTGGTCACCACGTGGGCGATGGCCTGCGCGCCCACGTTGCCCTGCGGCCCGTTGCCCACGCGGTAGTGGGCGCTGAAGGCGGTGCCGCTGTCGGGGCGGCGGCCGTGCAGGTCGTCACCGAAGCGCAGGCGCGCGCTGCCGTCGTCCTCGGCTTCGATCACGAAGTGGGGGTCGCTGGCCCGGCTGGAGAGCAGGTCGCGCCGCGGGCTCCAGGTCTCGCTGCCGCTGCCCTGCGTGGCGGTCAGGCCGATCCGGGGCAGCGCGTCGGCGGTGCGCCAGCGCATGGCGGCGCTGGCCGAGTCCTGCGGGTCGAACAGCAGACGCTCGCTGGTGCGCACGCCGTTGTCGACCCGCGTCACGAGCACCGTGCCCTGGTGGGTGAGCGGCGCGCTGGCCAGCCGCGGCCGGTAGCGCGGGGGCAGGGGCTGCGGCGCCTCGCGCTGGCAGGCGTCGTCCAGCACGGCCGGGTGGTGCAGCCGGGGTTGTGGCACGCTGCCCAGCGGCTCGTCTTCGATGCGCTGGCCGTGATCGACCAGCACGTTGTTGCCCAGCGCGATGCTCACGCCGTGGATCAGCACGCTGCCGTGCGCCTTGTCGGTCTCGCTGGAGATGCACAGCGCGAAGGGCAGGGCGTCGGCCGGGTGCCAAGCGATCTCGGTGATCTCGGTCAGGGCGCTGGGGTCGGCCGGGTCGGGGGGCAGCGGGTCGGTCAGCGGGTCGGTGCCGTCGAAGGCGCGCACGGCGCTCAGGCGCAGCGCGTGGCGGTGGGCGGGGTCGGCGTCTTCGGGCTCGCCGCTGAGCGGGCCGAGCTGCTCCTGGAAGATCAACACGTCGCCCGCCTGCAGCTCGGGCCAGTGGCCCAGCAGCGTGGCTCGGGTGGCGCCGCGGGGCAGGCAGCAGCGGGCATCGCCCCAGGTGTGGAACTGAAAGCTGTTGTGCGCCTCGCGCAGGGTCGCGCCGTGCAGCGGCTCGAACACCAGGGGCCGGGCCTGCAGCGCGGCGCGCTCGGCGGGCGAGTCGGGAACGATGCGCGGGGGCACACCCGCCACCCGGGTGTAGAAGCGCAGGCCGTCGGGCAGGGGGAAGGGGCCACCGCTGACGTCGAAATGCAGCCAGGCGCGGGCGTTGCAGCCCTCGTGCACCGCGTAGTCCACCAGCAGGGCGTGGCGGCGCAGGCTGCTGCGCCGGCGGGCGGTGTGCAGGTAGGCCTCGGTGGCGACGGCGTCGAGCTGGTAGTGCTGCAGATCGCCCACGTAGGCGATCAGCTCGGCCAGCGTGGTGGCCAGATCGGCCGGGCTGCGGTCGCGCCAGCCCGGCATGTTGCGCGCCAGGCGGTCGATCACCAGCCGGCGCAGGCTTTCATAGTCGCGTGCGAGGTAGTTGATGTCGGGGGCCGGCTTGGCGGGCTCGGAGCAGCCCGGGGGCGTGCGGCAGTCGAAGTCGCTCGGGCACTCCACCTTGAAGCGGAATTCGATCTCGGAGAGCCGGGGGTCGAAGTCGGGCAGCGGGGTGGGCGTGGCCGGGTCCTGCGTGAGCCGCAGGGTGTAGCGCGAGAAGTCGCCCGCGCTGTCGGTGCGCACCAGCAGCACGTGGTCGGCCTCGGCCAGCGCGCTGAACAGGGCCTGCTCGGCCGCGTTCGCCTCGGCGGGCGGTGCGCTGGCCACGCCGATCCACTGAACCTCGATGCGGCGGATGCGCTCGCCGCCTTCGATCACGACTTGTTCGCGCGTGAGCCCGGCCGGCACCGGCTTGAGCAGGCGCACGAGCAGGGTGCGCTGGCGCGGGCTGCCCAGGGGGGCGTCGAGGTCCAGCACCTCCAGCCAGTCGATGCCGTTGAGCGTGGCGTGGGCGTCCACCGCCGCGCGCCGGTTCTGATCGCAGCAATGGAAGATCACGGCTGGCCTCCCTGGGTGAAGGTCTCGCGCTGGCGCGAGGCGTTGCGCCGTATCAGGTACTGCACGGTGACGCTGAGCGCGGCGTCCACCGCCCGCACTTCTACCGCCTCGACCGTGATCAGGCCCGAGAGCCAGCGCTGCAACGCGCCCTGCACCAGGAACTGGGTGGTGGCGGCGAGCTCGGGGCTGTTGGGGGCGAACACCAGCTCGCGCAGGCCGCTGCCGAAGTCCGGGCGCATCACGCGCTCGCCCGGCGCGGTGAACAGCACCTGCTCGACTAGGCCGCGGATCCATTCCGCCTCGTCGGCCTCGCGGGTGAGACCGCGGCCGTCGAACTGGTAGGGGAAAAACAGGCGTTGGGTCATGTTCAGCTCCCGATCACACGGGGTTGTGCGGCCACCGGCATCAGCGGTGTGCCGTTGGGCACGCACACCGCCTGGCTGTCCATCAGCACCAGGGGCTGGCCGCTGGACTGCACGCGTAGCGCGGCCACCACCCACTGCCCGGTGACGCAGGGCACCGGGCTGCCCGAGACGTTGAACGGACAGCCCGCGATGGCGTAGGGCGCGCTCATCACCACCGTGGGCTGGCCGCTGACCAGCACGCGCGGGTTGGGCGCCGTGGGCGTGGCGCTGCCGCCGTGGGCACAGAGCACGGTGGCGCCGACGTGGAGCAGGGGGCCGGGCATGGTGTCAGGTCACCGTGAGGGCGCCGTTGTTGATGGTCACCACCGGGCCCACCAGAGTGATCGCCGCGCCCTTGCCGTTCTGGATGTAGATGCCGGTGTCGTTGACGATGAGCATCGCGCCGGTGGTGCTCTTGATCATGATGCCGCCGGTGGGGCCGGGCACGTCGGAGATGGTCAGGCCGTTCTGCAGCGGCGTCTGCAGCGTGATCGCCGGCACCGCGGGGGGTGTGAGCAGGGCCAGCGCGGGCACTTCGGCCGCGCTGCCCCAGAAGCCGCCGACCCAGATGGGAAAGTCCGGGTCACCCTGTTCGAACTCGACCCAGACGCCCGAGCCGGGGATGGGCAGGGCGAACATGCCGTTCTGGATGCCCGCGATCGGCACGCAGGGCATGGCCCAGGTGCCGGGGATCAGGCCGCCCACGTCGGGCACCTGCACCATCAGCCGGCCCTGCTGCATGGGGTCGATGTTGGAGATCACCATGCCGCGGTATTTGCCGTAGAACTTCTGCGCGCCATTGCTCATTCGACTACCCTCCGTGCTGCGCACTGCGGGGCTGAGCGCCTTGGGAACGGCCCGGCGGCGCTCACTGGACTTGCCCTCCGTGCTGTGCACTGCGGGGCTGAGCACCTTGGGAACGGCCCGGCGGTGCTCATACCGGAATCCTCGGTGTGATGGAGATCAGGCCGTTGCGGCTGAGGTCGAAGCTCTGCTTGAACTCGCCGCGCTTGAGCGTGCTCTTGACGCTGGAGACGTAGTACAGGCCGTCGTAGGCCAGGCCAACACCACGCACCCCGACCAGCCCGCGCGACTTGAGCGGGCGGCCGTAGCGCAACACGTCGAGCTCGCCGCTGGCGGTCACCGAATCCTGCGACTTCTTGGCCTCGGCCAGGCCGCGCGAGATCGCCTGCATCGGGTTCATGCGGGCCGTGTCCTTGAGCATGGTCAGGTTCGACAGCGGTGTGGACAGCACGCCCAGCGGCGGCTGCAGCGGGTTCAGGTTGGGGATCGGAATGGGGATGGGCGCGCGGGTGAGCTGGTTCTGGATGAACACGATCGGCAGCACGCCGGCGGTCGGGTCGAAGCTGAAGCTCAGGTTCTCGACGTTGGTCAGCGCGTCCATGTCCACGTTGAGCGCGGGTTGGGGCACGCCGATCTTGATCTCGGGGCCGAAGTAGGCGATGTTGGTGCCCGGCGCCGGCCCGGGCTCGATGTAGAACACATAGCCCACCTGCTCGGCGAGAAGGCGGATGTAGGCCAGATCGGTGCCCTGCTGGGCCGGGATCTTGTCCACCGGGATCGGCACATCGGGGAACAGCGCCGGGATCACCAGCGGGATCAGGCCAAACGGGGCGTACTTGGCGCAGAGCAGGGCCACGCGCGCTTCGATCGGCATGGCCGGAAACGGCAGGCCGCTCCAGTCCTGGGTGTCCATCACCTTGGTCAGGTCTTCGCCGGTGACGGTGACCGTGCCGGGCGAACCCTGGCCGCCGGCCTGCACCTCCACATGGGTCATGACACCGTCGAACAGCGGCTGCGGCGAGCCGTTGAGCGTGACGATCAGTATCACCCGCAGCGGCGGCGTGCCCAGTCCGGTGTTCTGCGCGCCGGCGATCAGGAAGATGGTGTTGAGCTCGGAGCGCGAGCTGAACTGGAAGGTCAGCGTGAAGCCGCTGGCGCTGCCCGCGGAGCTGCGCACCTCCACGCTCTCCAGCGCGTCCATGACCACCCGCGGCGCCGGCACCGCGATCACCGGGCCGATCAGCAGGGTGAGCTGGATGCCCTTAGCCAGCATCGCTGTCCCCCGGAATGCCTTCGGGCAGGGTGATGCGCAGCAGGCGGCCCACGGTGGCGGTCAGCTCGGTTGGGTCCATCGCGCCATTGGCGTCGCACAGGCGCCAGTACTGCAGTGGGTCGCCCAGGTGGTGCGCAGCCAGGTTGTCGAGCCGGTCGCCGCTGGCCACGGTGTGCTCGGAGAGGGTCGAGAAGCGCTCGGGCGGTGGCACGAAGCGCCGCTTGACGAAGGTGATCACGGTGCCCTCGGGCGTGGTGGTCTGCGCCGAGCCGATGCCGTGGTAGCGGCTGGTGGGCGCGAACAGCGGGGTGGCCAGCGCGTGGGCCTGCATGAATGCCTGAACGGGGTCCATCAGCCGATTCCTCCTATGCCCAGGGCGCCGAAGCTGCCCGCCTGCGCCTGGCCGGCGAGCCGTTCCTTGCCCTGCAGATACGCCATGAACAGGCTGCCGCCCTTGTGGGAGAAGCCCAGGTCGTCCACCGAGAGCACGCGCAGGCCGATGCTGACCTTGGCGACGATGGGGTTGAGCGCCGGGTCGAAGGCCTCTTCGGTGATCGAGAACTCGGTCAGCCGCACCGGAACGATGCGGTTCTTGCCCCAGACGAAGAGCATCAGCGGGGCCTCCATGGGCGCTATCTCCAGCGTGCCGGAATCGGCCTGCCGGTGCACCTCCAGCAACTGCGCGCTGCCCGGGTTCGCCAGCGCTTCGAGCACGGCCAGCTGGGGGGCCACGCCGTGGTCCACGGTGCCGCGGTTCTGGTCGGGAAACTCCAGCTGGTCGGCCGCGTCGATGTCGGCTTCGAGCCGGAAGGTCTCGATGGCTGGCCCCTTGAAGCGCATCGCCTCGCTGCGGTTGGCCGCTTCGCCGCCAGCGGCCTGCACCTGCAGGCTGCGGGTGAGTTTTTCCGGGTTGTACTGCAGCGAGATGACGCGCAACACCCGCGACGACTCGGGGTCGATCAGCACCAGACCGCCTTTGAGGACCTTGGGGGAGTTGGGGAAGCTGGTCATGGGGGGCTCATTTCGGCGGCGGCGGGGGTTTGAAGGTGGACTGCGCGAAGAAGTCGCTGTCGCCCTCGGCGCGGTTGAAGTGCTCGTGCGCGGACACGTCCAGGCTCTCGTGGTGCAGGTAGGCCACCACCCGCGTGGCGGTGGCCTTGATCGTGGTTGAGCCCTTCTTGGCGTTGTGGCTGCGGGTGGTGTCCCAGCGGTAGCGGTCGGGGTTGTTCAGCGTCGCACGCGCGGTCTGCTCGAACGCGGCGTCGCTGGGCACCACGGCTGAGCTCAGCTCGAAGTACTGCGTGGCACCCTTGGGCAGGTCACCGTCCAGCCGGTAGGTGCGCGTCGGCTCGCCGTCCTCGCCGGTGGAAGCCCTTGAACTCAGGGTGCCGGGGACAAATCCCTTGGGCACCTTGCCGCGCGCTGCGCGGAACGCTGCCAGAAACTCCTGGCCGTCCGCCGGCTCGACGAAGGTCCGGGGAATGACGCGGCGGTAGACCCGCTGGCCCTTCTGCTTGTAGGTGCCGTCGGCCAGCGCCACCGCATTGGACCGCGGGTCCTTGGCCACCAGCTTCTTGGCCAGCGCCTTGTGCCGGGCCTCGGAGAGGTGACCGTACAGGCGCTTGAGCTCCGGCAGCAGTTCGTCTACCGTGTACAGCTGCTCGCCCAGGCGCTGGAACATCGGCCCCGAGAACGCTTCGTAGGTCAGGGCCTCCTGCACCTTCTGTTTTCGCTCGTCGCCGCGTTCCTTGAGTTCGGCCTTGATGGCGGCCTTGCGCTCGGCCACGGCCTTGGTGCGCGCGGCCTTGGCGTCCTTGAGCGCCTGGCCCTTGAGCGTCTTGTCGACCGACGCGGGCTCGGGGTACTTGGCATCCACCTCCGATCGGAACGCCTTGTCCGCGCGCTTGGCGAGCTCGGGGTCGGTGCCGTAGACCTGCTCATGGGTGGGCGCGGTGACGGTGCCGGCACCGCCGAAGGCCTCGTCCAGCAGTTCGAGCATCTCCTTGGTGCGGCCGATGTCGCAGCCCTTGATGCGCACCACCGTGTGGGCGTCGATCTGCTTGCCGACCCGGGTCAGCGCCGACACTCCCGACGCCGGGTGCAGCGCCTTGCGCAGTTCGGTGACGTTGAGCTTTTTGTCCTTGTCGTCGCCGTCGAGCCCGAAGCTGAGCGTGCCGTCTTCGTTGGCATGCGAGACCAGGTACAGGTTGCCGATGGGGTCGGTGATCTCGCCCGCGACGTGGTCGAGCACCGCCGCCAGGCTGCGCTTGTCGGTGACGAAGGTGGCCCGGGGCCGGTGGGCGCGGAAGTAGCGGTTGGCCTCGCGGTAGAACGCGTCCTTCTTCACGTCGCCCATGATGAACACGTAGTCCTGCCGGGGCGGCCCCTGCACCTCGGCGTCGGCCTGGGCCGGCGCGTCCACCGCCGGTTCATCGGCTTTCGCCGGCCGCAGCGCCCGCGACCCGCCGAGCGCGGCCTTGCGACCGCCTTCGAAGGTCTTGTCGTAGAAGGCGCGCAGGGCGTCTTCTTCTGCGCCGTGGAAGTCGCCGTCCAGGTTGTCCGGGTCGATGCCGCCCTTGGGCGCGAAGATGGTGGCGATGTCGGCCGGGCTGCTGTTGAGCAGCAGGGTGAGGATGGCGCGCTCGTCGTCGTTGCCGGTGAAGCCCGACTGCATCTCCTGGATCAGCAGGATCTTCTGAGCGGCGTCGAGGGTCAGCGTGCCCTTGCGCCACAGCGCGACGATGGCCCGGGCCTTGTCGTCGCTGTTCATGTTGTCTTCGATCTTGCCCGGCCCGTGTTTGGCCAGATAGGTCTGCAGCGTGGGCAGATCGAAGCCCTCCGCATCGAAGTCTTCGATGTCCAGCTCCCGCTGCACCCAGGGCGCCGCAGCGCCTTGCTGCACCACGTGGGCCAGCTCGTGCGCGATCAGCCGCTGCCCCTGGCGCGTGTCGGGCGCGAACTGCCCGGCGTTGAAGGCGATGTGTTCGCCCACGGTGTAGGCCCGGGCGCTCACGTCGTGGGCCGATTGCTGGGCCTTGCCGTCGGTGTGGATGCGCACGCGGGAAAAATCGTGGCCCAGGCGCTGCTCCATGCCGTGCAGCAGTGCTGGCGCCATCGGCATGCCGGGCCGGGCCAGGGTGCGCTCCACGCTCGCGGGTGCGCTGCTGGTTTCGCCGTTGGCGTGGGTCGCGTCGCGCTGCAGGCGGGGGGCTGCCAGTGCGGTGGCTGCGTGGGGCGGTGCGGCCAGCGCCTGGTCGGCGGCGCGGTCCGCCTCCTGCTCCAGCCGGTCGCTGCTGGCGCCCACGGCGAGCTTGCGCTGCAACACGCCGCGCGTGACCGACGTGCCCGCCGCCTTGGCCGGTGCGACCTGCTGGGGGGCGGCCGTGCTCATGGGCATTTGGTGCTCCCGCAGGGGTTGGTGTTCCAGCTGGTGTTGCCGGTCTTTTTCCGGTGGCAACAGAGGTCGCTCAGCACCGAGCCGCTGTAGCTGACCGACACCGTGGTCACGCCGATGCGGGTGTGGTGGTTCAGGGTGCGGATCAGGGACTGGGTGCCCACGTGCACACAGGCGTGCGAGCCGGTGTTGAGCAAACCTTCGTGAATCGCCTGGATGCCCTTGAAGAAGATCGCGTAGTTCATGGTCCCGGCGCCGCTGGCCGAGTAGCGCGCGCCTTTGCCCTTCTTGGCCACGGGATCGGTCAGGTTGCCGAGTCGGACGTTTTCGGAGTCGGTGTAGCCCAGGCCTTCCAGCCGCGAGACCTTGGACTTCTTGACGCGGTCGGTCAGCCCGACGCCCAGCATGGTGGAGCCGCCCGCGATGGGCATCACGATGTCGGCCGGCACGCTGGACGATGCCGCACTATATTTGGCCTTCAAGGTGCCGGTGGGCATGCGCGGCTCCAGCTGGCCGGCCGCAAGGGCCGCGGCCTTGTGGCCGTCGTCCACCACGGCTTTGTCGAACTGGATGTCGATGTGTTCCACCCAGGGCTGGGTCTTGGCGTCCTTCAGGGTTTCGTCGGCGCCCTCGAAGGCAATCGTGTCCTTGCCCTTGCTGCGGTAGCGGTGCAGCGTCTGCGCGGAACCGGAGGTCGGTTCGCCCGACGACCCTCTCTGCTGGACCACATGGGTGAGCTCGTGGGCGATCAGGTGCCGGCCCGCCGCCGTGCCGGGTGCGTACTGGCCGCTGCCGAACACCACGTCCCGGCCCACGGTGTAGGCGTGGGCGTTGACGTCCCGGGCCGAGGTTTGTGCCGCCGCGTCCGCGTGCACGCGCACCCGGGAGAAGTCGTGGCCGAAGCGTTGTTCCATGTCCTGGCGCAGCGCCGGCTCCAGCGCGCGGCCCGGGCTTGCAAGCGCCGCGTCCACGC
>PHCQ01000173.1 GCA_002840835.1 Betaproteobacteria bacterium HGW-Betaproteobacteria-16 | reverse complement strand
CCCACGGTCACGCCAAGTTCGATCTTCAGGCCCTGCTTGTCGAAGGCCTTCTTGGCTTCCTTGGCGATCTGCTCGTCCACCGCGCCGAGGAAGGTCGGCAGACCTTCGAGGATGGTGACGTCAGCGCCCAGGCGGCGCCAGACCGATCCCATTTCCAGGCCGATCACGCCGGAGCCGATCAGCACCAGCTTCTTGGGCACGGCGCCGATTTTGAGCGCGCCGTCGTTGGACAGCACGTTGACCTCGTCGAACGGCGTGCCGGGCAGCGCGCGGGCGTTCGAGCCGGTGGCGATGACGATCTGTTTGCCTGTGAGGACCTCTTCTTTGGCACCCGTCACCTGGACTTCGTAGCCACCTTCAGCCGCCTTCACGAACGAGCCACGGCCGTGGAAGAACGTGATCTTGTTCTTCTTGAACAGGTAGAGGATGCCGTCGTTGTTCTGCTTCACGACGGTGTCCTTGCGACCCACCATCTTGGCCACGTCCATCGTCACCTTGCCGGTGCTGATGCCGTGGTCGGCGAAGTGGTGGTTGGCGTGCTCGAAGTGCTCGCTGGACTGCAGCAGGGCCTTGGAGGGAATGCAACCGACGTTGGTGCAGGTGCCGCCCGGAGCCGGGCCGCCGGCGGCGTTTTTCCACTCGTCGATACACGCGACCTTGAAGCCCAGCTGGGCGGCGCGAATGGCAGCGATGTAGCCGCCGGGGCCGGCGCCGATCACGACGACGTCAAATGCTTGAGACATGTTGTTCTTTCAATGAGTTTCTTCAAACCCCGGAAGGAACGTCAACGCAGACACGCGACGCCACAACTTCCAGAAATCCCGCGGAACCGGCTTTGCCGGGCCGCAGGGATTGCCCCCTTGAGGGGGGATTCGGCTACACAAAGTGAGCAAGAAACGGGGGTGGGTCAGATGTCGAACAGCAGGCGGGCCGGATCTTCCAGCGCTTCCTTCATCGCCACCAGGCCCAGCACGGCTTCTCGGCCGTCGATGATGCGGTGGTCGTAGGACATGGCGAAGTAGTTCATCGGGCGCACCACGACCTGGCCGTTTTCAACCATGGCGCGGTCCTTGGTGGCGTGCACGCCGAGGATGGCCGACTGCGGCGGGTTGATGATGGGGGTGGACATCATCGAACCGAAGGTGCCGCCGTTGGAAATGGAGAAAGTGCCACCGGTCATGTCGTCCATGCCCAGCTTGCCGTCTTTGGCCTTCTGGCCGAACTCGGCGATCTTCTTCTCGATCTCGGCAAAGCTCATCTGGTCGGCGTTGCGCAGGATGGGCACCACCAGGCCGCGCGGCGAACCGACGGCGATACCGATGTCGAAGTAGCCGTGGTAGACGATGTCGTTGCCGTCCACCGAGGCGTTGAGCACGGGGAACTTCTTCAGCGCGTGCACAGCGGCCTTCACGAAGAAGCTCATGAAACCGAGCTTGACGCCGTGTTCCTTCTCGAACCGCTCCTGCATGCGCTTGCGCATGTCCATGACCGGGGCCATGTTGATTTCGTTGAACGTGGTCAGGATGGCGTTGGTCGACTGCGACTGCAGCAGACGCTCGGCCACGCGGGCACGCAGGCGCGTCATGGGCACGCGCTCTTCGGGGCGGTCGCCCAGATCGGGGGCCACGGTCGCCACCTGCGGCAGCACCCTGGTCGGCGCGCCGGTCGGAATCGCCACGGGGGCGGCAACGGCGGGCTTGGGTGCTGCGGCGGCGGACAGGACATCGCCCTTGGTCACACGGCCGTCTTTGCCGGTGCCGGCCACAGAGCCCGGCGCCATGCCACCGTCGGCCATCAGCTTGGCGGCGGCGGGCATGGCCACGCCGGCCTTGGACTGGGACGCGGCAGCGGCCGGCGCAACGGCCACGGGTGCCGGGGCAGCGGCGACGGGTGCAGCGGCGGCGGCTGGCGCAACCGCACCGGCCACAGCGGCGGTGTCGATGCGGGCGATCAGCTGCTCGGCAGCCACGGT
>PHCQ01000024.1 GCA_002840835.1 Betaproteobacteria bacterium HGW-Betaproteobacteria-16 | reverse complement strand
GAGGCTGAGGCAAACTACTACCGGCAACTCGCCAGTCAGACCTCCATGGTGGTGGCCTGACTTAAACCAACCAGCCTCCACGAAACCCGGGGCGGTTCAACCAGATCAACGGCTTAGACGCTAGGTCCCGTTCTTTACACAGATATAAGTAAACCACGAAACCCGGCATCCACTTCTGCCCAGTGACCGCTTCGCGTTGTGTACTTGTATGACCGAAGAGGGTCGACACCGGAAGCCCATAGCCCGTTTGAGCAGGCAACTGCGCGAGTAGTCCATGCCCACAATATCCCTTTTCCGGCTTTCAGGCCGTGTGACGCGCATTGCAATGTGCTCGTCTCCTTTCACCGTTGACACGCCTCCGCCTTGCATCCACCGCGAAAGACCACAGACCCCATGACCTTCCACTGGATCAACCCTTACCCCACACTGCGCAGCCCCGTGATGGCGCGCAACGTGGTCGCCACCTCCCACCCGCTGGCCTCGCAGGCGGGCCTGCGCATGCTGCTCAAGGGCGGCAACGCGGTGGACGCCATCGTTGCAGCCGCAGCCGCGCTGACCATCGTTGAGCCCATCTCCAACGGCATCGGCAGCGACAACTTCGCCATCCTGTGGGACGGTCAGCAGCTGCATGGCCTGAACTCTTCCGGCGCAGCGCCCGCCGCCTGGACGCCTGAATACTTCCGCAAAAAATACGGCGATGCCATGCCCCAGCGCGGCTGGGACAGCGTGAGCACCCCGGGTGCGGTGGCCGGCTGGGTGGCGCTTTCCCAGCGCTTCGGCAAGCTGCCGTTTGCCGGCCTGATGGAGCCAGCCATTGAGCTGGCCGAGCGCGGCCATAACGTGGGCGTGATCGTGGCCGACAAGTGGGCGCGCCAGGTGCCCGCGCTTAAGAACCAGCCGGGCTATGCGCAGGCCTTTTTGCCGCGCGGGCGCGCGCCCACGGCCGGTGAGCGGTTCGTGTTTGCGGAGGCCGGCGCCACGCTGCGCAAGATCGCCGAAACCAAAGGCGAGGCCTTTTACCGCGGCGAGATTGCCGAGAAGCTGGTGGCGCACGCGGCGGCCAACGGCGGCGCCATGACCTTGGCCGACCTGGCGGGCTTCGCGCCCGAGTGGGTCAATCCCATCGAGAAGAACTTTGCCGGCCACACCGTGCACGAAATTCCGCCCAACGGGCAGGGCATTGCCGCGCTGATGGCCCTGGGCATGCTCGACAAGATGGACCTGGGCCACCTGCCGGTGGACAGCATGGCATCCCAGCACCTGCAGATCGAAGCCATGAAGCTGGCCTTTGCCGACACCTACCGCTGGGTGGCCGACGAACGCTACATGACCGAGATGACGGCGGCCGACCTGCTGAGCGACGGCTACCTGAGCGAACGCGCCAGACTGATCCGCCCCGACCGCGCCAGCGTGTTCGAACATGGCACACCGCCCAAGGGCGGTACGGTGTACCTCACGGCGGCGGACGAGAGCGGCTGCATGATCAGCCTCATCCAGTCCAACTACATGGGCTTTGGCAGTGGCGTGGTGGTGCCGGGTACAGGCGTGAGCCTGCAGAACCGCGGCCATGGTTTCACCCTGAAGGACGGCCACCCCAACCAGGTGGCGCCGGGCAAGCGGCCGTTCCACACCATCATTCCCGGCTTCCTCACCAGGGACGGCAAGCCGCAGATGAGCTTCGGCGTGATGGGCGGCAACATGCAGCCACAGGGGCACCTGCAAACGCTGGTGCGCATGCTGGTGCACCAGCAGCAGCCCCAGGCCGCGTGCGACGCGCCGCGCTGGAAGGTGGGTGAGGGCCTGAGCGTGGATTTCGAAACCACCATGTCGCGCGAGCTGGTCAGCGGCCTCAAGGCCCTGGGCCACCAGTTCAACCCCACGGCCGACACCTACATGGACTTCGGCAGCGGTCAGTTCATCTGGCGGCTCAGCGACGACATGGAAGACGGCTATGTGGCCGCCAGCGATTCGCGGCGGGATGGGCAGGCGGTCGGCTTCTAGGCCACTTCGTCTCCGGTCTTAGCCCATCACCGCCCGCAACACCTCTTCGGCGGTGGCGGGCGCGTTCATCGCTTCCGGGGTTCCGCCGGCCTGGGCCACCGCATCGCGCAGCGCTTCAAACACGCTGATCGCCAGCATGAACGGCGGCTCGCCCACGGCTTTACTGCCGTGCACGTTGTCTTCCCGGTTGGCTTCGTGCCACAGCTCGACCTTGAAGTGTTCGGGGATGTCGCCAGTGGCGGGGATTTTGTAGGTGCTGGGGGCGTGGGTCTGTAAATATCCCTTGTCATTCCAGACCAGTTGTTCGGTGGTGAGCCAGCCCATACCTTGCACGAAGCCGCCCTCGATCTGCCCGATGTCGATGGCCGGGTTGATGCTGCGGCCGACGTCGTGGAGGATGTCCACCTTGAGCACACGGCTCTCGCCGGTGAGCGTGTCGATGGCGACCTCGCTCACTGCTGCCCCGTAGGCGAAGTAGTAGAACGGCCGGCCGGTGAGGGTGGTCTTGTCGTAGTGAATCTTGGGCGTGCGGTAGAAGCCGTCGCTCCAGAGCTGGATGCGGTTGGCATAGGCCGCGCTCACCACCTCTTCAAACAGGCGCGTGGTGGTGGGCGTGATGACCTTGCCGCCTTCGAAGCGCACCGCACCCGCGCCGCAGTTGTCCAGCCCTGACACGAAAGCAGCCAGGTTGTCGCGCACATTGCGCGCGGCGAACTGAGCGGCACGGCCGTTCAGGTCGGTGCCGCTGCTGGCGGCGGTGGCGCTGGCGTTGGGCACCTTGCTGGTGTCGGCAGCGGTGCTCAGCACCCGTTCAAATGGCACGCCCAGCTCGTCGGCCACGATGGCCGCGACCTTGGTGTTCAGGCCCTGGCCCATTTCGGTGCCGCCGTGGTTCACCTGCACGCTGCCGTCGGTGTACACGTGCACCAAGGCGCCGGCCTGGTTGAACAGCGTGGCGGTGAAGCTGATGCCGAACTTCACTGGCGTGAGCGAAATGCCCTTTTTGATGACGGGGCTCTTCGCGTTCCACGCGGCAATCTGTTCGCGCCGTTCGCGGTAGCCACTGGTCAGGGCCAGTTGCGTCATCAGGGGGTCGAGGATGTTGTCCTCCACCTTCATCTGGTAGTGGGTGGTGTGGCGGGTCTCGATGCCATATAGGTTGCGCAGCCGCACATCCAGCGGGTCCAGGCCCAGCGTGCGCGCGATGTCGCTCAGGATGCGCTCGATCACGATCACGCCCTGCGGCCCGCCAAAGCCGCGGAACGCGGTGTGGCTCTGCGTGTTGGTCTTGCAGCGGTAGGAGCTGATGGCCACGTCTTCCAGGAAGTAGGCGTTGTCGGCGTGGAAGATGGCGCGGTCGGCCACGGGGCCGGAGAGATCGGCGCTGAAACCGCAGTTGGCCAGCATCTCCAGTTCCAGCCCGCACAGCAGACCGGTGTGATCAAACCCCACGCGGTAGTGGTAGGCGAAGGGGTGGCGCTTGCCGGTGATCATGAAATCGTCGTCGCGGTCCAGGCGCAGCTTCACCGGGCACTTGAGCTTGTTGGCCGCGATGGCGGCCCACACCGCCAGGTGCCCGGCCTGTGTTTCCTTGCCGCCAAAGCCACCGCCCATGCGCCGGCATTCCACCGTCACCGCATGGTTCTGCAGGCCCAGCGCGTGCGACACCCAGTGCTGCACTTCGCCCGGATGTTGCGTGCTGGTGTAGACCCACCACTGGTTTTGCTCCAGCGGCATCACGTAGGCCACCTGGCCTTCCAGGTAGAAATGTTCCTGGCCGCCCACTTCGAATGTGCCCTCCAGCGTGTGACTGGCACGCTTGAGCGCAGCCTTGGCGTTGCCGCGCTTCACATGTACCGGCGGCAGCACATAACTCTCCAGCGCGTGGGCTTCATGCACGCTCAACACGGGCTCGAGTGTTTCGATGTTCCATTTCACCAGGCGCGCTGCGCGCCGCGCGGTCATCACGTCGTCTGCGAGGATGAGGCCACCCACCTGGCCCAGGAACTGCACCGTGTCCAGGGCGAACACGGGCTCGTCGTGCGCAAAAGCGGCCAGGGTGGTGTCGCCGGGAATGTCGGCCGCGCTCACGAAACCGCGCACACCGGGCAACGCCAGGGCGGCGCTGGCGTCCAGGCCCTTGAGCCTGCCATGGGCCACTGGCGAACACACCGGTGCGGCGTGCAGCGTGCCGCGCACTTCGGGAATGTCGTCTATGTAGGTGGCGGCGCCGGCCACCTGGGCGCGTGCGCTTTCGTGAAAGTGGGAGGCGCCTGCCGCTGGTGCGGTTCGTGCCGGGCTCGTTGAAGGGGAGGGCACCTCGTCGGGTGCCGCGACGGCGTCCGCCCGGGAAGAGATCACCACGGGGGTGACGGCGTCTGTATTCTGGTCTCGCGCGTTCATGCCACGGCCTCCAGGTCGGAAGCGGTCAGGCTTTCGAGGTTGATGCGCTGCAGTCCCTGGCTCTCCAGCCAGTAGCGCTGCAACAGGTTGCCCAGCACGGTCTGGCGGTAGTGGGCGCTGGCGCGCATGTCTGAAATCGGCTGGAACTCGGCACGCAGCGCAGCGGTGGCGGCCATCACCGTGTCGGCTGTCCAGGGCTGGCCCAGCAAGGCGGCTTCGGTCTGGCGGGCACGCACCGGCGTGGCGGCCACGCCGCCTGCGCCGATGGACACCTGCTGCACCACGCCTTCAGCCACGGTCATGCGGATGGCCAGGCAAACGGCAGAGATGTCGTCGTCGAAGCGTTTGCTGATCTTGTAGACGCGCAGGCGTTCCTGGGTCCTCACGCCCCCCAGGGGGGCGCTCGACGCCTTCCCCGCGCGCGGCACCTTGATCCAGCACAGCAACTCATCCGCCTTCATCACGTTCGTCCGGTACCCGGTGTACAGATCTTCCAGCCGCATTTCCCGGTGCACCACCTGTTGCCGCTTCTTGTCCCAGCGCATCAACACCACGTTCGCCCCCAGCGCAATCAGCAGGGGCATGGTGTCGCCAATGGGCGAACCGTTGGCCACGTTGCCGCCCAGCGTGCCGGCGTTGCGCACCGGCAGGCCGGCGAAGCGCTGTGCGAAGGTTTTCAGAGGTGGGTACTCGCTCACCAGCGCATCGAACGCATCGGTGAGGTTCACAGCGGCACCCAGGGCGAGGTGGTGCGGGTAGGTTTCCACCCGGCGCAGTTCACGGGCGGCGGTCACGTCCAGCACCTGATCGAACCGTTTGTGCATCTTGGTGACCCACAGCCCCACGTCGGTACAGCCGGCCACCACTTGTGCCCGGGGGTGGGCCGCACGTGCCTGCAGCAGGGCGGGCAGGGTGGTGGGGCGCAGGTAGGCCTCGCTGGCTTGGGCCTTGGGGCGGATGGCTTTTAATGCCGCCAGGGTGGCCGCCTCGTCCACCTCGCAGCCGGGTGGTAGCGGCAGGCTGCCCATTTGCTGCGCCGCGTCCAGAATGGGCCGGTAGCCGGTGCAGCGGCACAGGTTGCCAGAGAGATCGACCTGGGCCTGTTCGCGGGTGATGCCCTGCCCGCCATCGCTGTTCTGATAGAGGCCGAAAAGGCTCATCACAAAGCCGGGCGTGCAGAAGCCGCATTGACTGCCATGGCATTGCACCAGCGCTTCCTGCGAAGGATGTGGTTTGCCAGCTTCGGAAGAAATATCTTCTACCGTGAAAACCGCCATCCCCTCCACCGAGTGCGCCAACTTGATGCAGCTGTTCACCGCCTTGTAGGTGAGCTTCCCGTCCACCGCCTCGCCGATCACCACGGTGCAGGCGCCGCAGTCGCCTTCGCCGCAGCCTTCCTTGGTGCCCGTGCAGTGAAGGTCTTCGCGCAGCACCTCCAGCAGGGTGCGGTCGGGTGGTACATTGCCCACCGTCACGGGCTGGCCGCGCCGCAAAAAAGTCAGGGGGCGGGTGGTTTTTTCGATCTTCATGCGCGCCAGCATAGCGTTTACCCCATGGCACAACATATGCTCAGCCATATGGTCAGAATGCCAAAACCACCATCCTCACGCATAGTCGCCGGGTATGAAATACATGTCGATGTTCGACAAGATTGACCTGCACCTGATCCGCGTGCTGCATACCGTGCTCACCGAGCGCAGTGTGTCGCGCGCGGCTTTGCGTCTGGGCATGTACCAACCGGCGGTCAGCGCCTCGCTCAAGCGCCTTCGCGAACTGGCGGGAGACCCCCTTTTGGTGCGTTCGGGTGGCGGCATGGTGCCCACGGTGGCCGGCTTGCGCATGATCGAACCGGCGGCGGACATCCTGCGCAGCGCCGAGGTGCTGTTCTCTGACGCCCGCAGCTTCGACCCGCCCACCGCCCACCACAGCTTCAGCCTGGCCGCCAGCGACTACCTCGACCCTCTGTTTCTGCCGCAGCTGGTGGTGCAGATCAAATCGCTGGCACCCCATTGCCCGATCGACATCCACCCCCTTTCGCGGGATTCCGACTACCGCAACCACCTGGCGCAAGGCGATGTGGACGTGGTCGTGGGCAACTGGCCCAAACCCCCGGACGACCTGCACCTGGGCCGGCTGTTTGGCGACGAAGTGGTGTGCCTGGTCTCCACCCAGCACCCGGCGGTGCGGCGCGGCTGGGACGTGGAAGCCTGGCTGGCGGCCGAGCACATCGCGCCCACGCCCACCCACCCTGGTGCACGCGGCTTCATCGACGACCACCTGGCCGCCCAGGGCCTGGTGCGCAACATCACCGCCCGCTGCCCGCATTTCGGCCTGATTCCCGCGATGGTGGCGGGCAGCCTGCTGGTGCTCACCACCGGTCGCCAGTATTGCGAGCGCTTTGTGGGCAACCTGCCGGTTCAGATCCTGCCGTGCCCGGTGCCGTTTCCCCGCATGATGTATTACCAACTCTGGCACGAACGCACGCATGCGTCCAACGCGGCGCGCTGGTTGCGCGAGCAGATCAAGTCGGTGGCGGCCTCATTGAGAAGGCCCGAGCCTGAGACAGCTTGAGACAAATAAGAAAAGAAGGACATCGCCTTGACGACCCCACGTTTGCAATTGACCGGCATCACCAAGCGCTACCCCGGTGTGGTGGCCAACAGCGAGGTGTCGCTGACGGTGGCTCCGGGTGAAATCCACGCGGTGCTGGGCGAAAACGGTGCCGGCAAGTCGACCTTGATGAAGGTCATCTACGGCTCCGTCAAGCCTGACGAGGGAGCGGTGATGTTCAATGGCGCGCTGGTGCATGTGCGCAACCCGCAGGAGGCGCGAGCGCTGGGCATCAGCATGGTGTTCCAGCACTTCAGCCTGTTCGACACGCTCAGCGTGGCCGAAAACGTGTGGCTGGGGCTGGACAAGTCGCTGTCGCTGCCGGAGGTGAGTGCCAGCATCACCGCCAAGGCGGCCGAATACGGGCTGGACATCGACCCCGCGCGCCCGGTGCACACACTCAGCGTGGGCGAGATGCAGCGGGTGGAGATCATCCGCGCGCTGCTCACGAATCCGCAATTGCTGATTCTGGACGAGCCCACTTCGGTGCTCACGCCCCAGGCGGTGGAAAAGCTCTTTGTGGTGCTCAACAAGCTGGCTTCCGAGGGCTGCAGCATTCTCTACATCAGCCACAAGCTGCACGAAATCCGTGAGCTGTGCACCGCCTGCACCGTGCTGCGTGGCGGCAAGGTCACCGGTGTGTGCGATCCCAGGCAGGAAAGCAACGCTTCGCTTTCGCGGTTGATGATCGGCGCTGAACCGCCCGCGCTGGACGTGCGGGCCCTGCACGCGGGGGCGAACGTGCTGGAGGTGAGCGGTTTGAGCCTGCAGAGCGCCGATCCCTTTGGCACCCACCTGAGCGACATTGCGCTCACCGTGCGTGCTGGCGAAGTGGTGGGCATCGCGGGCGTGTCGGGCAACGGACAGAGCGAACTCATGGTCTGCCTCTCAGGCGAAGACACGCGTGCGCCAGCCGGCAGCATCCGCGTGGCAGGCCAGGACGCGGCACGCCTAAGCCCTGGTCGCCGTCGCGCACTGGGCCTGCACTTTGTGCCTGAAGAGCGGTTGGGGCGCGGCGCGGTGCCCACGCTTTCACTGGCGCACAACCTGCTGCTGACGCGGCGCGACGCAGTGGGCAAGGGTGGCTGGCTGCGCCTGGGTGCCTTGCGTGCGCAGGCCGCCGACATCATCCAGCGCTACAACGTCAAGGCCAATGGCCCGGACGCGGCGGCCAAGTCGCTCTCTGGCGGCAACCTGCAGAAGTTCATCGTGGGCCGCGAGATCGAGGCCAAACCCAAGCTGCTCATCGTCAGCCAGCCCACATGGGGCGTGGACGTGGGCGCGGCGGCGCAGATTCGCGGCGAAATCCTGGCACTGCGCGACGCGGGCTGCGCGGTGCTGGTGGTCAGCGAAGAGCTTGACGAACTCTTCGAGATCAGCGACCGCCTGCACGTGATTGCCAAGGGCCGCCTGTCACCCAGCCTGGACCGGGCCGACGCGACCATCGAGCGCATTGGTGAATGGATGTCGGGCCTGTGGGACGACCAACAGAACAACAACAAGGAGACCGCCCATGCTGCGGCTTGAAGTCCGCCCGCAGCCGTCCAAGGGCTGGGGCTACGCGTCGCCACTGCTGGCGCTCGCGATCACGGTGGTCATCGGCATCCTGTTGTTTGCCGTGCTCGGCAAAGACCCGGTGCGCGGCCTGCAGGTGTTTTTCTGGGAACCAGTCAAGAGCACCTACGCGCTGTCCGAACTCATGGTCAAGGCCACGCCGCTGTTGATCATCGCGCTCGGTCTGGCCGTGTGTTTTCGCTCCAACGTGTGGAACATCGGCGCTGAGGGGCAGTACATCCTGGGCGCGATCTTTGCGGCGGGCGTGGCGCTCACGGCCGACAAGAACACCGGCCCGTGGATCGTGCCGGCCGTGCTGGCCGCAGGTGTGGTCGGCGGCATGGTGTGGGCCGGCATCGTGGCGCTGCTGCGCGACCGCTTCAACGCCAACGAGATTCTGGTGAGCCTGATGCTGGTGTACGTGGCCATTCAGGTGCTCAACTTCCTGGTCTACGGGCCGTGGAAAGACCCGCTGGGCTACAACTTTCCGCAGACCAAGACTTTCGAGTCGGTGACGCAGATTCCGCGCCTGATGGACGGTTCGCGCGTGAACATGGGGCTGCTGCTTGCGCTGGCGGGCGTGGCGGCGGTGTGGGTGTTTTTGTTTCGCACCTACGCGGGTTACGCGCAGTTGGTGGGCGGCCTGGCACCTGCGGCCGCGCGCTACGCCGGCTTCGCCTCGCGCAGGGCACTCTGGACGGCGCTGCTGGTGTCGGGCGGTGCGGCCGGGCTGGCGGGCGGGCTCGAAGTGGCCGGGCCCATTGGTCAGCTCACGCCGTATGTGCCGGCGGGCTATGGCTTCGCGGCCATCATCGTGGCCTTTGTGGGCCGGCTGCACCCGGTCGGCATCGTGTTCTCGGCCATCCTCATGAGCATGTTCTACATCGGTGGCGAGCTGGCGCAGTCGCGCATGGGTCTGCCGAAGTCCATCACCGGGGTGTTCCAGGGGCTGTTGCTGTTTGCCCTTCTCGCATGTGACACGCTGATTGCCTATCGACTCGTCTGGAAGAAATGACCATGGAACCCCTTGCTCTGCTCTTCGCCGCCTCGCTCAACGCTGGCACTGTGCTGGCCATTGCTTCGCTGGGCCTGCTCATCAACGAGAAGGCCGGCATCGTCAACCTGGGTGCCGAAGGCATGATGTTGTGCGCCGCGCTGGCTGGTTTTGCCACCGTGGTGCACACCGGCAGCACGCTGCTGGGTTTTGCCGCGGGCATGGCGGCGGGCGCGCTGCTGGCGGCCATCTTCGGCGGGCTGGTGATCTGGCTCAACACCAACCAGTACGCCACCGGGCTGGCGCTCAGCCTGTTCGGTGCCGGCTTCTCGGCCTTTGCCGGCTCCAGCTATGTGCAGGAAAAACTGCCCGAACAGAGCCAGTTCGCCATTCCGTACCTTTCCGACATTCCCTTGCTGGGGTCGGCGCTGTTTCGCCACCACCCCATGGTCTATGCCTGCGTGGCGCTGGTGTTCGGCCTGATCTGGTTTCTGTACCGCACGCGCGCCGGCCTGGTGCTGCGCAGCGTGGGCGAGAGCCCGGAATCTGCCCATGCGCTGGGGTACCCGGTGCGGCGCATCCGCCTGATGGCGGTGATGGCCGGCGGGGCGCTGTGCGGGCTGGCTGGTGCCTATGTGTCCACCGTGTACACGCCGCTGTGGGTGGAGGGCATGATCGCCGGCAAGGGCTGGATCGCGCTGGCGCTCACCACCTTCGCCACCTGGCGGCCTGCACGCGTGCTGCTGGGCGCCTATTTGTTTGGCGGGGTGACCATGCTGCAGTTCCACCTGCAGGGCATCGGGGTGAATGTGCCCAGCCAGTTCCTGACCATGATGCCGTATGTGGCCACCATCGTCGTGCTGGTGCTGATCTCGCGCAACCCGACCTGGATCCGCATCAACATGCCGACGTCCATCGGAAAGCCCTTTTATCCGGGCGCATAATTTCGAATGAAGATCCCTTAAGACATTTGCCAGTGCCGATACCCTGCGGGGTTGGGCTGTCCACGTTGTTCCGTTTCCCTTTCTCCAACCCTCTCAACCCCGAGGTTTCACCCATGACAGACTTGAGCAAACGTTCCCTGATGAAGGTCGCTGCGCTGACCGCCCTGAGCGGCGCTGTGCTGATCGGCTGTGGCAAGAAAGAAGAAGTAGCCGCGCCCGCGGCGGCTCCGGCTCCGGCACCCGCCGTGGCTGAAGCGCCCAAGGCCGAGCCGCTGAAGATCGCGTTTGCTTACGTCGGCCCGGTGGGCGACGGTGGCTGGACCTTTGCGCACGACAATGGCCGCAAGGCACTCGAAGCCGAGTTCGGCGACAAGATCGTGACCAGCTTCGTGGAGAACGTGCCCGAGAGCGCCGACGCCGAACGCGTGATCCGCGATCTGGCCGGCCAGGGCAACAAGCTGATCTTCGGCACCACCTTCGGCTACATGGAGCCCATGCTCAAGGTCGCGCCGGACTTCAAGGACGTGAAGTTCGAGCACGCCACCGGCTACAAGACCGCCGAGAACCTGCGCACCTACGACAGCCGCACCTACGAAGGCGCGTACATGGCGGGCGTGATCGCCGGCAGCATGACCAAGAGCAACAAGCTCGGTGTCGTGGCCTCGATCCCGATTCCTGAAGTGATCCGCAACATCAACAGTTTCACCCTGGGCGCGCAATCGGTGAACCCCAATGTCACCACCAGCGTGGTCTGGGTCAACGGCTGGTTCGATCCACCGAAAGAAACCGAAGCCGCCACCTCGCTGATCAACGGTGGCGCCGACGTGCTGTTCCAGAACACCGACTCGTCGGCCGTGTTGCAGACCGCCGAAAAGCTGGGCAAACGTGCCTTCGGCTGGGACTCCGACATGACCGCCTACGGCCCCAAGGCCCACCTGGGATCGGCCATCATCAACTGGGCGCCTTATTACATCAAGGCCACCAAGGACGCGCTGGAAGGCACCTGGTCCACCGGCGGCGTGTGGTGGGGCGTGAAAGAAGGCGCGATCGACATGGTGTCCGTGGCTGAAGACGTGCCTGCGGAAGTCAAGGCCAAGGTCGACACGATCCGCGCCGGTTTGAAAGACGGCAGCTTCCACATCTGGAAGGGCCCGATCATGGACCAGAGCGGCAAGGAGGTGCTGGCCGCCGACGCGGTCGCTGACGACGCTTTCCTCGGTGGTGTGAAGTTCTATGTGAAGGGCGTTGAAGGCAAAGTCCCGAATTGACCCACCCCCGCCGCGCTTTGCGCGACCCCCTCGAGGGGGCGGCACGTGCGGACCGGCGAAGCCGGACCCGCCGTGCCCTGGAATGGAAGGCCGCCTCCGGGCGGCTTTCTTGTTGGGTCGAAAGAAAATGCAGTGCTGAGAGCCCCGAGCGAAATCACAGGATGATGACAAGGTGATCGAAAAGCAACTCTGGCACCCCGTGATCGCCTCGCACCAGGTGCGTGAGGCACCTGTGGCCTGCGCGCTGCTCGGGCAGTCGCTGGTGCTCTGGCGCGAACCTCAGCGGGAGCATGGGCACCACGTTGAACGGGTGCACGCCTGGGCCGACCAGTGTCCGCACCGGGGGGCACAGCTCTCGCTGGGCCGGGTGCTGATCGGTGTGCACGGCGCCCGGCTGGAATGCCCTTACCACGGGTGGCAGTTCGGTCACACCGGCCATTGCCAGCACATTCCCGCCGCACCCGATTTCACGCCGCCCGCAGGCCACGTGACCACGGTGTTCGAGGCCCGTGAACGCTTAGGGCTGGTGTGGGTGCGACTGCAGGCGCCGGCAGAGACGCTGGGTGTGCTCGACGAACCGCCCTTGTTTGCTGTCGGAGAAGACGATGCTTGGCGCCGAGTGGTCTGCGGCCCTTATGAGCTCGACACCAGCGCGCCGCGTCTGGTGGAAAACTTCCTCGACCTCAGCCACTTCGGCTTCGTGCACGAAGGCTGGCTGGGTGAGCGCAGCCACGCGAAGGTGGACACGGGACAGGTGGAGGAAGGCGCCAATGGACTGGCTGTGCTCAACGCGCGCGCCTGGCAACCCCGCGCCTACGCGGGTGCCGACGAGGGCGCCTGGATCCACTACCGCTACGACGTGCCGCACCCGTTTGCCGCCATTCTGCGCAAGGACGCGAGCGAGGGCGACCCGGTGAGCAACGCGATGGCGCTCTTCATTCGCCCCGACGGCGATGCCAGTTGCACAGCGTGGTTCGTGATGGCCACGCAGGGCGACACGTCGAGCGATCAGGAGCTGGTTGAATTCCAGAACACCGTGTTTGCCCAGGACCGCCCCGTGGTGGAATCGCAGACACCGCGCACGCTGCCCATCGGCCGCACCACGGCCGTGACCGAGGTGCACGGGCCCGCCGACCGGGTGTCGAGCGCCTACCGCCGGTACCTGAAACGGCTTGCCATCTCCCTGGGCACTTGTTGAGCGCATTCACAGAAACATGACCATGACCCCCACTGAACTCGCCGCCGCCATCCCCAAGGCCGAACTCCACATTCACATCGAAGGCTCGCTCGAACCCGAACTGATCTTTGCGCTCGCGCAGCGCAACGGATTGAGCCTGCCGTATGCCAGCGAAGCCGCGCTGCGCGAGGCCTATGCCTTCACCAACCTGCAGAGCTTTCTGGACATTTATTACGCGGGCGCCAGCGTGCTGTTGCATGAGGCCGACTTCCACGACATGGCCTGGGCCTACTTTCTGCGCGCCAAGGCCGACAACGTGGTGCATGCCGAACTCTTCTTCGACCCACAAACCCACACCGCACGCGGCGTGCCCATGGCCACGGTGATCCAGGGCCTGGCGAGTGCCTGTGCGCGGGCAAAGGCCGAACTGGGCATCAGCGCCGAACTCATCTTGTGTTTCCTGCGTCACCTGAGCGAAGAAGACGCCTTCGCCACACTGGAAGCCGCGCTGCCGTACCGCAAGCATTTCATCGGTGTGGGGCTGGATTCAAGCGAGGTGGGCCACCCGCCAAGCAAGTTCTCGCGCGTGTTCGCCCGCTGCCGCGAACTCGGCCTGCACATCGTCGCGCATGCGGGCGAAGAGGGGCCGCCGGCTTACATCTGGGAAGCGCTGAACGATCTGAAGACCGAGCGCATCGACCACGGCGTTCGCTCGCTCGAAGACCCAGCGCTCGTGGCCGAACTGGCGAAACGCCGCACACCGCTCACGGTGTGCCCGCTCTCCAACCTCAAGCTCTGCGTGGTGAATGACTTGCGCGATCACCCCATGAAGCGCCTGCTCGACGCCGGCCTGTGCGCCACCGTGAACTCGGACGATCCGGCCTACTTTGGTGGCTACATGAACGCCAATTTCACCCAGACCGTGCAGGCGCTGGATCTGTCCCGCGAGCACGTGATCACCCTGGCGCGCAACAGCTTCGAGGCCAGCTTTGTGAGTGAGGCGCGTCGCGCCGAACTCATGGCCGCGCTGGATCACGCGGTGGCTACCGCCTGAGCGTCTAAAATCATGCCCACGCGAGCCGGTGCTTCCCCGGCTCGCTTTTTCATTCACGGAAGCCATGTAGAGGAACACCATGTACAAAAACCTCGTGGCCCGGCGCATCTGCGCGCTGGTGGCCGCCAGTTTTTTCTTCCCCCTTTCATTTGCTCAGGCACAGGCATCCAGGCCCGCAGGCGAACCGCTCAAGGCCGCGTTCGTCTATGTGGCACCGCTGACCGACGCCGGTTGGGTACGCCAGCACGAACAAGGCCGACTGGCGGTGCAGGCTGCGCTGGGCAACCAGGTGCAGACCCACTATGTGGAGAACGTGCCCGAGGGCGCCGACGCCGAGCGCGTGATTCGCGACCTGGCACGGCAGGGGCATCGCATCATCTTCACGCCCAGCTTTGGCTACATGGAACCCACGCTGAAGGTGGCGCGCGACTTTCCGGACGTGAAGTTCGAGTCGATCACCGGCTACAAGACCGCGCGCAACGTGGCCACTGCCAACGCACGCTACTACGAAGGCCGCTACCTGGCCGGCGTGGCGGCGGGCCGCATGGCCACACAGGCTGGTTACGTGGCCGGCTTCCCCATTCCGGAAGTGATCCAGGGCATCAACGCTTTCACGCTGGGCATGCGTTCGGTGAACCCCAAGGCGCAGACACGCGTGGTGTTCCTGGGCGAATGGTTCAACCCGCCTCGCGAACGCGATGCGGCCATGTCGCTGATGAACCAGGGCGCCGAGGTGCTGGCCTTCCACACCGGCTCAACGGCGGTGATGGCCGCCGCGCAGGAACGCGGCAAGCTGGCCGTGGCCTACCACTCCGACATGCGCAAGGTGGCCCCCGATGCCCAGATCGCGGCCGTCACCCACGTCTGGTCCGATTACTACACCGCTCGCGTCAAGGCCGTGCTGGACGATTCGTGGGAAAGCGGCAGCGTATGGGGTGGCGTGCGCGAAGGCATGATCCGCGTCGACAGCTTTGGCAGCAAGGTGCCCAAGGCGGTGCAGAACGAGGTGCTGGCCCGCCAGGCCGACATGGCCGCCGGGCGGCTGCGCCCATTTGCGGCGAAGGCCGCGATCAAGGACAACGAAGGCCGCATTGCCGTTGCCGAGAACACCATGCTCAGCGACGACGAGATCCTGAACATGGACTGGCTGGTTGAAGGGGTGGTGGGCAAGCTGGCACGCTGAAGGGAAACGGGGGGGCACGGGTCATGTGGCGTATGTGAGATCCCGTATGGCGGGCCGCGCGTGGGCGGTTAAGCTCGATGCCTGGCGCGCGGCTTCACACGTGCGTTGCCCCATTCATCAGCCCCCTTTCGCCCTCCATGCAAGGCTACCGCGCTTCCATCCTGCGATTCACCGACGACGCCAGCCCGGTTTTTGAAGCGGATGGTCTGCTGGTGGTGGGTCCGTCAGGCGAAGGCCCCAGCTTGGTGCACGCAGTGGGCGATCACGCCGCACTGGTGGCGCAGTTCCCTGGGCTTGCGGTAGAGGATCTGCGAGGCCACATCATTGCGCCGGGTTTCGTGGACATGCATGTGCATTACCCGCAGACCGACGTGATCGGTGCCCCTGCCGCAGGCCTGCTGCCCTGGCTGAGGGACTACACCTTTCCTCACGAATCGCGCTTTCACGATCCGGACCACGCCAGCGAGGTGGCCGCGTTCTTTTTTGATGAACTGCTGCGCCAGGGGGTGACCACTGCCCTCACGTTCGCCACGTCGCATGTGGCGTCAGTGAACGCCGCATTCGAGGTGGCGAAGTCGCGTGGTCTGCGCTTCATCACCGGCAAGGTGCTGCAGGACCGCCACAGCCCGGACGGCGTGCGCGACGACACCGAACAAAGCCTGATCGACACCGAAAGTCTGATCCAGCGCTGGCACGGGGTGGATCGGCTAGGCTATGCAATCACTCCCCGATTCGCGCCGACCAGCACACCCGAACAGTTGCGCGGTGCGGGTGCGCTGGCCGCCAAGTACCCAGAGGTGTGGATCCAGTCGCACGTGGCCGAAAACCTGGACGAAGTCCGCTGGGCAGCCGAGCTGTTTCCACAGTCGCGCAGCTACCTGGCGGTATATGGCGATTACGGTCTGCTGCGCCAGCGCGCGGTGTACGCCCACTGCATTCACCTGAACGAAGAAGACCGAACCCAGATGGCCCGCACCGGCGCCGTGGCCGCCGTGAGTCCCACCAGCAACCTGTTTCTGGGCAGCGGCTTCTTCGACTACCTGGCTGCCGATGCCGTCGGCATGCGCTACGGCCTGGCCAGCGACGTGGGCGGCGGCACCAGCTTCTCGCCCTTTCACACCATGCTGGCCGCCTACTACGTGGGCCGCGAGAGCCAGACCAAGACGGGCCTGAGCCTCACACCCGGTCAACTGTGGTGGCAGCACACCGCAGGCGCGGCCAAAGCCCTGGGTCTTGAAGGCGTGGTGGGCAACCTGCAGCCCGGCTGTGAGGCTGACTTTGTGGTGCTTGACCCGAACGCCACACCCTTGCTGGCGCGCAAGACTTCGCAGGCGAACAGTCTGGACGAGTTGTTGTTTGCCCTGATCGTGCTGGGGGATGACCGGGTGGTGGTTCGTAGCGTGGTGGCTGGCGGCTGATCTTTTCGTTGCTCTGGTGCACGGGAGGTGGGCCCGTTTCGTTTGTTCCTTTTGTGGCGGGGCGGGCGGGCCGGGTACGCGTTCTCCGGTCCAGCTCGCGGGCGCCTTCCCGTGTGCGCCACTGTGATCGCGTCAACACCGTGGCTGGTGTGCGACCTCTGTGGCAACCGCGAATCGTCCCTGCGCCCGCGCACCCAACCCGCCCACCCTGGCAAGGTACAGGCTCACCAGCGAGGGGAGTGCCGAACACAACTCCGGAGCGAGCTGTCCCAATCCAGGGCACCCGTGGAACCGGCTTTGCCGGGCCACAGGGTGCGTCCCCCCTCCAAGCGCCGAAGGCGCGCCAGAGAGGGGGGAAGCCGCGTAAGCGGCGCAGGGGGGAGTCAGTTGTATGTCAATGCCCGCGCTTTCCCCCAGAAGACCCGGTACATATAAATCGTGTAGACGATGATCATCGGTAGCGTGATCGCCACACCCACGAAAATGACCGTGAGCGAACCGGTGGAGATGGCGGCTTCCCAGACCGTCATGCGGCCGATCACGATGTCCGGAAAGATGCTGTAGGCCAGACCAAGGAAGGCCAGCACGAAGATCAGCACGGTGGACGCGAAGACCACCCAGCCGTAGCCTGCCTTCACCACGTTCGGGTGGGTCACCACCCAGCGCACCGCGAAGAATGCAATGGCGCAGCTCAGCGGGATCGGCATCAGGGCGAACACCTCAGGCACGCTGAACCATTTGTCCACCACATCCTGGTTCACCAGCGGGGTGGCGGCCGAGATGGCCACCAGCGCAACGCCCATGGGCCAGATCACGCGTCGCGCCCAGCGCACGGCGTGTTCCTGCAGTTCGCCTTCGGTCTTCATGATCAGCCAGCCCGCACCGAGCAACACGTAGCCTGCCGGCAAGGTGAGCGCGATGCCCAGGCTGAACGCCAGGCCCAGCCAGCCGCTGTCAAAGCCCGTGATGTAGCTGCCCAGCATCCAGCCCTGAGAGGCGCTGGCCAGCAACGAGCCGCCAAAGAACGCGCGGTTCCAGAAGGGCACGTAGCGTGTGGGTGCCTTGACGCGGAAGTCGAACGCCACGCCGCGCAGGATCAGGCCGATCAGCATCACAGCCACTGGCAGGTACAGCGCCTGCAACACCAGGCCGTGCGCCATCGGAAACGCCACCAGCAGCACGCCCACACCCAGCACCAGCCAGGTTTCGTTGGCGTCCCAGAACGGGCCGATGCTGGAGATCATGGTGTCCTTCTGCTCCTTGCTGCTGGCCAGCGGCAGCAGCAGCCCGACGCCCAGGTCGTAGCCATCGAGCACCACATAGGCCAACAAGGACAGGCCCATCACGGCGAGAAAGATGAGAGGGAGCACTTCGGCCCAGGTCATGTTCATGGTGTGTTCTCTTTGCAGTCAGCTGCCGTGTTCCGGCTCACACGCCGGCCTTGCCGAGTTCGGCGCCGTGTGGCGCTTCGGGGGCGTGTTTGACCGGGTGTTCGGCCATGTACTTGAGCACGCCCACGTAGGTGACGAGCAGCAGCCCGTACACGATGAGGTAAGCGGCCAGGGTGGTCGCGATCAAGGGTGAAGGCAGGCTGGTGGCCACATCGGCGGTGCGCAGGTGGCCGTAGACCACAAAGGGCTGGCGACCGATCTCGGTGACGTACCACCCGGCGAGTGTGGCCAGCCACCCAGAGAAGGTCATGGCGGCGAGTACGTAGAGCGCAGGCCGCGGCAGCGAGATTTTGTCTGCTGCGGTTTCACGTCGCTTGCGCCACATCAGCCAGGCTGCGCCCCATGCCACCACCAGCATCAGCGTGCCCACGCCCACCATCACGCGGAAAGCCCAGAAGATCGGTGCCACGGGCGGGTGCGCACCGGGAAATTCGTTGAGGCCCTTCAGTTCGGCGTCCATGTCGTGGGCAAGGATCAGGCTGGCCAGTTTGGGGATCTTGATTGCGTAGTGCGTGGTGCCGGCCGCTTCGTCCGGAATGCCGAAGAGCGTCAGTGGTGCGCTTTTCTCTGTGTGCCAGAGGCCCTCCAGCGCGGCGATCTTGGCCGGCTGGTGTTCCAGGGTGTTCAGGCCATGCAGATCGCCAGCCAGGAACTGCAGGGGCATGGCAACCGAGGCCGCGATCACCGCCGCACGCAAGGCCTTGTGCGTGCCACCCGTGGCACTGCCTTTGATGAGCTGCCAGGCACACAGACCAGCGATCAGGAACGAGGCGGTGAGCGTGGAGGCCAGCAGCTTGTGCGCGAGGCGATAGGGGAAGGAGGGATTGAACACCACCGCGAACCAGTCCACCGGCAGGAACTTGCCATCAACGATCTCGAAGCCCGCAGGCGTCTGCATCCACGAGTTCAGGCTCAGGATCCAGAACGCCGACAAGGTGGTGCCGAATGCCACCAGAAACGTGGCGACCAGGTGCACGCGCTCACTCACACGCCCTCGGCCAAACAGCATGATGCCGAGGAAGCTGGCCTCCAGAAAGAACGCGGTGAGCACCTCGTACCCCAGCAAGGGGCCAGAGATGTCGCCGGTCTTTTCCATGAAGCCGGGCCAGTTCGTGCCGAACTGGAAGCTCATGACCACACCCGACACCACGCCGAGCGCAAAAGACAGCGCAAACACCTTGGTCCAGAAGTAATAGGCCTCTTCCCAGGCCGGGTCGCGCGTCTGGCTGTGGCGGATCCGGAAATACAGCAGGAACCAGCCCAATGCGATGGTGATGGTAGGGAACAGGATGTGAAAGCTGATGTTGGCGGCGAACTGGATTCGCGACAGGATCAAGGCGTCCATGGTGTTTTTCCGGTGGGCGGGTCAATGCAAGCTGGGGGTCAGGCTGCTGCGTCCTGAGAGGCGTCTGGTGGCGGTGTGGTGCGTTTGGGCGATTTGCCTGTGAGGCGGTCTTTCAGTTCCAGCACGCGCGTGACCTTGGTGCCCATGCCCATGAGCTGCATGGCGGTTTCGGGTGCGAGTTTCTGCACATCGTCGAACCAGGTCATGAGGCGGTCGATCAAATCGTGCATTTCGCGCATGCGGGCCTGGGCATGGCGTTCGGCGTCGGTGGTGGGTTGCTCCAGCAAGGCGGTGCGCAGCATCGACAGCGTGGGCTCCACCTCACGCCGTCGACGCTCCTCGGCCAGCACCCGGAAGATTTCCCACACATCGGCCGGGGCCTCGAAGTACTCGCGCCGGTCGCCCGGCTGGTGGCGCAGGCGCACCAGGCGCCAGGCCTGCAGCTCCTTCAGGCCCATGCTCACATTGGAACGTGAAAACTCCAGGGTCTCGGCGATCTCGTCGGCGTTGAGTGCTTTCGACGAAATGAAGAGCAGGGCGTAGATCTGGCCGACGGTTCGGTTGATGCCCCAGCGGCTGCCCATTTCGCCGAAATGGGCCACGAATTCTCGGTTCAGGGGAGGGAGGTGGTCTTGCAGCGACATGGGGGCAATGTAGCGAGTTCAGATTGAATTTTCAGGAATTACTGAAAATACATGAACGGCTGTGAGGTCATTTGCCTTGTGTTGCTGCGCGGCCCGTCAGCGGCCCGGGGCTTCCGGTGGCGGGCGAAATCCGCATGGCCACAGCGGACCTCCCTACAATGGCGCCCCATGAGCATCAAAAGCGACAAATGGATTCGGCGCATGGCCGAGCAGCACGGTCTGATCGAACCCTTCGAGCCCGGCCAGGTGCGCGAAGTGGACGGCAAGCGCGTCATCAGCTATGGCACCAGCAGCTACGGCTACGACATCCGGTGCGCCCCCGAATTCAAGGTGTTCACCAACATCCACAGCACGGTGGTCGACCCGAAGAACTTCGACGAAAAGAGCTTCGTCGACATGCACGGCGACTACTGCATCATCCCGCCCAACAGTTTCGCGCTGGCGCGCACGGTGGAGTACTTCCGCATCCCGCGCAATGTGCTGACCATCTGCCTGGGCAAAAGCACCTACGCCCGCTGCGGCATCATCGTCAACGTGACCCCGTTCGAGCCCGAATGGGAAGGCTACGTGACACTGGAGTTCAGCAACACCACCCCGCTGCCGGCCAAGATCTACGCGGGTGAGGGCTGCGCCCAGGTGCTGTTCTTTGAAAGCGACGAGGTCTGCGAGACCAGCTACCGCGACCGGGGTGGCAAGTATCAGGGCCAGGTCGGCGTCACGCTGCCCAAGGCCTGAGAAGCTGAGCACTCACTGGTCCGGGGGCTGGTGTTCCCATGAGTGGCGTGGTATGACTGCGTCCGGCGTCATCGCCTCAACCCGAGGAACCAGACCATGAAGTGGGAAAAGAACCGCCAGTCCGATCAGGTGGAAGATCGCCGTTCCCAACCGGGTGGCGGCATGTTCGGCGGGGGCGGAGGACGCCGCACGGGCGGTCGCAATATCGGCCTGGGCACCATCGTGGTGGCCCTGGTGGCCGGCTGGATTTTCGGCATCAACCCCATCACCATTCTGGGGGCGCTCAGTGGTGGCGGTGACCTGATGGCGCCGACACAGACCCAGACCGCTCCCGGACCCGCCCAGGCACCCACCGATGACATGGGCCGTTTCGTGGCGGCCGTGCTGGGCGGCACCGAAGACGTGTGGGGCCAGGTGTTCAAGGACGGTGGCGCCCAGTACCGAAAGCCACGCATGGTACTGTTTCGCGGCGCCACGCCCACGGCCTGCGGCACCGGTCAGTCTGCGATGGGGCCGTTTTACTGTCCTGGCGACGAAAAGGTCTACATCGACCTGGGCTTCTACGACACCTTGCGCAGCCAGCTGGGTGCGCCCGGCGATTTTGCGCAGGCGTACGTGATTGCGCACGAAGTGGGCCATCACGTGCAGAACCTCATGGGCATCACCGACAAGATGGACCAGATGCGTGGCCGCGTGAGCCAGCGCGAATACAACGCACTGAGCGTGCGCCTGGAACTGCAGGCCGACTGTTTTGCCGGCATCTGGGCACACCACAACCACAAGTCGCAGGCGATTCTGGAGCCGGGCGACGTGGAAGAGGCGCTCAATGCAGCGGCGGCCATTGGCGATGACGCCCTGCAACGCAAGAGCCAGGGGCAGGTCGTGCCCGACAGCTTCACGCACGGCACGAGCGCGCAACGCCAGCGCTGGTTCGATGCCGGTCTGCAGACCGGCAGTGTGACCGCGTGTGACACGTTCAAAGCCAGGGAGTTGTGACCCCCCGCGCCGCAATGACGACACCCCCCGCGCCGCCTTCGGCGTCACCCCCCAGGGGGCGGCACTGGCGGCCCGGCGGAGCCGGTTCCGCGGTGCCCTGGACGGGGTAGGGCAAGTGCTATCGGAGTTTTTCTTCGAAAAATCATCAAAGTGAGACAATACTTGGCTAACTTTGAAGCCAATGACCCAATCTTTCTCTGAACTTTCCCTCTCTCCGTCGCTTGAGAAGGCCGTGGCCGAAATGGGCTACGAGAGCATGACGCCGATCCAGGCGCAAGCGATTCCCGTGGTGCTGCAAGGCCGTGACGTGATGGGCGCTGCCCAGACCGGTACCGGCAAGACGGCCGCTTTCACGCTGCCGCTGCTGCAGCGGATGATGAAGCACGACAACACGTCCACCTCACCCGCCCGCCACCCTGTGCGTGCCTTGGTGCTGCTGCCCACGCGCGAGCTCGCCGACCAGGTGGCCGAGCAGGTCAAGCTCTATGCCAAGTACACGAACCTGCGCAGCATGGTGGTGTTCGGTGGCATGGACATGAAGCCGCAGACCGCCGAACTGAAAAAGGGTGTGGAGGTGCTGGTGGCCACGCCAGGGCGCCTGCTGGACCACATCGAGGCGAAGAACTGCGTGCTCAACCAGGTCGAGTATGTGGTGCTCGATGAAGCCGACCGCATGCTCGACATCGGTTTTCTGCCCGACCTGCAGCGCATCCTTTCCTTCCTGCCCAAGCAGCGCACCACGCTGCTGTTTTCTGCGACCTTCTCGCCCGAAATCAAGCGGCTGGCCAACAGCTACCTGCAAGACCCGGTGACCATCGAGGTCGCCCGTTCCAACGCCACGGCCTCCACCGTGGAGCAGCACTTCTACCGGGTGGACGACGACGACAAGCGGGGCACGCTCAAGCAGATTCTGCGCGAGCGCGGGATCAAGCAGGCCTTCGTGTTCGTCAACAGCAAGCTCGGTTGTGCGCGGCTGGCGCGTTCGCTGGAGCGCGAGGGGCTCATTACCACCGCGCTGCACGGCGACAAGAGCCAGGACGAACGGCTGAAGGCGCTCGACGCCTTCAAGACCGGCGCGGTCGACCTGCTGGTGTGCACCGACGTGGCCGCACGCGGTCTGGACATCAAGGACGTGCCGGCGGTGTTCAATTTCGACATTCCGTTCAACGCTGAAGACTACGTGCACCGCATCGGCCGCACCGGCCGCGCTGGCGCTTCCGGTCTGGCGGTGTCCTTCGTGAGCGGGCGCGACGCGCGGCTCATGGGCGACCTGGAAAAACTGCTGGGCAAAAAGCTGGAGCTCGAGGCCCTGGAGCTCGAAGCCGACCGCCGCCCGGCCGGCCACTTCAACGATGGCCAACGCGCATGGCAGCAGGGCGACGGCAGCGAGCGGCCGGCTCGCGAAGCGCGGGCCCCGCGCAGCGAAGCGCCACCGCCACGCGCACCGCGGGCGCCGCGTCCGCCCGCAGATCCCCTGTTCGACAAGCCCTACGAGCCGGCCCTTGCATCTGACGCACCGCCTCCTTCCTGGGAACAATCTCAGCGGCCTGCGGCTCGCAGCACCTCGCCCAACATCAAGAGCCGCAAGAAGGTTCCTGCCCTGTTCAAGCGCGCAGAGGTGCAAGCTGCGCCACCGGCACCCGAGCCCTCAGAGGAGCCGCAGCAACCCGCCCTCGAACAGAACGAGCGCTGAATCAATCAGGGCGCTCGTGAGCCTGTTCTGAGGTGCCCTGCTTTTTTCCAGGCTTGCGTGCCTGTGCACAGGGAACGGCAATGCGTTCGCTGACCAGGCCAGGCGCCGAGATGCGCGCTGCTGTCAGGCAACCTCCCCACACACAGCCAGTGTCCAACGGCAGCACCCCTTCGGGCCCTGCACCCTGCAGCGTGGACCAGTGGCCGAAGGCCACCGACACCGCTTCGGTGCGGCGTCCTGGCACATCGAACCAGGGCATGAATCCCGGCGGCGCGGAGCCTGCGCTGTCCTTGGTTTCAAACTCCATCACGCCCTCTGCCGAGCAGAAGCGCAGGCGCGTCAGGGCGTTGACCACCACTCGAAGTCGATCGGTTCCGGCCAGCCCGTCCTGCCATTGCGCGGGCTCATTGCCGTACATGTGGTGCAGAAAGTCAGCCCAGTCCGGTTGGCGCAGCACGGCTTCCAGCTCGCCCGCCAGCTGCAAGGTCTGCGCCACGTCCCATTGCGGCAGAACGCCGGCATGCACCATCAGCCAGCCGTGCTCGTACAGCGCCATGGGCCGAGCTCGCAGCCAGTCAAGCAGTGCGAGGCGGTCGGGTGCGGCGAGGATGTCGCCCACGGTGTCACTGCGGTGCGGCTTGCGCACGCCCATGGCCGTGGCGAGCAGGTGCAGGTCGTGGTTGCCCAGCAGACAGTGCGCCGAACCCTCCAGTGCCATCAACCGGCGCAGCACAGCCAGTGATTGTGGTCCCCGGTTGACCAGATCACCCAGCAGGTACAGCGTGTCCCTGCTGCGCGAGAACCCGATCTTTTCCAACAGTTGCCCCAGGGCGTCGTTGCAGCCCTGCACGTCGCCGATCATGTAAAGTGCCATCCACAATTATGGACATCCTGCTGATTGCCTTTCTGACCTTTCTCAGCGGCGTGTTTTCCATGACGGAGATCGCCGTGGTGTCCAGCCGCCGCGTCCGGATCGAGACATTGGCCGCCAGCGGAGACAAGGGAGCGGTGGCCGTGATGCGACTGCAGGACAACCCCACGCAGTTCTTCTCCACCATCCAGATGGGTAACACCACGATTGCCCTGCTCAACGGCATCGTCGGTGAAGGTGCGTTTGGCTCCGGCCTGAGCCTCACCTTTGAACGCTGGGGCATGCCTGCAGGGGTTGCCAGTGCATTGGGCACGGCGGTGGTGGTGATCGGCGTGACCTACATCACCATCGTGTTCGGAGAACTGGTCTCCAAACGCATCGGTCAGAGCGCACCTGAGCAGATTGCCCGATGGATGGCGCGACCAGTGCTGTTTCTGGCCATGTCTGCCAAGCCCTTTGTGGCCCTCTTGGCCCTGTCGACCAACCTGGTGTTGCGTTTGCTGCGCATACCTTCAGAGACCCCCAAGGATGTGACCGAGGCCGAATTGCAGGCGCACCTGGAGCAGGGTGTGGACGCCGGCATCATTGAAGAACACGAGCACCAGATGGTGCGCAACGTGTTCCTGCTCGACGACAGGCAACTCACCTCCATCATGATCCACCGGTCCGAGATCGAGTGGCTGGACGCGCAGGACCCGATCGACGTGGCGGTGCAGAAGGCGTGGACCACCGGCCATTCCTGGTACCCGGTGTGCCGCGATGGATTGGACGATGTGGTGGGTGTGATCCACCTGCCACAGTTGTTGGCCCTGCAGGCCGACGGTGTGAACGAGCCGATCCGCCAGCACGCCCAGCCGGCTGTGTTCGTGCCAGAGACGCTCAGCGGCATGGAGCTTCTGGAGCAGTTCCGCGAACGTGCCACGCGCATGGTGTTCGTGGTGGACGAGTACGGTGTGGTGCAGGGCTTGCTCACGCCACTGGACATGCTGGAGGCCATCACCGGCGAGCTTTCTCCACACGCCGCAGTGGACGCCTGGGCCACCCAGCGCGAAGGCGGAGCCTGGCTGGTGGACGGCGCCATGCCCGTGACCGAACTCAAGTCGCGGCTGGGCATCGATGACCTGCCTGATGAAGACAAAGGCCGGTACAACACCGTGGCCGGGTTGATGCAGACCGTGGCCGGCGATCTGCTGGACCAGAACCAGCATGTGGACTGCGCCGACTGGCGCTTCACCGTACTGGTGCTCGACGGGCGCCGCATCGATCAGGTGTTGATCGAGCCGAATCTGCAGGAAGCCGTGCCCGAAGACGACGCCGCCTGAGGCGACGCCGGCATAGACGCCCACCGCCCACAGGGGTAGTGGCCGCGAAGGGTTCGCCGTTCTGGCGGCCAGACGGGGATGGCCGTTGGCGGAGCATCAGCGCCAGTTCCACACCCTGCAGGATTCGCCTGCATCCAACCCGTCAGACTTGCCCAGTGCACGCAGCCAGGGTGCGCGCGAGCGTTGGCTACGCTCTTCCAATTCAGATTTTCTTAACTGAACCGACATCAAGTTTGAATTTACCTTATCTGAAGTCGTTTCTATAGTCCGATCACACCCCCCTGTTTCACACCCCCAGAGGAGACGACGTGACCGAAACCAGCAACGAAGGCACCATCACCGATGCCAAGAAGCGCTACAGCGCAGGCGTTCTCAAATACCGGCAGATGGGCTACTGGCAGCCCGACTACGAGATCAAGGAGACCGACACCCTATGCCTCTTCCGCATCACCCCGCAGGACGGCGTGGACCCGGTGGAAGCGGCAGCGGCGGTGGCCGGTGAATCCAGCACGGCCACCTGGACGGTGGTGTGGACAGACCGCCTGACCGCTTGCGACAGCTACCGCGCCAAGGCATACAAGGTCGAGCCGGTGCCGGGCCGTCCGGGCGAGTATTTCGCCTGGGTCGCCTACGACCTGATCCTGTTCGAAGAGGGTTCGATCGCCAACATGACGGCCAGCTTGATTGGCAACGTGTTCAGCTTCAAGCCGCTGAAGGCGGCGCGGCTGGAGGACATCCGCATCCCGGTGGCCTACGTGAAAACCTTCAAGGGGCCGCCGACCGGTCTGGTGGTCGAGCGCGAGCGCCTGGACAAGTTCGGCCGCCCGTTGCTGGGCGCCACCACCAAGCCCAAACTGGGGCTGAGTGGCCGCAACTACGGCCGCGTGGTTTACGAAGGCCTCAAAGGCGGTCTGGACTTCATGAAGGACGACGAGAACATCAACTCCCAGCCTTTCATGCACTGGCGTGACCGCTTCCTGTACGTGATGGACGCAGTGAACAAGGCGAGTGCAGCCACCGGTGAAGTGAAGGGCAGTTACCTCAACATCACCGCCGGCACGATGGAGGAGATGTACCGCCGCGCCGACTTCGCCAAGGAGCTTGGCAGCGTGGTCGTGATGGTGGATCTGGTGATCGGCTGGACCGCGATCCAGAGCATGGCCGAGTGGTGCCGCGCCAACGACGTGATCATGCACATGCACCGGGCCGGCCACGGCACCTACACCCGGCAAAAGAACCACGGCGTGAGTTTCCGCGTGATCGCCAAGTGGTTGCGGCTGGCCGGGTGCGACCACCTGCACACCGGCACCGCGGTCGGCAAGCTCGAAGGCGACCCGATGACGGTGCAGGGCTACTACAACGTCTGCCGCGACAGCTACACCAAGACGGACCTGCAGCGCGGCCTGTTCTTCGACCAGGACTGGGCCGATCTGAAGAAGGTGATGCCGGTGGCTTCTGGTGGCATTCACGCCGGCCAGATGCACCAACTGATCGACCTCTTCGGCGACGACGTGGTGCTGCAGTTTGGCGGCGGCACGATTGGTCACCCGCAGGGCATCCAGGCCGGTGCAGTGGCCAACCGCGTGGCGCTGGAAAGCATGGTGAAGGCGCGCAACGAAGGCAAGAACATTCTTGAGGAAGGCCCGAGCATCCTGAAGAAAGCCGCCGAAGGCTGCAGCCCGCTCAAGGCCGCTCTCGACACCTGGGGCGAGATCAGCTTCAACTACACCAGCACCGACACGTCCGACTATGCCGTGTCCCCAACCGTTGCTTGAGGAGACAGCACCATGATGACCAACCCCACCGGCCGGCTGACGCAGGGTCAGTTCAGTTTTTTGCCCGACCTCACCGATGCCGAGATCGCGCTGCAGATCGAATACGGCATGAAAAAGGGCTATGCCTGGAGCGTCGAATACACCGACGACCCGCACCCGCGCAACACCTACTGGGAGATGTTCGGCCATCCCATGTTCGACCTGAAGGACGCCGCTGGCGTGATGCTCGAACTGAGTGCCTGCCGCAAGACGTTTCCCAACCACTACATCCGCATGATGGCCTTCGACTCGACGCGCAACACCGAGTCGATCGCGATGAGCTTCATCGTCAACCGGCCCGCCAGGGAGCCGGGCTTCGCCCTGTCGCGCCAGGAGTCTGGTGGACGCACGATGCGCTACACGGTGCACAGCTATGCCACCGACACCCCTGAAAGCGAAAGGTATTCATGACCCACCCCCGCGCCGTGCCGTCGGCACGTCACCCCCTCAAAGGGGGCGATACCAGTGGCCCGGCGAAGCCGGTTCCACGGTATCTCTGGTTGGAGGCATTTCACTCCGGAGACGCTTGATGAACGCGCCGACCTACAACATCCCGGGTGCGGCGGCACCAACAGTCGCGCCAGTGCCGCCTGCGACGGCCGACACCGCCGCACGCACCATCAACGAGGTGTTGTCGCAGAGCCAGGTCGAGGCGGTCATGGATGAGCTGGATCGGGACCTCATTGGTCTGGCGCCGGTGAAGGCGCGCATTCGCGACATCGCGGCGCTGCTGGTGGTCGACAAGTTGCGACTCAATCTGGGCCTGCAGGCCCAGACGCCGTCGTTGCACATGGGCTTCACCGGCAACCCCGGCACTGGCAAGACCACGGTGGCCATGCGCATGGCGGAGATCCTGCATCGGCTGGGCTATGTGCGAAAGGGCCATGTGGTCAGCGTCACCCGCGACGATCTGGTGGGCCAGTACATCGGCCACACGGCGCCCAAGACGAAAGAGGTGCTCAAAAAGGCCATGGGCGGTGTGCTCTTCATCGACGAGGCCTACTACCTGTACCGGCCAGAAAACGAGCGGGACTACGGTCAGGAAGCGATCGAGATCCTGCTTCAGGTGATGGAGAACCAGCGCGACGATCTGGTGGTCATCGTGGCAGGCTACAAGGACCGCATGGACACCTTCTTCAAGTCCAATCCCGGTCTGTCATCACGCATCGCGCACCACCTCGACTTTCCCGATTACAGCGAAGGCGAGTTGCTGGCGATTGCCGATCGCATGCTGGGCACGATGAACTACCGTTTCGGCGAAGGCGCGCGCGAGGCGTTCGAGCGCTACCTGCAGCGCCGCATTCCGCTGCCGCACTTTGCGAATGCGCGCAGCGTGCGCAATGCGCTTGATCGCGCCCGCCTGCGCCAGGCCAGCCGATTGTTCATTGACCGCGACCGCGAATTCACTCGCGAAGACCTCACCACCCTCATGCCTGCAGACATCCTGGCAAGCCGGTTGTTTGCAGACAGTCCCGCCTGACACCCAGGCGTTGTAGCGGTGATTGCCTACGCCGATTCAGGTGCTGCGCAACCCGCCATCGTTTCCACGTGCCACCACGGTGGCAGCAATCGGCGCACCTCCGACCGCGCAAAGCGGTCGTCCAGCAACCACACCACACCACGATCTTCTTCGCTGCGGATCACGCGGCCGGCGGCCTGCACCACTTTTTGCAGCCCGGGAAACTGGTAGGCGTAGTCGTAGCCACGTCCGAACCGGTGCTGCAGGCGTTGGCGCAAATGTTCGTTGAACGGGTTCACCTGTGGCAGACCCAGTGTGGCGATGAAGGCGCCCACCAGCCGCCGACCGGGCAGGTCGATGCCTTCGCCGAAAGCGCCACCCAGCACCGCAAAGCCGATGCCTTGCCCGGCTTCGGTGAAGCGCGCAATGAAGGCATCCCGCTCGGTCTCGCCCATGGCGCGCGACTGCACCCAGACCGGCAGTGACGGGAAGAGCGACTGCAGTCGGGCCAGTACCTGTTGCAGGTAGTCGAAGCTGCTGAAGAAGGCGAGGTAGTTGCCGGGCGCCTGCTGGTACTGGGTGGCGATGGCCGCCACCAGATCGTCGAGCGAGTCTGCGCGGTCGCGCCAGCGGGTGGAAATGTGTGGGGTCACGCGCACCGCGAGCTGCTCGGTGGAAAAAGGCGAGGGCACGTCCAGCCGGGTGGTTTCTGCTGACAGGCCGAGCAAGTCCACCACGTAGTCCATGGGCGTGAGCGTGGCCGAGAACAGGGTGACCCCTTGTGCGGCACCCCAGCGTGCGGCCAGCAGCGGGCCGGGCACGAGGTTGCGTATGCCGATCACGGCTCGGGGCTTGCGTGCCCGACCGGTGGGCGGCGTGCGTGTGAGTTCCACCAGCGAGTGATCGGCAAACAGTTCGGCCACGCGCAGAAATCCCAGCACCTCGAACAGCCAGGCCTGCACCCGCGGGTCCACCGGGTGCGCGGCTTCGTCGGCCTGGGCCAGGTGCTCGGTGAGGTCTGCGCTGTGCTGTTGCAGGGCGGTGACCCAGCCGTCGGGCAGTTCATCGAGCAGGGCGTGCTCCGCGTCAGAAGGGATGGCCACATTGCCCCAGGCACGGTGCAGCCGGTCCAGGGACGCACCCAGCCCGGGCGGTGGGCTTTGGCGCAGGGCGGCCAGCGAGGCCGGATGCAGTTCAGCCGAATACATCTGACGTGCGCGCTCAATCAGGTTGTGCGCTTCGTCCACCAACAGCCCGACCCGGCGGTTTTCGTCCACCGCCAGCGCCCAGGCGTGGGCATGGAGGTCGAAGAAGTGGTTGTAGTCGCCCACCACCACGTCGCTCCAGCGCAGCATTTCCTGGCCCAGGTAATAGGGGCACACCTGGTGCCGCAGGGCTACATCGCGCAAGCTGGCCTGGTCGAGCCAGCCGGTGCGCGCCGCTTCTTGCCGAGCGGCGGGCAGGCGGTCGTGGTAGCCACGAGCGAGCGGGCAGGACTCGCCATGGCAGGCCTTGTCGGGGTGCTCGCAGGCCTTGTCTCGCGCCACGCGTTCAAGCACGCGCACTGTTGAGCCGGGTGTTGCCAGGCCCAGCCGGCGCAGGCTGTCCAGTGCCAGGCCTCGGCCAGTGGTTTTGGCGGTGAGGTACAGCAGTTGGTCGGTGTGCGCGTCGGGGGCTGCCTTGAGCGCGCCATACAGCGTGGCCACGGTTTTGCCGATGCCGGTGGGCGCCTGTGCCAGCAGCGTGCGCGCCGCACCGTGGTGGCGGTACACCGCCGCCGCCAGCGGACGCTGGCCCTTTCTGAATGATGGGAAAGGGAAGGCCAGGGCGTGCAGGGCGGCGTTGCGCCGGGTGCGGTGCAGCGCCTCGCTGCGCGCCCAGGCGATGTAGCGTTCACACAGCCCTTCGAAGTGAGCGCGCAAGTCATCGAACCGGTGGCGCTGCAGCATGGGCGTCTCCACGCCGGTGTCGATGTGGAAATAGACCAGTGCGATGTCGAGTTCGGACAGGCCAAGCTGGTGGCAGAGCATCCAGCCGTACACGCGGGCCTGTGCCCAGTGCAGTGCCTGTTGCGAGGGCTTGATGCGCGCCGGGTCACCGCGGTGGGTCTTGATCTCTTCGAGCCGCCCGGCCTCGCTGTCGAAGCCGTCGGCACGGCCCTTCACGCGCAAGCCCATCCAGGTTGCCGACAAGGGCAGTTCACGCTGGTAGGCTGGGCCGCGCCGGGCAGCCACCGTGCCGTGGCCGGCCACGCCTTCCTGGCCGCTGGGCGACGCTGAAAAGCGCAGGTCCAGATCACCGGCGCGCGCGGCGAATTCGCACAGGGTGCGCACCGCCACTTCGCCCAGGGGCGCATCAGCACCCTCGGGCATGGGCAGCAGTTCGTCGATCGGTTCCACAGGCATGGTGCTGTGGATGGTACTGGATATATAGTCAGCTCATGGACCCGATCGAGCCCACCCTGAACCGGCGCCACCACCAGCGCTTGCGCGAGATCTACCGCTCTGCGGGCTGGCCCTGCCAGGACACGCTGGAGGTGGAGCTGATCGCCGCGGGGCAGCTGGAGCGGTTGCGCTCTGCTGACGGTCATGAAACCTTGCGCCTGACCGACGCGGGCATACAGACGCTGGCGCAGGCATTCGCCCGCAACCAGGCGGCGCGCAGCCCGCACGAAGCGCTGGTGGAACAGGTGGCGGTGGCCATGACGCGGGCCGGGCGCCTGGCCTGGCGCGGGCTTGTGCTGCGTGTGCCGCTGCCCCGGTCGCTGTTGCAGGGTGCACCGGCAGACACCGCCATTCCACGGGAGCCCGGCTTCGCGCCCATGCAGATGAGCGCGTTCGACGACGAAACCGAAGCCCTCCAGGCCCTGCCCGACCATGCTTGGTGCATGGCTTGCCCCGACGTGTTCTCGATCCGGCGCAGTTCGGTCGAGGCCTATCTGGAGCCGGTGGTGCACGAGATCAAGGTCAGCCGCGCCGACCTGCTGGGCGATCTGAAAAAACCGGCCAAACGTGCCGCCTACCTTGGCATGGCCGGGGCGTGCTGGTACGTGCTGGGGCTGGACGGGAAAGGGCGACCTGTTGGCGGGCCTGATGACGTACCGCCGGAATGCGGCGTGATGGTGGCCAGGGAGGGCAGGCTGGACGTGCTGCGCGAGGCACCACGCCGGGCCATGCCCCGGTTGCCGCTGCACGTGTGGGTGTCGTTGGCACAGGCTTCACCGGTGCAGCGGGACGACGCACTTGCGCAACCTCCCTTGCGTGCCCCAACCGCCATACCCGATGCGCCCGGGCCTGACATCTGAGGGTGCTCGTGTACCATGCGGCGGCACTTTTGGCGCGCGCTTCCCCACACCGATTTCCACCCAGCCATGTCAACCGATACTTCTCACGCCAGGGCTCCGGAAAGCCTCCCTGCATGGCGGCGACACGACGCCCGGGTTTTCGCCTGGATGGGCGCCGGACACGCGGTTTCGCCTGGCTGGCTGGCCGTGGCCAAGGCCATTTCCCACTGGAGCTGGGTGCCGCTGACGGCGGTGCTGGCGCTCTGGGCCTTGCAAGGCATGGACGCGCTCAGCGTGGCCTTTCATGCCATTCTGACCGGGGGTGCGGTGCAGGTGCTGAGCAAAAAAACATCGGCACGCTGGCAATCGGCACGACCCTTTGCGGTGGGCCTGAGTCCCAACCACCTCGACCACAGCTTGCGAGCCGGGTTTCCCAGCACACACGCCACAGTGATGGGCTGTGTGTTCGGGTTTCTGCTGTATCTGGGGGCACCGCCGTGGGTGCTGTTCGGCGTGTTCGGGATCACCCTGGCCACCGGCTGGGCACGTGTGTACGCCGGTGCGCATTTCCCCTCCGACGTGATCGCCGGCCTGGCGCTGGGCACCGGCATCGGTGCGTTCGTGGCCTGGACGACCTAAAGGTATTCCCGCACGCCAGCGGCGCAGGGGGAGAGACAAAAAGCTTCCGGCGCGAAATGCTCCCACATCCAGTGCACCCGTGGAACCGGCTTCGCCGGGCCACAGGGTGCGTCCCCCCTCCCAGCGCCGAAGGCGCGCCAGAGAGGGGGGAAGCCGCGTCAGCGGCGCAGGGGGGAGTTACCTTTTCTCCAAAGATGCTGAGTTCATGCAGTAACGCAAACCGCTGGGTGCCGGGCCGTCTTCAAACACATGGCCGAGGTGCGCGCCGCACTGGCTGCACACCGTTTCCACCCGCACCATGCCGTGGCTGCGGTCGGTGATCTCGGTGACGGCCCCGGGAATCGCCTTCCAGAAACTCGGCCAGCCGCAGCCGGCGTCGAACTTGGTGCCGGCATCGAACAGGTGGTTGCCACAACAGACGCAGTGGTAACTGCCATCGGCCCAGATGGCTTCGTACTTGCCGGTGAATGGACGCTCAGTGTGGGCATGGCGCGTCACCTCGAAGGCCCCAGGCTCGGCCCCCTTGGCAGCCAGGATCTCACGCCATTCGGCATCGGTTTTCTTGATGGGGAAGTCCATACCAATCCTTTAAAAAAGAAACTGCCACCACCCATCCAGCCGGCGCGAAATGCCTCGTTCCAGAGATACCGTCGGGCCGGCTTCGCCGGACGACTGGTATCGCCCCCTTGAGGGGGTCGCGCGGAGCGCGGCGGGGGTGTTTCTCAAGATGAACAACTGATCTCTATTTGTCTGGCCCAGTCGGGCGGAAAAGCAGCCAGGTCGTCTTCGCCTTCCCGTTCGTCGAACGGTGCGGCCAAAGCTTTCACCAGCCGGTCTACCTCGCTGAAGTCGCCATTCTGCGCACGTTCGATGGCCACCTGACCCAGATGGTTGCGCAGCACGATGCGTGGGTTGACCCTGCGCATGGCTGCGGCTGTGGGCTCGGCATCGAACCCTGGCTGTGCGTGCAGGCGTTCGCGCCAGCGCACCGCCCAGGCGTCAAAGGCCTCGCGCTGCAGGAAGAGGTCGCGCACGGGCTCCAGCGGGCCGTTCACGGCGCTGCACAGGCGGCGGAAAAAGATCGTGAAATCCACGGCGTCCTTGGCCATCAGTTGCATCAGCGACTCCAGCAGTTCGGTGTCGCCGGCCTGCACCGTAGCCAGGCCCAGCTTGGCCCCCATGCGCCGTTGCTGTTCGGCCGGGAACAGGGCCTTGTAGGGCTCCAGCGCGTCGATGGCCTGCTGCTGGTCGTCCATCAGGGGTAGCAGTGCCTGACCCAGCGCGAACAGGTTCCAGTAGGCGATGTTGGGCTGGCGAATGTAGGCGTAGCGCCCGCCGGTGTCGCTGTGGTTGCAGATGTGGGCAGGGTTGAAGGCGTCGAGGAACTGGAACGGCCCGTAGTCGATGGTCAGCCCCAGGATGCTCATGTTGTCGGTGTTCATCACGCCATGGCAGAAGCCCACGGCCTGCCACTGAGCCACCATGGCAGCCGTGCGCGCACTGACCGCTTCGAGCAGCGCGGCGTAGGGACTGCCCGGGGCGTCGCGACAGGCCGGGTAGAAACGGTCGATCACGAAGTCGGCGAGCTGGCGCAGCGCGCCATGCTGGTCGCCATGCGAAAAATGTTCAAAGTGGCCGAAGCGGATGAAGCTCGGCGCCACGCGCGTGACCACCGCGGCGGTCTCAACCGTTTCGCGGTACACCGGGGCGGGCGAACCCGTCACGCACAGTGCGCGGCTGGTGGGAATGCCCAGGCCATGCATGGCCTCGCTGCACAGGAATTCGCGGATGGAACTGCGCAGCACGGCCCGGCCATCGCCCATGCGGGAATAGGGTGTGAGCCCGGCGCCTTTGAGCTGCACTTCCTGTGGGCCGGAGGCGGTGTCCACCTCGCCCAGCAAAATGGCGCGGCCGTCGCCCAGTTGGCCGGCCCAGTGGCCAAACTGGTGGCCGCTGTACACGCTGGCCAGCGGTTGCGTGCCGGCGATCGGTGCATTACCGGTGAGGGCATTGAGGGCTTCAGGCGAATCAAGCCAGGCGCGTTCCAGGCCCAACAGATCGGCCACCGCCGGGCTCGTGCCCACCCAGTGCGGTTCGGGCAGCGGCGTGGGCGCCAACGGGGTGAAAAAAGTTTCGCCCAGATCGGCAAAACGGTTGCGCCAGGCAAGGCCAAGGTCCAGGCCTGCGGCCATTTCGACGGGTCGGTTCATGGCCGGTATTGTCCCCTTCCGCCGCGACATGATGGGGCGCAGGGTCAATCGAAGGCGGTGACGGGTTCGCCGGACTGCAGCCGTGCCCGGTACTGCCCAGGCGACATGCCGAACCAGCGCTTGTGGGCCCGAAAGAAATTGCTCTGGTCGGCGAAGCCCAGCAGGTCGGCGACCTGGGTCAGCGTGTAGCGGGCTTCGGCCAGGTATTTCTGCGCCAGGTCGCGCCGCGCGTCGTCCAGCAGTTGCTGAAAACTGGTGCCTTCTTCCTGCAGCCTGCGCTGCAGCGTGCGGTCGGCCATGGCCAGGCTGCTCGCAATGGCTTCGCGACGGGGTTCGCCCAAGTGCAGCAGGCGCACGATCGCCTCGCTCACGCGGTGGCCGGTACTGGCGTGACCCAGCCGCACCAGCCGCGCTTCGATCACTCGCTGGTGCATGTCGAACAGCACCGGGTCGCTCGAAGGCAGCGGTGTGTCCAGGTCGGCGTTGTCCAGCAGCAGGCGTGTGGCGCTCTGGTTGAAGCGCACCGGGCAGCCGAAGGCCCGCAGGTAGGGAGCGGTGTCCACCGGCTCGGGAAAAATGAACTCGGCTGCGCGCGGCTGCACGTCGCGTCGCGTGATCCAGCAGCACAGCGAAGCCAGCGCGAGCAGGCCGTATTCCTGCCGCTGGCGCGGCACCGGCCGGATGTTGCCGATGTGGCCCAGCACCAGCCAGCAGTGCTGCGGGTCTTGCGGCGCCAGCTCGAAGGTGGCGGCGTCGGATATCACCGCGAGGTAGCGCGCGAAGCTCTTCAGGCCCGCCTTGAGCGTCGGGCTGGCCAGCATCACGTACACCACCAGGTCAAAGTTCACATGCCGGCTGGTCAGTTCGCGGTCCATGCCCAGCGCGGGATTGCCTGACCATGCCACCGCGAGTTCCCACAGGCGGCTGATCTCCTCGGCGTCGAAGCGCGTGTCCGGCAGGTGTAGCTGCGCGATGTCGACCCCGGCCGCAGAGAACAGCCGCGGCAGGTCCAGGCCTTGTGACGCGAACATGTCGGCAATGCCTTTGACCCAGGTGGCCGAGCTGGTTCTTTTCATGCGGCGGCGGGTCGTGAAGTCAGTGGATTGGTCATGTTGCGATAGCGGCGTTCGAGACCTGCATTCCTAGAATTTCCCGAGCAGTTTCTGCAGCCGGCGAGCCCCGGATTCAACGGGAATTTGCAGTGCTGCGCAAGCTGTTGTTTACCCGAAACGAGGAGACAAGACATGAACAAAAGGACACCTGTGTGGGTGGGCTGGAGTGCGGCCGCTGCCGGCTTGCTGCTGGCAGCCTGTGGGGGTGGCTCGGATGCGGCTCCCAACCCGCCCTTGCCAGAGGTGCGTCAGATCGCCCAGGGAACCGTCAAAGGCAGCAACGACGCGAAAACCACCGGCACCTATGCCTGGAAAGGCATTCCCTATGCCCAGCCACCGATCGGTGCCCTGCGCTGGAAGGCGCCCGAGCCGCCTGCCGCCTGGAAAGGCGTGCGGAAGGCCACGGCCTTCGGCCATGCCTGCCTGCAGAACGGCCGCATCTACGGGCCAGGGGCGAACAACACCTACGACGACACCATTGCCACCACGCTCAACACGCCCGTGGGCAGCGAAGACTGCCTCACGCTCAACGTGTGGCGCCCGGCCAGCGCCACCAAGGACCTGCCGGTGATCGTGTTTGTTCATGGCGGCAGCAACATCTCGGGCTACACGGCCGACCCGGTGTACGACGGCGCGGCGCTGGCGCGCAACGCCAAAGCCGTGGTGGTGACGCTGAACTACCGCCTGGATGTGCTGGGATTCTTGAACCTGCCACAGCTCAAAACCGGCACTGACAGCGCCGAAGACTCGGGCAACTTCGCACTGCTGGACATCGTGCAGGCGTTGAAATTTGTGCAGCAGAACATCGCCGCCTTTGGTGGTCATGCGGGCAACGTCACGCTGATGGGTCAGTCCGCCGGTGCCATCAACGCCTGGGCGCTGATGGCTTCGCCCACGAGCGCTGGCCTGTTCCACAAGATCGTGCCACTCTCTGGCGGCATTTCGCTGGCAAGCAACCTGTCGCCGGGCACCATCCCCACGCTGAACCCGGCCAGCACCTACCTGGCGCAGGGCAATGGCCTGCTGGTGCGCTTGGTGATTGCCGACGGCCTGGCGGCCGACCCTGTCAGTGCGCAGGCCTGGATCGCCACGCAATCTGCCCCCCAGATCGCCGACTACCTGCGCGGCAAGAGCGGTGACGCCATCCTTACCACCGTGCTCGCCAACGGCCTCACCGGTTCGGGGCCGATTCCGGATGGCACCGTGCTGCCCACCGATCCGATCGCCGCGATGGCCGCCGGCCAGTACAACAAGGTGCCGGTGCTCGCCGGCAACACGGCTGAGGAGGGCAAGCTCTTTGCGCCCTTCCTCACCCTGCTGGGCGGCCCGCCGGGCTTCAAGATCAACGACTTCGACCGTTTCCACCTGATGGCCGGTTTCAACCCCGATGCGCCCACGTTGCTGACCGAAGGCGACATCCTCGACGCCGCCTACGTGCCGTCGAACACACCCGGAACCGGCTGGACCGCCCGCGCCGGGCTGCTGGCCTCCGCCTTCATGGCGCCCAGCCGCAACAATGTGCTCGACACCCTCAGGGCGCAGCAGCCCGAGGTGTGGTACTACCAGTTCGACTGGGCGCAGCAGCCCGCGCCGTGGAACACAGTCTACGGCGCCGCTCACGCCTTCGACCTGCCGTTCCTCTTTGGCAACTTCGGCCCCTCGGTGTTCGCCAATGCAAGCAACAGCAAGGCCAACCGGCCGGGGCGGCTGGCGCTCTCCGGGCACATGATGAAAACCCTGGGCGCTTTTGCGCGCACCGGCAACCCCAACCACGCAGCGCTGGGCGCCACGTGGGAGCCATGGCCCGCCCAGCTGCGATTCGATGCCACGCTCACCGAGGCCCGGATCTCGACCGTGCCGTGAGGGGGGTGAAAGGTAAGGGGCGTGACAACCATGTCCCGGAATCGACAGCGAGGGGCCCGATCCCGTGGAACCCCTCGTTCGCCGCGCTTGGCAAAGCGCTACGATGAAGCCGATTCCCACCCTTTTCAAAGACAGGAGACTTCCCATGCTGGGCCAGATGCAGAGCCAACCCCTTCTCATTTCTTCGCTGATCGTGCACGCCGAGCGGCACCACGCCAGTGGCGAGATCGTGTCCCGACGCGTGGAGGGCGACATCCACCGCACCACCTGGGGGCAGATTGCCCTGCGCTCGCGCCAGGTCGCCCATGCGCTGGACGGGCTGGGGCTGGCGTTTGGCGACCGGGTGGCCACGCTGGCCTGGAACGGCTACCGGCATCTGGAGCTGTACTTTGGCGTGAGCGGCACCGGCCGCGTGCTGCACACGCTCAACCCGCGCCTGCACCCCGAACAGCTGGCCTGGATCGTGAACCATGCCGAAGACAGCGCGGTTTGCTTTGACATGACCTTTCTGCCCCTGGTGCAGGCGGTCGCCGCCAAATGCCCGACCGTGAAGCACTGGATAGCCCTGTGCGACGCCGACAAGCTGCCGGCAGACAGCGGCATCGCCGGCTTGCAGAGCTACGAGGCCTGGATGGGCAACTGCTCCACCGACTACCAGTGGCCCGAGTTCGACGAGAACAGCGCCTCCAGCATGTGCTACACGAGTGGCACCACTGGCAACCCCAAGGCCGCGCTGTATTCGCACCGTTCCACCATCCTGCACGCCTACAGCGGCGCATTGCCTGACTCGCTCAACCTCAGCGCGCGCGACAGCGTGCTGCCAGTGGTGCCCATGTTCCACGTCAACGCCTGGGGCATTCCCTATTCGGCGGCGGCCACCGGCTGCAAGCTGGTGTTTCCTGGCCCGGCGATGGACGGCAAGTCGATCTACGAGCTGCTGGAGAGCGAGAAGGTGACGATGGCGGCGGGCGTGCCCACCGTCTGGCAGATGCTGCTGGGCCACCTGCAACAGAACAACCTCAAGTTCAGCACGCTCAAGCGCACGGTGATCGGGGGCTCGGCCTGCCCGCCGGCCATGATCCACGCATTCAACGAGACCTACGGCGTGACCGTGCTGCACGCCTGGGGCATGACCGAGATGTCACCCCTGGGCACCGTGTGCACCTTGAAGAACCCGCAACTGGCCCTGTCGCCCGAAGAGCAGACCAAGGTGTTGCTCAAGCAGGGCCGTGCGGTGTACGGCGTTGACATGAAGATCGTCGACGAGTCAGGCAAGGAACTGCCCTGGGATGGCAAGAGCTATGGCGACCTGCTGGTGCGTGGTCCCTGGATCATTGCCAGTTACTTCAAGGGCGAGGGCGGCGACCCGCTGCGTTACGACGCGCAGGGCAAGGGCTGGTTCCCCACTGGCGACGTGGCCACCATAGACGCCGACGGCTTCATGCAGATCACGGACCGCAGCAAGGACGTGATCAAGTCCGGTGGCGAATGGATCAGCTCCATTGACGTGGAGAACATCGCCATGGCCCATCCGGCGGTGGCCATGGCCGCCTGTGTGGGCATGAAGCACCCCAAATGGGACGAGCGCCCCATCGTGGTGGTGGTGAAGAAGCCGGGCGCAGAAGTCACGCGCGAAGAACTGCTGGCGTTCTATGAAGGAAAAATCGCCAAGTGGCAGATCCCGGACGACGTGGTGTTCGTCGACGCGATACCCCTGGGCGCCACCGGCAAGATGCAGAAGATGCACTTGCGCCAGCAGCTCAAGGACTACGTGCTGCCGACAGCATGAGTCTACGGACCCCGGAAATGACCGTGCGCCTGTGCCGCCGGTGGATGGCGGGCAGACGCCATGGGCTGAAGGCCCTGTGCATCGGGCTGGCCCTGCTGGGGGGCGCAGCGCCGGTGATGGCCGAGGGTCCGCTGGCTGGGAAAACGGTGCGCATCGCCTTCATTGATCCGCTCTCGGGGCCGGTGGCCGACGTGGGGCGCAATGGCCTGCGCAGCTGGGAGTTCATGGCAGAGCAAAAGAGTGGCGCTGGCAACCCGGCGGGGGTGCGGTTTCTGGTGGCCGGTTTTGACAACAAGGCCTCGCCACAGGAAAGCCTCAACGTGCTCAAGGTGGTGATCGACCAGGGCTTTCGCTACATCGTTCAAGGCAACAGTTCGGGCGTGGCAGCGGCGCTCAGCGATGCGGTGGCCCGCCACAACGCGCATCAGCCAGACAAGGCGGTCGTGTTCCTCAACTATGCGGCCATGGATCCGGCGCTGACCAACGAGAAATGCAGCTTCTGGCATTTCCGCATCGATGCCGACACCTCGATGAAGATGCGGGCGCTCACCCGGTTCCTGATCCAGCAGCCTGATCTGAAGAAGGTGTACCTGCTGAACCAGAACTATGCCCACGGCCAGCAGTTCGCGCTGTACTTCCGCCAGGAGCTTGCGCGCCAGAAGGCCGACGTGACGGTGGTGGGCGACGTGTTGCATGCGCCGTTTCAGGTCGACGACTTCAGGCCGTACGTGCAGCGCATCAAGGAATCCGGCGCGCAGGCGATCATCACCGGCAACTGGGGTGTGGACATGCGCCGCCTCGTCCAGGCCATGCAGGAAGAGGACCTGAACCTGCCCCTGTTCGCCTACTACCCCGGACTCAAGGGCACGCCGACGTTGCTGGCGCGGGCCCACACCAGCATGCCGGTCTACCAGATCGCCTACAACCACACCAACCAGGAAGCGCCTGTGGATGCGCTCGCCAGCGCCTTTCAAAAGCGGTATGGCGAAGACTTGGTGGTGCTGGCGAGCTACGACGGTCTGGAGATGCTGGGCCAGGCCATGCATCGCGTCGGCAGCACCGACGCCGCCCGCGTGGCGGCGCGCCTCAGCGGCATGATCTTCCAGGGCTTCAATGGCCCCGTGCAGATGCGGGCCGACGATCACCAGTTGCAGAAGGGTGTGTACATCTCGCGCTGGCAGAAGGTCGACGCCGCGTTTCCGAAAGGGGCCGAGGGGACCGATCACACCTTCGTGCCCGTGCAGTTCCTGCCCGGATCCGAGATCACCGGCAGCACCAGCTGCCACATGCAGCGACCCTGAGGACCGACGCATGACACCACCGCCTGCGACCGCGTTGAGTGACCCTTTGCTTCGGCCAGTCCCGCCTTTTGTCGGGTCAGGCATCAAACGCAGTCGCCTGTGCGATAGGCGCTAGGGGCAATCCCTGAGTGCTGCAGTGCATCACGCTTGTAAGCTAGACGTCAACCACCCCAACCACAGGAGACAACTGATGAAATTTGCGTTGAAAGCCCTCACTGGCGCCGCCCTGTTGACCTGCGCATACGCCGTCCATGCCCAGAGTGGCGAGACCGTCCGCATCGCCTTCATGGATCCGTTGTCCGGCCCCTTCGCCAACGTGGGCCAGAATCAGCTCAAGAGCTGGCAGTTTGCAGCCGAGTCGCTCGGTGGAAAGAACAATCCGGCCGGTGTGAAGTTCGAGGTGGTGGGCTTCGACAACAAGGGCTCCCCACAAGAGAGCCTGAACACGCTCAAGGCCGCAATCGACCAGGGCTTCCGCTACGTCACGCAGGGCAACGGCTCGGGCGCCGCAGCCGCCATCCTGGACGCGGTGAGCAAGCACAACTCGCGCAACCCCGGCAAGGAAGTGATCTACTTGAACTACGCGGCGGTGGACCCGGCACTCACCAACGAGAAGTGCGACTACTGGCACTTCCGCCTGGACGCCGACACCACCATGAAGATGGAAGCGCTGACCACCTTCATGAAGGACCAGCCCTCGGTCAAGAACGTGTACCTGCTCAACCAGAACTACTCGCACGGCCAGCAGGTGGCTAAGTACTTCAAGGAAGGCATCCAGCGCAAGCGGCCCGACGTGAAGATCGTGGGTGAAGACCTGCACCCGATCGGCCAGGTCAAGGACTTCGCGCCCTACGTGGCCAAGATCAAGCAGGCCGGTGCGGATACGGTGGTGACCGGTAACTGGGGTGCCGACCTGACGCTGTTCGTGAAGGCTCTCAACGACGCCGGCCTCAAGCTGCCGCTGTACACCTACTACTCCGGCGTCACCGGCACACCGACGGCGCTGGCCGCCGGTGGCGAGGGCGAGGTCTATGTGATCGCCTACGGCCACGCCAACCACACCGGTGAAATCGGGAAGATGTCCGCCGAGTTCAAGAAGAAGTTCAACGACGACTACTACACCTACGCCACTTACAACGGCATCAACCTGCTCAGCAACGCGTTCGTCAAGGCCAAGAGCACCGATCCGGTCAAGGTGGCAGCGGCCATGGAGGGGCTGTCGTTCAAGAGCTTTGCTGGCGAAGTGACCATGCGCAAGACCGACCACCAACTGCAGCAGTCGCTGTTTGTGACCAAGTGGCAGAAGGCCGACGCCAAGAACCCCTACAGTGTGGAAAACACGGGCTTCACCTTTGCGCCAGTCAAGCAGATGGAGCCCTACATCGCCAGCACGCCGACCAGCTGCAACATGAAGCGACCTTCCTGAAGCCAGGGGCTGTGCCCCGTTCGGGCTGAGTCCTTCGACGGGCCTGGGTCAGGCCCTGTCGAAGCCCGTTCCCCCTTCGACTCGCTCAGGGTGAACGGGCTTTTCTGTTTCTTCTGCCTGAGTTCAACATGGAATTCTTCACCATCTTCCTGCTCAACGGCCTGAGCTACGGGCTCCTGCTGTTCATGTTGAGCTCGGGACTCACGCTGATTTTCAGCATGATGGGCGTGCTCAATTTCGCGCACGCCAGTTTCTACATGCTGGGCGCGTACTTCGCCTACAGCACGACCGCATTGGTCGGCTTCTGGCCAGCACTGATCCTCTCGCCGCTGCTGGTGGGGTTGTTGGGTGCCGCGTTCGAGAAGTACTGCCTGCGTCGGGTGCACAAGTTCGGCCACGTGCCCGAACTGCTCATCACCTTTGGCCTGAGCTTCATCATCCTGGAGATGGTGCAGCTGATCTGGGGCACGAGCTCGGTGGACTACCGCGTGCCCGAGCTCCTGTCCGGGCCGCTGTTCACCATTTACGGCACACAGTTCCCGATGTACCGGGGCTTCATGATGCTGGTGGCCGTGCTCATGCTGATCGCCATCTGGCTGCTGCTCACGCGCACGCGCATCGGTCTGGTGATCCAGGCCGCGCTCACCCACCCGGAAACGGTGGAAACCCTGGGCCACAACGTGCCGCGTGTGTTCATGCTGGTCTTTGGCGGGGGCGCCGCGCTCGCGGGCCTGGCGGGTGTGATCGGGGGCAATGCCTTTGTCACCGAGCCTGGCATGGCCGCCACCGTGGGATCGGTCATCTTCGTGGTGGTGGTGGTGGGCGGCATGGGCTCGCTCTCGGGTGCCTTCGTCGCCTCGCTGCTGATCGGCATCATCCAGACCTTTGCCGTGGGTATCGACAAGGCGCTGGTCGACCTGGCTGGTGTGGTCGGTCTCTCGCTCACCCCCGAAACCTTCGGCTGGGCACTCTGGAAGCTCAAGATCAGCCAGATCGCGCCCATCCTGCCTTATGTTTTCCTGGTGCTGATCCTCATCTTCCGGCCCAAGGGTTTGCTGGGCACGAGGGAGGGATGAACATGTCGAGCCAAACACACTACCAATTCAAGCCCTTCAACGTCGGTCGCTGGATCATCTGGAGTCTGTTCGCCCTGGTGCTGCTGGCAGCACCGCTGGTGTTCACCAGCAGCCTGAGCCAGACCATGTTGAGCCAGATGGGCATCGCCATCATCGTCTGCCTGTCCTACAACATGTTGCTGGGGCAGGGCGGCATGCTCAGCTTCGGCCATGCGGTGTACTCGGGGCTGGGGTCTTTCCTGGCCATTCACACGCTCAACCTCGTGAGCGACGGGCAGTTGCCGCTGCCGGTCAGCCTGGTGCCCATCGTCGGTGGGTTTGCGGGCGTGGCCTTCGCACTGGTTTTTGGCTGGGTGACGACCAAGAAGGCGGCCACGCCGTTCGCGATGATCACCCTGGGCATCGGCGAACTCGTGTACGCCATGTCGCTGATGTTCCCGGAGTTCTTCGGTGGCGAGGGCGGCGTCTCGGGCAACCGCGTCGCCGGGTCCGAACCGCTGGGCATCACGTTCGGGCCGCAGATCCAGCTCTACTACCTGATCGCGATCTACACCTTTGTGTGCACCGCGCTGATGTTCGCCTTCACCCGCACGCCACTGGGGCGCATGCTCAACGCCGTGCGCGACAACCCCGAACGTGTGGAGTTCGTGGGCTACAACACCCAGATGGTGCGCTACCTGGCGTTCGTGATCGCGGCTTTCTTTGCCGGCATCTCGGGCGGTCTGGCGGCGCTGAACTTCGAGATCGTCACCGCCGAGGTGGTGGGCGGTGCGCGTTCGGGGGCCTACCTGCTGTTCACCTTCCTGGGTGGGGCCACCTTCTTCTTCGGGCCCATCATCGGCGCCATCCTCATGGTGCTGGCCTTCGTGCTGCTCTCGGAGTTCACCAAGGCCTGGCTGCTCTACCTGGGCCTGATCTTCCTGTTCATGGTGATGTACGCGCCTGGCGGCGTGGCCAGCCTGATCATGATGAATGTGCGCGTGGCCGCCTTCGGCATGCTGCGCCGGGTCTGGACGAGTTATCTGGCGCTGGGGCTGCTGGCGCTGGTGGTGCTGGCAGGGGCGGGCGCGATGATCGAAATGGTCTACCACCTGCAGCTCAATGCCGCGCTGGGCGACGAACTGACCTTCCTGGGTGCCACGCTCAATGCGCGCAGCCCCAACAGCTGGGTCGGCTCGATCTTCGTCATGCTGACAGGGCTGGGCCTGTTCGAGGTCGCGCGGCGCCATTTCCTGCGCGAATGGAATGAAATCCAGACCGACATTGAAAAGGAAATCAAACGGAGGGAGACCGCATGAGTGCATCGACCATGGTCCATCCCGGCGCTGCAAGCGGAGGAACCCCGATGAACGCCACCACACCGGCGCTGGAACTGCGCGACCTGCGCAAAAGCTTTGGCAGAACGGAGATCATCCGGGGAGCCAATCTGGCGGTCCAGCCCGGCGAACGGGTGGCCATCATCGGCCCCAACGGCGCGGGCAAGTCCACCCTGTTCAACCTGATTTCGGGGCGCTTCGAGCCCACCAGCGGCGACGTGCTGCTCGCGGGGCAGCGCATCAACGGCAAGAAGCCCTACGAGATCAACCGCATGGGGCTCTCCCGCAGCTTCCAGATCACCAACATCTTTCCCAAGCTCAGCGTGTTCGAGAACCTGCGCTGCGGTGTGCTGTGGAGCCTGGGCTACAAGTACACGCTGTTCCGCTTCCTGGCCGATCTGGACGATGCCAACGAACGCGCCGAGGAACTCATGCGCAAGATCCACCTGGACCGCAAGCGCGATGTGCTGGCCATGAACCTGACCTACGCCGAACAGCGTGCGCTGGAGATCGGCATCACCATCGGCGGTGGGGCCCACGTGGTGCTGCTCGATGAACCCACTGCCGGCATGAGCAAAAGCGAGACCAGCCGCTTCATCGAACTGATCCGCGAAGTGACGGTGGGCAAGACCCTGCTGACGGTCGAGCACGACATGGGTGTGGTGTTCGGCCTGGCCGACCGCATTGCGGTGGTGGTGTATGGCGAGGTGATCGCCTTCGACACGCCTGAGGCGGTGCGCGCCAACCCCCGCGTGCAGGAGGCCTATCTGGGCACCGAAGCCGAACAGCAGGCTGCCGGGCATTAGATGAACACCCCCGTCGCTTGCTCGCTGCGCGTAGCCGCATCCCCCCTCAAGGGGGCAACGCCAGCAGCCCGGCAGAGCCGGTTCTGCGGCGTTTCTGGAAAGAAGCAGCTTCCATTGAAAGTCAAGTCATGTTGAAGATCGACAACCTGCATGCCTACTACGGCAAGAGCCATGTGCTGCACGGCGTTTCGTTTCAGGTGCAGCCCGGCGAGATCGTCGCGCTGCTGGGCCGCAATGGCTCGGGCCGCTCCACCACGGCCAAGGCCATCATGGGGCTGGTCGAAAGCACGGGCGAGGTGAACTGGAAGGGGCAGAACATCCGGGGCAAAAAATCGTTCGAAATTGCCCACCTGGGCATTGGTCACGTGCCTGAGAACCGCGACATTTTCCCCAAGATCACGGTGCACCAGAACCTGATGCTCGGGCAGAAGGGGAATGGCAAGGGATCGCGCTGGGGCTTTGACGACATGTACGCCATGTTCCCGCGGCTGAAGGAGCGCCAGCACACGGAAGCTGGCGTGCTTTCAGGGGGCGAGCAGCAGATGCTCACCCTGTGTCGCACGCTCATGGGCGACCCGGACCTGATCATCATCGACGAGCCGACCGAGGGCCTGGCACCCAAGATCGTGGAGCTGGTGGCCGAATACCTGCAGAAGCTGAAAAGTCGCGGCATATCGGTGCTGCTGATCGAACAGAAGCTCACCATCGCCATGAGCATTTCCGACCGGGCGCTGGTGATGGGCCATGGCAGCATCGTGTTTCAGGGCACGCCGGAGAGTTTGCGGGCGGATCCTTATACGCGGAAGGAGTGGCTGGAGGTTTAGGCACCCCCCCGCGCCGCTTCGCGTCACCCCCCCAGGGGGGCGCCAGCAGCGGCCCGGCAAAGCCGGTTCCGCGCTGGCTCTGGATCAGACATTTCGCGCCGGACGCGCTAACTCTGTTGCTCTGGAATTTCTTTCGGTTGCATGTTCGAAAGCGGTTCGGTAGCCGCAGCGCCTGTTCTTTGTTTCAATGACTCTCTCGCGACATCTCGCACTTGCCGCGTTGCAACAATTCCCTAAAATCGCACGATCGTTCGTTTTTTTGAACGCGATTTCCCACCCGATCCAACCAGAGGAGATTCCATGACCGCTGAGTACCAGGTCCACGGCGATGTGGCCGTCATTGCACTGAACAACCCACCGGTCAACGGTCTGGGCTTGTCTACCCGTCAGGCCATCGTGGAAGGTCTGGAGAAGGCCGAGAACGACCCCGCGGTCAAGGCCATTGTGCTGACCGGTGCGGGCAAGGCCTTTTCTGGCGGCGCCGACATTCGTGAGTTCGGCTCGCCCAAGGCGATCCAGGAGCCCAACCTCTTGAGCGTGATCACCCGGGTGGAGAACACCACCAAGCCGGTGATCGCGGCCGTGCACAGCGTGTGCATGGGTGGCGGGCTGGAGCTGGCGCTGGGTGCCCATTACCGCATCGCCGCACCGGGTTGCTCGGTGGCCCTGCCGGAAGTGAAGCTGGGCCTGATTCCGGGTGCCGGTGGCACGCAGCGCCTGCCGCGCGTGCTGGGTGTGGAAGCCGCGTTGAACATGATCGTCAGCGGCGAACCGGTGAAGAGCGAAATGCTGGCCCAGTTGCCCGGTCAGAAGCTGTTCGACAAGCTGTCGGCATCCGCTGAATCGCTGGCCGAAGAAGCCGCCGCCTTTGCCCGCGAGATGGCTGCCAAGCACGCGGATGGTTCGGCCTTCCCGCTGGTTCGCAACCTGCCCTGCAAGCACAAGGACGGCGACGCCTACTTTCAGTTCGCGCGCAACATGGTCAAGGGCATGGCGAAGAATTTCCCAGCGCCTGCCAAATGTGTGGACGCGGTGGAGGCCGCCACCAAGAAGAAATTTGCCGACGGCATGGCCTTCGAGCGCGAGATCTTCATCAACCTGATGTGGACGCCCGAGTGCAAGTCGCTGCGACACCTGTTCACCGCCGAGCGCGCCGCCAGCAAGATCCCTGACGTGCCGGAAGACACGCCCAAGCGCACCATCGAATCGGTGGCCGTGATCGGCGCCGGCACTATGGGCGGCGGCATTTCCATGAACTTTCTCAACGCCGGCATCCCGGTGAAGATCCTGGAAATGAAGCAGGAGGCGCTGGACCGCGGCATCGGCGTCATCCGCAAGAACTACGAAGCCCAGGTGAAAAAGGGCAAGCTCAAGCAGGACAAGTACGAGCAGCGCATGAGCCTCTTGAGCACCACGCTGAGCTACGACGAGATCGGCTCGGCCGACCTGGTGATTGAAGCCGTGTTCGAAGAGATCGGTGTGAAGGAAGCGGTGTTCAAGGAACTCGACCGCGTGATGAAGCCCGGTGCCATCCTTGCGTCCAATACCTCCACGCTCGACGTCAACAAAATCGCCAACTTCACCAAGCGCCCTCAAGACGTGGTGGGCATGCACTTCTTCAGCCCGGCCAACGTGATGAAGCTGCTGGAAGTGGTGCGCGGCGACGCCACCGCCAAGGACGTGCTGGCCACGGTGATGGCCGTGTCCAAGAAGATCAAGAAGACGGCTGTGGTGTCCGGCGTGTGCGACGGCTTCATCGGCAACCGCATGATCGAGCAGTACGGTCGCCAGGGCGGCTTCCTGCTGGACGAAGGCTGCACACCGCAGCAGGTCGACAAGGCGATGGAGAAGTTCGGCATGGCCATGGGCCCGTTCCGCATGGGCGACCTGGCCGGCAACGACATCGGCTGGGCGATCCGCAAGCGCCGCTACGAAGAAAAGCCGGACATGAAGTACAGCAAGACCGCTGATCTTCTGTGCGAGAAAGGCCGCTTTGGCCAGAAGACCGGCGCCGGCTGGTACGACTACGTGCCAGGCAAGCGCGACGCGATCCCGAATGCCGAAGTCGAGCAGATGATCGCCGACCACCGCAAAGCGCTGGGCATCACGCCGCGCAAGATTTCTGACGAAGAAATCGTGCAGCGCCTGGTGTTCAGCCTGGTCAACGAAGCCGCGCACATCCTGGAAGAGGGCATTGCCAACAAGGCCAGCGACATCGACGTGGTCTACATCTTCGGCTACGGCTTCCCGGTGTACCGCGGCGGCCCGCTGAACTACGCCAACGAAGTGGGCCTGTTCAACGTGGTGCAGGCCATGAAGCGCTTCCAGAAGAACCCGCTGGACGACGCGAAGTTCTGGGAACCTGCGCCGCTTCTCGCGCGCCTTGCCGCTGAAGGCAAAACATTCTGATGACCGCACGAACACTGAACAAGAGGACAACATCATGACCAACGCCGTCATCGTCTCCACCGCCCGCACGCCCCTGACCAAAAGCTGGAAGGGCGCCTTCAACATGACCCACGGTGCCACGCTCGGTGGTCACGCGGTGCAGCACGCCGTTGCGCGCGCCGGCATCGACGCCGCTGAAGTTGAAGACGTGATCATGGGCTGCGCCAATCCAGAAGGCGCGACTGGCATGAATATCGCGCGCCAGATCGCGCTCAAGGCCGGCATGCCCATCACCGTCTCGGGCATGACTGTGAATCGCTTCTGTTCGTCCGGCCTGCAGACCATCGCTTTGGCCGCCCAGCGCATCATCGCCGGCGAAGGCCAAGTGTATGTGGCCGGTGGTGTGGAAAGCATTTCCTGCGTGCAGCAAGAGATGAACCTGCACATGCTGAAAGACCTGGCGCTGGAGAAGCAGAAGCCCGAGATCTACTGGAACATGCTGCAGACCGCCGAACAGGTGGCCAAGCGCTACAACATCAGCCGTGAAGCCATGGACGAGTACGGCGCCGCCAGCCAGCAGCGCGCCACGGCCGCACTGGAAGCCGGCCTGTTCAAGGACGAGATCGCCCCCATCACCGTGACCGCCGGCGTGGCCGACAAGGTCATGGGCCTGATGACCAAGCAGGTGACGGTCGAGAACGACGAAGGCATTCGCGCCGGCACCACCAAGGAAGGTATTGCTGGCCTGCGCTCGGCCCTGCCGGGCGGCCTGGTCACGGCCGGCAACGCCAGCCAGTTCTCTGACGGCGCGGGTGCTTGCGTGCTGATGGACGAAGCCCTGGCCGAGAAGCGCGGCCTCAAACCCCTGGGCCGTTTCCTCGGCTTCGCAGTGGCCGGCTGCGAGCCTGACGAGATGGGCATCGGCCCGGTGTTCGCCATTCCGAAGGTGCTCGCGCGTCTGGGCCTGAAGGTCAGCGACATCGACCTGTGGGAACTCAACGAAGCCTTCGCCGTGCAGGTGATCTACTGCCGCGACAAGCTCGGTATTCCGGGCGACAAGCTCAACGTCAACGGTGGCGCGATTGCCGTGGGGCATCCCTATGGTGTGTCGGGCCAGCGCCTGACCGGTCATGCACTGATCGAAGGCAAGCGCCGCGGCGCCAAGCGTGTCTGCGTCACCATGTGCATCGGCGGCGGCATGGGCGCTGCCGGCGTGTTCGAAGTCCTCTGAGGGCGCGCGCCATGGTCGAGGCCAGCGTCAGCCCCGAGGCTTTTCTCGCCATGGGGCGCGAGGTGCTGGCCGCGCAGCCGTTTTCGCAGCTGATCGGTGCCGAGCTCGCCACGTTCTCGAAAGGGCGTTGCGAGTTGCACGTGCCGGTCAGCGACTCGGTGAAACAGCAGCACGGCTTCGTGCACGGCGGCGTGGTGAGCTACGCCGCCGACAACGCGCTCACCTACGCGGGAGGCAGTGCGCTGGGCATGCTGGTGGTGACGGCCGAGTTCAAGATCAACTACCTGCGGCCGGCCATCGGAGATCGCTTGATTGCGCGTGCCGAGGCCGTGCACACCGGCAAAACCCAATCGGTCTGCCGCTGCGATGTGTTCGTGCTGAAAGACGGCGAGGAAAAACTCTGCGCCGTGGCGCAGGGCACCATCGCTGCATTGCCGCCCAAGTCCTGAACAGAAGAGATCATCATGAGCCTTCGCCCTACCGTCGACTTCCTGCTGTACGACTGGCTCAACGCGGTCTCACTCAGCGAACGCGAGCGTTTTTCCGATCACAGCCGCGAGACCTTTGATGCGGTGCTTGACACCTGCGAGCGCATTGCACGCGAAAAGTACGCGCCGTTCAACCGGCTGGTGGACACGCAGGAGCCGCATTTCGACGGTGAAAAGGTGATCCTGCCGCAGTGCACGTTTGATGCGAACCGCGCCTATGCCGAGTCCGGCATGCTGAGCGCCGCGCAGGACTATGAAGAGGGTGGCATGCAGCTGCCGTACACCATCGAAGCGGCGGCCAATGGCTTCTTTGGTCTGGCTTCGGTGAGCATCGGCTCCAGCCTGCTGACCAAGGGAAACGCCAACCTGCTGCTGGTGCATGGCACAGAGACGCAGAAGGCGGTGTTTGCACGCAACGAGTTCAACGGCCGCTTCTCCGGCACCATGTGCCTGAGCGAGCCGCAGGCCGGTTCTTCGCTGAGCGACATCACCACCCGAGCCGTGCCCGACGGTGCCGACTTCGAGGCCGACCCGCTGGGTGCGCGTTATCGGCTCAAGGGCAACAAGATGTGGATTTCGGCCGGTGAGCACGAACTGACCGAGAACATCGTGCACCTGGTGCTGGCCAAGATCCCCGGGCCAGACGGTAAGCTGATCCCTGGCACGCGCGGCATTTCGCTGTTCATCGTGCCCAAAAAGATGGTGGATGCCCAAGGCCAGCTGACCGGCGTGCGCAACGACGTGGCACTGGCGGGCCTGAACCACAAACTGGGCTGGCGCGGCACCACCAACACGCTGCTGAATTTTGGCGAAGGCAAGTTTCCGGTCAACGGCGAGGCCGGTGCCGTGGGCTACCTCGTGGGCCGGCCGCACGAAGGTCTGCGCTGCATGTTCCACATGATGAACGAGGCACGCATCGGTGTGGGAACGGCCGCCGTGATGCTGGGCCTGGCGGGTTACTACGCCTCGCTGGACTATGCAAAGAACCGCCCCCAGGGCCGGCCCATGGGACCGGCCGGAAAGGACGCAACTCAACCACCCGTGCGCATCATCGAACATGCCGACGTGAAGCGCATGCTGCTGGCGCAGAAGAGCTATGGCGAAGGTGCGCTGGCGCTGGAGCTGTACTGCGCGCGCCTCGTGGACGAGCAGCACACCGGCACGCCTGAGGCGGCCGACGATGCCCGCCTGCTGCTGGAAGTGCTCACCCCCATTGCCAAGAGCTGGCCCAGCGAATGGTGCCTGGAGGCCAATTCGCTGGCGATCCAGATCCATGGCGGCTACGGCTACACGCGCGACTTCCCGGTGGAGCAGTACTGGCGAGACAACCGCCTGAACATGATCCACGAAGGCACGCACGGCATACAGGCCACCGACCTGCTGGGTCGCAAGGTGTTGATGGAAAACGGCAAGGGCCTGCAACTGCTGGCCGGGCGCATCAACGCCACGATCGAGCGCGGCATGCAGGTGCCGGAGCTGGCGGCACACGCCAACGCCCTGGGCCAGGCGCTGGCACAAGTGGGTGCAGCCACCAAGGCCGCCTGGGCCACTGGCGAACCGACCGACGCACTGGCCAACGCCGTGCCCTACATGCAAGCCTTCGGCCACACGGTGCTGGCCTGGATCTGGCTGGACGTGGCGCTGGCCGCGCACGCCGCGGCCGAGAGCGCCGCCCGCACCGGCCGCCTGGCCGCCATGCGCTTTTTCTTCCACTACGAATTGCCCAAAATCGGCGCCTGGCTGCAAGTGGTGAGCAACCGCGACCAGACCTGCGCCGCCTTGCCTGAGGAGGCTTTCTGATGCTGCACCACATCGTGATGTGGACCTTGAAGGACGAGGCTGAAGGCGAAAAGAAGGCCGCCAACCTCGCCAAGGCCGCCGAGATGCTCAAGGCCTGCGCCGACATCACCCCTGGCATCCTGCGCTTTGAAGTGGGTACCGCCCAGCCAGGGTTTGAAGCGACCTGCGACCTGTTGCTGTGCAGCGCGTTTGCCGACCGCACCGCGCTGGACGCCTACCTGAACCACCCGGACCACGTGGCCATCAAGCCGTTCATGAAGGCCGTCGTCGAGTCCAGGCAATGCTTCGACTACGAAGCTTGACCCACCCCCGCCGCGCTGCGCGCGACCCCCTCAAGGGGGCACACCGTTGGACCGGCAAAGCCGGATCCTGGGTGTTGCTTGATGGGGCACCTCGCTCCGAAAGGCGCAGGCCGCGCCGGTGACACACCGAAGGGTGTGAATCGCCCACAATGACAATCATCCCGACACCCCCAATCACATCGAGGAAGACAACATGACCCGTACCGTTTCCCAACTTTTTGACCTCAAGGGCAAGACCGCCCTGATCACCGGTGGCTCGCGCGGGCTGGGCCTGCAGATGGCTCATGCGCTGGGCGAAGCCGGTGCCCGCGTGCTGGTGAGTTCGCGCAAGGCCGAAGACCTGGAGGCCGCCACGGCCGAGTTGCAGGCCGCCGGCATCGACGCGCGCTGGGTCGCCGCCGACTGTTCGAAGGAGGAAGACATCCACCGCCTGGCCGACGAGAGCCTGCAGCGCCTGGGTGACATCGACATCCTGGTGAACAACGCCGGCGCCGCCTGGGGCGCACCGGCCGAAGACCACCCGGTGGAAGCCTGGGACAAGGTGATGAACCTCAACGTGCGCAGCTACTTCATCCTGAGCCAGGTGCTGGCCAAGCGCAGCATGATCGCCCGCAAGCACGGCCGCATCATCAACACCGCCTCCATCGCCGGGCTGGGCGGCAACCCCTCCGGCATGAACACCATTGCTTACAACACCTCCAAGGGCGCGGTGATCAACTTCACCCGTGCGCTGGCGGCAGAGTGGGGCAAGTACGGCATCACGGTCAACGCCATCTGCCCGGGCTTTTTCCCCAGCAAGATGACGGTGGGCACGCTCAAGGCCATGGGCGAAGAAAAGCTGGCCGCGCACGCGCCGCTGGGCCGCCTGGGCGACGACGAAGACCTCAAGGGCCTGACCGTGTTGTACGCGTCGGATGCCGGCAAGCACATCACCGGTCAGTGGCTGGCGGTGGATGGTGGCGTCTCCGTGATCACTGGCGGCTAGGTGAGCCCATCCTCTCGCCGCCTGCGGCGTCACCCCCTCAAGGGGGCGGCGCTGGCGGCCCGGCGAAGCCGGTTCCGCGGCGCCACTGGATTGAAGACCTTGCACGCCTCCGTTTTTTTGACCCACTCATGAAATTTTCTGTCCGCATCCCTTTTGTCGAACTGCTGGGTTTTGAGTTGCATCGAATGGAAGGCGGCGAGGCAGAGATCACGTTTGCGCCGGCTGAGGACCACCTCAATTCGTTTGACGTGGTGCACGGCGGCGCCAGCATGACCTTGCTGGACGTGGTCATGGCGCACGCGGCGCGCTCGGTACAGCCCGAGATGGGTTGCGTGACCATCGAGATGAAGACCAGCTTCATGAGTGCAGCCAAGGGGCCGCTGACGGCTCGCGGCAAGCTGCTGCACCGCACGGCCACCATGGCGTTCACCGAAGGCAGCATCTTCGACGCCGCAGGCAAGCTGTGCTGCCATGCGACCGGCACCTTCAAGTTCGTGCCGCGCCTGCCGGTGGGCAAAGGCACCCACGCACTCAACACGCTGAGAACGGATTGATGGCAAACCCGGACCTTCCCGTCGCTCTGGTTACCGGTGCCGCACGCGGCATCGGCTTGGCCACGGCGCGCTGGTTTCTGGCGAACGGCTACCGGGTGGTGCTGCTGGACAATGATGAGGCCACGCTGGCGGCAGCTGAGGAGGCCTTGCGGCATGAAGGCGTGAGCGCTGAACTCGCCATCGCCGTGCCGGCCGACGTGTCGCACCCCCAGCAGGTGGACGCCGCCGTGCAGCGCACGGTGGATCATTTTGGGCGCATCGACGCGCTGGTGAACAACGCCGGTGTGGCAGTGTTCAAGCCGATTGGTGAGACCAGCTTTCACGAATGGCGCACGGTGATGGCGACCAACCTCGACGGTGCCTTCCTCATGACCCAGGCCGTGGTGCCCGTGATGCTGGAGCAGGGGGGCGGCGCGGTGGTGAACATCGCATCCATTTCCGGCCTGCGTGCCAGCACCTTGCGCGTGGCCTACGGCACATCCAAGGCGGCGCTCATTCACCTCACCAAACAACAGGCGGTGGAATACGGCAACGCCGGTATCCGCGTGAACGCCATCGCGCCCGGGCCGGTGGAAACCGCCATGGCCAAGGCGGTGCACACACCCGCCATCCGGGCTGATTACCACGACACCATTCCACTTGCCCGCTACGGCAGCGAAGAAGAGATTGCCAACGCGATTGGCTTTCTCTGCAGCTCGCAGGCCAGCTACATCAACGGCCAGGTGCTGGCGGTTGACGGCGGCTTCGACGCCGCCGGCGTGGGCCTGCCGACACTAAGAGGCTGAGAGTCTTTCGTTCATGACCGCTCACCACGCCCAAACGCACCCACTCGGCGTTGCAAATGCGTGCCATAGCCCGAGCTATGGCTGTGCTTTGCGCCTTGATTGGGCACGTTTTGGCGCGTTGCTCGGACACGACCGAAAAACGCCCAGCCTCTGTGACGCACCCCATCCGTTTGAATTTCTCTCTTCCCCTAACACCACCAGGAGACCCACCCATGCCCACCAACCAACAAGTCCTGCTCGACAACCGCCCCCAGGGCGAAGCCACGGTCGACAACTTCAAGCTCGTCACCACTGAAACCCCGGCGCTCTCCGAGAACCAGGTGCTGGTGCGCCACCACTTCCTCAGCCTGGACCCGTACATGCGCGGCCGCATGAACGACAGCAAGAGCTACGCGGCCTCGCAGCCGCTGGGCGAAGTGATGATCGGCGGCACGGTGGGCGAGGTGGTGGAGTCCAAGCACCCCAAGTTCCAGGCTGGCGACAAGGTCGTGGGCATGGGCGGCTGGCAGCAATACAGCGTGGTCGATGCCGCGCAGCCCGGCGCACTGCGCAAGGTCGACACGACTCACGTGCCGCTGTCGTACTACCTGGGCGCCGTGGGCATGCCGGGCGTGACCGCCTGGTACGGCCTGGTGAAGATCATCAACCCCAAGCCCGGCGACACCGTGGTGGTGAGCGCGGCCACCGGCGCGGTGGGCAGTGCCTTTGCCGCACTGGCCAAGGCACGCGGCTGCCACACCGTGGGCATTGCCGGCGGGCCTGAGAAGTGCAAATACGCGGTGGAAGAACTGGGCTTCGACGCCTGCATCGACTACAAACTGCACAAGGACATGTACAGCCTGGCCAAGGCCCTCAAGGAAGTCTGCCCCAAGGGCATCGACGGCTATTTTGAAAACGTGGGCGGCATGGTGCTCGACGCCGTGCTGCTGCGCATGAACGCATTCGGCCGCATTGCGGTGTGCGGCATGATCGCCGGATACGACGGCCAGCCGCTGCCTCTGACCAACCCCGCGCTCATCCTGGTGAACCGCCTGAAGATCGAAGGCTTTATCGTCAGCGAGCACATGGAAATATGGCCGGAAGCCCTGACCGAGCTGGGCACGTTGGTGGCACAAGGCAAGCTGCGTCCGCGCGAGACCGTGGCTGAAGGCCTGGCTGCCGCGCCCGTAGCATTCATGGGGCTGCTCAAGGGCAAGAACTTCGGCAAGCAGCTCGTCAAGTTGATCTGACCCCCTGCGCCGCTGCGCGTCTTTCCCCCCAGCGGGGCCACTGGCGGCCCGGCGGAGCCGGTTCCGCGGTGGCTCTGGAACAAGGCATTGCGCCTGAAAAGGAGTTGTCATGAGTGCCACGCATGAGGTGTTCAATCAGGTGGAGCCGCTGGTGGACGTCAACCTGTTCGCCGGCAACCAGGCCATGCAGGCTGCGCTGAAGTTCAACGCGCCCGCGCTGGACACGGCGCCGCTGCATGCGCTGGGCGGTCTGGTGGGCAGTGCCGAGATGCAGACCCATGCGCGCCTGGCCAATGTGTTCACGCCGCAGCTCAAGACGCACAGCCGCTTCGGTCATCGCATCGATCAGGTGGAGTTTCATCCGAGTTACCACGCGCTCATGGGCGCGGCAGTGGGGGCTGGCCTGCATGGCACGGCGTGGGCGCCGGATCAACAGTCCACGGGGCATGGTCACCTTCTGCGCGCCGCTGGCTTCATGCTTTTCACCGAGCTCGAACCCTCCATCCTCTGCCCCATCTCCATGAGCTACGCGGTCGCACCCGCGCTCAAAGGCAACCCTGCCATCCACCAGGACTGGTCCCCCGGCCTTACCAGCCGCATCTACGACCCTGCGCTCAAGCGCTGGAGCGACAAGCCCGGCCTGACCATGGGCATGGGCATGACGGAAAAGCAGGGCGGCTCCGATGTGCGCGCCAACACCACCCAAGCTGTGCCCGATGGTAGCGACGCCTGGGGCCAGCGCTTCCAGGTTACCGGCCACAAGTGGTTTTTCTCCGCACCCATGTGCGACGCTTTCCTGATCCTGGCGCAAACGGCCAGTGGCCTGAGCTGCCTGTTCCTGCCGCGTGTGCTGCCGGATGGATCGGTCAACGCCATCCACATCCAGCGCCTGAAAGACAAGCTGGGCAACAAGGCCAACGCCAGTTCAGAAGTGGAGTTCCACAGCGCCACCGCCTGGCTGGTGGGCGAAGAAGGCCGGGGCGTGCCGCAGATTCTGGCCATGGGCACCATGACGCGCCTGGACTGCGCTCTGGGCACCAGCGGTCTGATGCGCCAGGCGCTGTCCATTGCGCTGAACCACACCGCGCAGCGCAAGGCGTTTGGCAAGTTCCTCATCGACCAGCCGTTGATGAAAAACGTGCTGGCCGATCTGGCGCTGGAGTCTGAAGCCTCCACTGCGCTCGCGCTGCGACTGGCACGCTGTTTTGACCACCCGAACGATGCCTTTGAGCAGGTCATGGCCCGGCTGCTCACACCAGTGGCCAAGTTCTGGATCTGCAAGCGTGGCAGCCACTTCGCCCAGGAAGCCATGGAGTGCCTGGGTGGCAACGGGTACGTGGAGGAGGGCGGCGAAGGCGTCATGGCGCGCATCTACCGCGAGATGCCGCTGAACTCCATCTGGGAAGGCGCGGGCAACATCATGGCCATCGACCTGCTTCGCGCCCTGCGCAAATCCGATGCGGCGGCTGCCTTGGCCCATGAGCTGGCACCCGCCAAAGGCATGCACCCCGCACTGGACCGGCTGGCCGCGCAACTCCCCATCCGCGTGGAAGAAATGGCCACCGAGATGGAAGCGCGCCGCCTGGCGCAAGACGTGGCCCTGGCCGTGCAGGCCGCGTTGCTGGCGCAGACGGCGCCGGGTGCGGTGTTTGGCGCCTTCTGCGATTCGCGCATCGACGGACAATGGGGCCACAGCTTCGGTTCCCTGGGGGGCGGGGTTGATTTCGACGCCATCCTTCAACGCGCCCAACCCACCTGAGCCGCCATCCACCACTCAGACTGAGTCAGCCGAAAGCTCCAGCTTGAAAGCCTTCTGGCGAGCGCAGACCGAACCCCTATCCAAAGGCACGCATGTCCGACCTCATCCTGCACCACTACCCCACCTCGCCGTTCTCCGAAAAGGTGCGCCTCATCATGGGCCACAAGCAACTGGCCTGGAAGAGCGTGATCATCCCGCGCATCATGCCCAAGCCCGACGTGCTGGCCCTCACGGGCGGCTACCGGCGCACGCCCTTTCTGCAGGTGGGCGCAGACATCTTTTGCGACACCGCGCTCATCTGCGACGTGCTCGAACACCACCAGCCTGAACCCAGCCTGTACCCGGAGCGGCTCAAGGGCATGGCGCGCGCCTTGGCCCAGTGGGCAGACAGCACGCTGTTCTGGGCCGCCATGGGCTACAACCTCAGCCCCAAGGGTGCCGCCGCCCTGTTTGCCGACCAGCCGCTGGCCAGCGCGCAAGCCTTTGCCGCTGACCGCAGCGCCATGCGCACCGGCATGGTCACCCTGCGCCCAGGCGATGCGACGGCCGCCTACCGCAGCTACCTGCGCCGCCTGTCCACCATGGTGGAAGACCAGCCCTTTCTGCTCGGCGAAATGCCCTGCGTGGCCGACTTTGCGGCCTACCACCCGCTGTGGTTCAGCCGCGTCGTGAACCCGGCCATGGCCGACATCCTCAACGCCACGCCAGCGGTCATCGAGTGGATGGACCGCATGGCCGCGATCGGGTACGGCGAGATGGGCAAGCTCAGCGCCACGGAGGCCATTGAAATCGCCGCAGCCATCGAGCCCGCGCCCTTGCCGGAAGACACCTTCCAGAACGACCACGGCATTGCCCTGGGCAGCCGCGTCACGGTGGCCGCCGAAACCTTCGGGCAGGAACCCACGGAAGGCATTCTGCTGGCGGCCACCCGCACCCGCTACACACTGGAACGCACCGACGAACGCGCGGGCAAGCTGCACGTCCACTTTCCACGCATCGGCTTCGTCCTGAGGGAAGTGCGCGCTTGAGCCCCACCGTTCCCTCGACTTCAGACATTTCCGTCAGCTGGCGCTGCCTCCCGTTTGATGCCTTGCATGCCCGCACGCTCTACCGCCTGCTTCAGCTGCGCACCGAGGTGTTCGTGATGGAACAGCAATGCCTGTTCCAGGACATGGACGGGGCCGACGCGCAGTGCATGCACCTTCTGGGCGAACAAACCATGCCCGGGCGATCGCCAGACCTGCTGGCGTACGCGCGGCTGGCCCCTGCAGGCCTGAAATACCCGGAAGCCAGCATAGGCCGTGTGGTCAGCTCCGCTGCAGCGCGCGGCACCGGCATCGGCCATGTGCTGATGCGCGAGGCGGTGCGGGCCCTGCATGGCTTGTGGGGCGCGCAGCCCATCCGCATTGGCGCCCAGGCGCACCTCCAGCCTTTCTACCGGCAACACGGCTTCGAGCCCGACGGCCCGATCTACGTCGAAGACGGCATCGACCACATCGAAATGATCAGGCCCTGAAGCCTCCCTGCATACAAATCAACACCATCAATCACAGGAGACAACCATGATTCAAGACTTCAAAGGCAAGACGGCCGTGCTCACCGGTGCAGGCTCCGGCTTCGGGCTCGAATGCGCGCGCATCGGCGCATCGCTGGGCATGAACCTCGTGCTGGTGGATGTGCAGCAGGATGCGCTGGACGCGGCAGAGGCCGAGATGAAGGCCACGGGCGCGAAGGTGCTCGCGCGGCGGGTGGACGTGTCCAGCCAGGCGCAGATGGAGGCCTTGGCCGCCGACGTGCAGACGACCTTTGGTGCACCCCACTTTGTGTTCAACAACGCCGGCGTCGGTTCCGGTGGGCTGATCTGGGAGAACTCCGTCAAGGACTGGGAGTGGGTGCTGGGTGTGAACGTCTGGGGGGTGATCCACGGTGTGCGCCTGTTCACCCCCATGATGCTGGCCGCCGCCAAGGCAGACCCGGCCTACCGGGGCCACATCGTCAACACCGCCAGCATGGCCGGCCTGCTCACGCCGCCGAACATGGGCATCTACAACGTGAGCAAGCACGCGGTGGTGAGCCTCACCGAAACCCTGTACCAGGACCTGAAGCTGGTGAGCGACCAGGTCAGCGCCAGTGTGCTGTGCCCGTACTTCGTGCCCACCGGCATCAGCCAGAGCCACCGCAACAAGCCGGCGGAGCTGGCCGACGAGAAGGCCACGCAGAGCCAGTTGATCGGCCAGGCCATGAGCGACAAAGCCGTGAGTTCGGGCAAGGTCACGGCCGCTCAAGTGGCGCAGCTGGTGTTCGATGCCATCACCGCCGACCGCTTCTACATCTACAGCCACCCCAGGGCTTTGGGCAATGTGCGCGCCCGCATGGAAAACATCGTCAACCAGGAAAACCCGGCCGATCCTTTCCTGGAACGGCCCGAAATCGGCGTGGCGCTGCGCGCCCAACTGCGCGGCAGCTGAAACCCCGGTTGCAGGCCATGGACGAGGGCGGCCACGCGCTGTTCAACACCGCCATCGGTGTGTGCGGCCTTGCCTGGGGACCGAATGGCTTGCTGGCCGTGCAACTGCCGGAGGCCGATCCGCAGCGCACCCGCGAACGCCTGCTCAAGGGCCTGCCACCCTTGCCTGAACGTGAGCCACCGGCGCCCGTGCAAGCCGCCATCGAAGGCGTGCAGGCGGTGCTGGAGGGGCGCTCGCGCAGCGACTTGCGCGAGATCGCGCTCGACATGACCCGCCTCACGCCGTTTCAACGCGAGGTGTACGCCTTCGTTCGCGCCGTACCGCCGGGGCAGACACGCACCTACGGTGAAGTGGCCCTGGCGCTGGGCGACCCGGGCCTGGCCCGTGCGGTGGGGCAGGCCATGGGCCACAACCCGTTTGCGCCGGTGGTGCCCTGCCACCGGGTGCTGGCCGCGGGCAACAAGCCGGGTGGGTTTTCAGCCAGCGGCGGCGCGCGCACCAAGCTGCGCATGCTGATGATCGAAGGTGCACTGGATCGCGGCCTGTTTGACTGACCTGCCATGCGGCCTCGGCCTTGCACACGAGTGCTGCTCTTTCGTGCGTAACAGGCTGGGTGCCCCGATCCGGATTGAGCCCATCCACCGCACCCGGGTTTACACCTAGCTGATGCGGCGACAATGGCGGGCTATGCATTCGTCTTCCTTCTTCAAACTCGCGCTCATCCTGGGCCTGCTTTCGGCCATCGGCCCCTTCGCCATCGACATGTACCTGCCCGCGCTGCCTGCCATTGGCAGCAGCCTGGTGGCAGACGTGGGCGCCGTGCAATGGACGCTCACCGCCTTCTTTCTTTCGCTGGGTGCTGGCCAGTTGCTGTACGGACCCATTTCAGACATGGTGGGGCGCAAGCCACCGCTGTACTTCGGCATGGGCCTGTTCGCCGTGGCCAGTGTGGGCTGTGCGCTGGCCACCGACGTGCAGACGCTGATCATCCTTCGCTTCCTGCAAGGTTTGGGCGCGGCTGCGGGCATGGCCATTCCGCGCGCCGTGGTGCGCGACCTGCACACCGGCAACGAGGCCGCCCGCATCATGTCGCTGCTGATGCTGGTGTTCAGCGTCTCGCCCATACTGGCGCCCCTGGTGGGCAGCGGCGTGATTGCGCTCAGTGGCTGGCGCGGCGTGTTCTGGGCCGTGGCCCTGGCGTCGGTGGCTGGCCTGGCGCTGGTGTATGGCGTGCTGAAAGAAACCCGCCCACCGACCCAGCGCCTGGAAAGCAGCCTGGGCAGCGCCTTGCGTTCCTACGGCGTGCTGCTGCGCGACTGGCACTTTCTGGGCCTGGTGGGCATTGCCAGCACGGCCCTGGCTGGCTTCTTTGTGTACCTTGCCGGCTCGCCGTTCGTGATGATCAACCACTACGGCCTCACGCCCACGCAGTACAGCCTGGCGTTTTCGGTCAACGCGGCTGCCTTTTTTGGCGCCGCGCAGTGCACCGCGCTGCTGGGCCGCCGCTTCGGGCTGGTGAACGTGGTCAAGGCTGCGGCCAGTGCATCGGGCGTGGTCATGTGCCTGCTGCTGGCCTACTACCTGGCGGGCGGTGACCAGCTGTGGGTGCTGATCAGTCTGTACTTTGTGGCCAGCGGTTTCATGGGCCTGGTCATCCCCACCACTTCCGTGCTGGCGCTGGAAAAGCATGGCGCCATCGCGGGCACCGCTTCAGCATTGATGGGCACACTGCAGATGCTGGGCGGCGCCCTGGCCATGGCCATCGTGAGCCTGTTCGCCAACGGCGAACCGCTGCCCATGGTGGTGGGCATGGCCAGTGGCGCGCTGGTGGGTGTGCTGCTCACCTGGGCCACTCTGGGCGGCTACTCGCACTCCCCGAGCGCGGCCGAGGCACATTGACGGCGCCTCCCGACGGTCTGCCTTCCCCCGAACGGGGGCGTGCCGTGCTGGTGATCGTGCTGGGCATCGCGATGGCGGTGATGGACGGCAGCATCGTCAACCTGGCGCTGCCCGGCATTGCACGCGAGCTGAACGCCGGCGCATCGCAGGCCATCTGGGTGGTCAACGCCTACCAGATCGCCTCGCTGGTGATGCTGCTGCCGCTGGCAGCGCTGGGCGACCGCCTGGGCTACCGGCGCGTCTACCTGGTGGGCATGGCACTGTTTGTGCTGGCATCGGCCGCCGCCATGCTGGCCAGTTCATTGACCATGCTCACAGCCGCGCGTGCGCTGCAAGGCCTGGGGGCCGCCGGCATCATGAGCGTGAACGCCGCGCTGGTGCGCCTGATCTACCCCAGCGCCAGTCTGGGGCGCGGTATCGCCATCAACTCCATGGTGGTGGCCACCTCGTCGATGGCCGGCCCGGCGGTGGCGGCCAGCATTCTGTCTGTGGCATCGTGGCCCTGGCTGTTTGCACTCAACTTGCCGCTCGGCCTGCTCACCCTGTGGATGGGGCGTCGCGCCCTGCCGTTCAACCTGCCCCGCGAAGGTGCTGCGCCGCGGTTTTCGTTGGTGGACGTGCTGCTCAACGTGCTCATGTTCACGCTTGTTTTTGTGGGCGCAGACCAGCTGGGCGTGCGCGGCGGTGATGCGGCCCAGGCCACGCCGGTGCTGGGCTGGAGCCTGCTGGCCGCCGGCCTGCTGGTGGGGGCGGTGTACCTGCGGCGCCAGTGGCACCTGGCCGCACCCATGTTCCCGCTGGACCTGCTGCGCATTCCCGTGTTCGCCCTCTCCATGGGCGCATCGCTCGGCGCCTTCTGCGCGCAGATGCTGGCCCTGCTCAGCATGCCGTTCCTGCTGCTGGAGGTGCAGGGCCGCACGCACATGGCAGCCGGCCTGATCATGATGGCCTGGCCCATGGCCACCGCGCTCACCGCACCCATCGCCGGCCGCCTGATCGGCCGTTACCCTGACGGCGCGCTGGGCGGCGTGGGCATGCTGGTGTTTGCCACCGGCCTGCTGCTGGTGGGCCTGCGGCCCGAAGACGCCACAAGCGTGGACATGGCCTGGCGCCTGGCGCTGTGCGGCGCCGGCTTTGCGCTGTTCCAGTCACCCAACAACCACACCATCGTGACCACCGCCCCCCTGCACCGCAGCGGCGCAGCCAGCGGCATGCTGGGCACCGCACGGCTCACCGGGCAGACGATCGGTGCGGTGATGCTGGCTGCGATTTACGGCGTGTGGAACCTGCACGATGGCCAGGGCGAGACGATTGCGCTTTGTCTGGCGGCGGGGTGTGCGCTGCTGGCGGGGGTGAGCAGTTCGTTGCGGGTGCGGCATTGATGTGTTTGACGCGCGGTGGCGTGGTGGTCTCGCGGCAAAGCTGAAAAGAAGGACCCAGTGCATTTGGGCCTTTTCCACCCAGAAGCTATAGTGCAACGGGTGAATCGGTTCGCGTACCAGATCCGGCAACTTGACGGTCCGAGGAGGCACCTTGCCGGGTTTGTCGAAACCCTTGGACCTGTTCACGTGTCCCGCAAGATGCGCGACAGGTTGGATTCACAAAATTTGCAGAGCGATGATGCCGCTTTGTTTAACGACCGCGATTGTGGGTATCCGGCGAATTGCCGTTTAAATCAAAGTTCTGTAGCAGTCATGGCAGCGTTCAAGCATCACAAATATTTTCCGAAGGAGAAAGATGCTCAGCGCTTTCTGTTTCCGCATGTCTGCTTCGACTGTAGAAAGTCTTTCAAGAAGCCCGCGAGCGATGAACCAAGGCTCTGTCCCCAATGCTCGAATCCGTTGGCCAAGCTCAGTCGAAAATTTAGCGCCCCCGCTTCGAGTGACAAGGCGCAGTGGGAAAAAGTCCATTTCCTGGTGGAGCACGGTTTCCTGTTTCAGTCTGTGTTCGAGCCATCAGAGTCGGGCGGTCAACAGAGAGTGCCCTATCCCTCAACTCTTGAGGAAGCCAGGAAATTTGTCGTTGAATTTCAGGCGCAGGCGGCTGGAAATGCTACTTGACATTACGCCCAAGACGGACGCCTGCGGCGCGGCTTGCCTTGGGCGCTGACGTCGGAATACACCCGTGACAGAAATCGAAGAGCTTCTCCGTCTTGGCAAGTCGGCGCTTGATGAGCTGGTCACGCCGATCAGCGAAGCCGAATTACTTGCTGTGGAGACTTCTTTGCCATTCCAGCTCCCTGCAAGTTATCGCGAGTTCGTCGCATTGGGGGGTCTACGCGAGCTTCGTATCAATCACCGTGTACTGAGTCCGTCTGAAATTCGGGAAGCTCTGCAACACGTTGACCAATGCCTGTACCTTCCGTTCGCCGACAACGGGTGCGGTGACTTGTACTGCTGGAGGAAGTCCACTGAAGCGGAGCCGCCGGTTTTCTTCGCCGACCACGAGAGTTCGGAATACGTTCGAGATACTGGGTCGTTCACCGAATGGTTGCGCAAGAACAGGTTCTGAACCGTCCGATGCCAACCCTTTCATCGAGCGGAGATCGACCCGCAAGCCGGTCGCTCCCGCTCATGTCACACGGTAGGAAGTGACTATGCTGTTCACAGTTTCCGCTACCTTCTCTGACTTCACCACCACATACGAGCAGTGCGAAGCTGAGGGACCGGCCGAAGCGCTGGATTGGTTTATCTCTTAACCTTCGTTGCACCCGACGGCGTACAGCGGGCTTCGCCTACTTTCGTTCTTGGGTGAATTCAATTTGCTAGACCGCACGATTCACGTATGAGTTCAATCACTGGCGATCCTATCTGGACTGAACTTGGTCCCGGCTACTGCCAAGTCCAGTTTGCTAGCTTGAAGCAGTTCGTCGACTATCTCTATGGCGATCTGCTGGACTTCGGCACTTACGTCTGGCGCGGCCAGCGATGCGACAGTTGGAGGCTTGATCCGACCATCGACCGCCTTATCCGCGACGCAGACACCTCTCATGCCCAATCCTGGGATTTCCGGATTCAGCATCTGGATACCTTCAAACGCGCGACGCGCGGTAGGCGCAACAGCCAAACTCCGGCGCCAACCGACGAGAACGAGTGGTGGGCTCTCGGGCAGCACCATGGACTGGCAACGCCACTGCTTGATTGGACATCTTCGCCGTTCGTCGCTGCATTCTTCGCCTTTGCAGAGCTCGCAGCGGATCAAACTCCCAATCGCGCTGTCTTTGCACTTCATCAACCAGGGGTCGAAGGAATGGCAAAGCTGGCTCGGCTCGAAGAAGATGAACGCAGAAAGACTCGCAGAGAGCAACTCAAGGCCGAAGGCAAGTCCACGGGCCTTTTGGAGTGGGCCACGATTAGTGCAAAGGCGGAATCTGAGGTTGTTTTCGTGCGACCGCAATCTGACGACAACCACCGTCTAGTCGCTCAGGGCGGCCTGTTCACGCGAAGTCGGACGAATTTGTCGATTGAGGAATGGGTAATGAAGCGCCAACCCAAAGATGACAACGGCCTCACACTCCTCAAGTGTCTTGTGCCCGACATAGATCGCTCACGGTGCCTACAGCTGCTGAACCGAATGAACATCAACCCTCTGTCGCTGTTTCCCGATCTAACGGGCGCCTCCCGGTACTGCAACCTGCACAGCGAGATCGAAAACTACTAGCGGGCGGCATGGCCTCTGTAACCGTATCGAGGGCTCAGGTTCCATGGCGATGTGATGTTGCCGGCAGCGTTGCCTGTCAAGCGGTACAGGACTCACAAAACCGAGGTCTCCCGTTCGCGCTCGGCTTGCCCACCCAGCGGCAAGACGCACAGCGCGACACCATCCAGCGTGAGCACCAATTGCAATTGCCCACCCACTTGCACAACGCCGCAGATGGTTGCAGGCGGAGCCGCGGCTTTGCTTGCGGCAGTAGGAAGCGCCTCTGCCACGGCGCTGATGGGCGGATGGCGCAGCATGGCCCACAGGGCTTGCGGGTCGCGCAGATGAAGTGATTGCAGGTAGAGGCGGAAAGTGGTTTCTTCTCCTGGATCGAGTTCTTGATTTGGGTTTGGCCTGCATGCGTCGCGTGCCTGCCTCAGCCGCAGCAGCGCCCGCCGCAGTTGTTGCCGACTGGCGGCTTCGGCTTTGCCGCTGGCCTGGGCGATTTCGGTATGGCTTGCTTCAAACACCTCGTGCAGCAAGACGGCGGCACCGTCTGCGGGGCTCAGATGCGCCGCCAGCAGGCGCAGTGCGTGGATGGTCTCTTCGGCCAGCGCCGCTTGCATCTCGGCCGAGGGGAATGCGGTCAGCGGCTCGCTGGCATGCACATCGGCCAACCATTGCTGCATCCACTGGCGCCGTCTCAGGCGGTCGATGGCCAGGTTGCGCACCACCGTCAGCAGCCAGGCCTGGGCGGTGGTGAGCTGGAGAGCTTTGGCTTCCAGGGCGCGGACGTAGGCGTCTTGTACGGCATCTTCGGCGTCGGCCGGGCCCAGCAGGCGGGTGGCTGCGCGCACCAGCTGGCGGTGGTCGGCGTCGATGAGTGTCAGCTCGCGTGTCTCGTTCATGGGCAAATGTTGCCACAGGCAGGGGAGAGGCAGATTGCAGGTTGGGTGTCACGAAATTGCCGGCTCGTTCGTCAAGGCAGTTCCATTCACAAGGATTTGAATCAACCATGGACACACCAGACTCCCCCGCACCATCCAGCGCCCCGGAACCGCGCACGGCCTACCTGGAGGAAAAGGCATTCAAGGCACGCACCGTGCAGATCTTCGGCACCATCACCGACGCGGTGGCGGCAGACGTGACGCGCAGGCTCATTGCACTGGACGCCGACAGTGCCGATGCCATCGACGTGCTGGTGAGTTCGCCGGGCGGTCACCTGGAGTCGGGCGACGCGATCCACGACATCGTGCGCTTCATTGCCGCGCCGGTGAACATGATCGGCACTGGCTGGGTGGGCAGCGCCGCCACCCATCTGTACCTGTCGGTACCGCGCGAGCGGCGCTATTGTTTGCCGAACACCCGTTTTCTCATTCACCAGCCCAGCGGCGGCTCCGGCGGGCCGGCCAGCGACATCGCCATCCAGGCGCGCGAGATCGTCAAAGCGCGCGAGCGCATCGCACGCACCATCGCCAGGGAGACCGGCAAGTCGCTGGACGAGGTGTTGGCCGACATTGAACGCGACCGGTGGATGTCGGCAGAGGAGGCCGTCGAGTACGGTCTGGTGTCGCGGATCATCGAGCGCAAGACCGAACTCAGAGGCGCTTGAGCCGGGACAAAACGGCAACGGCAACCGTCTGCGGCCCCGCAGCATGGTGGCGCTCGTCAGCGCCCAGGTGTTTGCGACAGCGATCCCATTGGCCGAGCGAAGAACCGGCGGATGTGACCGCTATTGGCCCTTTCACTTTTTCGTGCGGCAGTGTGTGTTTTTGAATACTCAGGGCCCCAATTTTTTTGAGGTAGTGCGCCGAAAGTGGTGTTTTCTGCGAGACTTGCGCACTCAAGCCCGAATCACCCATTTGCAAGTTTCCGAGCCCTTAACGGGAGACGCCGATTGTCTAATTCAGTCAAGAGCGAGGTTACTTACGAATGCGTTGGCCTGGTGGCCACGAATTCGGTTGACTTCCTGAATCGCTATTTTGATTTGTCCGGTTCAGGACGTGCCATTGTTGTGCTGCGCAGCCCCAGCGATGCCAGTCGGATGGAAGCGTGCAAAGCGACAGAGGTGCAGGAACCAGCGCGGGAGGGTGGTTGGCTGGCGCGCCAGATTGCGCTATCAGACACTGAAGACCTCGCCCAGGTCGCTTACACATCCGGGACCGAGGGCGAGCCAAAAGGCGTCCTGCTTTCGCATCGGAACCTGACCAGTACCGCGCGCCGCATTCAGAATGTCATGAATCTCACCAACGAAGTGCGTGAGTACATTGGCGTGCCGGTATTTCACTCCTTTGGCCTGGGCAGGGCGCGCGCAGTGCTTGCTGCTGGAGGGGGCGTTTACGTGCCTCCCAATGGTTTTGATCTGCGCGAACTCAGTGCGATGCTGGAAAGTGGCGCGATCAATGCCATCTCTGCCGTGCCCAGTCTTTGGCGCCTGGTGCTGAAGAACCGGCATTTGTTCGAGCGACACGCGTCAAGGGTGAAATGGATCGAGATTGGCAGCCAGCCAATGTCGGTAGTCGAAAAACTGCAGCTTCGTGAATTTTTCTCCAGCGCCTGTATCGTTCAGCATTACGGTCTGACGGAGGCTTCGCGCTCCACGTTCCTGACCTTGTCAGAGGCGACATCTTCAGAGCTTGAATCCGTCGGCCGCCCCACCGGAGACGTAGAAATACAGATTGCTGCGGACGGAAAAATCCAGATCCGTGGCAGCAACGTTGCCCAAGAAATGCTGGTCGAAGGCCGCAAGGTCAGAGTGGCTGATCAAGCAGGCTGGATGACGACCAACGACCTTGGCGATATGCGCGAAGGACAGCTGTTCTTCCTGGGTCGCGCGGACGACATCCTGAATATCAGCGGCATAAAGGTGCCCCCTCATGCGATTGAGGAGCGGATGGCGGAGCTATTGCAAATAACCGCCGGTTTTTGCGTGGCACGTGTTCCAGATGAACTGCGGGGCGATGGCTTGCTCGTTGCCATCATTGACGGGCTTGAGCGGTCCGATCTGCAGCTGCGTGAAGCAGCAGAGTGCGCCCTCAGAGAGCGCGGAGTGAATGGGGCTGGCGCGATTTCTGTTGTGCGCTGGTCGGAGCTGCCGCATACGGCCTCCGGGAAGCCGCGCAGGGCCGAAGTCTCACGCAAGTTTTCTGCGCAGCTTGGTGCTTGCCAGTCAGACACATCTGCACAGGTGGAGGAGTGCAACGGTTGGTCAAAGCTGACAGGCGTTGGCAAGCCTCGTGGCGTTCTTGGCTTGTATCAAAAGGCCTTTTCTCGAGCGGAAGTGACCAGAGATGCGTCGTTTGTATCCCTGGGTGGTGACTCCTTGAGTTTCGTCGAGCTGTCGGTGGAGCTCGAAGACTATCTCGGCCACCTGCCAGAGAATTGGCAGACGCTCAGTGTCAAAGATCTCGAGGCATTGCCGCGACAACGGGCATTGACGCATGTGGTCGACACCACGGTGTTTTTTCGCTTTGTGGGCATGCTGGCGATCGTGATGGGTCACTTTGACGTGCTGAACGTGGGTGGTTCGACGTTTCTTCTGCTCGCTATCGCTGGATTCAACTTTGCGCGCTTTCAGTTGCCCCTTGTGCTGTCAAGTGGCTCGGTGCGCCCCGTGGTGGACACCGCCCTGCGAGTTGCCGTCCCGACATTCCTTGCGCTCGCACTCATTGAGTTCAAGACGAGGGATTTCGAGCCGATTGCATTGTTCCTTCTGGACAACTGGACCGATGCCCGCAATGAAAAGCTAGGCTTCTGGTTCCTGGAGCTGATTGTCCAGGTGCTGATGCTTGCTGCTCTTCTGATGAGCTGGAGCAGGGCGCGCGAGTTTGCCGCCGCGCATGACTTTCGATTCGCGCTCGCTGTGTTGGCGACTTGCGTCGCGTTGTCCATAGGGGTGCCGTTTTTCTGGAATGCCGAGCACCTTTACAACCGTGTGCCGCATATGCTCATGTGGCTGTTTGCCCTGGGCTGGGTTGTTGCATCTGCCAAATCCACGGAACAGCGCATTCTTGCCGGGGCGCTTGTGCTGATGCTGCCGCCCTTGATATGGAGCCATGTGTTGAATCGTTTTTGGCTGGGACACGGCGTCATCTGGGTTGCCGTGGGAGGTATTTCATTGCTGCTCGTGTCGCGGGTTCGGCTCTTTTATCCATTGAACAGGATCGCCGCGCTGGTGGCTGGCGCGTCGATGTTCATCTACATCGCGCATTACACACTTCGAGGCTGGTGGCATCGATTCGGGTTCTTTCAGCACCCATTGATCGACGTGTTCGTCGGCGTAGCTGGCGGAATTCTGCTTTGGCGGATCTGGGAAATGACAACTGACCGGTTGTTGAAAGGATTTGCACGGTCAACGGTCAATAAGAGGTCCGAGTTCGGCCCTGTTTAGTTTCAAGCGGGAGACATTGTTGGCGCAGCTGGGTATTTCAGAAGCGCAAGCTCGAATGCCCGCAGCCTCTTCCCTGGCCCCGTAGAGCTTTCAAGCAACTCCACGGGCGCGCACGGGCCTCGACGTGCCCAGCCTCACGCAACCTTTCCCCAGGTTCAAGTGCCGCCGAGATTGCGCCATCCGCATCGCTGTGCGCCACCCTCAGGTGCGGATTCACTTTCTGCACGCTCGCCACTACCTGGAGAAATTGCAGGGAACGCCCGCGCCGGCACCGGAGCAGCCATCACTGCGATAAAGGAGCTCCCTTCGGTTCAAGGGCCAGGTGCAGTTTGTGATTGCCCGAGGGTTCATCATGTACGCACGCAGCCATCGAACACGTTCGATGGCACTCCGTCATGGTGTTCGCACCACAACCAGGAGATGTTGATGAAAACCCTCTGGATGGACTTTTTCTCAATCACGACCAGCAATGCCGTGCATGGACCATCGGCCGGGCAAAACTCCGGCCGACGGGACCGGGTGGCCTTCAAGCGCAACGAACAGGAGGTGGCGTGATGGCCAACGAAACCTTTGACGCGATCGTCATCGGCGCCGGGCAGGCCGGTCCCTCGCTGGCCGCCAAGTTGGTCGCCAAGGGCAGCAAGGTGGTGCTGGTGGAGGCGCACGAGCTGGGCGGCACCTGCGTCAACCGGGGCTGCACACCCACCAAGACCTTGCGCAAGTCGGCGCGGGTGGCGCACCTCGCACGGCGTGCGGCCGAGTTTGGCGTGGAGGTGGGGCCGGTTCAGGTCAACTTCGAAGCGGCCATGCAGCGCATGCACAAGCGCGTGGACGAATCGCGGGCGGGTCTCGAATCGTGGCTGGGGGGCCTGGAGGGGCTGACCGTCGTCAAGGAACATGGCAGGCTCACCGGGCGCGCTGGTAAAGACCTCATCGTGGAAGCCGGCACGCGCACGCTGCAGGCACCCAGGCTGGTGCTGAACACCGGCACGCGTGCGTTCATCCCACCCATCCCCGGCCTGAAAGACACACCTTACCTCGACAACGACAGCCTGCTGAAGCTGCGTGAGCTGCCGCGCAAACTGGTGATCATTGGCGGCGGCTACATCAGCCTGGAGATGGGGCAGATATTCCGGCGCCTGGGCAGCGAGGTGAGCATCATCGAGATCGGGCCACGTCTGACTTCGCGGGAAGACGAGGATGTGTCTGCGGCCATCGCCGACATGCTGCGGGCCGAAGGCATCGAGTTGAACCTGGGGGTGGAGATCAAGCGGGTGCTGCCCGCCGGAGCCGGAGCCGGTGCCCGTGTGGAAATGGCCGACGGCCGCACCATTGAGGGCAGCCACTTGCTGGTGGCCGTGGGGCGCACGCCCAACACCGACGACCTGGGTTTGCAGAGCGTGGGCCTGAAGACCAACGAGCGCGGCTACTTGCTGACCAACGACCGGCTGGAGACGGATGTGCCGGGCATCTGGGCGCTGGGCGACATCAACCAGCGCGGCGCCTTCACCCACACCAGCTACCACGACCACGACATCGTGGCCGAGAACCTGGCAGGCGGGCAGCGCAGTGCCGACGCGCGCAACCCAATCTACGCCATGTTCACCGACCCGCCACTGGCCCATGTGGGGCTGTTTGAGGCCGACGCCAAGCGCCTGGTGGCCGAAGGCCGGCGCATCAGCCAGGCCGTGCACGCCATGAAGGATGTGAGCCGCGCCAAGGAAGAAAGCGAAACCACTGGCCTCATCAAGCTGTTGATCGACGAGGACAGCGGGCATTTCCTCGGTGCCACCATGCTCGGCCTGGCGGCCGACGAGGTGATCCAGGCCATCGGCCTGGTCATGGCCAGCCAGGGCACCTGGCGCCATGTGCGAGAGGCGCTGCCGGTGCACCCCACCGTGACCGAGTTCCTGCCCACGATCATCGATGCCCGCAAGCCGCTTGCCGCTGCGTGACGCAGGTTGCCCAGGGACTTTGTGAAAGCTGCTGGCCAGCGTCAGGGCAATTTGTTCTGGTGAACAGCGCTCGCCTTAAAAGGAACGCATCACGCCGAACAAGATGCGGACCGGTCAGATTTTTGGGTTCTTCGGTGTGTCCGTGGAGGCCTTGCCGTCGTCATCCAGGTTCGTGTTCGGCTTGATGCTCGGCGAGCCCGCGCCTGATGCGTCATCGACGTTGTCCTCCACCAGATTCAGAAACTCATCCACTTCGTCGGTTGAGTGCTTGGAGGGCTCGATGTGGGCCGTTTTCTCTTTAGTCATGGTGTTTCCCTTCGGTTGGTGGGCAGGACCGTTGACTGCAATCAATTCGCGTCCGATGACCTGAGTCTCCAGAAGGTGCATCAAGAGGGCGCTTATCCAATCACGGGTTTGTTATTGGGGCAGGCTTGAGGCTGTCTGTCTGTTCGCCAGCGAACGATCTGGAGGCATGCCACAGCATGTCGCCCGTCTTGTCTCTGCCCTTGCGTCAAGGATGGAGATGGCTGATGGTTGCTCCATCGAAATCAGCGCTTTGCTCGTGAGCCGCTCCAAGCGGGAAGGCGAAACCGCCTGTCTCTTCAGGCCACTGATCTTCGAATTTGCAGAGCCTCCAACAAAGGCTGCCAGGTCGCGGCTTCGGCATCGCCCAGCCGCAGCGAGCCCTGACGCGCCGCGTCGCACAGGCGTTGCAGCATGCCCGGCTGTGGCGTGACCGGGCCGGCAAAACACAATGTGCCTTCACTGTTCGCAATCAGGATCATGGGGAAGGTGGTGATGTCTGCCTCGTCCAGCGCGGCCTCAAAGTCCTCCACGTCGACCCAGTGTGTGCGCCATCCAGCCTGTGCTTCGGCCAGTGCGGTGAACACGGGCAGGTAGTCGCGGCAGGTGCCACACCATGCGGCGCACAGACACACCACATGCATCGTCATGCCTGCGCTACGGGTTCCAGCGGCCTGGCGTTGCGCAGCACGGCGCTGTAGAACGCGACCAGCGCGCGCCCCTCCTCGGGGTTCAGGGTGAGGATGTGGCGAACACCGGCGTTTGCCGGCAATGGAGGGAAAAAGCGCATGGATGGGAAGGCTCCGGGTCAGGGTTGCGTGAAGTTTTCCATGGGAGAGAGTGAAAGTCGAAGGCGGTTCTTCCGACACACCCGGTCCATCACCGCGTCAGCACCACAGGCTCCAGCGCGTCGGAAGCACCACGGATGCGCCCGATGGCGGCCGTCTGCGCGTAGCCTGCCGTCTTAAGCGCGCGGATGCAATCGGTGGCCTGGGCGGCCGGCACGCTGGCCAGCAGGCCGCCCGCCGTCTGCGGGTCGAACAGCAGCGGGTAGCGCGGATCTTTCACGAAGTCTTCGGCGTTGCGCAGGGCGCGGCGCAGCCGCACATTGGCCGGTTGCAATGAACTGACGATACCGGCCTCCACACAGGCCACTGCGCCATCGAGCAAGGGCAGGGCGCTCAGTTGAAGTTCAGCGTCCACGCCCGAGGGGCGGGTCATTTCCACCAGATGGCCCAGCAGGCCAAAGCCGGTCAGGTCGGTGCAGGCGGTGGCGCCATGTTCACGCAGGATCTGCGCACCGGCCTGGTTGGACACCACCATGGATTTGAGCGCCGCGTCGATCCAGCGCCCCTTGGCCGCGTGTTGCGCATGGGCAGCGAACAGCGTGCCTGTACCCATGGGTTTGGTGAGCAGCAACACATCGCCGGGCCGCATGCCGCCCTTGCGCATGACGCCCTCCATGCGTTCGTCGATCAGGCCATTGATGGCAAAGCCCAATGCCAGCTCGCGACCTTCGCCGGTGTGTCCGCCGACCAGGCTGCAACCCGCGGCGTTGAGCACCTCGACCGCACCCGTCATCATCTGCAGCAGCAGGTCTTCCACCTTGGCCTCCAGGCCCGGCGGCACGGTGGCAATGGCGGTGGCGGACTGCGGTTCGGCGCCCATGGCGAAGATGTCGCCCAGCGCGTGGTTGGCCGCCACCTTGCCGAACAGGTAAGGGTCGTCGATGAAGCTGCGGAAGAAGTCCACCGTGTGCACCATGGCCTTGCCGGGTGGCACGCGCACCACG
>PHCQ01000111.1 GCA_002840835.1 Betaproteobacteria bacterium HGW-Betaproteobacteria-16 | reverse complement strand
GCAGCCATACCCCGCCAGTGAGAAGCCGAGCTTTTCCAGGTAAGGCAGCAGCCCGGTGGCGGTGAGGTATTCGGTCACGATGCGCGAGCCAGGCGCCAGCGATGTCTTGATGTGCGGCTTCACCTTCAGCCCGGCCTCCACCGCCTTTTTGGCCAGGAGGCCTGCGGCCAGCAGCACGCCGGGGTTGGAGGTATTGGTGCAGCTTGTGATGGCGGCGATGAGCACATCACCGTTGCCCACCGTCAAGGCACGGCTTGACACATGCGCCGCCGCCTTGGCGTTGGTGCGGGCTGGCTTGTTCGCTTCCATCTCGGCCACAAAGCGGGGCGCGCCGGGCGGGGTCGGGGTTTGCCGCACCGTGCCGGGCAGGTCCGTGCGCCCTTCCGGCTGGTAGCGCGTGTGCAGCAGTTCAGCGGGCCGATTGAAACCGTTCTGGGCATTGGGCAGGCTGAAAAGTTCGGCGAACTGGCGCGACACCTGGCCCAGCTCGATGCGGTCCTGCGGGCGCTTCGGGCCAGCCAGACTGGGCGTCACCGTGCCCAGATCCAGCCTGACCACCTGCGAATAGTCGATCTCGCCCGCCTTTTGTGACGCCCCTGCTGCGCCCGGCACCCCGAACAGACCCTGGGCCCGGAAATAGGCTTCGAAGGCTTCGATCTCGGTTTTGCTGCGGCCTGTGCCACGGAAGTAGTCCAGCGTCTTGTCGTCCACCGGGAAGAAGCCCATGGTGGCGCCATACTCCGGCGCCATGTTGGCGATGGTGGCGCGGTCGGGCAGCGTGAGCGAAGCCGTGCCCGCACCAAAGAACTCCACGAACTTGCCCACTACCTTGTGACTGCGCAATATCTCGGTCACGGTAAGCACCAGATCGGTCGCGGTCACGCCCTCGCGCAGGCGCCCCGTCATCTCGAAGCCCACCACATCCGGCGTGAGCAGGTACACGGGCTGGCCCAGCATGGCGGCCTCGGCTTCGATGCCCCCCACGCCCCAGCCCACCACGCCGATGCCGTTGATCATGGTGGTGTGGCTGTCGGTGCCGACCAATGTGTCGGGGTAATACAGGCCACCTTTCATATGCACGCCACGCGCCAGATGCTCCAGATTCACCTGGTGCACGATGCCGAAGCCCGGCGGCACCACGCCAAAAGTGTCAAAGGCCTGCATGCCCCACTTCATGAATTCGTAGCGTTCGCGGTTGCGCTGGAATTCCAGTTTCATGTTCAGGTCGAGCGCGTTCTTGCTGCCGTAGTGGTCGACCATGATGGAGTGGTCCACCACCAGATCCACGGGCACCAGCGGCTCGATGCGCTCGGGGTCCTTGCCCAGGCGTTCGGCCACACTGCGCATGGCTGCCAGATCGGCCAGCAGGGGCACGCCGGTGAAGTCCTGCAACACCACGCGCGAAACGGTGAAGGGTATTTCGTCGGTGCGCGCGACGTGCGGCTGCCACTGCGCTAGCTGCGCCACGTGCTCGTCGGTCACGCGCTCGCCATCGCAATGGCGCAGCACGCTCTCCAGCACGATGCGCAGCGACACGGGAAGGCGCCGAACCGAAGGGAACTGCTTCGCCAGTTCAGGCAGCGAATAGAAACGACCGCTCTTGCCCGAGGCGGTCTTGAAGGTCTTCAGCGTATTGGCAAAGGGATGGGAAAACGGGGCGCTTTGTGCCATGGGGGCTCCTGCAGGTTCGGTCGGACGACTGCCCATTCTGTCAGTTGCGCCCATCACCGTGCAGTCAGCATGGTTTGACGCGGTTCAGACGTCAAACCCCGGCGCCCTGGTTTCAGGTCATATGCGTCCCATGAGCAGCAGGATCACCACCACCACGAGCACCAGACCCAGAATGCCGCTGGGACCATAACCCCAGGACTTGCTGTGCGGCCAGCTGGGAATCACACCCAGCAGCAGCAACACCAATACGATCAAAAGAATGGTTCCGATGCTCATGGCAATCTCCTCAAATGGCTTTTCAGCGGGTTCAGTTGGTGGTGGCGGGAGGGGCCGGCACGACGATCACGGCGGTATCGCCACCGGTGCGTCCTTTTTCACCGGTTTCGCCTTGAGCCCCAGCGCTACCGGTGTCTCCGGCAGTGCCTGTGCTACCGGTATTGCCGGTGCTGCCCTGAGCGCCGGTGGCACCCGTTTCGCCAGCTGGGCCGGCTGGTCCGGGAACCACCACGGTGGCAGGGGGTGTGTTGACCACCACCGGTTCACGGTCACAGGCGGTCAGCGCCAGGGTGGACAGCGCGGCTGTCAGCAAGAGTGCGAGTTTCATCAAAGTTCCTGGTTGGATGCACGGAACCTGCATCAAGTCGATGCTCTCTGCAGGTTCAACAGGTCTGCATGACCTGATGAATCGCAGCGTAGACCACTTGTGCCCCGGCATCTGTTCGCTGTCGCACACGGCAGCCACCCACTGACGCTGGCCGGGATCAGGCCGCCACCACCATTCGAGACTGACGCAGGCCCATCCACTGCAACTCGGCCAGCGCCGCCACCACCAGCACCTGCACCATGAGATAGGCCACACCCACGCTGGTAACGCCGGGTGCACCACCCAAAGCCAGCGCGAGGCAGCCGATCGCCCAGGCGAAGTTGCCAAGCACGAGTACCGCCAGACCGGCGCGGGACGGCGTGCGTTGCATGGCCAGCCAGGCGGCCAGCGCCACGAAAGCAAAGATGGCGATGCCCGAAGAGCGCAGCAAGGTCTCGGACAAACCCAGCATTCCCGACAACAGGCCAGTGGCCGCCAGTTGCAGCAACCCGGTGCCCACACCGGAAATGGCATCGAACGCCAGCACGCGGCGCAGGCCAGCTGGGGAGGTGAAGTGGGCAAGTACTGACATGGTGAACTCCTTGAATGGTTGAAACGTACGGTTGCTTGGAACCGGTCGCCATGTTCCTGCCCACCCTGCACAGCGTCCATGACCTGGGAGGTCATGGCCGGCCGGCTGCTTTCGACCTACGATGCCGGTCATGCAGAGCCATTCCTTGCCCTCGTCCGTCACATCCACCCCGTCGCCTTTCGGTGAGCGCCTGCGCCACTGGCGCCAGCACCGCCGCCTGAGCCAGCTCGACCTGGCCCATGTGGCCGACGTGTCCACCCGCCACCTCAGCTATGTGGAAACCGGTCGCGCCAGCCCCAGCCGCGACATGGTGTTGCGCCTGGTGGACCGCCTGGACATCCCGCTGCGAGAGCGCAACGGCCTGCTGGAGGCAGCAGGCTTTGCCCCGATGTACCGCGAGCGCCCGCTGGATGCGCCCGACATGGCAGCCGCCCGTGCAGCGGTGCAACGCATATTGGACTGCCACGCGCCGTGGCCCGCGCTGGCCATGGATCGCCACTGGAACCTGGTGATGTCGAATCAGATGGTGTCCGTGCTCATTGGCGATGTGGCGGCGGAACTGCTGCAGCCACCGCTGAACGTGTTGCGCCTGAGCCTGCACCCGCAGGGCCTGGCACCACGCATTGCCAACCTGCGACAGTGGCGCGAACACCTTTTCGAGCGGCTGCACCAGCAGATCCACGCCACCGGGGACGACGCGCTGGCCGCCCTTCTGGCCGAACTCAAGAGCTACCCGGAGGACCTGGGCGGCCATGCCGTGGCACTGCCGGGTGAACACCACGGCGTGCTCATGCCGTTCGAATTCCACACGCCACAAGGCGTGCTCCGGCTCATCAGCACCACCACCGTGTTCGGTTCGCCGGTGGACATCACGCTGCAGGAACTGGCGCTGGAGACTTTTTTCCCGGCGGATGAGGACACGGCAGCCCGCCTGCGCACCCTGGCACCGTCATGAATGTGCGGCGCTGAACCGGCGGATGGGGTGCCGTTCAGGTCGACTCGCCCGGACGCGTGCCGCGCACCCGCCTGGAGCCGCCACTGTGGCGCTCGGCCTTCACGTCGCGCACCAGGTCCGCATTGAGTTGCTCCGCACGCGCCGTCAGGGCGGCAATCGCGTCCGCCAGGATCTGCAAGGTCGGCTCATCCAGCGCATCGAGCATCTGCGAATTGATGGCCGCGACCTGGGGGAAGACTTCGGCATGCAGTTGGCGTCCTTCATCGGTCAGGGTCAGCTGCGCGCGGCGTGTGTCGGCGGCATGTACCTGGCGGCGCAACAGCCCTTTCTCGACCAGCAGTCCGATCGCTCGCGAGGTGCGCGCCCGGTCCAGAAGCGCCATCTCCGCGAGCTCGGAAGGTGAGAGCGGTCCATGTTCGGTCAGTGTGGCCAGCAGTCGCCATTCGCGTCGGGTGATGCCGTAGCGGCCCTCAAGCAGGCGGACCACCGGGGCACCACTCATGGCAAAGCAACGCTGCAGGCGGAAATTGATCAGATCGCCCAGGCGCTGGGGCTGGCGAAGCGCGTGCATGGTGGTCCTTGGGTCCGGGTTTCCCCCAGCGATGATTGTTTAGTTCAACTATAGCCCTGGCGCCTAAGCTTGTTGTGCTTACATCACAACTCAGGAGACAGCCATGCGATTTGTCAATTCCGTTCGCCGCCAGCTGGTGCTGGCCACCTGCCTGTCGGCACTGGCCGTTGGTGCTCATGCCCAGGGCAACGTCATCCGCATCGTCGTTGGTTATCCGGCAGGTGCCACCTCCGACGCCCTCACCCGGGTTGTGGCCGAGGCCATGTCCAAACGCCTGAACCAGCCGGTGATCGTCGAGAACCGCACGGGTGCGGGCGGCCAGTTGGCCAACCAGGCGGTCAAGGCGGCTGCGCCCGACGGCATGACCCTCATGATGACGCCGGTGGCCACCATGTCCATCTTTCCGCATTCCTACGCGGGGCAGCTCAAGTACGACCCGTTCAAGGATTTTGCACCGGTGGCCCATCTGAGCGATTTCCAGATCGGCCTGGGTGTGGCCACCAATGTGCCGGCCCAGACCCTGGAAGACTATGTGAAGTGGGTGAAGGCCGATCCGCAGAAGAACAGTTTCTATGGCTCCGCGGCCCCGGGCAGCCTGCCGCACTTCTTTGGCGTCATGTTCGCCAAGTCGGCCGGTTTGCAGCTCACGCATGTGCCCTACCGCGGCACCGCGGCGGCCATGGCAGCGATTGCCGGTGGCGAGATCGCGGCCCTGTCCACCGTGGCGGCGGACCTCCGCTCGCTGGTGGAAGGTGGCCGGGCGCGCCTGCTGGCGGTGGCCGGCGAAAAGCGCAGCCCCGCCTTCCCCGACGTGCCCACCTTCCGAGAGAAAGGCTTCGACCTGGTGGCCACCCCTTGGTACGCCCTGTTTGCGCCGGCCGGTACGCCGGCTGATGTGCTGCAGCGCTTGTCCAAGGCAGCGGTCGATTCGGTCAACGACCCAGCGGTGAAACAACGCCTGCTCGACATGGGGCTTGAGCCCACCGGCTACGGTCCTGATCGCCTCGCCGCCATCATGAAGGCCGATTACGAACGCTGGGGTGAGCCGATCCGTGAGTCCGGCTTCAAGCCTGGCCAGTAACGGCCAGCGGCGCGAACACCCACCGGACACGTTCGAAAGATGAACATTCTTTTCATCATGGCCGACCAGTTGCGCTGGGACCACCTGGGCTGCGCCGGCCACCCGTACCTGAAGACGCCGGCCATCGATGCGCTGGCAGCACGGGGCGTGCGTTTTGACAAGGCCTTCGTCAACAGCGGCGTCTGCGGCCCCAGCCGCATGAGCTATTACACCGGACGCTACCCCATCAGCCATGGCGCCACCTGGAACCGGGTGCCGCTGTCGGTGGGTGAGGTGACCTTGGGCGAGATGCTGAAAGGGGCCGGGCACACATTGGCATTGGCGGGCAAGACCCACGTCATGCCCGACATCGGGGGCCTGGCCCGCCTGCAGCTGGAGGGCGGCAGCGAACTGGCGACGCTGCTCGAACGCGGCGGCTTCACCGAGATCGACCGTTACGACGGTCATCACACCCCCGGTCACGAGTCGGGCTACCCCGCCTTCCTTCGCGACCATGGCTACGACGGTGAAGATCCCTGGACCGACCACGTGATCGCCGGCATTGGCCCCGATGGCCAGGTGCGCAGCGGCTGGAACATGCGCAACGTGCACCTGCCTGCGCGGGTGAAGGAGCCGCATTCGGAAACCGCCTACATGACCGATCAGGCGATCCGCTTCGTGCACGAACAAGGCAGCCGCCCGTGGATGCTGCACCTGAGCTATGTCAAGCCGCACTGGCCTTACATGGCACCTGCTCCTTACCACGCGATGTACACGGCCGACCAGTGCCTGCCGGTGGTGCGCTCAGTCGCCGAGCGCGAGAACGAACACCCGGTCGTGGCGGCGTACCGTCAGCAGGAGGAGTGCCTGAGCTTTCAGCGCGACGACTGCATCCGCACGGTGCGGCCGGCCTACCAGGGCCTGATCAGCCAGCTCGACCACCACCTGGGCCGCCTGTTCGACAGCCTGGCCGAAGCCGGGGTGCTGGACGACACCCTGGTCATCTTCACCGCCGATCACGGCGACTTTCTTGGCGACCACTGGCTGGGCGAGAAAGAGCTGTTCTACGACACGGTCCAGAAGGTGCCCTTCATCGTGGTCGACCCGCGGCGCGAGGCCGACGCCACCCGAGGCAGCGTGGATTCGCGCATGGTCGAGGCGGTTGACGTGGTGCCCACCGTGCTCGACGCCCTGGGTCTGGAATTGCCGGCTCACCGACTCGAAGGCCGCAGTCTGCTGCCCTTGCTGCGCGGCGAGGCCACGCCAGGTTGGCGTGACTTCAGCTACAGCGAGCTCGACTACAGCTGGCGCCAGGCCCGCATCACCCTGGGCAAGGGCGTGCACGACTGCCGGGGCTTCAGCCTGCGCATCGAAGAGTGGCGCTACGTCTGGTGGCTGGGTGAGCGCGAGCAGCTCTGGCACCTGCCGACCGATCCCGAACAATTCACCGACCTGGGAGCCGAAGCTTCCACGGGGGCGGTGCGGGCTGCCATGAGAGACCGCCTGCTCGACTTCCTCGCCCGTCGCCGCCACCGCACCACGGTCACAGACGCGCAGGTCGAACGCGGCACCGCCTCCCACAAGCGGGCCGGCGTTTTCTACGGACAGTGGTAGCGGCAGCCGATGCAAGCAACCACTGGGGCCGTTGGCCCCAACAAAAAAGCCCGAGACTTGCGTCTCGGGCTTTTTTCATTCCGGCGACAAGCCGCTCAGGCGGTCACGCCTTTCGCGTTCTCCGCGTACTCCTCGATCTGGTCGAAGTTCATGTACTTGTAGATCGCCGCCCCGTCCTTGTTCACCACACCCATGGCTTCGTGGTATTCGGCCACCGTAGGGATCTTGCCCAGCTTGGAGGCAATGGCCGCCAGTTCTGCCGAGGCCAGGAACACGTTGGTGTTCTTGCCCAGGCGGTTCGGGAAGTTGCGGGTGGAGGTGGACACCACGGTGGCGCCTTCGCGCACCTGGGCCTGGTTGCCCATGCACAGCGAGCAGCCGGGCATTTCGGTGCGCGCACCGGCGGCGCCGAAGTTGGCGTAATGGCCTTCCTTGATCAGTTCGCTCTCGTCCATCTTGGTGGGCGGTGCCACCCACAGCTTGACCGGGATGTCGCGGCTGCCGCCGAGCAGCTTGGCCGCTGCACGGAAGTGACCGATGTTGGTCATGCACGAGCCGATGAAGGCTTCATCGATCTTGGTGCCGGCCACTTCAGACAGGGTCTTGGCGTCGTCCGGATCGTTCGGGCAGCACAGGATGGGCTCATGGATGTCGGCCAGGTCGATCTCGATGACGGCGGCGTATTCGGCGTCCTTGTCGGCTTCGAGCAGATTGGGGTTGGCCAGCCAGGCTTCCACTTTCTCGATGCGGCGCTGCAGGGTGCGGGCGTCCTGGTAACCGTTGGCGATCATGTTCTTCATCAGCACGATGTTGCTGGTGAGGTACTCCTTGATCGGCTCTGGGTTGAGCTTCACCGTGCAGCCGGCGGCGGAGCGCTCGGCTGATGCGTCGGACAGTTCGAAGGCTTGCTCCACCTTCAGATCCGGCAAGCCTTCGATCTCGAGAATGCGGCCCGAGAAGATGTTCTTCTTGCCGGCCTTGGCCACGGTCAGCAGACCGGCCTTGATGGCGTACAGCGGAATCGCGTGCACCAGATCGCGCAGCGTGATACCGGGCTGCATCTGGCCCTTGAAGCGCACCAGCACGGACTCGGGCATGTCCAGCGGCATCACGCCGGTAGCGGCTCCAAAGGCCACCAGGCCGGAGCCGGCGGGGAAAGAAATGCCGATGGGGAAACGGGTGTGCGAGTCACCGCCGGTGCCCACGGTGTCGGGCAGCAGCAGGCGGTTGAGCCAGCTGTGGATCACGCCGTCGCCCGGGCGCAGCGACACGCCGCCACGGCTGCTGATGAAGGCCGGCAGTTCGCGGTGGGTCTTCACGTCCACCGGCTTGGGATATGCCGCCGTGTGGCAGAAGGACTGCATCACCAAGTCTGCGCTGAAGCCCAGGCAGGCCAGGTCTTTCAGTTCGTCGCGGGTCATCGGGCCGGTGGTGTCTTGCGAACCCACGGTGGTCATCTTCGGCTCGCAGTAGGTACCGGGGCGCACGCCCTGGCCTTCCGGCAGACCCACCGCACGGCCCACCATCTTCTGGGCCAGCGTGAAGCCGGCTTTGGTTTCGGCCGGCACGCTGGGCAGGCGGAACAGGGTGGAAGCCGGCAGACCCAGGAACTCGCGCGCCTTGGCGGTGAGCGAGCGGCCGATGATGAGGTTGATGCGGCCGCCGGCGCGCACCTCGTCGAACAGCACGTCGCTCTTGAGCTTGAACTCGGCCACGGTCTCGCCGTTCTTGACCAGCTTGCCGTCGTAGGGCAGCACGTCGATCACGTCGCCCATTTCCAGCTTGCTCACGTCCACTTCAATAGGCAACGAACCGGAGTCTTCCTGCGTGTTGAAGAAGATGGGGGCGATCTTGCCGCCCAGGGTCACGCCGCCAAAGCGCTTGTTGGGCACGAAGGGGATGTCCTGGCCGGTGGCCCAGATCACGCTGTTGGTGGCGGACTTGCGCGAAGAACCGGTGCCCACCACGTCGCCCACGTAGGCCACGAGGTTGCCCTTCTTCTTCAGGTCTTCGATGAACTGCATCGGACCGCGCTTGCCGTCTTCTTCCGGCTTGAAGGCTGCATCCGGGCGGGTGTTCTTCAACATAGCCAGGTAGTGCATGGGGATGTCCGGGCGGGTGGTGGCGTCCGGTGCGGGCGAGAGGTCGTCGGTGTTGGTTTCGCCGGGCACCTTGAACACGGTGACGGTGATCTTCTTCTCGACTTCAGGACGGGTGGTGAACCACTCGGCGTCGGCCCAGCTCTGCATCACTTCCTGGGCCTTGGCGTTGCCGGCCTTGGCCTTCTCTGCCACGTCGTTGAAGAAGTCGAACATCAGCAGCGTCTTCTTCAGCGCTTCTGCGGCCACGGCAGCCACTTCGGCGTCGTCCAGCAGCTCGATCAGCGGGTGCACGTTGTAGCCACCCACCATGGTGCCCAGCAGTTCGGTGGCCTTGGCCTTGGAGATCAGGTCCACCTTCAACTCGCCATGAGCCACGGCGGCCAGGAAACTCGCCTTGACCTTGGCCGCATCGTCCACGCCGGGTGGCACGCGATGGGTGAGCAGGTCCAGCAGGAAAGCGTCTTCACCGGCCGGTGGCGCCTTGATCAGTTCGATCAGCGCGGCCACCTGCTTCGCTTCCAGCGCCAGCGGTGGAATGCCCAGCGCGGCGCGTTCTGCGGCGTGGGCGCGGTAGTCGGTGAGGAAGGTGTTGGACATCTTGTTCTCCAGAAGAAAGGGAATACGTGGGGTCAGAAAAATGGGTGGCTAGAAAAATGAAGCAAACTCAATGCCGAGTCGCCACGGGTTCGGCAAAGTGGCCCTGCATCGATTCAGGCAACGCAAGACCGGTCTGGTGTGCGCGTTCCAGCAACTGCCAGAAATAGCGGTAGCTCGCGCGGTCATGCAGGCGGCCTTCAAATTGCACAGGTGCCCAGTCGGCGGCCATGGCGCGTTCGATCAGGGCAGCAGCGCTGTCCACTTCGCGCTCGGACGGTGCAAACGCCGAAATGATCGGGCGTATCTGGTCAGGGTGAATGCTCCACATGCGGGTGTAGCCCAGCTCGCGCGCAGCTTTGTGCGCAGCGGTCTGCAGCGCGGTCAGGTCCTTGAATTCGGTGACCACGTTGTGCGAAGGCACCTTGCCGTGCGCATGGCAGGCGGACGCAATCTCGACCTTGGCGCGCAGCACCAG
>PHCQ01000110.1 GCA_002840835.1 Betaproteobacteria bacterium HGW-Betaproteobacteria-16 | reverse complement strand
CCATTCCCTTCGGGTTGCGGCCAAAAAGGCCATGCGCGGCGTTGCGAAGCCTTGCCGGGGGGCGACCCCGGCTGCGTTTCGCGCCTTGCGCATGGCCTTGTTGATCCGCAACGCATCTTGGAAAAATAGTGTTAACAGGCCCTAGTGGCCACTGCCCTGGTCAGCTCTGCCCGCCGGGCAAAGACAGCACGCAGCAATGGGCCAATGGCAGCGAAGGCCAGTGCAGGCGTTCACCCACAGCCAGCGCCTGTGCGCCTGCAGGCAGTGGAAGCGCCGGGTCTGCTGGCTCCCCGTCCGGCTTCACCCGCACCAGCAGCACGCGCAATTCCTGCTGATCGCGGCGCAGGGTGATTTCAGCGCCCGGCCAGTGCGAAGGCAGACAGGGCGTGAAGAACAGCTCCTCACCCTCCACCTGCAGCCCCAGCAGCGAGCCCACGGCAGCGCGGTGCAGCCAACCGGCGGCACCCGTGTACCAGCTCCAGCCGCCCCGACCTTCATACGGGGACTGGCTGTACACATCGGCGGCCATGGCATAGGGTTCGGTGCCATAGACCAGCCCCCACTGCTTGTGATGGGCCCGATGGGCCGGGCTCAGGCAGGTGAAATAGCGGTAGGCGGTGTCGGCCCGTGGCGAACCGGGTTCATCTTTGGCCGCCAGCTTGGCCGCGGCCATCAGCGCCCACACGCCCGCGTGCGCATACTGCCCGCCGTTTTCACGCACGCCCGGCGGGTACGCCTGGATGTAGCCGGCACTGGGGTCGGCATCCACCAGCGGCGGCGCCAGCAACTGGATCAGGCCGCTCTGGCGGTTCACCAGATGGGTCTCCACCGCATCCATGGCCATGCGCTGGCGGGCCAGTGTGGTCTGGCCAGAGAGCACCGCCCAGGCCTGGGCGATCAGGTCGATGCGGCCTTCGGACATGAACGCCGAGCCCAGCGCGCTGCCGTCGTCAAAGAAGGCGCGCCGGAACCAGCGGCCGTCCCAGGCCGGGCCATGCAGCGCCCCCAGCCAGCCGTGCAAAGCTTGCGTCCAACGGTCGGCACGCGCGGTTTCCCCGCGTTCCACTGCCAGCGGAATCCAGTCGCGCACGATGGTGCACAGGAACCACCCCAACCACACCGATTCGCCCCGCCCTTCGTGGCCGACGCGGTTCATGCCGTCGTTCCAGTCGCCGCCGCCCATGAGCGGCAGGCCGTGATCGCCCACCCGCAAGCTGCGGTCGATGGTGCGCGCCGCATGCTCGAACACCGACGCGTGATCGCTGCCCACCATTGGCGTGGTGTAGGCGTCTTCGGCCCCTTCAGGGATGGGGTCGGCAACCAGGAACGGCACCGCTTCATCAAGCACACTGTGGTCGTGCGTGGTCTGCAGGTAGTGGGTCAGGGCGTAGGGCAGCCACAGCAGATCGTCTGAAAAATGGGTGCGCACGCCGGCACCACCCGGGCTGTGCCACCAGTGCTGCACGTCGCCCTCAGCGAACTGGCGTGAGGCACACAGCACGATCTGTTCGCGCAGCCAGTCGGGTCGCGCCCAGCTCAGCGCCATGGTGTCCTGCAGTTGATCGCGGTAGCCGGTAGCGCCGCCTGCCTGGTAGTAGCCGGCCTTGGCCCACAGGCGCGACGACACGGTCTGGTAGAGCAGCCAGCGGTTGACCATGGCGTCGAACAGCGGGTCGGGCGTGTGCACTTCGGTCGCGCCCAGCAGATCGTCCCAGTGTGCCGCAATGGCTTCTTCTCGCGCCCGCGCCGGCAGCGCCCTGCTATGCCGCATCAGCGCGCGTGCCTCGCCGGCCGAGTCCGCGTAGCCGATCAGGTACACCTGCTCAAGTTCAGCGTCCGGGCGCAAGGTGACCAGGCGCGACAACGCCGCACAGGGGTCCATGCCGTAACCGCTGCGCTGTCCCAGGTACCGGGGCAGGACCAGTTCGCCCTCTTCGCCAAAGAAGGCACTGCGGTCGCAGGTCCAGTCCAGGCTGGCCGGGCTGTCGTGATCCGTGAGGTGGTCGTTGGCTTCGCAGAAAAAGGCCGTGCCGCCACCAAAACCGCCCGCTGCATCTCGCTGGGTACACAGCAGGCCGGTGAGCACGTCGTCGCCCCCCGCCTCGAAACAGGCTCTCGACTCCAGCGTGGCGCGGTCGGTGCGTTTCTCGCCCATCACCCACTCCACCATGCCCACCAGCCGCAAGTGGGCCATGGCCGTGCCCCGGTTGCGCAGCGTGATGCGCACCTGCTTCACGGCTGTTTCGGTATCCACGCACCAACTGGCCGTCACCTCCAGCGGACCCCGGCGGTGGCTGATGGTGGTGCGACCCTGCGTGTGTTCCACGCGGTAGTTCAGTCGGTCCTCTCCCCAGGCCGAAGGGCCCACGCTCCACACCTCGCGGCTGCGCCGGTCCTGCAGCAGGAACCATTCACCCGGCGGGTCGGCCACCGGGTCGTTGGCCCAGGCCGTGAGCTGGTTCAGGCGGCTGTTCAGTGCCCACGTGTTGCCGCCACCGGTCTCTGACAGCATGGCGCCAAAACCCGCATTGGCCAGCACGTTGACCCAGGGGCGAGCAGGCCGCAGCGCGCTGCCCACCTCAAAGGCAAACACCGAACCATCAGGCGAGAACTGGCCCCTGGCAGCCAGCGCGGGCAGCACCGCCTCGCGCGTGGGCACGGGGTCGCTGGCAGCGGTGGTTGCGGCAGGGCGCAGGGCTTCCTGGCGCACGCGCCAGTCCCGCACCTGGTGCAGCCACGACCGACCGTCCGCATGCAGATGCAGGCGGGCCAGATGCTCCAGCGTGTGCAACTGTGCGTCCGACAGCACTTCCGCACGCACCAGGTGCAACTCGGCCATGGTGGCAGATGGTTCCGCCAGGTGGTGGGCCACCTGCTGTTCCTGCAACTGGGTGAGCTCGCGCTGCAGCGGCATGTGGTACGAATGGGCTTCGTTGCTGATGACCACCACGTCGCACGACACGCCACAGCGCGACCACTCCCGCAGCGCCTGTGCCAAGATGCGCAGCAGGCCCATGCCTTGAACGGTGCCGGCGTTCACCAACAACAGGGGCCGGTCGCCCGAGATGCCCAGTGGCCACAACAGCCTGCGGTCGCAGGCCCAGGTGACCGACGGATGTCCATGGGCCTGGCTCGGGTCCATCCAGGGCAGCGTCATGACCAGCGCGGTGGTGATGGCCTGCAGCGCCGGCAGGTACTCCGGGCGCGGCCGGTGCGAGACCGACTGAATGCCGGCCAGCGTGGCCGACATGACCGAGGACCGATCCACATAGACGGGCTGGCGGTATTTGTCGATCACGGCCAGCAGGGTGGGCTCGTCGTCGCTGGCGGCCGTACCGAACGTGACACAACTGGTGTGGCCCGGCGCCAGCCGAAGGCGCACACCCAGCACGGCCACCGGGTCCAGCCCGGTATCCAGCGCTTGTGAAGCCTCCGGCACACGACGCAACCGCGCCAGCGGCTGACTGGGCGTGTGGTTGCGGCCCAGCCACTGCTGCCGGTCGGTTTGGCAGCTCAAGCCCCGCAACTGGCCTTCCACCTCAGCCACGAAATGGGCTGCCTGTACCGTGCGTTCGGTGGCCAGGCGCGGCGTTCGCTCCAGATAGAGGGCCTGATGCTCGGCGATCCAGCGGGCCTTGACGAACAGGTTGGAGAAGGCCGGGTGGGCCTCGTCAGCCGCCGGTGTGGCCAGCGTCACGTCCATGGCGGAGATCAGCTCCAGATCCATGGTGCTGTCACTCAGGTTCACCAGCACCACCTTGCGCAGTTCGACGTCGTCTTCCGGGCTGACCCACACCGTGGTGGTGATGCGCAGCTCCGGCCACAAGGCCTCGAACTCCATGCGGTCGGCGTGGAAGGTGCTCTGGTACTTGGCTGAAGGGTCTGGGGCCGGGTGGCGGGTGATGGAGACCGGCGGCCCCTTGGCCCCCAGCCGCAGGTAGATGAAATGGCCGCAGGCGTCGCGCAGCGCATCGTCGCGCCAGCGCGTGATGCCGATGCCGGCCCAGCGGCTCCAGCCCGCTCCGTTGGAGCGCAGCGTCACACCGTAGCGGCCGTTGGCCAACATGAGCGTGGGTTCCAGCGCCTGCTCGCCGGGACGCACGGTGCGAACGAGATCGGGTGCGCGCGGTTGCAGCGCCTGCAGCGGCAGGCGCTGGGCCAGCAGGGGCGCGGGCGGTGGCACCACACGCGGTGTGCGTTCGTGCAGCAGCGGGAGCATCGCCTCGATGCGGGGATGGGCCATGCCCCAGCGGCGCGCCACATTGCCCAGCAGCACATTGCACAGGGCCACGATGCTCATGCCCTGGTGGTGTGCCATGTAGGTGCTCACCAGCGCCACGCCCCCGTTTTGCGCCGGCCGGCCGGGCGTGTAGTCCAGCGCCTCCATGAAACCGTAGGGCCCGCGCGCAGAGAGCGATTCGAGCCGGCGCAGGTTGTGGCAAGCGGCGGTGGCGTCGACCTGGGTGGCCAGAATGGTGGCGTAGGGAGCCACCACGCGTTCGTTCTCGGGTGTGCGGCGCAGCGCCAGCCGGGGCACCCCCTGCGGCGCGTACTGGTAGGCCAGCGTGTGATCGCGGCCGGCGTACGCACTCTCGGAAACACCCCAGGGCAGTTGCAGGTGCTGGCCAAAGGCCCGCTGCTCGCGCACGGCGGCGGCGCCGGCATCGAACAGCACGCTGCCGCGCGGCTCCGCCAGCACCAGCGAGGGCATGAGGTACTCGAACATCGAGCCCGACCAGGAACGCAGCACGGCGTGCACACCACTGGCAAAAAACGGCCGCCCCAGCGCGGCCCAGTGGCGCACCGGCACATCGCCCTTGGCAATGGCCAGCAGGCTGGTGGTGCGCGACTCCGACGCCAGCAGATCGTAGAAGGAGCCGTCGAGTTGCTGTTCGTCCAGCCGGAAGCCGATGTGCAGCAGTTCGCGCTGCTGGTGGAACAGGAACCCGAATTCGGCGGACCAGGCCAGTTGCTCGAACGCACACGCCAGGGCTTTCAGCCTGGCGCTGGCGCGCTCGCCACCCCCCTCCATCGCGGCCACGGCGTCCTGCTCGGCACAGCGCCAGGCGGCCAGATGGTCGGCCAGCAGCCATTGGAGTTCGCCAGGCCCGGTGCGGTCGCCGGGCGGGTTGGGCCACAGGGCCTGGAACTCGCGCGTGGCGTCGTACAGCAGCAGGTGTTGGGTGGCCAGGTCGTCGGTGGTCTGCGCGTCCACTGGCTGGGCCTGCAGCAGGCGCCCCAGCGCGGTGTCGCGCCAGGGGCGGCGCGCCGCCGTCTGCAACGCGCTCAGGTGCGGCTGGATGCGCAGGAACGAACGCCCGATGGCCTGCACCGACGAAACCCCTTCATGCGGCTGAAAGGCGAAAGCCCGGCAGGCCTGTGCCACCGCCAGCAGGTGGGCACTGAGGTTGCCGCTGTCCACGGTGGAGACATAGCGCGGCAACAGAGGCGCCAGGGTCAGGGTGTCGTACCAGTTCAGGAAATGGCCGCGATGCCGCTCCAACTCGTGCAGGGTGGCCAGCGTGGCTTCCAGCCGGGCGAGCAGATCCTGGGTGCCGATCCAGCCCATCTGCCGCGCACAGGCCGCGCTCAGCAGGTACAGGCCGATGTTGGTGGGCGAGGTGCGATGCGCCACGGCGTCGAAGGGCTGTGTCTGCAGGTTGTCGGGTGGCAGGAAGTGGTTCTGCGCGTCCACACAGCGTTCGAACAGCCGCCAGGTGTCGCGGGCCACGCCGTCGAGCCAGGCCTGGTCGGCAGGCCGCAGCGCTTCGCGCACGCGCACGCGCCAGGGCCGATTGGTCCACCAGGACACCAGCGGCCCCAGTGCCCAGAGCAGCAGCACCGCCACCGCGAGTGCCTGGGGTTGCGGCATCCACCACCACAGGGCAGCCAGCAGCACCAGCGCCACCACGGAACCGCCGCCATGGCGGCGCAAGGCGCCGCGCATGCCACGGTGCTGGCTTGCGGTCACGGCTTCGGCCGTGGTCCATTCCAGCAGGCGGCGCCGACTCACCAGCAACCGGTGGAGCGTGCGCACCAGCGCGTCCACCAGCAGCAGCGTCTGCTGCAGCAAGGTGGCCAGGTGCCACAGGCCACCGACCACGGCCCGCAGCACGTCGACCAGCACCGCACGCCCGAATCGCAGACCCACCAGCGCCAGACGCTGCGGCACGGCCCCGGCCAGTGCGCCCATCAGGGGGGCGGCCGCCTGCGCGGCCATGCTCAGAAACAGCGCCAGCGGCAGCGACAAGCCGTAACCGAGCATGGCCAGGCAGATCAGGGCCAGCGAGGCCGGCGCCACCCACGAGCGGCGCAGGTTGTCAAACAGCTTCCAGCGGTTGATGACCGCCATGGGCCAGCGCCGCGGCTGCAGCAGGAACGGCAACAGTTGCCAGTCGCCCCGGGTCCAGCGATGCAGGCGGGCAGCGGCCACGTCGGCATGCGGCGGGTCGGCTTCCAGCAAGGTGATGTCGGTCACCACGGCGCAGCGCGCCAGTGCGCCTTCGATCAGATCGTGGCTGAGCACCTGCCCGGCCGGCAGACGCCCGCCCAGCACGGCATGCACGGCCGCCACATGCAGCAGGCCCTTGCCGGTGAAGCTGCCTTCACCGAACAGATCCTGGTACACATCGGAGCTCATGGCGCTGTAGGGGTCGAGCCCGTGCTGACCGCCGAGAAGCCATTCATAAGGAGAGACGGTTTCGCCATCCGACAGGGGCGGCAGCACCTGGGGCTGCAGAATCGCGTAGCCACGGCTCACGTGCTGGCCGCTGGCGTCCAGCACGGGTGTGTTCTCCGGGTGCTCTGCCACGCCCACCAGGGCGCGCAGGCGCCCGGGTGGCAACTGGGTATCGCTGTCGAGCGTGAGCACGTAGCGCGTACCTGGCGCGATGTGGGAGAGCTCGCCCAACGCCAGAAACGGCCCCGGTGTGTCTGTGGCCAGTGCCGCCACCAGTTGCTCCAGCTTGCCGCGCTTGCGCTCCCAGCCGATCCACTGACCCTGTGTGGCGCAAAGGCTGCGCGCCCGGTGCAACAACAGGAAGCGCGGCGCCGCACCCGGGGCTGCAGGGTATTTCTGGTTCAGAGCAGCGAGCTGCTGAGAGGCCATGGTGAGCAACGCGGCGTCGTCGGGCTGTTCCGGCGTGTCGGCGTCGGACCAGTCGCTGAGCAGCGCGAACTGGGCCATGGGCTCCGGGTTGGCCAGGTAGTGCAGCAACAGGCGGTGCACCAGCGGCGCGATGGCGTCGGCATGGCTGAGCAGCGCCGGCACCACCACCATCACGCGCGCACTGGCCGGAATGCCATGGGTAAGCCCGTAACGCGGCAACTGCACCGGCTGGATCGACTCGCCGATGAGCCGGTTGACCAGCGCCACCACCGCTTCCGACGCGGGAAACACCGCCAGGAACGCCGCCAGCGACCACCACACGGTGGTCATGGTCGATCCACCTTCGATCTGCCAGTGCATCGGCCACAGCAAGGCGCTCACCAGCGCCATCGTGCCCCCGAGCAAGGCGCTGAAATACAACGGCAGGCGCATGCTGCGCAGGGCGCGAGGAGCGCCCTGGAACAGTGGGCGGTTCATGCCCAGTGCCTGGGTGAGTGCGGGCTGGCCCGCGCCTTGCAGCCAGTGCCTGGCCAGCGCGGTGTCGCCCGTGCCGGTGGACATGGCGCTCAGCAGCGCCAGCGCCACGGCAGCCTCGCTGCGCCCGCTGCGCGCCGACAGCCGTTCAATGCCATGCAGGGTGATGGTGCGGCTGGCACTGTCTTCCGCCTGGAACACGGGTGAACTCAGCATCACCCGCATCACACGGCTGGTCTGCGCCACGATGCCCGACCAGTCGGCACCGCCGATCAGCCGCAAGGCGGTGACGGCGTTGCCCATGCTGAGCTGGTCGGCCGCCTGGTCGGCGTGGTGCTGGGTCTGCAGTGCAGCCAGGTCGGGCAGGGTCAGCGCCATCCATTGCCGCAGCAGGGGCAGCGCTTTGGCCTGTCCGGTGGGCCGGTGCCCGGCCAGCTGCTGTGCCAGGTGGTACAGAAACACCCGGTCCAGCCCGCGCTGGGCGGCCTTGCCCCGCAGGATTTCCACCTCGCTCAGCGACAGCGTGTCCAGGCGGCTGGCGCACTGGCTGGCCAGATCCCGCGCCGCGCGGTGACCGGCAATCCGGTCAGACAGGCGCCGCAGGTTCTCGATCAGCACCACGCGCAGCGTGGTCGGCAGGGCCCAGAGTTCGCCCTGGCTGAGTTCGCGGCTGTCCTGGTAGGCATTGAGAAACGGCACCAGCAGGCTGGGGTCGAAGGCACTGTCGGTGTGGGCCACGAAGGCCCAGGCCAGACCATAGATGCGCGGCAGGCCGCTCAGCGGCGCATCGAGCAGCACCGGCAATGACCGGTAATAGCGCCCGGGCAGGCCTTCCCGGATCTCTCTGAGCTGGTCTTCAATCAGGTGGAAGTTGTCGAACAGCCATTCGGCCGAAGGGCTGATGTCGTGGCCTTCGTTCGCATGGGCCGCAATGTCCCGGTAGGCCTGGCGCAGGCAGCGGATGTTGGTGTGCAGGCGTGGGTAGAAGGTGCTCTGGCCAAAGGCGGGCCGATCCGCACGGTGGGATTGGCCCAGGCTGCGACCGTGCTCTTCGAAGCGGGTCAGTCCGAAGATTTCCGAGCGGATGGGTGCCAGCAGCGGGCCTTCGTCCACCCGCATGCGCCGCACCGTGTCGGCAGGTGTCCACGCCGGCAGTGCTTGCATGAACGCCATGGTTTACCTAACGCCGCAAGGGGCGCCAGCAGAAAGGAGCCGGCCGCAGGAAAGCGCCGGCTGCCTCAAAGGGCCAACCAGGAACAGCCTAGCAGCAAACCCAGCACCACCACCGACGTGACCACGCGGGACACCAGCACGCCCTGGAGCCGGTCCGCGCCGCTGCGCAACACGTGCAGCGGCCGCCGCTGGGCGCCGCAATGCGTGAGGTGGGCGCTCAACTCAGAGCGTTCGGACGAAAGCCAATCGGCCGGATGGCCGTACGACGAGGTGGTCCACAGTGGCGTGACAGCGGTGTTCTTGGGCATGGGTCTCTCCTGAAGTGATTGAAGGCAGACGCCTTCCTGGGGACTGAAACCATTTGTACCCGCTAACCCGCGCGGGGTCTGTGCGCTTGCGAACTTAAGACGCCTGTTTTGATGGCAGCGCCTTCCCCGGCCATGAACAGGAACCGATTCAGGGCCAGGGACTCCAATCCGTCACGTTCGCCACCCCGGCGAATACCGGCGAAATACCGGTTCATGCCCAACAAGGAGTACCCAGATGTACGGATTCAACGCCACGCTCTCACTTTCGTTCGGAGACGCTGTGGAACGCGTCATGGCTGCGCTCAAGCAGGAGGGTTTCGGTGTGCTGAGCGATATCGATGTGCAGGCCACCATGAAAGAAAAACTGGGTGTCGACATGCTGCCCTACCGCATCCTGGGCGCCTGCAACCCGCCTCTCGCGCACAAGGCCCTGCAAGCCGAGCCCGACGTGGGCCTGCTGCTGCCCTGCAACGTGGTAGTCCGTCAGGAGGCCGAAAACCGCGTCACGGTGGCGTTCATTGATCCGCTGGTGATGATGGAGATGGTGAGCAAACCGGAGGTGCAGGCCGTCGCCAAGGATGCCGAACAGCGACTGCGGCGGGCCTGCAACAGCCTGGCGCAGTGAACCTGCCGCGTTTGAAACGCTGAGGCCGGCCCAGGCCTCCAGCAGACCAACGTCGCTCCCACCCGGCTCCGGGGCGGATACAGTGCGGTAGCGCACAGTGATTAGCTAAACAGCAGTCTGGGAGGACAGCGACCCATGGAACCATGCAATCCACGCCGGAACAAGCTGTTGGCAGGCCTGCCCGATGCCGAGTGGCAACATTGGAAACCCCAGCTTGAACAGGTGGACCTTCCACTGGGCAAGGTGATCTACGAGTCCGGCATGCAGCGGACCCATGTGTACTTCCCTTCAGATGCGATCATTTCGTTGCTCCACGTGCTGGACAACGGTTCATCTGCGGAAATTGCGGTGGTGGGTTTAGAGGGCATCCTGGGCATCTGCACCGTCATGGGTGGTGACGCCATGCCGAGCCGAGCCGTGGTGCAGAGCTCAGGCGCGGGCCACCGGATGTCTGCCCCTGCGTTCAAGGACGCGTTCGAGCGATCCATGCCGGCCAGGGAACTGATCCTGCGCTACACCCAGGCCCTGATCGCGCAAATGAGCCAGACGGCGGTGTGCAACCGCCACCATTCGCTGGAAAAGCAGCTTTGCCGATGG
>PHCQ01000023.1 GCA_002840835.1 Betaproteobacteria bacterium HGW-Betaproteobacteria-16 | reverse complement strand
GAGCACCGAGCGCATCATCGTCGACCAGAAAATCGCCGACGAATTCGTGAAGAAGTTCAGCGACAAGGCCAAGGCCCTGCCCGTGGGCGACCCGCGCAAACCCGAGCCGGTGGTGCTGGGCTCGGTGATCGGCATGGGCACGGTCCACCACTGCAACGACCTCATCGACGACGCGCTGGCCAAGGGCGCCAAGCTGGTGTGCGGCGGCAAGGCCGATACCACGCTCATGCCCGCCACCGTGCTCGACCACGTGACGCCGGCCATGCGCATCTACCACGAAGAAACCTTCGGCCCGGTGAAATGCGTGGTGCGCGTGAACGGCGTGGAAGAGGCCATCGCCTGTGCCAACGACAACGAATACGGCCTGTCGTCTGCCGTGTTCGGCGGCGACATCGCCCGTGCCTTCAACGTGGCGCGCAAGATCGATTCCGGCATCTGCCACGTGAACGGACCCACCGTGCACGACGAAGCGCAGATGCCGTTTGGTGGCGTGAAGGGCAGCGGCATCGGCCGTTTCGGCGGCAAGGCCGGCATTGCTGAATTCACCGAGCTGCGCTGGATCACCATGCAGACCACGCCGCGGCACTATCCGTTCTGATTGCGGTCCGGGCTTTGCGAGAAGGCCGGAGCACCCGGCGGCGGAGGCCCCTGCGCGGCCGGCCTACTTTTCCGGCGGCAGTGGGGCCGCCTGCGAGGCGGGACTGCCGCTGCGCCTGGCGTTCTTCAGCTGTTCCTGGTATTCGTCATAGCCGAGGGCGGTGTTTTCCAGGCACCGCTGACGTGTGATGTGGTCAAGGATCCGCAGGCATTCGTTGCGTTGCCGGGCCTGGCCGCCTTCGTAGAGTTGCCGGGTGCTGCAGGCACCGGCCGTGGCGGCGATGGCAAGCACCATGGCAAGGGGAATGAGACGCGCTGAAGTCATTTGTCTGTGATCCGCTGATGGGGCGGATTCGGAGGGGTGCACGAAGGTGGCGGCGTGGTGCAAGGGGTCGAGCTGTCCTGCCGGGCAAGCAGTGTCGGGCAGCTGTGCCCGGATAGCTGGCCCCCGATAGAAGCCCCGTCCCTGGCTAGGCAGCGTTTCCATGCGGCGCCGGGAGAATTCTGGTTTGGCCCATCGTTCCATTGACAAAGTCCGATAAAAATTTCTGTAAAACAGAAATATATTGACCTTAAACAACAATGTCAAACGGTGGCCGTGTGCTGTGGTCGGGTGGTTCGGCTGCAGGATCGGGCCAGGCCTGGATGCCACGCGGTTTCATGCTCACGCGTCACGTGCGTCGTTTGCTGGCCGCTGCATGCTTCCAGCAGCTGTCTTCCTTCGGTCTCGGTCTTGCGGTACCACAGACTGCGGTGGCCGATAACACCTGTGTCTGCTGCCATGCGCGTCACCATGCGCGCGTTGATCGAGCACAAGCGCCGGGGCGCCGCGCTGAGGCCTGGTGGTGAGGCGCTACTCAGCCACTCATCCCCTCTATGCGACAGGGCCCGGCTGCAGGCCCTGCACCGGTAGGGCGGCGTTGGCCAGCGCAGGGCCAAACGCACGCATCAGGACCTGAATGCGGGCGGCGTCCTTGAGTTCCGGGTGCGTGACCAGCCACAGTGGTGTCACCAGTTCCTCGATGGAGGCCGTCAGCGGTTGCAGATCCGGAATGCTCGACTCGACAAACGCTGGCAACAGTGCGATGCCAATGCCGGCGCGTGCCATGTTTGCGGCGTGGCTGAAGTTGTCGACGCGCAGCACGATCTGCTTGGCGGGCACATGCCCGGCCAGCCACCGGTCGAACTTCAGGTCGTGGGAGTCGCGCTCGAAACCGATCCAGCGTCGTTGGCCCATCAGGTCATCGATGTTTTGAAGGGGCGGCTTTCCTCGACCTGTCCGGCGTGAGAAGACCTTGAACTGAAGGTCGACCAGCTTTCGCCCCACCAGCCAGTCCGGCACCGTATCGGCGATACGGATCGCGATGTCGGCCTCCCGCCTTCTCAGATTGACGTGCTCCCGGGTGCTGATCAGCTCGATCTGCACATCCGGGAACGACGACCTGAACTGCGCAAGCACCGAGGGCAGCAGATGATCGATGACGATGGACGACACGCTCACACGCACCTCGCCGCTGGGGCGCAGGTCCGCACCGCTGGCGCGCATCTCGGCGCCGATGGCCAACGGCTCGAATTCCCTCGCCGCCCGTTCGATCTCGTGCCCTGCAGCGGTAAGGGTGTAGCGAAGTCGCCCGCGATTGAACAGCTTGGTATCGAGACGTGACTCGATCAGATCGAGTTTGCGCAGCAGGGTCGAATGCGTCATGCCCAGTGGCCCGAAGGCCTTGGCCACGCTGCCATGGCGCGCAACCGTCAACACGGTCTGAAAGTCGGACCAATTCAGGCGGAGGCGCAGTTCATCAGGGTGTGTGGTTGCTCGTCGCATGCATGCCATTCATTATCAAATTTGCAAACGTAACCTATAAAAAAACACGACCAATTCGCAGAGATCATAAGTTACTGTGCAGGAATGAAAGAGATCAAGAGCAGGTCGGTCGCTGCATCTCGTCGCAGGCAATTGGCGGCGGACCAAAAGCACATACTGGCTCTTGAAGCAGGCCCGGCCTCTGAGCAGGTCCTGATGGAGTTGAAACGGCGTGTGCTTGAAATTGAAGCCGGCTATCGCGAAGTCGCACAGCAGATGGGACAGCTCTACATGTACGCCGATCAGCAAGGGCTCGTCTTTCTGAACCGGTACCTCGATCGACCCATGCGCACCGCCTCTGAAAACGAACGCGCGATGGTGTCCATCCTTGATGAACTGCAGCTCAACATGACCCGCCGTCCAACCGGAACCAACTGACATGAAAAAGCCAAACCCGAAAACGACCGCGACCCGATCGGACACGGCACTCGGGGAGCAGGACCTTCACCTGTTCCGCGAGGGAACACATTCGCGGCTGCATCAGAAGCTCGGCTGTCACCTCCATGCGAAAGGGGCCCATTTCGCACTCTGGGCGCCCAACGCCCGTTCCGTATCGGTGATCGGTGAGTTCAACGCCTGGAATGCCGATGCGGATCCAGCCCAGGCGCGTGCAGACGGCTCGGGGATCTGGGAACTGGATGTCAGTGGTGTCGAAGCGGGGCAGCGCTACAAATTCGCCATCCTGACGCAGGCCGGCGAGCGGCTGGAGAAGGCGGACCCCTTTGCGTTCCGCGCCGAGCCGGCCCCGGCCACCGCCTCCATTGCCTGGCAACTGGATGGTCACACCTGGGCCGACAGCACCTGGATGACAAGTCGATCGACCACCCAGGCACTGAGTGCGCCGATGTCGGTCTATGAGGTGCACCTGGGGTCCTGGCGGCGCACCGAGGGCGGGGAGGTGCTCGACTACCGCACCATGGCGAACTTGTTGGCGCAGTACGTGACCGACATGGGTTTCACCCATGTCGAGCTGATGCCGGTCACGGAGCACCCGTTCTATGGTTCCTGGGGTTACCAGACCACCGGCTACTTCGCACCGACCTCACGCTACGGCACGCCGCAAGATTTCAAATTCCTGGTTGATGAACTGCACCAGGCCGGCATCGGGGTGATTCTGGACTGGGTGCCGTCCCATTTCCCGGCCGACGCCCACGGGCTGGCGGAGTTCGATGGCACGCACCTGTACGAACATGCCGATCCGAGGCAGGGCTTTCACCCGGAATGGAACTCGTCGATCTTCAACTACGGGCGCAATGAAGTGCGCTCCTTCCTGCTGTCGAGCGCGATGTTCTGGCTCGACGAGTACCACATCGATGCCCTTCGTGTGGACGCCGTGGCCTCCATGCTCTACCTGGACTACTCACGCAAGGAGGGTGAATGGATCCCGAACGTGCACGGCGGGCGCGAGAACCTGGAAGCCATCGCTTTCCTGCGTCAACTCAATGAGTCCGCATACCGCGACCATCCGGGTGTGCAGGTGATCGCCGAAGAATCCACCGCATGGCCGATGGTGTCTCGACCCACTTATGTGGGCGGGCTGGGCTTCGGCATGAAGTGGAACATGGGGTGGATGCATGACACGCTGAGCTACATGCACGAGGACCCTGTCCACCGCCGATGGCACCACGGGCAGCTGACGTTTTCGCTGGCCTACGCCTTCAACGAGAACTTCATGCTGCCCCTCTCGCACGATGAGGTGGTGCACGGCAAGGGGTCGCTGATCGAAAAGATGCCCGGCGACGACTGGAAGAAGTTCGCCAACCTTCGTCTGCTCTTCGGCCACATGTGGGGGCACCCCGGCAAGAAGCTGCTGTTCATGGGGTGCGAGTTCGGTCAGCGCCGCGAGTGGAACCACGACAGTGAACTGGACTGGGGATTGATCGAGGGCAGCGAATCGCACGGCGGGCTGCAGCGCTGGGTCGCGGATCTCAATCGCCTTTATCGCAGCGAGCCCGCGTTGCATGCACTCGATTTTGATCCTGCCGGCTTCGAATGGATCGACGGCGCCGATGCCGAAGGCAGTGTGCTGAGTTATCTGCGCAAGTCGGATGAAGGCGAGGCGTTGCTCGTGGTGGCCAACTTCACGCCCCTGCCGCGCGAGAACTACCTGGTGGGTGTGCCGGCCCCTGGTCACTGGCGCGAGCTGCTCAACAGCGATGCCACGCTGTACGGCGGCAGCGGCGTGGGCAACATGGGCGGCGTCGACAGTGTGCCGGTCGCTGCGCACGGCCGCTTTCATTCATTGAACCTGCGACTGCCGCCGCTGGGTGTGCTGGTCCTGAAACTCGAAGGAGCCGCGTCGTGAGCATCGAGAACGAAGTCCAGCCCATCGCCTTGACCGACGGCCGGATCCGCGTGGTGATCGAGGACGTTCAGCCATCGGTGGACGGTGGCCGCTTTCCGATCAAGCGAATTACCGGAGATGAGGTGGTCGTCGAGGCCGACTGTTTTGCAGACGGCCATGACGTCGTGGCCTGCATGTTGAAGTGGCGCAGCGAAGGGTCGGGCTGGAACAGCACACCGATGCACGCGCTAGGCAACGACCGCTGGCAAGCGCACTTCGTGGTGGATGCACTGGGCAAGTGGGAATACGAAGTCAGCGCCTGGGTCGACCCGTTCCAGTCATGGTGTCACGATTTCTCACGTCGCGTGGACATCGACGACGTGCGTATCGCAGCCGCCTCCGGGGCCAGCCTGATCGAAGAGTGCGCCGCGCGTTCGGACGATGCGACCGATACCAAACTGCTCCGCGCATGGGCACGCGAACTGGCGAAGACCGCCGCCGACCCCATGGCCGATGTCGAAGCATTGAAGAGCGTTGGCGACGACGAATCCCGAGCTGCCGTGGCCTGCCGCTACCCCGATCTGCGCCACGCCTTCACCTACCCTCAGACCTTCTCCGTCACGGTCGAGCGTGAACGCGCGAGGTTCTCTGCGTGGTACGAGTTCTTTCCGCGCTCGGCGTCGGACGACGCCAGCCGCCACGGCACGTTTGCCGATTGCGAGGCGTGGCTGCCTTACGTCAAACGCATGGGCTTCGACGTGCTGTACTTTCCGCCGATCCACCCGATCGGCAGGTCCCGCCGCAAGGGCAGGAACAACACCCTGGAGGCCAAACCCGACGACGTAGGCAGTCCCTGGGCGATCGGTGCGGCAGAAGGTGGGCACACAGCCATCCTTGGCGAACTCGGCACAGTCGCTGACTTCCGGCGGCTGGTCAAGGAGGCCGCCAGACTCGACATCGACATTGCGCTCGACATCGCCTTCCAGTGCGCACCCGACCATCCGTGGGTAACCGAGCACCCCGAGTGGTTCAAGAAGCGGGCGGACGGCAGCATCCAGTACGCCGAAAACCCGCCCAAGAAATACCAGGACATCTATCCCTTCGACTTTGAAACCACCGACTGGCGTGCGATGTGGCTCGCGCTGGCGGGGGTGTTTGAACACTGGATCGAAGAAGGGGTGCGCGTGTTCCGCGTGGACAACCCACACACCAAGGCCTACCCCTTCTGGGAGTGGGTGATCGCCCGCATTCGCGCGATGCAGCCGGAGGTGGTGTTTCTGTCCGAAGCCTTCACCCGGCCACGGGTGATGCACCGCCTGGCCAAGGTGGGTTTCAGCCAGTCGTACACCTACTACACCTGGCGCAACACGAAGCAGGAAATCACCGACTACTTCACCGAGCTGACCCGCGGCCCGGGGCGCGAGTACTTCCGCCCGAATGCCTGGCCCAACACGCCGGACATCCTGCCCGCTGCGCTCCAGTACGGTGGGCGACCGGTCTTCATGGCCCGGGTGGCCATGGCTGCGACGCTGGCGGCCAGCTATGGCATCTACGGACCGGCCTACGAACTGCTGGAAGCACAGGCATTGCGAGAAGGTGGCGAGGAGTACCTCGACTCCGAAAAATTCGAGCGCCGCGTGTGGGACCGCCAGCGCGCCGATTCGCTGGCCGAGTTCATTGCAGTGCTCAACCGCGCCCGTCGCGCAAACCCGGCGCTGCAGAGCGATGCCGGCCTGCGGTTCCTGCACATCGATAACGAGCAGATGATCGCCTACGCCAAGACCTCAGCCGACGGTTCGAACACCGTGGTGTGCGTGGTGAACCTTGACCCACATCACACGCAGACGGGCTGGGTTGACATCGATCAGGACAGCTTCGGTATCCAGCACGGAGAGGCCTACCAGATGCACGACCTGATCAGCGATTCGCACTTCATCTGGCACGGTGAACGCAATTTTGTGAGCCTGGATCCGCAGCGCTCGCCGGTCCATGTGATGGAACTCCTGCCTCGCCTGAAGCGAGAGAACGAATTTGACTACTTCCTATGAGAGACGCCTGTGATCGATGAAACCAAGCGCGCAGAGATCGGCGCAGTCATCCAGCCCACACCCGCGGTCGATCCCGCGCTCGAACCGCTCTGGTACAAGGATGCGGTCATCTATGAGCTCCACATCAAGGCCTATGCCGACGCCAATGGTGATGGATTCGGTGACTTCCGGGGCCTGACCGAACGTCTCGACCACGTGCAGTCGCTCGGCGTCAATACGATCTGGCTGCTGCCGTTCTACCCCTCACCCCAACGCGACGATGGCTACGACGTCGCCGACTACGAGGAGGTGAACCCCAACTACGGCACGCTCGACGATTTCAAGGCCTTCGTGATCGAGGCGCACCGTCGCGGCCTGCGCGTGATCACCGAGCTGGTGGTCAACCACACCTCCGACCAGCACCCCTGGTTCCAGGCGGCGCGGCGCGCCCCCAAAGGCTCGCCCGAGCGCGACTTCTATGTCTGGAGCGATGTCAACACGCTGTATTCAGGCACACGCATCATCTTCACCGACACCGAGAAGTCGAACTGGAGCTGGGACGAGGTGGCGCAGCAGTACTACTGGCACCGCTTTTTCAGCCACCAGCCCGATCTGAACTTCGACAACCCGGTGGTGCTGGAGGCCGTGCTCAAGACCATGGAGTACTGGCTTGAAATGGGAGTCGACGGCTTCCGGCTCGACGCCATCCCCTACCTCATCGAGCGCGACGGCACCAGCAACGAGAACCTGCGCGAGACCCATACCGTGATCAAGGCGATCCGTGCGCGCATCGAGGCACATTACCCGGGTCGCCTCCTGCTGGCCGAGGCCAACATGTGGCCCGAAGACGTGCGCGAGTATTTCGGTGACGGTGACGAATGCCACATGGCGTACCACTTCCCGCTGATGCCGCGCATGTACATGGCCATTGCCCAGGAAGACCGCCACCCGATCGTCGAGATCCTGGCTCAGACGCCAGAGATCCCCGACAACTGCCAATGGGCGGTGTTCCTGCGCAATCACGACGAGCTCACGCTGGAAATGGTCACCAGCAAAGAGCGCGACTACATGTACAGCATGTACGCCTCCGACGCGCGAGCGCGCATCAACCTCGGTATCCGGCGCAGACTCGCGCCGCTGCTGGAAAACGACCGTGCGCGCGTCGAGCTGATGAATGGCCTTCTGCTGTCGATGCCTGGCACACCGGTGCTTTATTACGGTGACGAGATCGGCATGGGAGACAACATCTTCCTTGGCGATCGCGATGGCGTGCGCACACCCATGCAATGGACCAGCGACCGCAACGGTGGCTTCTCGCGCGCCGATCCGCAGCGGCTTTACCTTCCCCCCATCCAGGACCCGATCTACGGATTCGAGGCGCTGAATGTCGAGGCCCAGGCGCGCGAACCTTCGTCGCTGATGAACTGGACCAAGCGCATGCTCGCCATGCGTGGTGCGAGCCAGGCCTTCGGCCGCGGCCGCTTCACGATGCTGCATCCGGGCAACCGCAAGGTACTGGCCTATGTGCGGGAATACGGAGAAGACGTGATCTTGTGCGTGTTCAACGTCAGCCGCGTCGCGCAACCGGTCGAGCTGTCGCTTGAGACCTACAAGGGCCGCGTGCCAGTCGAAATGATGGGACGCAGCCCGTTTCCACCCATCGGCGATCTGCCGTACATGCTCACGCTGCCGGCCTATGGGTTCTTCTGGTTCCGGCTCGCCACCGACGCCACGCCACCGCCTTGGCACGCCGAACGCCTGGCTCTCGAGGACCTGCCCGTGCTGGTGCTCTTCGACGAGTGGAACAGCTTTTTCCGCAGCAAGGTCGTGCCGTGGCGCATCGGCATGGCCGAGAAGACCTGCAACCAGTTCGAACGCGAGCTGATGCCCCGCTTCATGCTGCGCCAGCGTTGGTATGCGGCCAAAGGCGAACCCCTGGATCGCGCCACCCTGGGTGCTCACAGCATGCTCGAGGATGGCGGGTCGCATTGGATGCTGGCACTGATCGACACCCAGGGCCCGGCCGAACCTGAGCGCTACTTCGCGCCCCTGGTGATCGCCTTTGAAGATGACGACGAAGAACGCACCCGTGCCCTGATGCCCGTGGCAGTCACCAAGGTGCGCCAGCAGGCCACCATGGGCGTGCTGGCCGACGCCATGGGCGATGAGCCTTTTTGCCGGGCCATGGTGACCGCTATCGGCGCACGCCGAGAAACCCCTGCCGATGGCGGCGTGGTGCGCTTCGTGCCCACCGAGGCCTACCAAGCGGTCATCGGCGACGCGCTCCAGGACGCCACACCATTGCAACGGCTGACCACGAGCAGCAACTCGATCAGTCTGCTCGGCGATCGCATTTTCCTGAAGGCCTATCGGCGGTTGCACGCCGGCGTCAACCCCGAACTGGAGATGGGTTGCTTTCTCACCGATGTTGCGAAGTACGGGCACTGTGTGCCCGTGGCCGGCAGCGTCGAGTTCCACGCCAAGGACGGCGAGGTATGGGCATTGGCGCTGCTGCAGGCGCAGGTGAAGAACCAGGGCGATGCATGGGACTTCACAGTGGATCAACTGGCTCGGCTGCTGGAGTCGGTTCGCACCGACGACTCCGTGCTGCAGACGGGCATGGAGGCGATGGCGGAGCGGGTGACCGTCCTGGCGCGGCGTGTGGCGGAATTGCATGTCGCACTGGCGCAGCCCCATGGCTTGCCAGCGTTCGACCCGGAACCCATCCGGAGTGATGACCTCGCAAGCTGGTCGTCGGCCGTGCGCGGCGAACTGAATCAGACGCTCGATCTGCTGGTGCAGCGCCGCGCCACCTTGAGCGAGCCGCTGGCCGACCTGGCCTCCCGGGTCGTGTCTGCTCGCAGCGCACTCGATGAGCGGATCGCCCGGGCCGCTGCGATAGCGCCTGGTGGTGTGAAAACCCGGTTGCACGGCGATCTGCACCTGCAACAGGTGCTGATTGCGGAAGATGACTACCTGATCATCGACTTCGAGGGTGAGCCGCAGCGCCCGCTTGCACAGCGGCGTTCCAAGCACAGTGCGCTGCGTGATGTGGCCGGCATGCTGCGCTCGTTCGATTACGCCAGACACACGGCGCTGCACCAGACCGCGCAGGGCAACATCGAGCTGGAGCAGCTGACGCTGGCGGCCAGGCGCTGGGAGCGGTTCGTCAATCAGGCGTTTCTGGGCGCCTACCGTGAGGTCGTGGTGGCCGGGGGCCTCTATGCGGATGGGGCCGCGTTCGACGACGCCACGGCCTTGCTGGACCTGTTCGAACTGGAGAAAGCGTTGTATGAACTGCGCTACGAACTGGACAACCGGCCGGACTGGGTGGGTGTTCCGCTCGCCGGCATCGCCGTGCTTGCAGGTATTCAAAGCTAGACAACAGGAGTTGAGATGGAAAACATCGACGTGATGCTGGTCCCGCTGCGCGGGCTCCTGTTTGAAATTGGCAACTTCCTGCCCCGCCTGGGGGTGGCCCTGGCGGTCATCGTGGTGGGCTGGCTGCTGGCCAAGGGTTTGCGCATGGGCGTGGTGAAAGCCTTGAGGGCACTCAACTTCCACATCCTGACCGAGCGTGCCGGGATCGACGGGTTCCTCAAACAGGGGGGCACCGAAAAGGACACGGTCGAGTGGTTCGGGACCATTGCCTATGTGCTGGTTCTGATCGCCTCGTTGATCATTGCCTTCAACACCCTGGGCCTGACTCAGGTGACCGACCTGCTGGGCAGGGTACTGCTGTTTGTGCCGCGGCTTCTCGTCGCGCTGCTGATCGTGGTGTTTGGCGGCTACTTCTCGCGGTTTGTGGCGAACGCGGTGCAGCGGTACCTCGGTGCCGCGGGCATCAGCGATGCCGAGATCCTGAGCCGCATCGTGCGCTATGCGGTCATGGTCTTCGTGCTGCTGCTGGCCTTTGACCACCTGGACATTGGTGGTGGGCTCATCCAGCACACCTTCCTGATCCTGCTGGGGGGTGTGGTGTTCGCGATGGCGCTGGCGTTCGGCCTGGGCGCGCGTGAGCGCGCTGCCCAACTGATCGAGCGCTGGTTTCCCCGTGACCCGACAGACCGCGCCTGATGTCCGCCAACGCTGCCATTGATGCCCTGTGGCCCGGGAAACCTTATCCGAGGGGGGCGACCTGGGATGGCATGGGCGTCAACTTCGCGCTCTTTTCCGAGTCGGCCGAACGGGTCGAGCTGTGCGTGTTCGATGCCAGCGGCCGCAACGAAATCGCCCGCCTGAACCTGCGCGAGCAGACCGACCAGGTTTTCCACGGCTACCTGCCCCAGGCACGACCGGGGCTGTTGTACGGCTATCGCGTGTATGGGCCCTACCGTCCGCAAGATGGTCACCGCTTCAACGGCAACAAGCTGCTGCTGGACCCTTACGCGCGCAACATCGTCGGCACCATTCGCTGGCATGACGCCTTGTTCGGCTATCGGGTCGGTAGCGCACAGGCCGATCTGTCGTTCGACCGGCGCGATAGCGCCCCCTACCTGCCGCGCTGCAAGGTCATCGAGTCGGCGTTCACCTGGGGGGACGACCGTCCGCCCAACGTGCCCTGGCACGAGACGGTGATCTATGAGCTCCATGTGGGCGGCTTCACCAAGCTCCACCCCGATGTGCCCGCCGAGCTTCGTGGCACCTACGCAGGCCTGTCCTGCGCCCCCGTGGTCGACCATTTCAAACGCCTCGGCGTGACCACGGTCGAACTGATGCCGGTGCACTCCTTTCTGGATGATCGACATCTGGTCGAACGCGGTCTGCGCAACTACTGGGGCTACAACACAATTGGCTACTTTGCGCCTGAACACCGCTACAGCGCCAGCGGGAAGATCAGCGAGTTCAAGACCATGGTGCGCACGCTGCACGAGGCCGGCATCGAAGTCATTCTCGACGTGGTCTACAACCACACGGCGGAGGGCAATGAACTCGGCCCGACGCTGGCCTTTCGCGGCATCGACAACGCGTCCTACTACCGCCTGGCCAGTGGCAGCCCGCGCCACTACCAGGATTTCACAGGTTGTGGCAACACGCTGAACATGCAGCATCCGCGGGTGCTGCAACTGTTGATGGACTCGCTGCGCTACTGGGTCACCGAGATGCATGTCGATGGCTTCCGCTTCGACCTGGCGTCGGCACTGGCTCGCGAGCTCCACGCTGTCGATCGGTTGAGCGCGTTCTTCGACATCCTGCGCCAGGACCCTGTGCTGTCGCGCGTCAAGCTGATCGCCGAACCCTGGGACCTGGGCTCCGGCGGCTATCAGGTGGGCAATTTTCCCGTGGGCTGGGCCGAGTGGAACGACAAGTACCGCGACACCATGCGGGCGTACTGGAAGGGAGAAGGTGGCGTGATCGGCGAATTCGCGCAGCGCCTCACAGGATCGAGCGACCTGTACAACCGCAGCAGCCGCAAACCGTACGCGAGCATCAACTTCATTGCCGCCCACGACGGGTTCACCATCGCCGACGTGGTGACCTACAACGACAAGCACAACGAAGCCAACGGCGAAGAGAACCGGGATGGCCATGGTCACAATCTCTCGTGGAACTGCGGCATCGAAGGGCCGACGGACGACGTCGACGTGCGCGCGCTGAGGGCGCGCCAGCAGCGCAATTTCATCACCACGCTGCTGCTCTCCCAGGGCGTGCCCATGCTGCTGGCCGGCGACGAGATGGGGCGCACCCAGCGTGGCAACAACAACGCTTACTGCCAGGACAACGAGATCAGCTGGCTCGACTGGACACAAAGCGACGACCAGCGTGCCTTGCTGGCCTTCACGCAACGCGTGATGGCGCTGCGCGCGGCACACCCGGTGTTCCGCCGACGCGACTTCTTCCAGGGTCGTCCGCTGCACGGCAGCACCGTGCGCGACATCGTCTGGCTGCAGCCGAACGGCACCGAGATGGGTGAGCAGGCCTGGGGGGAAGACCATGCGCGCGCCCTGGCGGTTTTTCTCTCTGGTGACGGCCTCAACGAGGTGGACGGGCGTGGCCGCGCGGTGCGTGACGACAGCTTTCTGGTGATGTTCAACGCCGACTCCAACGAGGTGCGGTTTGAGCTGCCGTCCGGGCTGGTCCCGCAGACGGGCGAATTGTTGATCGACACCTCGCTCGTCACATCGATGGATGCTGACAGGTCCGACCCGCCTTTCAACACGGGCGAGCCCTATGTCCTGGCCGCGCGATCGCTCGCGCTCGTGCGCTTCAAAATGAGTCCCAAGCCATGACGGAGGCGGTCAGTGTGGCGAGAATTTCCGGTGGCAGCACCTCGACGTTGACTTCGAAACCCATGACCTACCTGCCAGACGTGTCCTCACGCCCGCTGATCGAAACCTGCGCGTCCGCCGCGTTGAAGCTGTTGCAGGACAACCTGACGCCGCACGGCATCCTGGCTGCCAGCCGCACCGAAGCCGCGGTGGCGCGCCGCTACACCCGCATCTTCGGGCGCGATGCGGCGATCTGCGTCATGGCCATGTGTGGCAGTGGTGTTGAGGCCCTGGAAGAGGGGGCGGTGGCCAGCCTGGATGCGCTCGTGGCGCAGCAGGCGCCGAATGGGCAGATACCCAAGTACGTCGATCCACAAGGGCAGGACGCCGACTTCTGGTACCTCGGCTGCATCGATGCGACCCTGTGGTGGTTGATTGCGGTGGACCACGTGCGACGTGCCGGACGGGTGTCGCCCGATCGCTGGCAGGCCGGCGTCGATCGCGCCATCGCCTGGCTGCTGGCGCAGGAACACCAGCGTTTCAGGCTGCTGCAGCAGAACGAGGCCAGCGACTGGGCCGACATCATGCCGCGCTCGGGCTACGTCCTCTACACCAACGCACTGTGGTACGACGTCAAGCAGCGCTTTGCGCTGGCTGACGCCGAGGCCACGCACCATCACTTCAACCACCTGTTCGATCCCTTTCAGCGCGACCTGCCCGAGTACCACCGGGCCCGTCTGTTGCGCCACTACGCGCGGCGCGGGCGGCGGGATCCGGGCCTGTACCTCAGTTTTGTGAACCTGGCGGTGGCTGGCCATGAAGGGGACGTGTTCGGCAACCTCATGGCCGTGTTGAACGGCCTGGCCGACAACGCCAAGTGCCACCGCATTGTTCAGACCATCACCCGGGCGCACGCGGACAACCCCTACCCGGTGCGGGTGGTTCTGCATCCGCTGTCGCGCCAGCACGAGCTCTGGCGGCCCTACATGGCGCGACACCAGCAGAACAGCGTGCACCAGTACCACAACGGTGGCATCTGGCCGTTCGTTGGGGGTTATTGGGTCATGGCGCTGGCGCGGCTCGGAATGCGGGAACAGGCGTGGTCTGCCATGGCGCGACTCGCCCAGGTGAATGCGCTGGATGGGTGGCGCTTCACCGAGTGGTTTCATGGGCGCACGCTCAAGCCCATGGGCATGGCCGGCCAAAGCTGGAATGCGGCCACCTTTCTGCTCGCGCTTCGCGCGCTCGAAGGTAACGCCTGATGCCCCGCCACCCATTGATTGTTGGCACAGGACGCGCCCGACACCAGAGCGTCAGCGATGGCAAACCCTGGCCACTGGGTGCCACGCTGGCCGGCGAAGGCGTGAACTTCGCGGTGTATTCGGGTACGGCCACCGCAGTGGAGATTTGCCTTTTTGCAGACGACGGGCACACCGAGCTGGAGCGGCTTGAACTGCCGTGCCTCACGCACGGCGTCTGGCACGGGTATGTGAGCGGGCTGCGTGCCGGACAGCTGTATGGGCTACGGGTTCACGGGCCGCACGACCCGGCTGGCGGCCTGCGTTTCAACCCTGCCAAGCTGCTGCTTGACCCCTATGCCCTCTGCATCGACCGCACCGTGCGGGGCGACACCGGACAGTTCGGCTACCAGACGGACCATGAGGACGAAGACCTTTCCCTGGACGACACCGACAACGGCGCCGAGGCACCCAAAGCGCGCGTGGTTTGCACGCGTTTTGACTGGGGCGACGATCAGCCGCCCCGGCGGCCGCCACAGGACACCGTGTATTACGAACTGCACGTGCGGGGTTTCACGCAAGGCATGCCCGGTGTGCCGGCCGAGCTGCAGGGCACCTACGCCGGGCTTGCCAGCCCCGCTGCGATCGCCCACCTGCAATCGCTGGGTGTCACGAGTGTGGAGCTGCTCCCGGTGCAGGCGTTCATCGACGACAACCACCTGATCGACAAGGGCCTGTCCAACTACTGGGGCTACAACACGGTGGCCTTTCTGGCGCCCGAGCCGCGCTACGGAGGCGCCAACCCGGTTGAAGAATTCAAGGGCATGGTCAAGGCCTTGCACGCGGCGGGGCTGGAGGTGATTCTCGACGTGGTCTACAACCACACCGGTGAGGGCAACCACCTGGGACCCACGCTCTCGCTCAAAGGCATCGACAACCGGACCTATTACCGCCTGGAAGAGCAGCCTCGCTTCTTCACCGACTTCACCGGCACGGGCAACACGATCGACACCAGCAGCCCGCCCGCCTTGCGGCTGGTGCTCGACAGCTTGCGCTACTGGGTGTTGGAGATGCATGTGGACGGCTTCCGTTTCGACCTGGCCACCGCGCTCGGCCGCGACGCATCAGGCCGCTTCGACCATCGCTCGCCATTCTTTTGCGCGATTGCGCAGGACCCGGTGCTCTCCACCGTCAAGCTGATTGCCGAACCCTGGGATCTGGGGCCGAACGGCTACCAGGTGGGCGGCTTTCCCTGTGGCTGGCAGGAATGGAACGGGCGCTACCGCGACGCCATGCGCGACTACTGGCGCAACACCGACAGCAGCCTGCCCGCATTCGCCGCCTGCCTGTGTGGGTCTGCAGACATGCTGGCGCCGCAAAGGCGCGCGCCCTGGAGCAGCGTGAACTTCATCACCGTGCACGACGGCTTCACCCTCAACGATCTGGTGAGCTACAACGACAGGCACAACGAGGCGAACGGCGAAGACAACCAGGACGGTGAGTCACACAACCGCAGCTGGAACTGTGGCGTGGAAGGCCCCGCGCCGGACCAACCCGAGGTCACCGAGCTGCGCGAGCGACAGATGCGCAACTACCTGACCTCGCTCTTCTGCTCGCATGGCGTACCACTGCTGCTGGCAGGCGATGAATTTGCCCGCACGCAGGGTGGCAACAACAACGGCTACTGCCAGGACAACGCCATCAGCTGGGTCGACTGGAGCCTGGCGGAGAAGAACGCCGCGCAGCTCGGGTTTGTGCGCGCCCTGGTGTCGCTGCGCAAAGAGCTCGGGGTGCTGCGCCTGAAGTCCTGGTCGTGGGACACCGCAGACGACCAGCCTGGTTCCGCCGTGCATTGGTTCAGCGTATGGGGCCTGCCCATGACCGACCCGGAATGGGAAGACCCCCAGGTGCGCTGCGTGGCCGCTCTGTTTGAAAGCGAGACCGAACCACAAGCGGTGCTGCTGTTGCTCAACGCCACGTCCGAAGAATCGCTTTTCACCCTGCCGCACGAGGAACCAGCCCGACGCTGGATCGCCCGGGTGGACACGCGCAGCGCCTCCATGCCTCCGGACGACGAAGCGGTCATGTCGGGCGAGCACTTCAACCTGATTCCACATTCCATGGCTGTGCTGACCGCCACCACACAGGAGCACACATGAAACACCAGCACCACATGCCCTTCGGCTCCACCCTGAATCCCGCAGGCGGCGCCAAGTTCCGGCTCTGGGCCCCCGCCGCGCGCGCCCCGGCGCTGATTCACTGGGCGCCCGGCGGCGCTGAAAATCGACAGCTCGCGCAACGCGGCGATGACGGCCACTGGCACTGCCAGGTGGCGCAAGCTGGCGCCGACACCCGCTATGTCTGGGAGGTCAACGATGGCCAGCGGGTGCCCGACCCGGCATCGCGCCACAACCCCGACGGGCCACAAGGGCCCAGCCGGGTCACAGCGCCCCATGCGTTTGAATGGGACGAAGGCTGGCAGGGCCGTCCCTGGCATGAGGCCGTGATTTACGAGCTTCATGTGGGCACCTTCACGACCGAGGGCACGTTCGCCGCGGCGCAAGAACGCCTGTCTTACCTGGCCGAGCTGGGCGTGACCGCCATCGAACTCATGCCGGTAGCGGCGTTCCCCGGACGCTACGGCTGGGGCTATGACGGCGTGCTGCCGTTCGCGCCACACACCGCCTACGGCGAGCCGGACGAGCTCAAGGCGCTGATTCAGGCCGCGCACCGTCTGGGCCTGATGGTGTTTCTGGACGTGGTCTACAACCACTTCGGGCCACAAGACAACTACCTGGGTGCGTATGCCCCGCAGTTCTTTTCCAAGACAAACGAAAGCCCCTGGGGCGCGGCACTCAACTTCGATGGTGTGGGCAGCGGCACCGTGCGCGACTTCTTCGTGCACAACGCGATGTACTGGCTGAACGAATTCCGTTTCGACGGGCTGCGCCTGGACGCTGTTCACGCCATCGTGGACAGCAACTCTTCTGATGTGATCGACGAGTTGTCGCTGCGCGTGCGCGAGAACACCACGGGGCGGCATGTGCACCTCATCCTGGAAAACGAAAACAATGAACGCCGCCGGCTGGCCGCCACGCCGCAGCCCGGGCGCTTCGACGCGCAATGGAACGACGACTTCCACCACGCCCTGCACGTGTGGCTCACGGGCGAAGAACATGGCTACTACGGCGACTACGCCGGTGACCCGCTGGATCTGCTCTCGCGCGCACTCACGCATGGCTTCATCTTCAAGGAAACCCCGCGGCTGGCGAGCGGGCGTCGAGCTTCCTGCGTGCCTGCGCCGGCGCAGCCGCTGCCAGCCATGGTGAACTGCATACACAACCACGACCAGAGCGGCAATCGCGCTTTTGGCGAGCGTCTTGACCGGCTGGTGCCACCACACGCCATTGAGCCCGCTCTGCTGTTGATGCTGCTCTCGCCCTCGACCCCCATGCTGTTCCAGGGCGACGACTTCGCAGCCGACACACCGTTTCTGTATTTCGCCGATTGGGAAGGCGAGTTGCGCGAAGCCGTGCGCCAAGGCCGCCGGCGGGAGTTTTGCCACAGTGAAAGCGATGGGTTGGCCCTGCCTGACCCCTGCTCGCTGGAGACCTTGCAAGCCAGCGTGCTGCCCTGGGCGCGAGCTTCGGAGCCGCAGGGCCTGGCGCGCCAGGCGCTTGTGCGCGCGGCGTTGCAGGCACGCCGCCAGTGGATCGCACCGCGCCAGACGCAGTTGCGCACCGGTGGCCATCTGGCACGCAAGGTGGGTGCCACGGGCCTGCATGTGCGCTGGCGCTACATCAACGGGCCCGAACTGTGGCTGGACATCAACCTGGGTGCGCAACCGGTGGACAACACCGCGAAAGAACCCGGCGGCAAACAGCAGACGGTGTTCGCGCTCAATCGGGAGGCGCAGGTCATCGCCTGGCCGGCCTGGTCCGCGTATTGGCGCACCTGGGAGCCTGCATGAGCGCAGCGCCGGGCCGCCCCAAGCAAGCTCGCACCCCTTCGGGGGGCAGCGAAGTACACGAAGTGACGAGCGTGGGGGCCTTGGCGGTCGCCGCGCAGGACGAAGGTACCCCAGTGAGCGCAGATCTGACCGAACGCGCCGCTGCTGCGGGCGTGGCCACCTCGTACACCAGTTTCTGGGGCGAGAGCCTGGAAGTGCAGCCCGCGGTGCTGCAACGTGTGCTCGATGCCATCGGCCCCACCTCCCCCGGACCCGGGCCCTTGCTGTTGACCCAGGGGCAGTCGGCCCATGTGGAGACCGGTGGGGGGCCCTGGCAGTTGCTCGGTCAGCGTGGCGCCGCCGTGTGCGCAGGCGATTCCCCCCACGCAGATCTGCCGGCCTCGCTGCCGGCGGGCTATTACCTGCTGCGCATGGCCTCCGGCACCACGCAGGTCATCGTCGCGCCCGCCACCTGCTGGACACCGTCGCCATTGCGAGAAGGCGATCGCTGGTGGGGCGTGAGTGTGCAGCTATACGCGCTGCGATCCGAACGCAACTGGGGCATCGGCGATTTCACCGATCTGCGCATGCTGGTGGACATGGCTGCCGCGCAGGGTGCTGCATTCATCGGTCTCAGCCCATTGCATGCGCTGTTTGCACACCAGCCGGACGCTGCCACCCCCTACAGCCCCTGCAGCCGCCTGGCACTCAATGGCCTGTTCATCGATGTGACCGAGGTGCCGGAGTTCGCTGTGTGCGAGGTCGCGCAGGCACTGGTGCACAGCGCCGAGTTTCAACGCCAGTTGAACGCGTTGCGCTCGGCAACCGATGTGCAGTACAACGAAGTAGCAATGGCCAAGCAGGCTGTGTTGCGTCTGTTGTGGGCACACTTCAATGCGGCGAGCACCGGCGAGGCGGCTACACGCAAGAAGGCGTTCACGCGCTTCATGGCCCAGCACGCCGGCACGCTGGGCCGCCACGCTGCCTGGGAAGCGATTCAGCACACGCTTCACGCTGCCGATCCATCCGTGTGGGGCTGGCCTGCCTGGCCGCCCGAGCTTCAGCAACACGACAGCGCCGCGGTGCAGGCGTTCGAGCGCGAGCACGCCGACGAAGTGCACTACCGCTACTGGTTGCAGTGGCTGGCGCATGAACAACTCGCGCAGGCACAAGCCCATGCCCGCAGCGTGATGCCCATGGGCCTCTACTGCGATCTGGCCGTGGGCGCCAACGAAGGCGGCTCCGAGACCTGGACGCTGCGCGACCTGTATGCCAGAGGCGTCCACGTGGGCGCGCCGCCCGATCCGCTGAACCGCATGGGACAGGACTGGGGGCTGCCTCCGGTGAACCCTCTGGCACTGGCCGCCGCCCGGTTCCAGCCCTTTATCGATCTGCTGGGCTGCGTCATGCGCCATGCAGGTGCCTTGCGCATGGACCACGTCATGGCGCTCATGCGCCTGTTCTGGAACACGCCCGAAGGCGGCACCTACGTGAATTACCCGCACGAGGCCTTGCTGGCCATCGTGGCGGTGGAGAGCCACCGCCACCGCTGCGTGGTGATCGGTGAAGACCTGGGCAATGTGCCACCCGCGATGCGAGACGCCATGGCGCAGCGCACGATGCTGTCGTACCGGCCCTTGTGGTTCGAACGAGGCGCAGACGGCGGCTTCCGAACCCCGGACGACTGGTTGCGTCAGGCCATTTCCGTGGTGAGCACACACGACCTGCCCACGCTGGCTGGCTTCTGGATCGGAGCAGACATTGAAACCCAGCACCGCCTGAATTTCATACCCGAAGCCGCCGACCATGAGCGCCTGCTTCGGGAGCGCGAGCGCGACCGGTCTGCCCTGCTGGCGGCCCTGGATCGCGAAGGCCTGCTGCCTGAAGGCATGAACGTGGAGGCGGCAGCCGCGCCCGCCCCTGGCGCCGCAATGGACGCTGCGCTGGTGGTGGCGGTACACGCCTATCTGGCGCGCACGGCGTGCTGGCTCGCTGCGGCACAGCTGGAAGACATCATCGGCCAGGTCTGGCAAATGAACATTCCCGGCACCACGGAAACCCAGCACCCCAACTGGCGCCGGAGAGTGGGCATCTCGCTGGAAGAACTGTCTGCGTGGCCCGTCTGGAACGAAGTGGCAGCCGCCATGCGGCGCGAACGCGGTGGCGACCTGCCCGCGCTGGACACCGCCGACATTCCCCTGGCCACCTACCGCATGCAGTTCCACGCCGGGCACACCTTCGAGCATGCGCGCGAAGCGGTGCCCTACCTCGCCGCACTGGGGGTGAGCCATCTCTACAGCTCGCCCTACCTGAAGGCGCGCCCCGGCAGCACCCACGGTTATGACGTGACCGACCCGACCGTGCTCAACCCCGAAGTGGGCAGCGAAGCCACGCACGCGGCCTTGTGCGCCGCGTTGAGCACGCACGGCATGGGCCAGTTGCTCGACATCGTGCCCAACCACATGGCTGTGCTGGAAGCCCGCAATCCCTGGTGGGAAGAGGTGCTGGAACATGGCGAAGCGGCCACGCACGCACGCACCTTCGACATCGAATGGCAACCCGCCGCGCCCGAGATGCGAGGGCGCTTGCTGCTGCCGATTCTCGGTGACCACTACGGCCGGGTGCTTGAAGCCGGCGCCCTGCAACTGCGGTTCGATGCCGACGCGGGCCAGATCGCCGTGCACCACTGGGAACACCGCGCACCCATCGATCCGTGCGACTACCCGGCCGTGTTGTCGGCCGTACCCGCACCGGCCGGTGCCAGCGAAGCCGCCCTGGCCGAGGTGGCGCAGTTGCTCGAAGCCTTTGGCAACCTGGCGCCGCGCGACACGGCGGATGTGCAGGCACGTGAATCGCGCCTGCGCGAAACGCCTGTGCTGCGCCAGCGCCTGGCAGACTTGGCAAAAGCCAATGAATGGCTGCAATCGTGGATCACCAATGCGCTGAAGCAACTCAACGGCAAGCCCGACGACCCCGGCAGTGTGGATGAGTTGGACGAACTGTTGAGCCGGCAGGCCTATCGCCTGGCCGACTGGCGCGTGGCGGGCGACGACATCAACTACCGGCGTTTCTTCGACATCAATGCGCTGGCAGCCCTGCGCATGGAAGACTCGGCGGTGTTCGAGGCCACGCACCAGCGCGTGCTGGGCTGGCTGGCCGAAGGCAAGATCACGGGCCTGCGGGTGGACCACCCTGACGGCCTGAGCCGCCCGACCGCGTACTTCCGCCGACTGCAGCGACGCTACGCAGAACTCACACGGGCCGCGGGTGGCAAGCCTCGCGCGCTCTACCTGGTGGTCGAAAAAATCCTCGCAGACCACGAGCAGTTGCCGCCAGCATGGCCGGTGCATGGGGGCACAGGCTACCGCTTCAGCAGCCTGGTCAACGGCTTGTTCGTCGATGCCAGGGCAGAGGCCGCTTTTGAACAAGCCTATGAAGCCTTCACGGGTGACACCAGTACCTTCGAAGAGACGGTGTATGCGTGCAAGAAGCTCGTCATCGACGACGCCTTCGCGGCCGATCTGGACTGGCTCGCAAACACGTTGCACCGCATCACACGCGCTGACCGCACGACGTGTGATTTCACGCGCAACCGACTGCGCAGCGCACTTGTCGAGATTGCAGCTGCTTTCCCGGTATACCGAACCTACGTGGGCGCGGACACGTTCGAGGCCAGCGAAACAGACCGCAAACACGTGGCCTGGGCGTTGGCGGCCGCGCGTCGCCGGCTTGGACTCACCGAAGCAGGGCTGCTGCAAAGCCTGGAGCCCATTCTGCTGGGCGTACCCGGGCCTGCACAGGCGCTGCGTGATCACTTTGTTGAACGTTGGCAGCAGTTCACGTCACCCGTCATGGCCAAGTCGGTGGAGGACACCGCCTTCTACCGCCACATGCGACTCGCTTCGCTCAACGATGTGGGATCAGAGCCTCGGCGGTTCGGTGTGTCGGCAGCGGCTTTTCATGCCGCCAGTGCACAGCGCGCACGCTACCGTCCGCACTGGCTGCTGGCCACCTCCACCCACGACAGCAAGCGATCGGAAGACACGCGGGCGCGCTTGAATGTGCTTTCGGAAATGCCGGCCGAGTGGGCAAACGCGGTGCGAGAACTTGACGCGATCGGCCAGCGCTTTGTGTCGCAAGTGGACGACACAGCCGCACCATCGGCACCCGATCGTTGGACCCTGTTCCAGGCGCTGGTGGGCATCTGGCCAGCTGCTGGCGCAACACCGCAAGAGCGCGTCGCGCTGCTGGAACGCACGCAGCAATTCATGCGCAAAGCCATGCGCGAGGCCAAGCGAGATTCCAACTGGCTCAACCCCAACGAAGCCTATGAGGCTCCGGTCGAGAGCTACATTGCACGCGTGCTCGCACTAGAAAGCTTCATTCAGCGACTGGAGTCGCTGGTGCGCGACGTGGCACCGCTGGGCTTCAGAAACAGCTTGGCCCAGCTGGCGCTGAAGATGACCGTACCGGGCGTGCCCGACATCTACCAGGGCTGCGAACAATGGAACTTCCGGCTGGTGGACCCCGACAACCGCCAGCCCGTGGACTTCCCGGCCATGGCGGCCGACCTGGAAAGCACCCGGCACATGGTCGGTCCCGGCCAGTGGCCCACGCCGCAGCAGTGGCTGGACCTGTTGCCCGAATGCCCGGGCGGACAGCTCAAACAGCTGGTCACGTGGCGTCTGCTGGCGCTGCGCCGAGCGAAACCGGCGCTGTTCCGCGACGGCCTTTACCTCCCGCTGCCGGTGGAAGGCGGCGCCGCCGAGCATGTCCTGGCATTCGCACGGCTGCACGAGGGACAAGCGTTGGTGGTGGCCGTGGCCCGCCTGCTGCACGGTCTGCCGAGCCAGGGTTGGGGCGACACCACGCTCCACGTGTCGGCCACGCATCCCGTGCTGGCGCGCACCTCGCAGTGGCGCAACTGGATGACGGGCCAGGTGCTGCCGTGCGGCGAAGAAGGCATCGGCGCGCAGGCCTTGTTCGGTGATGTCGGGCCACGGGGCGGCTGCTTGCCCTTCGCGGTGCTGGTTCAGGAACGCCCCACGTGAACAGGCCCTGGATGTCGAGTTGCAATAGGTCATTCCCATCGAGGCGGGAAGCCGGAGGGTGATGGCCGAGAGCCGAGTGAGACCTGCAGGTGTGAAGTCATGTCGCAGCGTGGGTTGGGCGCCACTGGTCGATGATGACCAGTGTTGCCTGGCTTGCGGCGGCGACCGCGTGTGCTTGCCCTGCGGTGACCCTGAAGACTTCACCTGCCGAGGCAGAAGGCAGCGACGGGACGAAAGGGGTCCGCTTGCCGCAAAGCCTCACCTGACCCGCGGGCACCGGTGGCGCAGTGTTTATGGGCCAACCGCGGTGGCGTTGTAGATGACCATGCTGGCGGGCTCGGCTGCAAGGGCAGAAAGCTCCTTCGCAAACGCTCTGGATTCTGCGACCTTGAAGTGCTGCTGAAGCGACGCGTGGTCAGCCCATTCCTCGACGAAGACCAGGCGGCTCGAATTCTCGGCATCTTGATGAACGCTGTGGGATACGCAACCGGGCTCGGCCCGGGAACGCGAAACATGCACGAGACTGAGCTGGAGTGCCTGCGGCAGACATTCTTGTCTTACCAAAACGCGACCGACCACCAGGATCATCTTCTGCCTCCAGTCGTTGAGAAATGAACAGGGCGCGCTCTTATGCCATGCCGGGACCGGCAGCCCCATTCTTGTGCAGCGGACACCACCTCCAGGCCACACCAGCGGTTGAATGCTGCGGTCTGGTTGATTGCGCGGATCTGGGTCAACACGTCACCAACTCCATCCATGGCGTCGCTCCTGAAGCTTGACGGCCTTGAGCATGCCCGCGGAAACAAAGTCGGTCTGTCGTTGGTGCGACAAGGCTGCCCAAAGTGCGCCGTTCAACGCGAAGGCAAATCGTGTTGGCGCAAGCCCGCAAGTGCGGCAGAATCCGGCAAGGCAGCTGACTGGCTGCCCGCAGCATGTCGACGGCCACACCACGCCCGACGACGAACGACTCCTGTTGACCCGGCACGAGCAAATCAAGGTCGCGCAACCGCGCAGCCCTCGGTGAATGCATCCCTCGAGCGCCATCAGACTTTTGATGGCGCCGTGCCAAGGAGTACAACAGCCATGCCTGCACAGGAACCACCGCGGCTGGCGGTGCTTGTTTGCCTGTCTGCGATTGGGGTGCTGCCCATCAACATGTTCGTGCCGTCGCTGCCGAACATCGCGACAGACCTCAACGCTGACTTCGCGCTGGTCAACATCGCCATCGCGGGATACGCGGTGGCCACCGCGGTCACGCACCTGCTGGCGGGCGCGCTGTCAGACAGGCTCGGCCGCAAGCCCGTTGCGCTGGTCGCCCTGGCGATCTTCACCATCGCGTCCATTGGCTGCAGCGTGGCGAACGACATCACCATGTTCCTGCTGTGCCGGTTGTGCCAGGGCACCGTCATCGCCGGGTATGCCGTTGCCCTGGCCGCCATCCACGACACATCCGGCCACGGCATGGCCGCCAGCCGGATCGGCTACGTGTCGTCGGCATGGGCGGTGGCACCCATGATCGGGCCGACCCTTGGCGGTTTGCTCGATACCTGGTTCGGCTGGCGCGCCAACTTCGTTGCGTTCGCCGTCCTGGGTGTGATTGGCCTGTACTTTGTCGCATTCCATTTGAAGGAGACCAACCTTCATCGAAGCCACTCCCTGACGCTGCCAATGCGGGGTTATGGGGAGCTGGCTCGGTCTCGCCGGTTCTGGGCGTGCGCCCTGTGCATGGCGCTCTCCATCGGCACGCTGTATGTGTTTCTGGGTGGCGCGCCTCTGGTGGCGGCGCAGCTGGGCGGCGCATCCGGCACCGCACTGGGCGCCTACATGGGCATGGTTCCCGCTGGCTTCATCCTGGGGAGCTACTTGGTGGGACGCGCCAGCACCCGGCACACGGCGACCCGTCTCTTGCTTGCCGGGCGCTTGCTCTCCTGCCTGGGGCTGCTTGGCGGCTTCGTTTTCGTCGCCTCAGGCTGGACGCACCTGCTCGCGTTCTTCATCCCGTGTGTGTTCGTCGGCCTGGGCAACGGGTTGACCATGCCGGCGGCCAACGCCTGCGTTCTGTCCCTGCATCCCAGGCTCGCAGGCACGGCATCCGGTCTGGCTGCTGCCGTGACGGTGAGTGGCGCGGGATTCATTGCTCTGCTATCAGGGCTGGTCGTGAATGCGTCGAACGCTCATGTTGCCGTGCTGGGAGTCATGTTGATCACGGCAGGGCTGTCGCTGGTGACAGCTTTGTTCATCGCTGGCGCAGAGGACGAGAAATGAGTGCGGTCCGGGATGGACGAATCAAGCTTGGCGATCCTGCAGCCAGGCCCTGGGCGACAGGCCCATGGACTGCACAAAGGCCCGTGAGAACGACGCTGCACTGGCATAGCCCAGCTTCTCGCTGGCCAGCTTGATCGAGCTTCCGGCCAGAAGCATCGATTGTGCGAGGGACACGCGCCAGTTCAGAAGGTAGTCGGCCGGGGTGACGCCCATCTGCAACTTGAACTCGGCGGCAAACGCGCTGCGTGACATGCCGGCAGCGTGAGCCATTGAATCCAGGGACCAGGCTGCGCCGGGTGTTTCATGCATGGCCGTCAGGGCGCGCGCCAGCTTGGGGTGGGCCAGACCCTGGATCAGCCCTTCGGTCATGCCTCCGTCATCAGGGTGATCCAGCAGCCAGCGCAACACCTGCAGCAGCAGGACTTCAAACAGCCGGTCGGCCAGCAGGCGTTGTCCACAGCGAAGTCGCTCGGTCTCGGCGAACAGCAGGGCCAGCGTCTGTTCGATGCCGTCCACCGATCGCAGCGGCAGCACCACCAGCGAAGGCAGGGCTGCCACCACCGGGTGCCGGACACCACCCTCGAAGTCCAGCGTGGCGCACACGAAGTCGGATCCCTCCGAGGGCGCGTTGTGGAACTGGTGTTCCAGGGGACGCGGGTAGAGCAGCAAGGTCGGCTCGGTGACCTTGATCTTGCGCGCAGCGCCGCTGCGTGGCCGGTGCGTCACCAGCATTTCGCCTTGACGCAGCACGTGAAGAAAGCCTCTTCCCTCCTGGGCATCGAAATGCGTGACGCCGCACAAAGGGCCGGCATGGAACAGGTGCGCATGCACGCGAAAGCGCTCGAGCAGCCCGGAGAGCCGATCCACAGGCACCGCTGAATGTGGCGTCATGCTTGTCTGTATTTGGACGAATTGGATTGTTTTATGGACGATAGGCGTCCAATCATACAGATGGCGGCCAGATACTGCACTCCAGCGCACAGACACATCCGTGCTGTGCCACCCCCCTGTTGAGGAGAAGTCATGAAACCCCACCCTTTGGTCGCCGCCACCTTGTCGGTCGCCTTGGCTGCTGTCCTGAGTCCGAATGTCCTGGCGCAGTCGGTGCCGGCCATCGCCGGCTACACGATGGGACAGCCGACCCTGGCCACGGCGCCGTACACGCTGAGCGATCTGGCATCGCTGAAGAAGACGCTGCTGCTCACCGACGAAGACCTTCGCTACCTGCGCATGAGCAAGCCGATCCTGGCCGACCAGACGGAAGCGATCCTCGACGTCTGGTACGGCTTTGTCGCTTCCACGCCCGAGTTGGTCGTGTATTTCAGGAACAACAAGACCGGTGCGCCCGACGGGGCCTACCTGGACGCGGTGCGCAAGCGATTTGCTCAATGGATTCTGGACACGGCCGACGCCAATTACGACCAGGCCTGGCTGGACTACCAGTACGAGATTGGCCTGCGCCACACCGCGCCGAAGAAGAACACGACCGACGGGGCCAACAGCGTGCCGCTGGTGCATTTCCGCTATCTGCCGGCGTTGACGGTGCCCGTCACCACCACGCTCAAACCCTTTCTGGCCAAAAAGGGTGCCCCGGCCGCCGACGTTGAAAAGATGCACGCAGCCTGGGTCAAGTCGGTGTTGATGCAAACCATTCTGTGGAGCCACCCCTATGTCCGCGACGGCCAGTTCTGAGCCTTTGACACCGATCCAACCGCCATCCGTTTATTTCCCGCCAACACAACCTGAAGGAAGCACCATGAACCGCGTTCCCCTCATTGACCGCAACGCCACCACCGATCAGCGCAAGGCGCTGCTGAACGACATCCACGCCGCGTTTGGCGCCACACCCAACATGTTCCGGGCAGTAGCCAACTCAACGGCAGCACTGAAAAGCATGTGGTCGGCCTTCGGCGCACTGGGTGCTGGCGTGATCGAGCCGAAGCTCGCGGAGCAGATCGCCGTGGCGGTGGCCGATCGCAATGCCTGCGAATACTGTCTGGCCGCCCACACGGCACTGGGCCGCAAGGCCGGTGCCAGCGCGGAAGAAATGCGGCTGGCGCAGACCGGCGGGTCGGCCGATGCGAAGACGCAGGCTGCATTGCACTTCGCTCTGCAGCTCGTTGTTGACAGAGGTCAGGTGAGAGATGCCGACGTGCAAGACCTTCGCAAGGCGGGATTCGGGGACGAAGAAATCGTCGAGATCGTGGCCCATGTGGCGCTGAACCTGTTCACCAACTACGTGAACGTCGCGCTCGCGGTGCCCGTCGACTTTCCGGCCGTCAAGCTGCGCAGCGCTGCCTGAGGCGGATTCAAGAGGCTGGTCCGGGCTTGCCCGGTGCAAGCCCGCCTGTGCCGATCAACCGAAACTCGGCAGATCCGGCTTCACCACCGGCTTGTCCGCCGCCTTCCACGCATCAAAACCGCCGGCAAGCGACTGCACGTTCAGGTAGCCCATGTCGCGCATGGTCTGCGCGGCCAGGGCGGCGCGTCCGCTGGTCTTGCAATAGACAACCATCTTCAGGTCGCGCGACTGCAAGGCGGGTGTGCTGCTGAGCTTGAACTCAAGCATGCCGCGTGAGGCGTGCACGGCGCCGGGAATGTGGCCGGCCGCGAATTCACTTTCTTCGCGAACGTCGATCAGCACATCGGCATCGCGGATCGCGGCATCGGCCGCGTCAAGTGGCACTTCGGTGACGTGGGCTTTGGCCGCGGCGACCAGGTCCATGGCATTTTTCATCGGAATCTCCTTCAATGGGCAATGGGTTCAAGGCAAGTGTGGCGCAATGGCCCGGGTCCAAGTCTGCACCATGCGCATGCATTCAGTTGCGCGAGTGTGTGGAAGCCACCAGCGACAACATGTGCCCCAGCCGCGGGTCTCCACGCCCGCCCAGCACCAGCGCGTGGGCCGCCTGCACGGCCTCGGGGCCGCTGTGGTGCTGCACCACCAGCCAGGGCGCGGTCGGCTGACTCACCTGCTGAATGAATGCGCGCCAGGCGCGGGTCATGCGTTCTTTGAACCCTGCTGCACCCCAGTCGCCATGGCGCTTCTTCACCTGTGCCGGCGCAAAGAACAGCACCGGTCGAGGCCCGGGCAGGTCGCGGCCGCCGGCCAGTTGGTCGACATGGGTGCCGCCGATGGAGCAACTGTAGGCCAGCGCCGTGAAGCGGCCGTGAATGGCCTTGCGCAGCGTGCCGTTGCCTGCAAAGTCCACGTACACGCAGGGCGTATCGGCTGCAAGCGTGTCGAGCTGGTCGTAGGTGAGCACGCGGCTGTACACGCCCAGGCTTTCGCAGAACGCCACGTTGGCGGGCGAGGTCAGGCCCACCACCTCCACCTCGGGTCGCTGGGCCAGTTGGGCCGCGGTGGCGTAGGCAGTCTTGCTGCTGGCCGAAGAGAGCAGCATCACACCGCGCTGGCCCTGCTGACAGGTGCCGAAGAAGTCGCTGTCGGCCAGGAAATCGTCGATCAGCCAGGCGGTGAGGAACAGAGGCCGCAGCAGCGCCTGCAGGGGTTCGCTGGCGGGGTTGTACAAGGGGTCGGTCGCGCAGCGCAGGTACTGGTTGTAGACCGGATGCAGGGCGGCGCGGTGCGGGGCGCCATCAAAGAAACCCTCGGGCGACACGCGGGCGGGCTGCAGCACCACCTCCGTGGCCATGGGCCAGTAGCCATACAGGCGCTCACCTTCGGCCACCCCGGCGCAGCGGGTCTCCAACACCACGCCAAAGCCCCACACCGGGATGAGTCCCCACGGCGCGTCGCCGTCACCCGGCTCGCCCGCCTGCGGCAGCACCGGGAAGAACTGCCAGTAGTTCATGGCGTCGCCAAACGCGGCATAGGTGATGTTGTTGGCCGTGTAGGCAAAATGTTCGATGCGCACCCGCACCTCGCCATCGGCCAAGGGGGATTCGGGCAATTTCACGGTGCGGGTGGTGTCGAGTCGGTCTTTGCGGACCTGGAACTGGGTGGTGGTCATGCGGCGGCTCGCGAAGAGGGGAACAGGGAGTCGAGATGTTGCACCGGTTCGGGGCGTGCGCTTGTCACGCGCGTTTTCCGTGCCGCCTTTGCTCTGATTTCCCCAAGTGCATGCCGCTCTGCGAAAATCGCGCGATGAACGCGACGAACACCACCGAACTCATGAACACACTGGGGCTGCAGGCCAAGGCGGCCTCGGCTCTCATGGCCAAGGCCAGCGCGGCCACCAAGCTGGCGGCCTTGCGCAGTCTGGCTGCCCTGTTGCGCGCCAATGTGGACGCGCTGCAGCTGGACAACGCCAAAGACCTGGAGCGTGCCCGCGCCAACGGCCTGAGCGAGCCCATGGTGGACCGCCTCAAGCTCACCCCCAAGGTGATCGAAACCTGCGCCCAAGGCTGCGAGCAGCTCGCGGCCATGCCCGACATCATCGGCGACATCACCGGCATGAAGCAGATGCCCAGCGGCATTCGCGTGGGGCAGATGCGCGTGCCCATCGGCGTGTTCGGCATGGTCTATGAGAGCCGGCCCAACGTGACCATCGAGGCCGCGTCGCTGTCCATCAAAAGCGGCAATGCCGCCATTCTGCGCGGCGGTTCGGAGGCCATCGAGTCCAACCGTGCCCTGGCCGCACTGGTGCAGCGCGCGCTGACAGACGCCGGCCTGCCGGCCGACGCGGTGCAGCTCGTGCCCACCACCGATCGCGCCGCCGTGGGCCAGCTCATCACCATGCCGCAGTACGTGGACGTGATCATCCCGCGCGGCGGCAAGGGCCTGATCGAGCGCATCAGCGCCGAGGCCAAGGTGCCCGTCATCAAACACCTGGACGGCAACTGCCACACCTACGTGGACGACCCCTGCGACATCGCCATGGCGGTCACCGTGTCCGACAACGCCAAGACCCAGAAGTACAGCCCCTGCAACGCCACGGAAAGCCTGCTGGTGGCGCGCGGCGTGGCGGCGGCGTTTCTGCCGAAGATTGGTGCGCTTTATGCAGCCAAAGGGGTCGAGATGCGGGTCTGTCCGGCGTCAAAAGCCATCCTGGCCACGGTGCAGGGCGCGAACCTGAAGGACGCGACCGAAGCCGACTGGTCCGAAGAATACCTGGCGCCGGTGATCAGCATCAAGGTGGTCGAGGGCGTGGACGAGGCGATTGCCCACATCAACCGCTACAGCAGCCACCACACCGACGCCATCCTCACCACCAACCACATGCACGCCCAGCGTTTCCTGCGGGAAGTCGATTCAGCCAGCGTCATGGTGAATGCGAGCACACGCTTCGCTGACGGTTTTGAATTTGGTCTGGGAGCCGAAATCGGCATTTCCACCGACAAATTCCACGCCCGTGGACCGGTGGGGGTGGAAGGGCTGACTTCGCTAAAGTACGTGGTGCTTGGCGAGGGTGAAATCAGGGGCTGATCGAGCTTGCAAGCCCGGCCTTTGTCCCCATATCCTCGAAGCCTTCGCCTCTTTAACCCCTCCAATTCCAGCCCACACGCAACGCACAAGCGTCCAGGGCCAGCGCGGAACCGGCTTTGCCGGGCCCAGCTGGCGCCCCCCACCGGGGGGGTGACGCCGCAGGCGACGCGGGGGGGCTCCTCCAGCATGGTTCCCCATCTCGTCACCGCTCTCACCGGCCCCATCAACGAACTCGAACAGCGCATTCTTGAATCCACCCCGGTGATCGAGCGCTGGTTCCGGCTGGAGTGGATGGAGCACACGCCACCGTTCTACACCTCGGTGGACGTTCGCAACGCCGGCTTCAAGCTGGCGCCGGTGGACACCAACCTCTACCCCGGCGGCTGGAACCACCTCACGCCAGAAATGCTGCCGCTGGCGGTGCAGGCGGCCATGGCCGCGATTGAAAAGATCTGCCCTGAGGCCAAGAACCTGCTGCTGGTGCCCGAGAGCACCACCGACATCTTCTACCTGAGCAACCTCGCGCAATTGCAGCGCATCTTCTTCCAGGCCGGCCTCAATGTGCGCCTGGGCTCGCTGTCGAACGACATCAAGGCGCCCACAAAGATTGATCTGCCGGGTGGCGAGTCGGTCACGCTGGAGCCGCTGATCCGCAGCAAGCGCCGCCTGGGCCTCAAGCACTTCGACCCTTGCACCATCCTGCTCAACAACGACCTCAGTGCCGGTGCGCCCGGCATTCTGGAAGACCTGCACGAGCAGTACCTGCTGCCACCACTGCACGCCGGCTGGGGCGTGCGCCGCAAGAGCCACCACTTCAAGGCCTATGAAGAAGTGTCCAAGCGCTTTGGCAAGCTGCTGGGCATGGACCACTGGCTGATCAATCCCATGTTCAACCAGTGCGGTGAAGTGAACTTCGCCGAGAACGCCGGGCTGGAATGCCTGCGCAGCAACACCGACGCCCTGCTCGCCAAGATCCGCCGCAAGTACAAGGAATACGGCATCAACGAAAAGCCGTTCGTTGTGATCAAGGCCGACAACGGCACCGGCGGCATGGGCATTCTTACCGTGCGCGACGCCAAGGACATCGACAACCTGTCGCCCGCCACCAAGGAGCGCATGGCCCAGGCACAGGCGGGCCAGCACGTGACGGACGTGATCATCCAGGAAGGCGTGCTGACCAACGAGCGGGTCAATGCCGCAGTGGCCGAACCCGTGGTCTACATGATGGACCGCTACGTGGTAGGTGGCTTCTACCGCGTGCATGCCGAGCGCGGTGTGGACGAAAACCTCAATGCCCCCGGTTCGCGCTTTGTGCCGCTGGCCTTCGAGCAGAGCGCGCAACTGCCGCAGCCCGGCGTGAAGCCTGGCGCCAGCGTGCCCAACCGCTTCTACATGTACGGCGTGATCGGCCGCCTGGCCATGCTGGCGGCCAGCTACGAGCTGGAGGCGACGGACCCTGAAGCAGAGGTTTACGAATAACCCCCGCGCCGGGCTGCGTCCATCAACCCCTTGAAAAGGGGGCGATACCAGTGGCCCGGCGAAGCCGGTTCCACGGTATCGCTGGATAAGGCACGTTGCTCTCGTTGCTATGTATCGGTATTGAACGCGCTCATCACCCTCTGTTCACGTTGAGTGGGTCGTGATGGCCGGCATGGAGCGGATCTTTGGGATGCGGTGGTCTGCGCGGTTGCGCGGTTTGTGCAACAGTACGGGCTTCGCCAGAAAAGCCAGGGCCTGTTCACACTATTTTCCCAAGATGCGTTGCGGATCGAAAAAGGCCATGCGCAAGGCGCGAAACGCAGCCGGGGTCTCCCCCCGTCAAGGCTTCGCAACGCCGCGCATGGCCTTTTTGGCCGCAACCCGAAGGGAATGGGTTGAAAACAGCGCCACTCGTTGTTGCACTCCTAGGCCAGACGCCCAGTCTGGCCGTCGTCGCGCGCCTGGATTGGCGCTGTTTTTAACCCATTCGCACTTGGAAAAATAGTGTGAACAGGCCCTCCATGAATATCCTCTTTGTTGCCGATCCGCTGGTCTCGTTCAAGACCTACAAAGACACCACCTTCGCCATGATGCGCGAGCTGCAGAAGCGCGGCCACACGCTGGCGGCATGCGAGCCGCAGCATCTGCAATGGCAGACGGGCCATCCCGTGACCGCGCTGGTGCGTCGCATCGAACTGACCGGTGACGCCGACGACTGGTACCGCGTGGTGCACCAGGGCCGCGAAGCGCTGCACACCTATGACGCCGTGCTCATGCGCAAGGACCCGCCGTTCGACAGCGAGTTCTTCTACGCCACGCACCTGCTGGAGCAGGCCGAGCGCGAAGGTGCGAAGGTGTTCAACAGCCCGCGTGCGCTGCGTGACCACCCGGAAAAACTCGCGCTCATGGAGTTCGCCGCGTTCGCGCCACCCACGCTGGTCACGCGTTCGCCCGAGGCCATTCGCCACTTCCACGCCGAACACAAGGACATCATCCTCAAGCCGCTCGACGGCATGGGTGGCATGGGCATCTTCCGGGTTGGTCCCGACGGAATGAACCTGGGCTCGATCATCGAAACGCTCAACCAGGGCGGCACGACCAGCGTGATGGTGCAGCGCTACCTGCCCGAGATCGTGGACGGCGACAAGCGACTGCTGGTGATCGGTGGCGAGGCGGCACCTTTCAGCCTGGCGCGCATTCCCCAGGGCAGCGAGATCCGGGGCAACCTGGCCGCTGGCGGCAAGGGTGTGGCCATGCCGCTGTCAGACAGCGACTGGGCCATTGCCCGCGCCATCGGCCCCACCTTGGCCGCGCGCGGCCTGCTGCTGGTGGGGGTGGACGTGATCGGTGACAAGGTCACAGAGATCAACGTGACCAGCCCGACCTGCTTCCAGGAAATTCATCAACAGACCGGTTTTGATGTGCCGGCCATGTTTGTCGACGCCTTGCAGACTGTGATGAATTCATCAAACGGCTGAATATCTTCGTTTCGCGGTCGAACAGGGCCGATGAACGGCCCCAACCAAGGCCAAACCCCACTTGTGGGAGGCGGATGCACATTGCACAATTCCGGCACTTTTGATACCCAGTGCCCCGGAGATTTCGTGTGCACACCCATATCCGCCTATGTCTGAAGCCATCGATCTGATAGCAGCCTCCTTTGCAAAAACCGAGACCGGTCAGCAGGAGATCCAGAAACGTTCGCTCGGCCTTGCGCCGCTGGTCAGGCGCTTGCTGGTGCTGGTGGACGGCCAGCGCACGGGCAAGGATCTGGCCGTGTTTGTGGCGGGCAACGAGGTTGAACCCATTCTTCAGGAACTGGTCGACAAGGGCTGCGTTGAAGCCAAAGTCGCTCCCGCTCCCGTGGCACCTCCTCCTGCAGTTCAGGAAGCCCCTTCTGCCAACGGACTGGCGGTGCTGCCCGACGCTGCCACGCGCACCCCGGCAGAGAACGACATGGCCCGCAACTTCATGGTCAACACGGTCAACACCATCTTTGGCCAGCATGCGCGCCTGACCTTGATCGAGACCATCAGCCGCTCCAAGACCACCGACGAACTGCGCATGGCCTACCTGTCGTGGTTGCAGGCCATGGAAGGCGACCGCACCGGCGCCAAGCGCCTGCCCGACCTGCGCGAGAAGCTCTTCAAAGTGTTGTGAGCTTAGGGCAACGCTGAACAAGTCCCTCGTGGCGCGCGCATCCCTGCTGCGGGCGGTCTGCGGCGTTGCAAATCCTCGTGATACCGCCCGGTATCACTGCGGTGTGCGCCTTGCATCCCATCCCGCAGCCGGGCGCGCGCATCCACGGGGGACTTGTTCAGCGTCGCCTTAGTCGGGGCTTAGCCTTTCAGTGCGCCGAGGTTTTTGAAAACACGTTGAGCACCACCACACCCGCAATGATCAGACCCATGCCGATGAGGCCAGCCAGATCAATGCGCTGGCCGTACACCATAAACGCCACCACGGTGATGAGCACAATGCCCAGGCCCGACCAGATCGCGTATGTCACGCCCACCGGAATGCTCTTGAGCACCAGCGACAGACAGTAGAACGCCACCGCGTAGCCCACCACCACGATCAGCGAAGGCGCGAGCCGCGTGAAACCCTCGCTGGCTTTCAGGGCGGTGGTTCCAATCACTTCGGCCACGATGGCCAGTCCGAGCATCATCCAGGCATTCAAGCAGTGGTCTCCAACAGGGGGCTCTCTACGGCGGCACACCCGAGTGCCGCAACGACTTTGCCACAAGTGATGCCATGAAGTCAGCGCCACCCTGACACCCGCACCGGGGTCCAAAGCAGGGCCTGCTGGTGGCGATGCCTGGCTTTCCGGAGAATGGCGTGTGGGTCGCAAAGAAAAATGGGCGATGCAGCCTTCAACCCCGTTGAATGCCTGTCGAATTCACCCACCCCCATTCGTCGAGTGATCAGGCCCCACCGCGCAACAACCACGTTACAGGAGCACTGCCATGCGATTCATCATCACCGCACAAGCCGGCCAGCACGACGGTTCGAAGACCCCTTGCCCTGAACCCGGCTTCAATGAGGCGCTCTTCACCGCCTACATGAAGTTCAACGAAGAGATGCACCGGGCCGGCATTCTGGTGGCGTCTGAAGGGCTGAACCCCGGAGCGGGGGGCGCACGCATAGAGCTGGCCAAAGGCAAACGAAGCGTCGTCGACGGGCCCTTCGCCGAGTCCAAGGAACTGGTGGGCGGCTTCTACATCATTGAAGTGGATTCGCTGGACGAGGCCATTCGCTGGGCGCTGCGCGCACCCAGCGGTATGGGCTTTGACGACGTGCTGGAAGTGCGCCCGCTGACCGGCGCTGGCGACCTGCCGCCAGAGATCGTGGCCCTCATCCGCTCCGCCGCACCCGCGTGGAGCGCGTCGTGGCAGCAACGCTCAGCCACCCCTCGCAACACTGTCTGCCTCTGGTACGACGGCACCGCACTCGACGCCGCGCGCTTCTACGCCGCCACCTTCCCCGACAGCACCGTCGGCCACATCCTCCACGCCCCCGGCGACTACCCGAGCGGCAAGCAGGGCGATGTGCTCACGGTTGAATTCACCGTGGCCGGCATCCCATGCCTGGGCCTGAACGGCGGCCCGGCGTTCCAGCACAACGAAGCCTTTTCCTTCCAGATTGCCACCGACGACCAGGCCGAAACCGACCGCCTGTGGGACGCCATCGTGGACAACGGCGGCCAGGAGAGCGCCTGCGGCTGGTGCAAAGACCGCTGGGGCGTGAACTGGCAAATCACCCCACGCGCCCTCACCCAGGCCATCACCGACCCGGACCAGGCCGCTGCCCGGCGCGCGTTCGAAGCCATGATGACGATGCAGAAGATCGACATCGCCGCGATTGAAGCAGCGCGGCGGGGTGACGTGCCGGCACAGCCGTAGCGCCCGGGCCGGCCAGCGCTGAGCATGTCATCATCTCCCGATGACCGAGCCGACCTCATCTTCCAACGCCACCGTCTTCAACGACCCCCAGGCCGTCGCCAACTACGCCCAGGGCCCGCGCCGCAACGTGCCCGGGTTCGACAGCCTGCTGCAGATGAGCCGCATCCTCCTCAGCGAATGCGTGCCGCCCGAAGGTCGTGTGCTGGTGGTGGGCGCCGGCGGCGGGCTTGAACTGGAAGACATGGCCAAAGCGCATGCCGGCTGGCAATTCGACGGTGTGGACCCGAGCGCGGCCATGCTCGACCTGGCAGCCCGCCGATTGGGCCCAATGGCATCTCGCGTGACGCTGCACGAAGGCTATGTGCAAGACGCCCCCCACGGCCCCTTCGACGGCGCCACCTGCCTGCTCACTTTCCATTTCGTGCCGGCCGAAGAGCGGCTGCCCATGGCCAGGCAGATCCACCAGCGCCTCAAGCCCGGCGCACCTTTCGTGGCCGCACACATGAGCGTGGAGGGCGGCGCACAAAGCGGCGAGCGCGACCTCTGGATGTCTCGCTACGCGGCCTACATCACCGCATCAGGCGTGGCGCCGCCGCAAGCCAACGCAGCACGCGAAAAGGTGCAGCGCGAACTGCCGGTGCTCACGCCTGCCGAGGATGAGGCAATCCTTCGAGAGGCCGGCTTCCGCGACGTTCGGCTGTTTTATGCGGGGTTCACGTTTCGGGGTTGGGTGGGGTACGCCTGAACCGCTATTGCAAGCGCCACTGCCTGGAAGATGCTTTGATCGCAGTGCTTGCTCAGTCAGTTATGAGCATTCGTGGCGTGCAATGACGGACCGTTCTGCAGCGATTGCCGACTTTGGTGGCCCGCGACCGTACCCGCGCTTAGCGGCTAAATGCGGTCGTTGGCCATGCCGCGCAGCAGAGTCTGTCGAGACCACCAACTTCGTGAGTTACCGACGGGCGGCGCATCCCGACCAAAGTCAGCTAGTGGTGCACATAGGGTACACCGGGGGTCCGCCAGTTGCAGGCGTTGCGGTGATCTTTGGGTGATGCCGCATGGCACACTCACTCTCCTCAATATCGCCATACAAGATGCTCATGGACATTCGTCGATTCAGATTCGGTGATGAAGTCGCACTTTTTCACGTTTTCTCAAGTGCGGTACATGAAGTGGCTGCGCATGACTACACGCCCGAACAAATCGATGCTTGGGCGCCTGCGGATCTCGATACGGAAGAATGGATGGATCGAGTTCGGAGGAACCGCCCTTTCGTCGCCGAGCATGACGGGAAAATCGTCGGCTATGCGGATATTCAGTCAGGTGGATATATCGACCAATTCTTCGTGTCAGGCGCTCATCCGCGACGAGGAATTGGGACCATGCTGATGCAACGCGTTCTTCAGGAGGCGAAATCTCTTGATCTCACAGAGTTGACATCTGATGTGAGCAAAACAGCCGAGCCCTTTTTCCTCCGACACGGGTTCCAAGTTGTTGAGCGTCGTTTCCCTGTTCGCCGCGGTGTGACGCTCGAAAACGCTTTGATGTGCAAAAAAATGAAGGAAGGCATCTGACAGCTTCTTGGTCGTGAGCTTTACATGGGCCGGGTAACTACGAACGACGGTTCTCAGCCTGTACCTGCTTTCATTTGAGCCCTGCACCGCTATCAAATACCCAGACCAGGCCACCAACCTCTTCTTTGCCCTCACAAGACTGAGCGCGACGGGAAAGAGATTCTGCGCCCGTCTCGAAACCACTGAGGCAGCCGCCAACCCGCGCCAAGCTCCGCCCCACCCGCTCACTCGTCCGACGCAGTCGCTCCTTGAGCGCGGGTGGCTCCAGCACATCAAAGTCCACGTCCAGCGCCATGAGCCAGTAGACCAGCGAGTCCAGCTGGCCCGCGCCAAAGAGCATGAGGCAGAGGGCGGCACCGACATCACGGCGCTGGGCAACTGGCGGGCCTTGCTGGCGCGGTGATACCCGGCCCCATGTTCCTTTAGACGACCACGGTTCGCCGACTCGGGTGGAGAAAATGGGAGAGCGCTTGCATGCGCTCTCTTGTCGATGGCGTGCTTTGACCGACTGGAAACGAGGAGGAGGTTGAGCGGCCAGAGCAGGTTGAAGAGCCATGGCGAATTCGGACCCAATGCTGACCATCCGTTGGATGGTTGTTGGCACGTGTGCCCGCATTTCCCAGATTGGGCTCACTCCACGATATATGGGCGCCGAGACGACATCAGGGGTTAACAGGTGTTCGCGGCCGTGTCCCGCGCCTCGTACAGCAGCCGCCGGCCTTGCGGGCGCAGCGTGACGCGGCGCTTGCCGTCACCATCTGCAGCGCGCTCCACCAGCCCCGTCTTCTCGAGCGGCAGTAGCCGCAGAAGCAAGTGCGAGGCCGGCGTGTGCAAGGTGCGTGCAAGCTCCGTCGCGTGCGCAGCGCCGCCGGCGGCATCCAGCACCGTCAGCAGCACGAAGTCGGTCCACGACAGGCCGTGATGGGTGCCGAGCTCGTTGTCGAGCATGAACACCAAGGCTGCGTGCTCCAGGTGCTGATCCACGCAGGCTTGCAAGGCTTCTTTGCTCATGGTGCCAGTCCTTGCAGTTCGCGGTGGATCTGCTCCAGTGCTTTCAGTTCGCCCGCATAGTCGAAGTCCGCATCCTCGCGTTCCTTCACGAGTTCCAGCACTTCGAAGGCGAGTCCGTCCGCGGCGCTGCGGTTCCACTCGGCCTGCAGCACTCGGTCCGCGTGCTTGCCCATACGCAGCTCAAAGCGAGCGCGATTCAGCGACGCGTGCACGTTGCGGCTCGCGCCGAGCAGCAGGTGACCGCTCGCTCGGTCGCGGATGGCATAGACGCCCATGGGCGGGAAGCTGTCGCGCGCATGGCGCGCGGCAGCCCGCCGCGCTGAGCGCGACGCCAGGTTGGCGGAAGAGTCCATTTTTTCTTTCCTTGTGACAGTCACAGAGGCTGTGCGGCAGGACAGGTTCAGAACGAGCCTGCCAGGCGCGAAGCGCGCTTTCAGTGCCATGGCTACCGGCCATTCGACGCCAACGATCCTTACCATGCTCAGGAGCGTCGGCACCAATGCCGCACTACTTGGTCCATGCTGCGAATTTTACCCGGGTTAAAGTTTTAAGTCAATAAAATCCGGGTAAAAATGCGACTTGCCGGAAAGGGCTTTCCACCAGCACCAGCCAGCCTGCACCGTCTGGTGCTTGGCATCACAGTGCTCCGCCGCAAAGTGCTCGGCAGACGCAGTGGCTGCTGCCAGGCGCAAGGGACACGCCCCTACGCTACCGCTTCGTGCACACCCTCTTTCATCTAGCCAGCTCGCAGCGGCCGTTCCCGCTTCGTGCCCCGCACGCCGTCGTGGGCTCGTGAGCGGCTCTGGGGCTTTCCTTGTCACCTGTGAGAAGAACGGCGACCTGCCACTCGAACACTGAACGGCAGGTATCGGCGGCCGCCAACTTTCGCTCTCAAAGTGCGACCGACCGCTCCCAGCCTTAAAGCGACATTGGAGGTTTCAACTGCGCCACCCGCGTGGGCTGAGTTCGCCTGCGGAGCTTCACCTTCATGAGCGCCCCTGAACGCCAGCTGCTCCCAACTGCGAACAGATGCACAACCACCTTGAGTGGACTGTGGCCGTCCTGGCCGGTTCTTGCCATCGCACATCCCCCAAAACATACCAAACCGTATGGTATTCTTTGTGCGACACAAAGCAATTTCAACAGGAGCGTTTCATGTGGGCATACCAAAAAGCCGGCTGGTTGCTGGTGGCGATCGGAATCATTCATTGCGGCATCGGACTCATCCTGGGCTGGGACATCCTGGCGGCCTGGCACCACGCCGGCTGGTGGCACAGCATTGAGGGCGCGGACACCCTGCACATGGACCGCTTCGCGGTGCTGTGGTTTCAGGTGGCCGGCCTGGGCTGGATCGCACTGGGCTGGCTCATGCAGCAGTGGCTGCAACAGTTCGGGTCGTTGCCCCCGGCATTGGGGTGGGCCTTGCTCGCCACGGGTGTGCTGGTGGCCTATGTGCTGCCCATCTCCGGGGCCTGGTTGTTCATGCCACTGGGCTTGCGCATCGCCCTGCCGCCCGGCACCGCGCTCAACCCGACATGAGGTTGCCATGCAACTGAGCCGCACCCACTGGCTGGAACAAGGGCTGCAACTGCTGAGCACCGAAGGGCCCCAGCATCTGAAGATCGACACCTTGTGCAAAGTGCTGGGTGTCACCAAGGGTTCGTTCTATCACCACTTCAAGCACCATGCCGCCTACGTCAGCGCCCTGCTCGAATACTGGAAGACCACCTACACACAGCAGCTCATTCATGCGGTGGCGGGCATCGATGATCCACATGCTCGCAGCCAGCGATTGAGCGAACTGGTCTACCTGAAGGACATGCGCCCCGAAGTGGCCATGCGAGCCTGGGCCAACAGCCATGCCGAAGTGGCCGCCACCGTGCGTGAGGTGGATGCACAGCGTCTGGCGTACCTGGTGGACCTGGCCCAGCGCATGGGTGCCTCCGACGCGCACGCTGCGCTGCTGGCCAAGATGGCTTATGCACAACTGGTCGGCATGCAGCACCTGCAGGATTTCATCTCACCTGCAGATGCCGTGCAGATGGACCATGCGCTGCACACCATGGCGTTCGCCAACATGCGGAACCCTTCATGAGCACCGCGGGTGGCCCGGTGAGCACCTGGGTCTGGGCCGCCGGGCTGGACTTCCTGGCAGCCGCATTGCATGTCGGCATCGTGCTGGGTGGCCCTGCCTGGTACCGGTTCTTTGGCGCGGGCGAAGCCATGGCACGCATGGCCGAACGCCGCCACCCATGGCCCACGCTGGTCACGCTGGCCATTGCCACGGGCTTGAGCCTGTTTGGCGCCTACGCCATGACGGCGGGCGGTCACTTTCCCGCACTGCCCATGCCACAGGCAGCGCTCATGGCCATCACCGCCATCTATGCGGTGAGGGCCCTTGTGCCGCTGCTGCTTGCGCCGGTGATGGCGTCGATGCGAACACGCTTCATGATCGTCTCTTCGCTGATCTGTGGCGTCTACGCGCTCGCCCACGCCATGGCTTTGCTCACTTGATCAACCCACGGAATTCGCGTTTTGCTGGTGGATCGGCTCCGCCTGGCGACGGGATGCCACGCCACTCAGCATCAAGAGAGCACCCGCCAACATGACGAGCGCCGCCGCCAGAAAGAACGTGAGACGCAAGCCTGCGGCCAACGCTTGAGCATCGGCGCCCGCGCCCAGTGCGCTAGACGCGCCGAACTGAAATACCGCGCCCATGGCAGATGCGCCCATGATCAGCCCCAGGTTGCGCGACAGGTTGAGCAGGCCGGATACCAGCCCACGTTGGTCTGCCCTGGCGCAGGCCATCACTGCCGTGTTGTTGGCTGTCTGCACCGTGGCATAGCCAGCAGTGATGAGCGCCAACGCGGCGGCATAGCCAACCACACCCCATACAGAAGCCGTGAAGGGCAGAGAAACCGAGCCCAACACCATGATCCCGAGCCCAGCCATACCCATGCGGTGCGCACCCAGGCGATCCACCAGCCGGCCGGCCGGTGCGCCGGTCAGTGCTGCCACGGCAGGACCCACAGACATGACGATCCCCATATGCATCGCATCCAGCGCGAGCGCACCAACCAGGTAAAACGGTCCCACCACCAGGGTCGCCATCACCACTGCGGTCGCCAGCATGCTGATGGCCAGACCAGCTGCCACGCGGGGAAGCCTGAGTGCTTGCAGCACCGCGCCCAGATGGTCGAGCCGCGCTGCCGGTGGGGCAGGCACTGCGTCGGTTGGCAGATGGCGGAATGCCAGGGCCAGCGCTGCCAGGCCCAGAGGCACCTGCACCCAGAAGATCGCCTGCCAGCCCCAGGTGCCGATCAGCAGCCCGCCAAGGGTGGGACCCAAGGCCGTGCCCGTGGCCGTCAGGGTTCCCATCAAGCCCATCGCGCTGCCTGTCCTGTCTTTGGGCACCCACTCGCTCACCAGCGCCAGGGTGAGTGCCATCATGATGGCGGCGCCCAGGCCCTGCAGTACCCGGGCTGCGATCAACTGCCACAGGTTGAGAGACAAGCCGCAGGCCACCGAGGCCAGTGTGAACAAGGCCAGTCCGACCAGCATCAAGCGCCGACGGCCCACGGCATCGCCCAGCCGGCCCACACTCACGATCACCAAGGTGATCGTCATCAGGTAGGCGATCACCACCCATTGCACGGCCTGGAACGGCGCGGCAAACGCCTGCACCAGAGCGGGCAGGGCGACATTGGCGATGCTGGTGCTCAGCGACGACAGCAGCATTGCGATCGACAGGCTGATGAGCACACCGCGCAGCGACGGCCGTACGGGTGCAGCAGCGGCGGTGTTGTCGGTGGCTTGCGCCAAGGTAAAGGGTTCGGGACGGGACATGGTTTTCGACTCCAGCCAAAGGGAAGACCCGATGCTAGGCAGCGGGCGCGCATGGCGGAAGACGCGCGGGTTGCACTTCACAAGTGCATGCAACGCCACATCAGCAGAGCGAAAGTGCTATGTTGCCGGGATGTCCTTGCCCGACTTCAATCTCCTGCTCACACTGGACGTTCTGCTGGCCGAACAGAATGTGGCCCGCGCCGCCAGGCGGCTCCAGCTCAGCCCCTCCGCCATGAGCCGCGCGCTGGCCCGCTTGCGAGAAACCACGGGCGATCCACTGCTGGTGCGAGCCGGGCGCAGCCTCGTGCCCACGCCGCGCGCCCTGGAGTTGCGCGAGCGCATCGGCCCGCTGGTGCAGGAGATCGATTCGGTCTTGCGTCCGCTGCAGGCGCTGAAGCTGGGGGAGTTGGTGCGCACCTTCACATTCCGCAGCAGCGACGGGTTCGTGGAAAACTTCGGGGCGTCACTCATCGAGCGAGTGGCAGCAGAGGCGCCGGGCGTGCGACTTTGTTTCCTGTCCAAGCCCGACAAAGCCAGCACCCCGCTGCGCGAAGGCGCAGTCGATCTGGAGACCGGTGTGCTCGGCACCGCCATGGGGCCAGAAATCCGCACTCAGGCGCTGTTTCGTGACCAATGGATCGGTGTGGTGCGTCAGGATCACCCCCTGGCGCGCCTGAAGAAGGTCGCCGTCGATCGCTTCGCACAAGCGCGGCACGTCGGCATCTCGCGCCGTGGCGAAGCCGGCGGACCCGTCGACGAAGCATTGGCTGCACTCTCGCTCCAGCGCAACGTGGTTGCCATGGCGGGCGGCTTTGTGGCCGCGCTTGCGATCGCGCGCGGCACCGACCTGATCGCCTGTGTGCCCGAACGCCACACGCAGAACCTGCGCTTGGGGCTGCACAGTTTCGCGCTGCCCTTCGCCACGCCGTCCCTCACCATTTCCCTGTTCTGGCATCCCCGGTTCCAGGCAGATGCAGCGCATGTGTGGCTGCGGCGGGTGGTGCAGGAGACCTGCGGGGAAGGGTCACAGGAGGGTCGCCCTCCATCCGGCCGGACGCGCGATTGAGACCAGCCGGCACCTGGCTGTTCAGAGCCTCTCCGTCTCCCCCGCCTTGGGCTGCCACTTCATCAGGTGCTTTTCAATGCGCCCCACGGCGGCGTCGAGCACCAGCGCGAAGGTGGTCAGCACCAGGATGCCGGCCATCACGGTGTTGATGTCGAACTGGCCCTCGGCCTGCAGGATCAGGTAGCCCACGCCTTGGGACGAGCCCAGGTACTCGCCCACCACCGCGCCCACAAAGGCCAGGCCCACGCTGGTGTGCAGCGAACTGAACACCCAGCTGGTGGCGCTGGGCAGGTACACGTGGCGAAGCAACTGCTTGCGGTTGGCGCCCAGCATGCGCGCATTGGCCAGCACAACCGGGCTTACTTCCTTCACGCCCTGGTAGACGTTGAAGAAGACGATGAAGAACACCAGCGTCACACCCAGCGCCACCTTGGACCCCATGCCCAGGCCGAACCACACCGCGAAGATGGGCGCCAGGATGATGCGGGGCATGGAGTTGAAGGCCTTGATGTAGGGCTCCAGGATGGCAGATGCCATGGGGCTGAGCGCCAACCACAGGCCGCCACCCAGACCGGCACCGGCACCAATGGCAAACGCCATCACCGTTTCCGCCAGTGTCACCCACAGGTGCTTGTAGATGTCGGCCTCGGTGACGAACCAGACCCAGATGCGTTCAAAGATCTTCAGCGGCTCGCCGAAGAAGAAGGCGGCCTGGCGGTCGTTGTCAAACATGAAGGTGGGCACCAGGCCCGGCTTTGTCATCACGTGCCAGAACACGAACAGCAGCACAAGAATGCCGAACTGCCAGAAGCGCAGTGTGGCCGCGCGGGGTTTGATCAGGTTCCACATGGTTTCGGTTTCTTCTTCTGTGCCGCGCGTCAGGCGGCTTTCAGCAGTTGCTGCTGGTAGCCCTTGAGCACTTCTTCGCGCATCACGCTCCAGATGGCGGCATGCAGCTCCATGAACCGTGGCGTGGCCTTCACCTCGGCCACGTCGCGCGGGCGTTCGATGTCGATGTGGAACTCACCAATCGGGTGGCTGGCCGGACCGGCGCTGAGCACCACCACGCGGTCACTCATGGCGATGGCTTCATCGAGGTCGTGGGTGATGAACAGCACGGCCTTTTTTTTGCTCTGCCACAGCTCCAGTACCTCGTTTTCCATCAGCTGCCGGGTCTGGATGTCGAGTGCGGAGAACGGCTCGTCCATCAGGATGATGTCCGGGTCCAGCACCAGGGTCTGCGCCAGGCTGGCGCGCTTGCGCATGCCGCCGCTCATCTGGTGCGGGTAACGGTCGCCGAAGCCGCCCAGGCCCACACGGCGCAGCCAGTCGCCGGCCTGCTGGCGCGCATCGGCGTCGGGCACGCCCCGGAACTGCAGGCCGGCCAGCACGTTGTCCATCGCCGTGCGCCAGGGCATGAGGCTCTCGGTCTGGAACATGTAGCCGGCGCGGGCATTGATGTCGGTGAGGGGCTCGCCAAAAATGCGCACCGTCCCTTTGCTGGGCGTCAGCAGCCCGGCCGCCACGTTGAGCAGCGTGCTCTTGCCACAGCCGGTGGGGCCCACCACGCTCACAAACTCCCCTGCGCCCACGGTCAGCGACACGTTCTCCACGGCGGTGTAACGCTGGCCGGGCGCGTCCTTGCTGATGAAGGTGCAGGCGACGTCCTGCAGTTCGATGGCTGGAGTGTTCATGGATATCAATAGAACAAAAGTCGGCGCGCCCATACCTATTCAAGGGATACCGAGGAACCGGCTTCGCCGGGCCTCAGGTGTCGTCCCCCTTCCAGGGGGGTGATGGCCCCAAAGGGCCGGCGCGGGGGGTCAGCTGTATTTTTTATTGGCTTTCTGGGCGAAAGCGTTGGTGTAGACCGCATCGAGATCCAGCTTGGCCTCGGCCAATTTGGCATCCACACTGGCCAGCGCCTTGAAAGCCGTGTCAGCACCCTTGGCAGGGAACCTGCCGTCGGGCGACAGGGCTTTCTGTGCGGCCAGGAAGCCGTCGATGTAGATGGAGCGGTCGCCCAGCAGGTAGCTCTCTGGCACCACCTTGATGATGTCGCCCGGTCCGGCCTGCTGGATCCACTTGTTGGCGCGCACCATGGCGTTGGTCATCGCCTGCACGGTGTTGGGGTTCTTGTCGATGAAGGACTGTGGGCAGTACAGGCAGCCACCGGGCATGGGGCCGCCAAACACCTTCTCTGCTTCACTGACGATGCGGGTGTCCGAGATGATCTTGAGATCGCCCGAGCGCTGCAGCAGTGTGATCACCGGGTCGAGGTTGCTCATGGCGTCAATCTGGCCCGAACGCATGGCGGCCACCGCGCCACTGCTGGCGCCCACGCCCACAAAGCTCACATCACTCGGCTTCAGGCCCACCTTGGCCAGCGCAAAATTGGCCATTACGTTGGTGGAACTGCCCGGTGCGGTCACACCGATCTTCTTGCCCTTGAGGTCGGCCACGCCCTTGAAGTTGGGCATGGTCTTGGGGTTGTAGCCCAGCACGATCTGCGGTGCTGCGCCCTGCAGCACAAAGGCGCGCATGGGCTGGCCCTTGAACTGCATGTTGACCGTGTGCTCGAACGCGCCAGAGACCACGTCGGCACTGCCACCCACCACCGCAGCGAGTGCGCGCGAGCCGCCAGCAAAATCGACGATGGTCATGTCCAGGCCTTCGTCCTTGAAGTAGCCCAGCTGCTCGGCGATGGTCAGCGGCAGGTAGTAGAAGAGGTTCTTGCCACCCACCGCGATGGTGGCCTTGGGCTTCTCAAGGCCCTGGGCAAACGTGAACGAGGGCAAGGCGGCTGCGGCAATGCCGCCGGCAATCAGTTGGCGTCTCTGCATGTTGGTGTCTCCTGTTTGTGATGTGAACCGGTGGCCCCGGCAAGGGGCGCCGGGCCATGATAGTCCGTGACCGGCATCCGATGGGTCACGGGGGTATCAGGGTTGGCCCTAGGGCATCGACGCGTTCGTCCGCGCGGGCCTGTCCTATCGGCAGATGCGGTAGGGCCCTTGGTCCAGATGAAAGTGGTCGCGATGGGCCGCGTTGTAGTCGGGGCCGAGCGTGCCCTTGAAGAAACGGCAGGCGCCATCGCGCACTTCCCGCAGGAAGGGCGCTTCGGGTCCTTCGCTGTTCCAGTGGTTGACCAGGCTGATGCGCCGATCGCTTTCCAGGCGAAACCCGGCCACGTCGAAGGCGTTGGCGGAGGCGTGCTGGCTGCGTCGGGCACCTTCACCGCCCGCGCCGCGCACGTTGCGGCAGGCATAGCTGCCGAAGTGTTCGATGCGCGTGACGGGCTGGTTGAAATGCAGCTGGGCCACCGGCTGCAACGTATGGCGCTCCCACATGGCCAGCGACAGGGCCGCGCTGCAGGTCAGCGTGAACGCTGGGGCGAAGCGCGCGTCGTCCACCCGCACGGCGCTGCGCCAGCCGCAGCCGTCGGCGGTGTCGTTGTCCGGCACGGCGGTGTGGGTCAGGCCCGAGGCGGCCAGCGCCGCAAGACACAGTGGCGGGTCGGCCGCCGCGCGCTGCAACTTGAAGCGGGTGAACATGTTGGGGGGCGACGATACGTCGAGCGGCGCCCAGGGGTTCCAGTGTGGCGGCACCACGATGCGGCCGCTGTGCACCCCCCACACGGCAAGGCCTGCGGCGACGATGATGAAAGCGAGCAGGTACCGCATCACACGCCCGCCCTCAGGGTGGCGAAGCGATCACGCCACGGGCAGGCCGTCCACGAACACCTTGAGTTCATCGGGCGCGAAGGCGGCCCACTGCTCGTTGCTGGTCAGCGGTGTGGTGACGATGACCGCGGCGCGGTCGCCTGGGTGGTTGAGTTCGGCGAAGTTCACCGTCCAGTCGCGGTCCATCAGCGTGGCCTGCGCGAATGGGTGCTGGCGCACCAGCCAGTGAAGTTTGGTGCTGCAATGCGCCCACAGCGCCTCGCCGTTGGAGAGCAGGAAGTTGAAGGTGCCAAAGCGGCACACCTGCGGAATGAGCTCGCGCAGGGTCAGGGTTAGCTCCTCCACATTGGGCAGACCGGCGTGAGACTTGGCCAGTTCCTGCATCAACCAGCAGAAGGCGCGCTCGCTGTCGGTGGTGCCGACCGGGCGGAAGTGGCTGTGCAGCGACGGAAAGTAGTCCTTGAGGTCGCCGTTGTGCGCGAACACCCACTGGCGCCCCCAGAGTTCGCGCACGAACGGGTGGGCATTTTCCAGCGACACCTCGCCGATGGTCGCTTTGCGCACATGGGCAATGATGTTGCGGCTCTTGAGCGGGTAACGCTGCAGAAATTCGGCCATGGGCGACTGCGACGCGCTCTCATGGTCGACAAACAGGCGCAGCCCCTTGCCCTCGAAGAAGGCAATGCCCCAGCCATCGGCGTGATGGTCGGTGTTGCCGCCGCGCTGGCAGAAGCCGGTGAAGCTGAAGGACGCGTCGGTGGGGGTGGCGCAGTTGAGGCCGAGCAGTTGGCACATGAAACAGTATTGTGCCCCTGTGCTTCGGTGTTGCGATGTGATCTTTGTCTTCTTATTTTGCCTGGTCTGGTTTTTTGCTTCGGGGGCTTGGTGTGGCCGGGTCTCGGCCAGGCGACCGAATGACTTTCTTTGTCTCGCTGAAGAAAGGCGAGCCGAAGTGCCTTGATCCAGAGATACCGTCGGGCCGGCTTTGCCGGACGACTGGTATCGCCCCCCTTCAGGGGGGTGACGCGAAGCGGCGCGGGGGGTCCTTACTTAACAGCCAATGCCACCTTCATCGCCATCTGGTGCAGCGCCTGCCAGGGATCGGCCGGCCAGCCCGGCGCCTTCAAGCCCTTCACGATGCCGTCCACCAGGTGGGCGTCTTCCAGCCAGCGGCTGAGTTGTGCCATGGAGAGCAGAGGCAGTGCGCGCTCCATGAGTTTTTCCTTCACGCCCCACACACGGTTCTCGCGCAGGGCCATCGGCAGCGGACGCCCTGCGTCCATGGCGCTGCGGATGCGATGCAGGGTGCGGATGTCTTCGGACAGCGCCCAGTGCACCAGCACCGCCGCCTCGCCTTCGGCCTGCAGGCCTTCGAGCATGCGCTGCACGCGCAGGCCCTGCCCGCCCAGCACGGCTTCGGCCAGCTTGAAAGGCGTGTAGCGGGCCACGTTGAGCACCGCTGACTCGACCTGCTCAAAGCTGAGTTCACCAGCAGGGTACAACAGCGCGAGTTTCTGGATTTCCTGGTGGGCGGCCAGCAGGTTGCCTTCCACGCGGTCAGCAAAAAACTGCAGCGTGCGCTGCCCCTCTTCGCCACTGGCCACGTGCTGGCTCTGCAGTTGCAAGCGCTGCGCGATCCATTGCGGCAAGGCCTTGCGCTCCACCGGTTCAATGCGCACGGTCACGCCAAAGCTGTCCAGTGCGGCGAACCAGGCGCCCTTCTGGGTGGCGGCGTCGAGCCGGGGCAGGATCACCAGCGTGACCGTGCTGTCGTTGTCCTGGGCGGACTGCGCGATCTGCTGCAGCACCTGTGAGCCGTCCTTGCCCGGCTTGCCCGAAGGCACGCGGATCTCGATCAGTTGCTTGTCGGCAAAAAGGCTGAGCGAGCCGCCACTGGCCAGCACCTCGCTCCAGTCAAAGTGCGCGCCGGCCACGGTGTGCACCGTGCGCTCTGAACAACCCTGGGTGCGCGCCTCTGCGCGGATGGCATCGGCCGCTTCCTGCACCAGCAGGGGCTCGTCACCGTACACGGTGTACAGGCTCTTCAGGCCGCGTTGCAGCTGCCCAGCCAGTTGCGCCGCAGCGACCTGCATGGCAATGTCAGACGGTCTTCACAGCCGCCAGTCGCCGCAGCACCTGCTGAACGATTTCCGACTGCTGGTCCTGGTACATCATTTCCTGCTCAGCCGCCTTGGACAAGGCCGCCGTTTCGGAGAAGCTGATGTCACCTTCGAGCAGGATTTCGGTGTCTTCGATCAGCGTCCGGCCGGTCAGGGTGCTCAGGCGGAAAGTAAAACGGGTGCGGATCTGGAGCTCCCGCACCTCGCCGGTCGCCGTCTGGCCCACCACCGCGCGTTCGCGCTGATCCAGCAGCACGGTCAACAACACCATGGTGGCACCTGGCGGCGGGTTGCCCGGCCTTGCGGTGCCAAAGGTGCGCACGCCGGAGGTGTCCAACACGCTTCGCAGCGCCCGGGTCACCGGTCTGTTTTCGTTGCCGGCAAAGCGCACGGCATCGAACGCAAACTTCGGCGTCTCGCGCAAGGCAAAACCACAACCCGTCAACCACCCGGCCGACGCCAGGGCGCCTGCACCGAACAGGCCGCGGATCAGCGAACGGCGGCCCATAGGACCGGATGAATGCAGGGGGTGTGGGGAAGTGCGGTTCATGTCGAAAAAGGTTATATCACCACGTTGACCAGACGACCCGGCACCACCACGACCTTTTTCGGCGTGGCGCCCTGCGCCTGCTTCTGGAATGCCTCGCTGGCCAGTGCCGCCGCTTCGATGGTGGCCTTGTCTGCGCCGGCGGCCACGGTGATGCTGCCACGCAGCTTGCCATTGACCTGCAGCACCAGCTCGATCTCGTCGCGCTGCAGCGCGGCTTCATCGGCCACGGGCCAGGGCGCGTCGAGCAGCTCGCCCGCATAACCGAGACCGCTCCACAGCGTGTGGGCAATGTGGGGCGTGGCCGGGTACAGGCAGCGCAGCAGGATGCCGAAGCCTTCCGCGAGCGCAGCGTTGTCGGCAGCAGAGCCATCAGACTTGAAGTCCTCCAGCGCGTTGAGCATCTTCATCGCGCCCGAGACCACGGTGTTGTACTGCATGCGCTGGTAGTCGTAGTCCACCTGCTTGAGCACGGTGTGCATCTCCAGGCGCAACGCCTTGGCCGCCTTGGACAGTTTCTGACCGGACACGCCATCAGCGAGCTTGCCCAGTTGGCCGATGGGCGCGAGCTTGTGGCCGAAGCCCCAGACCCGCCGCAGGAAGCGGTAACTGCCCTCCACTGCTGCGTCGTTCCACTCCAGCGTGGCCTCGGGCGGTGCGGTGAACATGGTGTAGAGCCGCGCAGTGTCGGCACCGTATTTTTCGATCAGGTCCTGCGGGTCCACGCCGTTGTTCTTGGACTTGGACATGGTGCCCACGCCCTCGTAATCGATGGGCGTGCCCACGGGCAGCATGCCGTCGCCGCTGGTGGCCGGGTTCTTGAGCTTCGCCCCCACCACCTTGCCGGTGTCGTCGAGCACGTGCTCCACGTCGTGCGGCCAGAAATAGTCCTTGCCGCCCTTGGCGGTGCGCCGGCTGTAGATGTGGTTGAGCACCATGCCCTGCGTGAGCAGGTGGGTGAAAGGCTCGTCCACCTTCACCAGTCCCAGGTCGCGCATCACCTTGGTCCAGAAGCGCGCGTACAGCAGGTGAAGGATGGCGTGTTCGATGCCGCCGATGTACTGGTCCATCGGCATCCAGTAGTCCGCACCCCCGGCGACCATCTTCTCGCTGTTGGTCGGGTCGCAGTAGCGCATGAAGTACCACGACGAATCCACGAAGGTGTCCATGGTGTCGGTCTCGCGCCGTGCGGGCTTGCCGCACACCGGGCAGACCACGCCGGCGTGAAAGCCTTCGTGCTTGTGCAGCGGGTTGCCGGAACCGTCTGGAATGCAGTCCTGTGGCAGCACCACCGGCAGGTCTTTTTCGGGCACCGGCACGGCGCCGTGTTCCTCGCAATGGATGATGGGGATCGGGGTGCCCCAGTAGCGCTGGCGGCTCACGCCCCAGTCGCGCAGGCGGAAGGTGGTTTTTTTCTCGCCCATGCCCTTGGCGGCCAGCAGCTCGGCAACCTTGTCGACGGCAGCCTTGCAGTTCAGGCCGTCGATCACGCCGGAGTTGATGCACACGCCGCGCTGTTTGTCTCCGTACCAGTCGGCCCAGGCGTCAAGGCTGAAGGTCTCGCCTTCGACCGCCACCACCTGCTGGATCTTCAGGCCGTATTTTTTCGCAAAGGCGAAATCACGCTCGTCGTGCGCCGGCACCCCCATCACCGCGCCGTCGCCGTAGCTCATCAGCACGTAGTTGCCCACCCACACATCCACTTCCTCACCGGTGAGCGGGTGCGTGACAGACAAGCCGGTGGCCATGCCCTTCTTCTCCTGCGTGGCCAGCTCGGCTTCGGTCGTACCACCGGTCTTGCATTCTTCGATGAACGCGGCCAGTGCGTGGTTGCCGGCGGCGGCGTGCGTGGCCAGCGGGTGCTCCGGCGCCACGGCGCAGAAGGTCACGCCCATGATGGTGTCGGCGCGCGTGGTGAAGACGTACATCCGGCCGCCGCTGATCGGTTCACCGCCGGCGTCCTGGATGGTGTGCGGGAAAGCAAAGCGCACGCCCTCGCTCTTGCCGATCCAGTTCTCCTGCATCAGCCGCACCTTGTCGGGCCAGCCGTTGAGCGTGGCCTTCTCGTTGCCAATCTGCACGTGGTCGAGCAGTTCATCGGCGTAGGCGGTGATGTTCAGGTAGTAGCCGGGGATCTCGCGCTTCTCGACCACCGCACCGGTGCGCCAGCCCTTGCCGTCGATCACCTGTTCGTTGGCCAGCACGGTCTGATCGACCGGGTCCCAGTTGACGACCTGGGTCTTGCGGTAGGCGATGCCCTTTTCCAGCATCTTCAGGAACAGCCACTGGTTCCACTTGTAATAAGTGGGGTCGCAGGTGGCCACTTCGCGCGACCAGTCGATGGCCAGGCCCATGGCCTGCATCTGCTGCTTCATGTAGGCGATGTTCTCGTACGTCCACTTCGCTGGTGGCACGCCGTTCTTGATCGCCGCGTTCTCGGCCGGCAGGCCGAAGGCATCCCAGCCCATGGGCATCAGCACGTTCATGCCCTTCATGCGCAGCTGGCGCGCGAGCATGTCGTTGATGGTGTAGTTGCGCACATGGCCCATATGCAGCTTTCCGCTGGGGTAGGGCAGCATGGAGCAGGCGTAGAACTTGGGCTTGCCCGCGTCTTCGGTCACCCGGTAGGCGTCGGTGGCGTTCCAGTGGGCGTGCGCGGCGCGCTCGACTTCCTTGTGGGCGTATTTTTCTTGCATGAACCAGGGGGCCAGACAGAGGCGGCGGTGATGATCGGGTGGCGCGGTGGCGGGTGGCCGGGAACAAACCCCGCCGCCGCGCCACGGAAACCCTGAATTTTAGGCCTTGGCCAGGCCTGGGCTGCGGCGGCGGTGAATCAACGCGCAGGTGCAGCGGGTGCGCCCAGCGCGCCAGGCAGCTCATCGGTGACAAAACCGATGCGCGACAGACCGGCGGCCTGCGACAAACCGATCAGCTCGACCACGCGGCCATAGGGCACGGTGGCGTCTGCGCGCAGTTGCACTTCGGAATCGGGGTTGGCGCGCGCGGTGTCCTGCAACCGCTGCTTCAGGGCTTCAACGCTGATGGGTTCTTCGTCCCAGAAGGTCTGGCCCTGCGGGTCGATCGCGATGGACACAAAAGCATCCGGCTCCTGCGTCACCTGGGCGTCGGACTGCTCTGTCTGGGGCAGATCAAGGGCCAGGCGGCTGGCCATGAACGGAGCGGCGATGATGAAGATCACCAGCAGCACCAGCATCACGTCGACCAGCGGCGTGACGTTGATCTCGCTCATGGGCCGATGGCCTGCCGGCTTCTCGAGTCCACCGAAGCTCAAGGCAGGCTCCCTGCATCTGAATTCATGCGAGGGGCTGCGACGGGCTCCTTGTGATGCACCAGCAACTCGCGCAGATCGCGGGCAAAGCCTTCGAGGTCGGCTTCAATGCGGGCAATCTGGCGGCCGAGCACGTTGTAGGCCAGCACCGCGGGAATGGCCACCGCCAGGCCGGCGGCGGTCATCACCAGCGCTTCACCCACGGGGCCGGACACTTGTTCGATGCGGAAGCGGCCGTCGACCCCGATGGCGACCAACGCATGGTAGATGCCCCAGACCGTGCCCAGCAGGCCCACGAAGGGCGCCGTGGAGCCCACGGTGGCCAGCAGCACCTGGCCGAACTGCAGGCGGTGCAGGATGCGGTGCAGTGCGTCGCGCAGCACGCGGGTGAGCTGTTGGGAACGGTCACCGGCTGCAGCCAGCGTGTTGGGCACCGCGCGCTCGATGGTGAGCGCCGCCTGCACCAGGGGCAGCACCAGACGCCGCTGGTCTTGTGAACCCAGACGCTGCTGGGCATCGTCCAGATGCGTGGCCTGCCAGAACAGCGCAGCAGAGACTTGCACGTCGACCGCCGCCCGGCGCAGCAACCACCCTTTCCAGAGGATCACCACCCAGCTCGACACCGACATGGCGAGCAGCAGCAGCGCCACGCCGCGGCTCACGGCATCACCCTGGAGAACGGTTTCCCAGAAGCTCACATTGAATTCCGAAGTTCAGCGTGCAACGAAGCTCAGCGCAGGCCGAGCACGTCGAACATGTCGTACAGCCCGCTGGAGCGCCCCGCCAGGAAACGCACGGCGCGCAGGCTGCCCTGGGCGTACGTGGCGCGGCTGCTCGACTTGTGGGTGATTTCGATGCGCTCACCCGTGCCCGCAAACAGCACGGTGTGGTCGCCCACGATGTCACCCCCGCGAATGGTCGCAAAACCGATGGAGGAAGGATCGCGCTCACCGGTGACGCCTTCGCGGGCGTACACCGCGCATTCCTTCAGGTCCCGTCCCAGCGCGTCGGCAATCACTTCGCCCATCTTCAGTGCAGTGCCGCTGGGCGCATCCACCTTGTGGCGGTGATGGGCCTCGATGATCTCGATGTCGTAGCCGGTGGACATGGCCTTGGCCGCCATCTCCAGCAGCTTCATGGTCACGTTGACGCCCACGCTCATGTTGGGCGCCATCATGATCGCGATCGAAGACGATGCCTTCTCGATCTCTTTTTTCTGTTCTTCCGAGAAGCCGGTGGTGCCGATGACCAGATTGACGCCGAGCTTCACGCACTCGCGCAGGTGCGCCATGGTGCCTTCAGGGCGGGTGAAGTCGATCAGGAACTGGCTGCGCGAGAGGCCAGCGGTGAGGTCGGACGTGATGGCCACGCCACTGGCATGCCCGGCGAAGGCGGCAGCGTCCTGTCCCAGTGCGGGGCTGGATGCCACGTCGAGCGCACCGGTGAGCTGGCAGTCGCCGCTGGCGCGCACGGCTTCCACCAGCATCTGGCCCATACGGCCACTCGCACCCGCGATGCACACGCGGTGCAGGTTGGCGGCGGTCATTGTGCGGCCCCGGCGGGCTCCAGCGGCGGATAGCTCGATGCCGGCTGGGCGGCAGGCTCGCTGGCTGTGGCATCGGCCTTGGTCGGCGGATTGCGGTCCTGGAATTGCTTCAACTGCTCTTCGGTGGCTTCCAGGGGAACAGGCTTGCCGAGCTTCTTTTTCACTTCAAGCGAGGACACGAACTCAGCCTCGGTGGGCAATTCGTCGGCTTCAACCCGCTCCAGCACGTTGTCGCGGAAGAAGACCGCGAGCTTGCGGCGCTGGGTTTCCTGGCCCTGCCGCTGGAACGTGAACACATAGTCCCAGCGGTTGCCATGGAACACGCTGGTGAGCAACGGCGTGCCGAGGATGTCGCGAACCTGCTCGCGCGGCATGCCGGGGCGCAGTGCCGCCGCCTGCTCGCGCGTGACCACATTGCCCTGCACGATGTCGATCCGGTACGGCGAAACCAGGTTGCCCAGATCGCTCACGGATGGAGCACTGGAGCAACCCGACAGTGCAGCCAGGGCGGCCACCGGGACCCACAACCAGAGTGTCCGGCGTTGGCGATGCGCGCTGGCGGTACCGCGATGCTTGGAAAGGATGTGCATGAATGCTGACCAGAATGTGCACGAACGGCGCCGCACATCCCTGGGAAAATGCAGCATTCAGCCCGCGCTGGCGATATGATCCGGTCATTGTAGCCCTCAGGCCGTACCCAAGCGGCCTGCCTTTCTGAATGCGCTTCGTTCGCCGACGTGCCCACGAGAGACCCCTTCAGACACCCGCCCATGACCAACATTGAAGAACTCAAGAACACGGGGCTCAAGGCCACACTGCCAAGACTGAAGATTCTGGATGTGTTCCAGAACGCCAAGCAGCGCCACATGACCGCCGAAGACGTGTTCCGCGTGCTGCTGGAAGACCGCTCGGACATTGGTCTGGCCACGGTCTATCGCGTGCTCATGCAGTTCGAACAGGCCGGCCTGCTCACCCGCAGCAACTTCGAATCCGGCAAGGCGGTGTACGAGCTCAACGAAGGCCAGCACCACGATCACCTGGTCTGCCTGGACTGCGGTCGGGTGGAAGAGTTCTTTGATGCCGAGATTGAAAAGCGCCAGCAAATGGTCGCCAAGACCCGCGGCTTCATCCTCCAGGAACACGCCCTGTCGCTCTACGCGAACTGCAGCAAGACCGACTGCGAGTACCGCAAATCTTCGGAGAGGTAGGGATCACCCCCCCTGCGCTACTGACGCAGCTTCATTCTGCTCTGGTCATCGCGGCGCGGTGGCGGGAAACAAATTCCTGGTAAGTGTCGATCCCGCGCAGTTGCAGGATGGTGTTGCGCACGGCGGCTTCGACCAGCACGGCGATGTTTCGCCCCGCCACCACCTGGATCACCGACTTACGAACCGGCACACCCAAGACGTCCTGATACAGCGGCTCGTGTGGCATGCGTTCATAGTCGCGCTCCAGCGTCTCTTTGCGGACCAGATGCACGATCAGCGTCAGCCGCATTTTTCGCCGGACGGCTGTCTCGCCAAAGATCGCCTTGATGTCGAGCAGGCCGATGCCCCGCACTTCCAGCAGGTTCTGCAGCAGCTCCGGGCAGCGGCCTTCGATGCTCGTCTGGTTGATCCGGAAGAGGTCGACCGCGTCATCGGCCACCAGTCCGTGACCGCGTGAGATCAGCTCCAGGCCCAGCTCGCTCTTGCCCAGACCCGACTCGCCGGTGATCAGCACGCCCATGCCCAGGATGTCCATGAACACGCCGTGCATGGAGGCGCGATCGGCAAAGTGGCGTGACAAGTAGGCGCGCAGCACATCGATCACGAAGGCCGCCGACTCCTTGGTCGAGAACATGGGAATCTGGGCACGTTCGCACATGGCCACCAGCGCATCTGGCGCCACCTGCGCATCGGCCACCACCAGCACCGGGGGTTCCAGCGTCACGATACGCGCGACCCGGCGGCGGTTGTCGTCATCACTGGGGCTGGTGAGGTAGGCCACCTCGCGTTCGCCAAACACCTGGACCCGGTAGGGGTGGATGTAGTTGAGATAGCCCACGAGGTCGGCGCCTGAGCGGGCCTCGCGAATCGCCACCTCGTCGAACCGGCGCTCGGAAGCGCCGAGGCCCGCCACCCATTGCCACTTCAGGGCGTCGCGATGGTCCTCAAACAGAACATCGGCACTGACAACGGTGGGTTTCATCTCTGGTCACCTGAAGGGCGACCCGCAGCCGCATCAATCAATGCCGACACCTGCGCGTGGCTGGGGTTCGGGCAAGGCAAGGAGCGGGCGGCGCGCCGTCTCACGCAGCGGCGTGGGCCGATTGCCAGGTGGTGATGAGTGAGTGAAGAGCTGCGCCGTCGGTGGAGCTCTTCATCTGTTCGCGCAGGCTGCTGTCGCTGAGCAGTTCGGCGATTTCTGACAGGATTTCCAGATGCTTCTGCGTGGCAGCCTCTGGCACCAGCAGAAAGATCATGAGCTGCACGGGCAATTCGTCGGGCGCGTCGAAACCGATGGGGTTCTCGAGCTGGAACACCGCGGCCAAGGGTTGTTTCAGGCCCTTGATGCGCCCATGCGGGATCGCCACGCCGTGACCGAGGCCGGTGGACCCCAGGCGTTCTCTGGCAAAGAGGCTGTCGGTGATGAGTGCGCGGTTGAGGCCGTGCAGGGTTTCAAAGAGCAACCCTGCTTCTTCAAACGCGCGTTTTTTGCTGGTCGCATCCACGCTGACGAGCACTTGCGCGGCGGGCAATATGGCAGATAGTCGGTTCATGTGGGCCTCTTGGACCGCAAATTATGACGAGTTGGGCGAGGATGGCTAGACTCTGGCGACAAAAAAGCCGCTTGACAGATCAAGCGGCTTGTTGCAGTGCAGCATTGAAAAATGGCTGCACCGGCAGCCATCGTGACGGATGTCACATCAATCGTTTCGCCGACTCATGGTGGTGATCCTGTGACTTGTCTTTGTAGCGCAACACCTGGCGGTCCAGTTTGTCTGCCAGCTCATCGACGGCGGCATACAGGTCGGCGTGGGCGCTTTCTGCAAACAAGTCCCTGCCCTTCACATGGATGTTGCATTCGGCGCGCTGACGCAGGTCTTTCTCCTTGAGGTTGTCTATCGTGAGCAGGACCTTGACGTCGACCACCTGGTCAAAGTGACGCGAGATCCGTTCGAGTTTGGTGGTGACGTAGCCGCGCAGGGCGGGCGTGACCTCGAGGTGGTGACCGCTGATCGTCAAATTCATAAATGAGCCTCCTGTTGCTCCTGGTTGACACAAGCCACCGGCTGGTCAGGACCTCCCGGCGGCCACGGGGATGTCTTGAATCCACTATGCACAGGAACCCCGGGCGACGCAAGCTTGCACTGCAACATCCTGCAAAAAGAAGAACTTTTGATTGGCCGCCACCGGCTGCGGCTCAACTTGCCTCGGCGATCTTGTCCTGCGTGCGGGTGTCGAAGTCGCTCGCATCGTGCCGCTCGTGCAGCTGGCTCTCTGGAGCGCCCCAGGTCCGGTTGACCATGCGGCCCCGCCGGGCGCCGGGCCGCTGTGCAATCTCGTCCGCCCAGCGGACCACATGCGTGTATTCGTGCACCTGCAGGAATTCGCCGGCTTCATACAACTGGCCTTTGGCCATGGCGCCGTACCAGGGCCACACGGCCATGTCGGCGATGGTGTATTCGTCACCCGCGAGGAAGTGCTGTTCGGCCAGGTGCTGGTTGAGCACATCGAGCTGGCGCTTGACTTCCATGGCGTAGCGGTCGATCGCGTATTCGATCTTGATGGGCGCATAGGCGTAGAAGTGGCCAAAGCCACCGCCCAGAAAGGGCGCGCTGCCCATCTGCCAGAACAGCCACGACAGGCATTCGGCCCGCGCTGCGCCTTCAGTGGGCAGGAAGGCACCGAACTTTTCAGCGAGGTAGATCAGGATGGCACCGGACTCAAACACGCGCTGGGGTGTGGCGCCGCTGTGGTCCACCAGCACCGGGATCTTGGAGTTGGGGTTCGCGGCCACGAAACCGCTGCCGAACTGTTCGCCTTCGTTGATGCGGATGAGCCAGGCGTCGTATTCGGCGCCAGTGTGGCCCGCCTGCAGCAGCTCTTCCAGCATCACCGTGACCTTCGCGCCGTTGGGTGTGCCCAGCGAGTACAGCTGCAGCGGGTGCTTGCCCACGGGCAAGGCCTTGTCGTGCGTGGCGCCCGCCACCGGGCGGTTGATGTTGGCGAAACGGCCGCCGCTTTCTTTGGGAGGCGACCAGACTTGGGGTGGAGTGTAGGCAGTGGTGTCGTTCATGCGGGCCATTGTGAGCCGGACAGCCTCGCGCTGCAGGCGCTGCGCGAAAGGGCTTGCCGCCCCATCTCGTATAGTGCCCCGACCACGCCACCTGACCCGAGCCATGCCCACCCCCAAGAACCCTCCAGCACCCGCCCTGCACGCTGAGCCCGGGCATCTGATCCGTCGCGCCCACCAGCTCGCCGTGTCCACCTTCCACGACACCCACGGACGCGAGATCACACCGGTGCAGTACGCCATCCTGCGCGCGCTGCAAGACCACCCCGGCATCGACCAGGTCACCCTGGCCGACAAGGTCGCGCTCGACACCTCCACCACCGCCGACATCGCCACCCGGCTGGAAGCCAAGGGCTGGATCGTGCGCGAGCTGCTGGCGCGGCGCCAGCGCGCCTTGCGCCTCACCCCGGCAGGTGAAGCCATGCTGCAGGACATGCTGCCCCGCGTCGCGCCCATGTACCACCGCCTGCTGGAGCCGCTGTCTGCCGACGAGCAGGCGCAGTTCCTGGCCCTGCTGCGCAAGTTCGTGCATTTGAACGACGCTGCCCGCGCCGAACCGCCGGGCAAATCTCGCGAAGCCTAGGGTTTACCCGAGGCCTGAGCCCCTTTTTTTTCAAGCCGTCATTCCGTACAATGAACGTCATTCAGCATACTGAATGAAGATCCGCATTCCCACGACGCACACACCGACAAGGACCCCACCATGTTCCCCACCCTCACCTGGTATGTGGCCTGCACGGCCGACGAGATCAACGAAAAACCCCTGGGTCGCACCATCTGCAACCAGGCCATCGTGTTCTACCGGCCACAGCCCGGCCAGGTGGCGGCGGTGGAAGACTTCTGCCCGCACCGGGGCGCGCCGCTGTCTCTGGGTTATGTGTGCGAAGGCAAGCTGGTCTGCGGCTACCACGGCCTGGAAATGGGCTGCGACGGAAAGACGGTGGCCATGCCCGGCCAGCGCGTGGGCGGCTTCCCCGCCATCCGCAGCTTCCCCGTGGTGGAACGCTATGGCTTCATCTGGGTGTGGCCCGGCGACAAGACCAAGGCCGACCCGGCGCTCATTCCGCACATGGTCTGGTACGACAACCCCGAGTGGGCCTACGGCGGCGGCCTGTACCACGTGAAGGCCAACTACAAGCTCATGGTCGACAACCTGATGGACCTCACGCACGAGACCTACGTGCATTCCACCAGCATCGGCCAGAAAGAGATCGACGAAACGCCGTGCAAGACCACGGTCAACGGCGACGAAGTGGTCACCAGCCGCTTCATGGAAAACATCATCGCGCCGCCGTTCTGGAAGGCCGCACTGCGCGCCAAGGGCCTGGCCGACGACGTGCCGGTGGACCGCTGGCAGATCTGCCGCTTCACGCCGCCCAGCCACATCATGATCGAGGTGGGCGTGGCCCATGCCGGCCATGGCGGCTACGACGCACCGGCCGAACACAAGGTGTACAGCGTGGTGGTCGACTTCATCACGCCCGAGACCGACACCTCGATGCACTACTTCTGGGGCATGGCGCGCCAGTTCAACCCGGGCGACAAGGCGCTGACGGCCCAAATCCGCGAAGGCCAGGGCAAGATCTTTGCCGAAGACATGGAAATGCTGGAGCGCCAGCAGAAGAACATCAGCACCTACCCCGACCGCAAGCTGCTCATGCTCAACATCGACACCGGCGGCGTGCAGTCGCGCAAGGTGATCGACCGCGTGATGGCGGCCGAACAGGCGGTGGTGGCATGAGCGTTCACACGGACACGCTGCGGGTGCGCGTGGCCAGCCGCAGCACCGAGGCGCAAGACATCTGCAGCCTGGAACTCGTGCCCGTGGAAGGCACCACCATGCCCGCCTTCACCGCCGGTGCACACGTTGACGTGCACCTGCCCGGTGGGCTGGTGCGCCAGTACTCGCTGTGCAACCGGCCGGGCGAAACGCACCGCTACCAGATCGGGGTGCTGCGCGACGCAGCCTCACGCGGCGGCTCACAGGCGGTGCACGAAACCCTGCACGAAGGCACCGAGCTGGACATCAGCACGCCGCGCAACCTGTTTGCCTTGAGCGACAACGCGCCCCACCACCTGCTGCTGGCCGGCGGCATCGGCATCACGCCCCTGCTGGCCATGGCCGAGCACCTGAGCGCCCAGGGCGCCAGCTTTGAACTGCACCATTGCACCCGCTCGCGCGACCGCACGCCCTTTGTGCCGCGCATCACCGCCGCCAGCTATGCGCAGAAGGCCCACCACCACTTCGACGACGGCGACGCCGCCCAGAAGCTGGACATCGCCGCCACGCTGGCCCAGGCACCGGCCGGCACGCACCTGTATGTGTGCGGGCCGCAAGGCTTCATGGACGCGGTGCTGAACGCCGGCCGCGCCGCCGGCTGGCCCGAAGAACGCCTGCACCGCGAGTACTTCGCCGCCGCACCGGTGGACCACACCGGCGACGGCAGCTTTGAAATGGAGATTGCCAGCACCGGGCGGGTGATCCCGGTGCGCGCCGACCAGACCGCCCTGGCCGCCCTGCACGAAGCAGGCCTGGACATTCCCATGTCGTGCGAACAAGGCATCTGCGGTACCTGCCTGACCGGCGTGAAAGCCGGCAAGCCCGACCACCGCGACCAGTACCTCACAGAGGAAGAGCGCGAGGCCTGCGACCAGTTTCTGCCGTGCTGCTCCCGGGCCAGCAGCGCACGGCTGGTTCTGGACCTGTAGAGAGCTTCAGGCGGCAGGCACCGGTAACACCGTCGTCTCAAACACTTCCTTCAGGCACACAAACGTGCGCACCTGCCGCACGCCCGGCAGCGCGATCAGCTGGGCGCTGTGCATGTCGTTGAACGAGTCGATGCCCTGGATGCGCAGCTTGACGAAGTAATCAAATTCGCCGGTCACCAGCTGCACCTCCAGGCAGCCGGTAAGCCCGGCCGCGGCCTTCTCGAACGCGGCGAACGAATCGGGTGTGGACCTGTCCAGCACCACGCCAATGATCACCAGCCCCGTGTAACCCAGCGCGCGCGGGTCCACCAGGGCCACCGTCTTGCGGATCACGCCCGATGCCCGCAACCGCGCCACGCGCCGCGAACAGGCCGGCGGGCTGAGGTGGGTGCGTTCGGCCAGCTCCAGGTTGGGCAGCGAGGCGTCTTGCTGCAGCAGCTCCAGCAGTTTGCGGTCGATGCGGTCAAGCGGTGTTTCCATAGCTGAAATCTTCATTTGTTGCGTCAGGCGGCCATTTCACACCATCTATTCGATGGATGACAAGAAATGAGCATCAAAGGCTGATTTCTGAAGGTCAATTGGCAATTCGTAGCAACGCTGTCGCCCTACGATGAACTTCGTTTTCACCCCACCGGAGTTCGCCCCATGCCCACGTGCTTTGCCGCCATGACGCTGTACGCACCCGGGCTGCAACCGCTCCTCAACATCTGGACCACCGACATGACCACCGCCACCACCCACACCCTGAACCTGCAGAAGTTTCCCCGCTACCCGCTCACTTTTGGCCCCAGCCCCATCCAGCACCTCAAACGGCTCAGCAAGCACCTGGGCGGCAAGGTGCAGCTCTACGCCAAGCGCGAAGACTGCAACAGCGGCTTGGCGTTCGGCGGCAACAAGACGCGCAAGCTCGAATACCTGATCCCCGAAGCGATTGCTGGCGGCTACGACACGCTGGTCTCCATCGGCGGCATCCAGTCCAACCAGACGCGCCAGGTGGCCGCCGTGGCCGCGCATCTGGGCATGAAGTGCGTGCTGGTGCAAGAGAACTGGGTCAACTACTCAGACGCGGTGTACGACCGCGTGGGCAACATCGAGATGAGCCGCATCATGGGTGCCGACGTGCGGCTGGACGCGGCGGGTTTTGACATCGGCATTCGTCCCAGCTGGGAACAGGCCATGGAAGACGTGCGCCAGGCCGGCGGCAAACCCTTCCCCGTGCCCGCCGGTTGTTCAGAGCACCCCTACGGCGGCCTGGGCTTCGTGGGCTTTGCCGAAGAGGTGCGCCAGCAGGAAGCCGAGTTGGGTTTCCAGTTCGACTACATCGTGGTCTGCTCGGTGACGGGCAGCACGCAGGCTGGCATGGTGGTGGGCTTTGCGGCAGACGGCCGCGCGCGCCAGATGATCGGCATCGACGCCTCCGCCAAACCCGAAAAGACCCACGCGCAGATTCTGCGCATTGCACAGAACACCGCCCAACTGGTGGAACTGAACCAGGACATCACCGCCGCCGACGTGGTGCTGGACACGCGCTACGGCGGCCCCGAATACGGCCTGCCCAACGAAGGCACGCTGGAAGCCATTCGCCTGTGTGCGCGGCAGGAAGGCATGCTGACTGACCCGGTGTACGAAGGCAAGTCCATGCACGGCATGATCGACAAGGTACGCCGCGGCGAATTCCCCGAAGGCTCCCGCGTGCTCTACGCCCACCTGGGCGGCGTGCCGGCGCTCAACGCGTACAGCTTTTTGTTCAGGAATGGGTGAATGCCCCGACCGCGCATCGCGTGACCTATAGAGGCGGCGAGCAATGCCTGGACTCGCTCGCCCCTCTGCGGAGAGGGCTGGGGTGAGGGGGCCGCCCGCCCAAAGCATCTTCCCGAGACAAGGCCCAACCCCTGAACTCTCAATAAACGAGGAGCAGCGATTGCCGTCGGTCGCGGCCAGGAGCTGGGGTCACGATGCCTAGCACGGAGCCGTCATCGCCTCACCTGGCAGCGCGGCAGCGTCAATGACTGGTGTCGAGGGAGCTGTGGTCCTCCAGCCTGGCGGGCCGAATTTTGCCCCGCCAAATCGCGGCCGAATGTCAGCTGCTCGAAGGGCCGAACTCACGCCCTGAGCCCGAAGCGGGTATCTAAAGTCTGTGAATTTCATCACACCAAGACCCTGTTAAATCTGACAGGGTCTTCGCTTTGAATGCACGCGTTCCACGAACAATCGCTTACATGTACGGGCTTGGGAACTGCATTGTCGAACAGGCGTTGTCGCAATTGGCCAAGTATTGCTAGCAACAATCCATTATTTTTATACCGAAACACTTTATGTCACATCGCCATCTCCAATTGTTCGCCGTACTGCTCATTTCGACCTTCGTAGCCTCTTGCGCATCAACAGGACCTCATGCTCTAAATCCTCGCGGCCCCGAGGATCCCAGCCTTGTCAAGCATGGGGTTGTGGCCATGTCTCTGGACATGACCAATGAGTTCAATCCGAAATGGGGCCCTTGGAAACTCGGCGGCTATCTTTCAGGGTCTGTTGTGGAACTCGGTAAAAGCGGAAAGGATACATTCGAGGGAGGTATGACATACTTTCCAGGACCTGGCGTCGGCATGGGCGACGGAATAAAGAAAGGTCGGACAGACATGCCTGCAATAGCCATCCTGCCTGCTGGAACTTACAGATTGACAGGTATTGTTGGTTCATCCATGCCGGGAATTATCGGGGCAGGAATTCACTTCCCCATCTCAAGTGAAGCATTCAAAGTCGAAGCCGGTAAAGGCGTCTATATTGGACACATTAGCATCCTGGCAAAAGAAAAACCCCCTCCGATTACCGGTCACTTGACCAACTGGTTGGCCAGCACCCCAATTTGGGACATACAACGTTTATTGGCCAAACTCCCGCCAAATTCAGCAAAACCACCCCAGTACTCAGCTTCTCCAATCGATACAAAGAGTCAATCAAGGAATTAAAGCAGGACTATCCATATCTAGTCGAAGTTAAGTTCGACAACCTTCCACTCAAAATTTATGCCGAAGGCAGCGAGAAAAAATCCGATTGAGAAGAAAGCATTGCCACGCAGAGCAGAGTTAAATCTGAAGCGCAAAGCGCTGATCTAACTCCGCCCAGAAAAAATCAGATCAAAGGTCATGGATCGATTGGTCTCCCTTAAAAGTGGGCGGACTGCCTCTGGCCGAAAGTGTGAGCTCGCGGCGCACCAAGTAGCTGATCTTCGGCTTGATGGTCCTGCTGACCATCGTCAACTGCTGGTTACCTTTGGCGAAACCCGATCCCGGCCAGAAGCAGTCGACCTTCAGACGAGAAAAACAGTTGTCCAACGTTGAAACTCACCGGACGAAGGCAAGCGCAGCTCTCCAGAGGTCCGGTGGATTGGAATGCTTGCCTCACTGAGCCTGAGGTGTGTTCTTGATGACAGTTGCGTCCACCTCAACCAGTTGGCCGGGATGTCCAAGGCAAGCGACGCCGAGGAGCGTTGCCGGGGGAACGGTTCCAGAGAACCATTGTTGAACGCCAGCCCAGGCCCTTGTGAGGTTTTCTTGCTCGCCGACGACGTAGACGACAAGGCGCTGAATGTCGTGCGTAGAGAAGCCGTTGACGGAGAGCAGCGTGTTCAGATTGTTCAGGCATTGCTCGGCTTGAGCGAACGGGTCCATGATCCCCACTAGCTGACCCGACGAGTTGTGGGGCACCTGCCCGGCGACATGAAGTTGACTGCCGGTACGTCTGGCGTACTCGTAGCCCGGTGTGGCCGCCAGTCCGGCATTTGTTTCAAGTTCGTTCATTCGCTTGATCGGGACAGTGAGGATTCGTGAGGCCTGATGTTTTGGCATGAGAGGATCGCTTGGACTTTCCGGGGGGAGTCCTCTCTATAAAAAGGCTAGAACTCATTCGCCCCCCATGAATGCCAGCATAAGACCGATTTGAGAGATGAGCATAGGAACACCAGTGTGAGTTTGTCGCACCTGCAACAAGTCGCCGCGCGCACCCTGGCGCATTACGAACAGCACGCCCAGAGCTACTGGGAAGGCACGCGCGATCACGACGTGAGCCAGAACATCGCGGCGCTGCTGAAGCACATGGCCGGGCCACCGCCCTTTGACCTGCTGGATTTCGGCTGCGGGCCGGGGCGCGACCTGTGCACCTTCAAAGCGCTGGGCCACCGCGCCGTGGGCCTGGAGGGCGCGCCCAGCGCGGCGGCGATGGCGCGACTGCACAGCGGCTGCGAGGTGCTGGAGCAGAGCTTTCTGCAACTTGATCTGCTTGCAGAGCGTTTCGACGGTGTGTTTGCCAACGCCGTGCTGTTCCATGTGCCCCGCCAGGTGCTGCCGCAGGTGCTGCGACAACTGCACGCCTGCCTGCGGCCAGGCGGCGTGCTGTTCAGCTCAAACCCGCGCGGCGATGGGCAGGAGGGCTGGAACGGTGAGCGCTACGGCGTGTTTCACGACTGGCCTAGCTGGCGCAGCCTGGTGACGGCTGCCGGCTTCGACGAGCTGGATCACTTCTACCGACCGGCCGGCCTGCCGATTGAGCAACAGCCCTGGCTGGCGAGTGTGTGGCGCAAGCGCTGAGCACTGGATGGGCATGGCCTGCCAAGCTGGCGCAGGCCTCAGCTGTGGCGTCAGTCCTGGGGCCAGTAGTCCCAAAAGGTTTCAGCATCTTCCAGGCCGATGTCGAATTGCTCAGGGTCGAACATGGGTGGGGGAATGCGAGGCTGGTAGGGTGCGGCTTTGGCCACGTCGACGGGACCGTACTTGATGGCAGAGGGGGCCAGCAAGTTTTGTTGCGCCACAAACCACAACATGATGCCCCCCAACATGAGCGTGTTGAGCGCTTGCGGGCCAATGGGTTGGGGTGATGTGGTGCGCATGGCAGGCCTCTCTGGATGGAACGCCGACCTTAGCCGCAAAGGGGTGAGCGATCAAGCCAAAAGCCCTTGGCCAAGGCACGCCGTCGCACCCATGAAGCGCGAAGGCTCCAGCCGCAGCCCATTCAACCCGTCTGTATGCGCCACTCCGATTGCCGGTCCTGCGCATCGCGGCGGCGGAAGTCGCGCGGGGACAGGCCAATCTCGCGTTTGAACACCTTGGAGAAACCAAAAGCATCGCTGTAGCCAACCTCTTCGGCCACCTGGTCCAGCGGGCGTTCGGTTTCGGCCAGCAGGTGCATGGCTTTCTGCATGCGCACGGTGCGCAGGTGGCTCAGCGGCGTGTCGCCCATGGCCTTGCGGAAGCGCTCGGCCAGGGGGCGTGGCCCGCGCCACCAGCCAAGCGCCCCAGACACCTGACCAGTTGCAGCTCAACCTGGCCACTGGCGAAGGCCTGGGCGAAGCACTGGCCGGGCGCGACGCGGTGTTCCTGCTCGTACGGCTTCTTGTTCAGGAACGCGACCACAACCTTCACCCGCCCACACCGGCCTGCCACGCCAGCACGGGCAGTCCCAACATCGTCAGAAGCGAAAACAAAACCAGGCCGCCGTTCCGCGTAAACAGGCCAGCGGCCAGGATCGAAATGATGGCCGATGCAATGGAGCCTGAGGTTGGCACCAGTTCCATGAAGGGCATGAAAAGGCTCAGCACCAGGACCATGCCCAACGGCAGATACCGCCACGGCCTTTCCAGAATGAAGGTGAGCCGGGCCTTCAGAAAGCGTTCGACAAAAGCGATGGGCTTTCTCAACCAGCCAATGGCCTTGCACAACGCTGCCTTTGAAATACAACGGTGGCGAATGAACGAAGGGAGCCACACACTCTCGCGCCCGACGATCATCTGGCTCACCAGCAGGAAGACGATGACCGCGACTGACGCCGTGACGCCTGGGACCGCACTGGCCGGAGAAACTGCGATCAACGGGAAGATCAGCAGCAAAGACGCAAACGACCTTTGACCGAGCGTCTGCACGATGTGCTGCACGCTCACCTCTTCCCCATTGATGGACGCCTCCAACCCGTCAAGCACCTCGCTCAAGGCGTGGCTCACACGCTCGGTCATCTTTCCTCCTGTTCGATAGGGTCTGCACGGCACCCCGCAAGATTGCTCACTGTAGCGACTCCGTCGAAAGGAAATGACAGCTTCCACAAACACCCGCATCAGAATGGCGGCACCGCTTCCCAATCCACAAGGAGCACCGCATGGACCGCCCGCAGCCCGGCCTGATGAACAACGAGCCGCCGCCACCTGATGCGCACGACCTGTGGCGGCATTTCTCTGAAACCTATTTCTCCCTCAGGCTAGGGCTGGCGGTGCTGGCTTTCGCCTTCCCGGCGGTCCTCTATTTCTGGGGGCGCTTCGTACACGATCTGCCTCTGCAGCCATCGATGAGCGCCTATTTCTTCGCCGCCCGCGCGACAGCCGGAGCCGGGGCCATGCAGTGCGCCGAATTCCCCATGCGCACCTTCTTCGTCGGCGGGCTGTTCGCCATCGCGACAGGGCTGCACCTGTACAAAGGGCTCACGCAGTGGGAGAACACGCTGCTCAACACCGCAGCCATCTGCGCGCTGATCGTCGCCGTGGTGCCAGAACGCATCAACGGTAAAGATCTCGCTGGCGACGAGCGCATCATGCAGCTGGTCAAAGACTGCCCCGCCGTGCTGGACTGGGTCAACCGCCAGCCCGATCAGCCGATCCACTTCGCGGCCGCTGCCGTGCTGTTCGTGTTGCTCGGCATCGTCGCCTGGCAATGCGCTTGCAAATCACTGAGCTACCTGCCCGCCCACCAGAAGCACAGGGAGCCTATGTTCAGGCGCGCCTACCGCGTGCTGGCCGTGCTGATGTTCCTGTGCCCAGCGACCGGCTTTGCCCTGGCGGCATTGCTGGCCGGCGGCAGCAGCGTCGTGTTCTTCGTGGAGATGGCAGGCATCTGGACCTTCGGCAGCTACTGGGCGCTCAAGACATGGGAGCTGTCGCTGTCGAGACTGGAGAGGGACCCTGGGGCTGCTGTGCGCAACATGACGGGCGATGCGCACAAGTCTCGCTAGGGTGGTTTGGATGGCTTTCCATAGTGATCCATCGCGCAATTTCGTCCGCCTATTTGAACGGCCTAGTAGCAGCGAAAGCAAGTCTAGCCTTGGGGTCGAGAGCTGCTACCCATCAAGATGGGATCGCCAGCCGCTTACTGTTGACTCTGCAGAAAACGCCCTCAGCGCGGAGTAGCGAACACCTGAGTCCAGTAGATGGTGGTGTCGCTATTTTTATCGATTGCATACGCCGCGCCCATCTCGGAGAAGTCTTTCCCCATCAGGTTGGCACAGTGGGGCGGGCTGGACAACCAGGCAGACACCACCTGTTGTGCCGAGCCTTGCCCAGCGGCAATGTTTTCGCCCACCCCTTGCCAGGCGTAATCCTGTTCATCAACCCTGCTGTTCACCTGACCACCGTTTTTCGAACGATGACTGAAGTAGTTCTGACTGGCCATGTCACGGCTGTGCGTGAGGGACGCGGCACCCAGTTTGGCGGCCCACGTCAGCGGTGCCACCGCTTCAAACATTTTTTCTCCACACTTGCGCGCTTCGGCACGCGCCTCGTTTGTCAACCTCAAGATCTCTCGGCCTTCATCAGGCCAGTCCTTCAAGTTTGGAGAAACGACCGGCCGCGCAAGCACCACTCGCCAGGTGTTGCCAGTGCGTGAAACGCCAATGTCCACGTACTGCGGATTCATCAGCGGCTCACAGTAGTGCTTCTTCAGCATGTCCATTGCGGAGTTGGAACTACCAAAACCAGAAACCTGAAGCACCTGGACTTTGGAGGGCGTGTAATCCTGGGCGCGGAACGCCTCCTTCAAATCATCAGGGCCGGAAGCGGTCAGCTTGCTGAGGCCGACATGTGGAGTAAGCGGTCCAACCGACTGCACAGGCCTGATGCCGCAGTTGCGGTTCTCGTTCCTGTAGTCGTTGACCAGCGCGACCAGTTCATCCGTGGGTTCGGCCGAGGCCACTCCCAAGAGTGTTGGAGCGAAGAGGAGGAGCATTGCGCTCTTCAACAGCCAACTGCGAGAACAGACTTCAAGAGCCTGACACGCTCTGACAGGACGTAAATGCCGAGGCATCAATAGCTCCTTATGCAAGTCAGAAGTAGGGCGTGAGGGCAGGTGGTCGTTCTCTCGCTCCCGACATTCACAGGTCAGCATCTGATCATGAATGCTCGATCCTTGCGATTGCATCGTAAACGCATGGCAAACCCATGTTGCACCGCCGTGCCACTGAGATGCAACCCGTGATCTTGATGGTTCGGCTGCAGGGGAGATAGTCAGGCGAGAGCTTCTCCAATAACAGGATTTCACCCTACTGGTCAGGGGCAGTTTTGCAGCGATTGACGTCGGTCGCGGCCGGTGGTTGGGTTCAAGGTGCTAGGCACGAAGCCGTCATCGGGTCACCCGGCAGCACGGCGGCATCAATGACAGGTATCGAAGGGGCTGCAGTCATCCAGCGTGACAGGCCGCAGGTTACCCATCAAATCGAGGTCGAACGTCAACTGCTCGAAAGGATGAACTCACACTCTCGACCCAGAGCGGAAGTTCCCGCAGGCTTACCGAGCCCCGGATAAGCAGCCGTTCAACGTTGAAATTCAGCGGGCGCCGAAGGCATCCGCTGCAATGATTAGTTGGACATCAGTCGTTCCCTATGCGCTCCATGAGATCGCCAGCCTCAAGCGGCCGACCTACCGCTTTGGCAGCCACAGCGAATTCTGGAGGCGCAGGCATCTTTGCCCCCGACGCAGGGCCACCTCAGACGCCCACGCAAATTGCAAGAACGACGCGCCCTTCTTTGACAAGGACAGGCCTATCTCGTCAGCAAGGCCATCAAGGGCGCCAAGCTGGTCGGCTTCGAGTACCTCGGCATGGAAGCCATCTACGCGACGTGGAGGACACGCCCGTCACCGTGGCGGTGGACGCCGACGGCACCAGCGCCCACATCACAGGCCCGGTCGAGTGGAAGCAGCGCATCGCCTCGGGCAAGCCGCTGGGCATCCCGGTGGCCACGGCCTAGCCAGCGATCAGGCGCGCCCGCAGAGCGCCGGGCGACGCACCAAACCAGCGCTGGCAGGCCACGGCCAGGCCGCGCTCCTCATAGCCGAGGAAGAAGGCCACTTCCTTCAACGCCACGCGTGGCTCGCTGAGCAGCTGCTCGGCGCGCCGCCGCTGGGCTGAATCGCGCAGGACACCGAAGTTCGTGCCCTCCTCCTTCAGCCGTCGCTGGAGGCTCCGAGAGCTGAGGCCGAGCTTGGCGGCCACGGCCTCCACCTCGTTAGCGCCGAGTGCGATGAGTTGGGACACGCGCGCCGTCACGGCGGGTTCTCGGTCCAGCAGCTTCAATTGCAGGTCGGCCTGGGTAGCCAGCGTCTGGACCAGCAGCGGGTGGCTACACGGCAACTCCTGCCGCGGCAACGCGGCAGGCAGTTCCAGCCAGTAGTAGGGCTCATCGAACACCACCTCACAGCCGAGCCGCGATCGATAGTCGTCCAGCGTCGTGCCGGCCGGTTGGGCATGGCCGAGGCCGAGCGACAAGCCCATGTCCTGACCAGGCCGCCCGAGCAGCAGCGACATCATCCGCAGCACATAGCAGAGATCCATCTCGTAGGCAGCAGCCGGGTGTGGGATTCTCGGCTCGATGAGCAGCCGCAGCGCGTCGCCATGGTTTGCCAAGCGAACCACCTTCTCTTCGTCGATGACGAGCCGCCAGTAGGTCGTGGCCTGTTCCATCGCCTGCTGCACCGTGCGCGCGTTCAGCAGTAAAAACTCCACCAACCCATAGCGCCCGAGCCGGAAGCGCGCGCCGAGCTTCAGGCCGATTAGCGGGTCGGCGGTCTGGGCCAGCAGGGTCCGCCAGAGCTCGTGGAAGGCACTGAGCGGCAGGCGGTCGTCGTTGCGGTGCAGGCCGGCGAGATCGGCCTGCCAGTTCGCTACGTCCAATCCCTCTTCCGCCGCCGCCCAGACAAGGTTCTCGAAAAAGGCAGCGGAGACGGTGTAGCTGGCAGGTGCGCTCATGCGCTGAGTTATAGCGCACCGCCGCGCTGGCGCCCCAGTGCCGCAACGTGGCGCGCCGGTTCAGTGCTTCGCCGGGCTTGCCGTCCTACAGTGGCTTGGTCCCTTCCTCAAACAGAAAGCAGTCGCCATGACGACCCAGATTTCCCTTGTGACCGGCGCCAATGGCCATCTTGGCAACACCCTCGTGCGCGCCCTGCTCGACCGCGGCCACACCGTGCGCGCCGGCGTGCGCCGGATGGATGACGTTGCCCCCTTCCGAGGACTGGCCTGCGAGCGCGTGCCGCTGGAGTTGCGCGACGCCGCCTCACTGAAACGCGCACTCGCTGCCGTAGATACGCTCTACCAGGTTGCCGCCGTCTTCCGGCACTGGGCGCCCCACCCGGAGCGCGACATCGTCCAGCCCAACGTCGATGGCACCCGCCTCATCCTGCAGGCCGCCGCCGCAGCGGGCGTGCGCAAGGTCGTCTACGTCAGCTCGGTCGCTGCTGTCGGGCACGACGGCAGCCCGCTCGACGAGAGCCACTGGAACGACGAGGCCGACAACCCCTACTACCGCTCCAAGATCGAGTCGGAGCGGGCCGCCTGGGAGACGGCGCGGCGCCTGAACCTGCCGCTCGTCACCGTGCTGCCCGGCGCCATGGTCGGGCCCAACAACCACCGCCTGACCGACACGATGCAGTTCCTGGAGGCGGTGCGCACCGGCAAGGTGCCGCTGGACCCCGACGTCCATTTCAACTTCGTGGATGTGCGCGATGTGGCCGAAGCCATGATCCGGGCGGCCGAACGCGGGCGACCGGGCGAGCGTTACATCCTGGCCAACCGGCACAGCTCCTCGCTCCCCGACATGCTCAAGGCGATGAGCACAGGCCGTCGGCCGCCTGCCAAGGCGCCGCGCAGCTTGCTGATGGCCATGGCGTGGCTGCAGGAAGCCATGGCGCGCATCACCGGCCGTGCCCCCGAGCTGTTGCGCAGCCAGGTGCGGCTCTTTCATGGCGTGCGCCAGGAGTACGACATCGGCAAGGCCACGCGCGAACTCGGCTACGCGCCGCGCCCGCCGGCCGAGGCGCTCGCCGCGGGATTTGCCTGGCTGGCTGCAAGGTGACAGCGCGGCGGAGGAGGCGTGACCGCGACAGACATGATCTACCCGTACGTTCTGCGCTTGGGTGGCAGCGCCGTGCAGAGTGGACTGGACGCCCTGACATCCTTGCAGAAGCTCTCAAGCGGACATTGGTGAGCTTCCGCTCATGGCCGATGAGCGCCATGCTAGCTCAAGCAGCACCGGGCCCTGAGCAGTCATCCTGCAGAAGCCCTCAATCCGATGGTCGAGCCAAATGTGGCCGAGATGCTCACTCAGGACATCAATGTAAAAAACGTTGATGCCAGGGCGTAGCAGCTTGCAAACCCCGCATAGCCTAGGACGATCAGGCGCTGCTGCCTCTTCCACAGCAGAAAGACCGCAAGGCTGGAGGCTGCCAGAAACAACAGAATCCAGATCCCTTCCACAGTTCCTAGGAGCGCACGCGTGCCAGCCGCATCAGCGCCCAGGTTCTTTCGCAATTCCTCGTTCATCTCACTTTGGCGCTGTTCGTGGTGTCGCTGCAGGTCGGCAACTTCCTCGTCAAAGTAGGATCGCGTTTCCACCGTAGGCGGCGGGGGCAAGCTGCTCTCCGAAATCTGTACCGCGAGGATCATCGAAGCAAATAAGGTCGCCGCGGCCACGAGCATTGCGAGCAGAAAACCACCAACAACGGATACTGCTTTCAATTAAGGAACTCTTTGATGCTTGAGGCAACTCACGACGCTGCATTTCCTTTGTAGTCCGGGTCGCTTGGCGCCCATGACCCTACGCTGTTCAACTTGTGCCTTCTCGGCGTCGGCTCTTGGCCGATTCCCGAAGTCTAGCCTTCGCGCTGGGGAGCAGCTAGCCACCAAGATGGGATTGTCGGCCGATCTCCATACATTTCCTACGCACCGGCCACTCCGACGCAAGGCCGCACAATATCGGTTGCACCATGCAAGCACACATCGTCTCGGCGTTTCTTGGTTCCGCACTCGTCACTGCCTTGGTCGCCGCGCATACACATCTACCCTTCACGGGACCTCATGCGGAACCCGTCGCAGCGCTTCTCACTTTGGTCCTCTTGTTTTCATTTGCCTATCCGTGCTTCGCCCTGTCCTTGAGTGCCATCTATCGAATATCAAGCGCATCACCCGCACTTCTACGATGGGCCAAGGTTTTTATGGCAGCGCTCGTTTTGGCATTCTTGCTCAGGTTCTACCAGTTCGTACCGGCGTTCCTCGTCCTCGGCTGGTGCCAGGTAGGGTTGGCCTGCGGCGAAGTTGGAAACACAATGTTCAATTCATTGCTGTCTGGCGGCGAAGGAATCGTCGTTCTCCTGTTGCTTCCAGCGATTACGCTGCCAGTTTTACTAGTTAGCTACTGGCTGCAGACGCGCCCCGCCAGCCACGATGTGCGCAATGCGGCTTGAACCCATCAATTGAACGACTGCTCGCCCGCTTGGCGACTGGCCGCTCCTGGCCGAAAGCGCCATGCTAGCTCAGGCTGGACCGGGCCCGACGGCGACTCCGCGCGAGTCGAATCTAGCGTCTGAAAGCGGACGTCCGGACGCAGATGCGCCAAGCTTCAGCTAGTGCCGTTGCCAGAGCTTCGACCGTCACTGCTACTTTGACTCGCAGCCGGCAGCGCGACCAGGACGACTGAGGCTGGCACCGTCGTTGCGAACGTCACGAATGCCAGAGGCGCCCGTCCACTGTGCGAGCGTTGAAGCAACTCAGCTGCCAGCACGCACTAGTTGTGATGTTGCAATAGGTTGTTCACCCGACGGCATCTGGGAGACTGGAGTTACCACGCTTCAGCACTCACAGAGGAAACCCGCCGGATGAACAG
>PHCQ01000022.1 GCA_002840835.1 Betaproteobacteria bacterium HGW-Betaproteobacteria-16 | reverse complement strand
CCTTCTTGAGCTACTACAACACCCGCAGGCCTCACTCGGCTCTCGGCCATCGCCCTCCGGCTTCCCGCCTCGGTGGGAACAACCTATTGCAACTCGACAGCTAGCTTGGGGGGCAGGTCACTGACTAGCTGCTCTATGCACACCATTGTCACGAGCCTGTCGCTGTTGAGACCTAACAGCGTGCAGCAGCGGGTCTAGCTCAATGCGCCGTGTACTGAGTTGTGAATTGGTAACGCAGGGTGAGTCCCCCGCACACGGCGTAGCGCGGTGGCGCCTTAACAGGTCAGATTCACCCTGCTGCCGAACGTGCTTGGATACTGCGAAAGCCAAAATGAAGAGCACGGTGGTACTTTTGGTGGTACCTCAAACTTTTGATAGGGGAAAACCGAGTTTTCATGCGCCTTCCAGGCGACGATGTGAACGACGCCCTCGCATCAAGAAACAAGCGCCCTTCGGGGCGTTTTTTCATTCCGCCTCCCGTCGATCTCATTGCAGCGAAAGCCTGGGCAAACAGTGCAGCGCTCCGGCCTGATCACCGCGCGCCCGCAAAGTGAGCGATCTGCGCGCCGATCTCGAACAAGGCCTCCCGCGCTCGCTTCAGCCTGGCAGGCCGAGTGTCGGTGACAGGCAGCGGCAGGTCGGCCGTCGTGATCTCCCCCAGCACCAGGCGTGCCAACTCGCGGCCCAGCACCGTACCAGGGGCAATGCCTCGTCCGTTGTAGCCGCAAAAGGTCACGGTATTGCGGGCCAGTTGATGAAAGCGCGGCAAGGCGTTGGCCGTCATGCCGATTTCTCCGTACCACTCATGTTCAAAGCGGATGCCGCGCAACTGTGGAAACAGCTTGCCCAAGGCTCGGCGTCCCCAGTTGCGGTGGATGGACAGGCCACCGCCCCTCAGTGCGCCCACGCTGCCCAACACCAGCCGCCCCTGGCGGTCAAGCCGAAAAGACGTGAGCACCTGGCGCGTGTCCCAGGCGCCCTGGCGCTCGGGCAATATCTGCTTCAGAACCGCAGGTGGCAATGGGGCCGTCGCCATGTTGAAGTACGGCAACCTCACCAGCCCGGATTGCAACGCTCCCCATGGCCCTGCTGCATCAGAATAGGCGTTGGTCGCCACGATCACCCAGGGGGCGTTAACGACGCCGCCACTGGCGGTGTTCAAACGCCAATGCCGTCCCGCATCGTGCACGGCGTTGACCGCCGTACGGGTGTACAACTGCGCGCCTGCGGCCGCGGCGGCATGTGCCAGGCCGCGGGCATAGGCCAGAGGTTGTACGGTGCCCGCGCGAAGATCGAGCAATGCGCCCAGATAGGCGTCTGTACCGGTTTTGTGTACTGTCTCGGCTTGGGAAAGCAACCTCACGGGCGCGCCCAGTGCTCGCCACTGACTTTCCCGTTCTTGCAGTGCTCTCAGGCCCGTTGCGTCAGGCGCGCAATGCAGCGTGCCGGTGCGCACCGGCTCGCAGTCCATGCCGTGGCGCTCGATCAGTTCGAATACCAGCGAAGGTGCGTTGCCCAGCTGTGTCAGCAGGCGGTTGCCCATGGCCTCGCCCAGTGCACCGGGCAATACAGAGGGCATGACCCACATCCCGGCGTTGACCAAGCCCACGTTGCGGCCGGAACCACCAAAACCCACCTCCTGTGCCTCCAGCACCACCACTCGGGCGCCGCGTTGTGCAAGGTGCAGCGCGGCAGACAGGCCGGTGTACCCGGCACCCACCACCACCACGTCGGCATGCAGGTTCGCGTTCAACGCCTTTGTGTCAGGCCCAGCGGGTGCGGAAGCGTCCCAGAGGCCGTGGGAACGGGGATCATGGTTCATGATCTGGCGAGAGGAGCGTCTCTCTGGCTTCCGTGCGAAAAGAAAAGAACCTCAGGTTCATGCGATGGGGCCACTGTTTGACTTGGCGCCATTCTCGTCTGAATGGCCAGTTACACGCCCCCCAGCCTCCTCCCTGCCTGCTGCTTGTCATCGTTGGGCATGTTCAAGCATCTTGCATGGCAGAAAGTGCTTCCGGCCAAGGCAGCGAAAAGGCGTGCTCAGATAATCAGGGAACGAGCCATTGCTCGATCTTTTCGCGACTGGGCACGCCACCTGCGTGCACCACTTTGCCGTTGACCACCACCCCTGGCGTGGACATGACGCCATACCCCATGATGTCGCGCAGTTCTTCCACCTTCTGCAGAGTCACCGTCACGCCTTTGGCGTGAGCTACCTGTTCGATGAGGGCGATGGTGTTCTTGCAGTTGGCACAGCCTGTGCCGAGTACCTTGATGTCCATGACTTACTCCATTTCCATTTCGAGATAGGTGCGGTTGGCCAGCTGGGGGAGCCAGACATCCGCATGTTTGAGGTGTTTGAAAGGGGCCGTGACGAAAGACTTGACCGCTGTAGCCAGGTCGGCGCCCTCTTCCACCGCCTTGCCCATATGGGCGCGCAAGGCATTGAGCAGTGCGCCCGTGTCCTTCTGCGCCTTGGCCAGAGTGGTCACGTTGCCGTGACCCGGCACAACCACCTTCGGCTTCAGGGCCTCCAGTGCCTCGAACGACTGCACCCATGTCCGGGTTTTGCTGACCGGGTGCAGGCCCAGGATGCGGTCCACGTAGACCACATCACCGGTGAACACCACGCCGCTTTGTGCCAGCCAGACCATGCTGTCGCCAGGCGTGTGCCCGCCACCCCGGTACACCACCTGTACGGCCACGCCACCCAGATCGAGCGTTGTGTCGGCGTCTTTCAACCACCGGGTGGGCAGCACGACCTCCGTGCCGTCCATTCTTTCTTTCAGTACAGACGCGTTCGCCATTAGCTGTTCCGGACCTCGGGCTCGCATGTCAGCTTCAGCGTTGGCATGGGCCATGATCTCGGCGCCTTGGGCCTTGAAAAAGCCATTGCCCAGCCAGCGATGGTCTTGTCCGCCGGTGTTGATCACCCACTTGATCGGCTGCATCGTCACCTTCTTCACGGCTTCAGCGATCCGCTTCGCACCCAGAAAACTCGCCCCGCTGTCGATCAGCAGTGCGCCGGCGGGTGTGACGACCAGGCCAAGGTTGGCGTTGAGGGCTTCGTTCTCGTAGGTGCGACCTTCGGTTTCGCCCACGTAGGCGTACACGCCGGGCGCCACGGGTTTGAAAACGATGTCAACCGCATGGGCAGACCAGGCCAGCGTGCTCGCCAGGCAGGCCATCAGCAATTGTTTGATTCGTGTGGCTGGCAGGTACATGTGTGTGTCTCCGTCGGTTAGTTGTTTGTTGAATGGGTGTTCACAGGACCGCATTAAAAATGAAGCCAACGCCCAGGATGCCGGTAGCCACGATACCGACGAAGGTGGCGATCAAGCGCAGCTTGAGCACCTTGCGCAGGATGATCATCTCGGGCAAGGACAAAGCCACCACACTCATCATGAACGCCAGGGCCGTACCCATGGCCGCACCCTTGGCAGTCAGCGCCTCAATGACCGGCAAGATGCCTGCGGTGTTGGCGTACATGGGCACGCCCATCATCACCGCCAGAGGCACCGACCACCAGGCGGCGTCCTTGCCCATGAAAGAGGCCAGGAACTCCTGTGGCACGTAGCCGTGAATGCCCGCTCCCACCGCGATACCCCCCAGCACATACGGCCAGACCCTGCCCACGATCTCACGCACCGAGGCCATGCCGGCAGCCATGCGGTCGGCCATCGTCATCTGTTGTTGGTCCACATCGGCCGACACCTGCGGCATCTCGCGTACCCAGTCTTCCAGATGGCGCTCCTGCTTGAGCGCGCCAATGACCAGGCCTGCGACGACCCCCAGCACCATGCCAAAGCCCAGGTAGAGCGCGGCGATCTTCCAGCCGAAAAGAGAGAACAGGATGGTCAGGGCGACCGTATCCACCATGGGCGCGGTGACCAGAAACGAAAACGTCACCCCCAGCGGCACACGCGCCTGCACAAAGCCGATGAACAACGGCACGGACGAGCAGGAGCAGAACGGCGTGACCACCCCCAGTGCCGAGGCCATGACGTTGGCCACGCCGTGCGTGCGTCCGGCCAACAATGCCCGGGTGCGCTCGGGTGTGAAAAAGGTGTTCACCATGCCCATAACGAACACCACCGCGGTCAGCAGCAGCAGTACCTTGGGCGTGTCATAGAAAAAGAACTGCAGCGATTTGCCCAAATGGCTCTGGCGTTCCAGCGGTAAGGCCGCCACCACCGCCTCAGAAAACGGAACCAACGACTGGTACAACCCCCACCAGAGCGTGGCAGCAATCAACAGGAAAGCCAGCGGCTGCTTCTGCGGCCAACGGATCAGGGTGCTTGCAAGGGTGCTCATGCCTCAGAAGACGAGGCAGCGACCCAAAAGATGCAGGTCGCCTAAAAAAAATTCCTGCTATTGGCGCTGGTCAGGTGTCCGTGCCACCAAAAGCAGCCGGCGGCATTGCGGCTCCGCCGGAGTCAGACAAGGATGGGCGCGGAACAAAATCATCCACCCGGCCAGTGGGATCGAAGCTGAGCTGGCAGGCGGTGGTCATCCGTTCCCGCATGCGCTGGCGTGCCCGCTGCACACGCGACTTGGCGGCCGGCAGGCTGAGATGCTTCAAGCGAGCGTAATCGGCCTGGGCCATGCCCTGCAGATCGCACAATTCGATCGCTTCTCGGTCCTGCGGGTTCAGCTCGGAGAGTACTCGCGGCAGACAGGCCTGCGCCAGACGGTCCACTGTTTCCGCCAACTCGGCCGGTGCCGGCATTTCGTCCAGGTCGGCGGGCAGCGGCAAGCTGTTGCGCGACACCCGAAGTCTGTCTGTCAAGGTGTTGCGGGTCACCTCAAACAACCAGGCGCGTGGCTGCATGATCGCCGTCAGACGCTCACGCTGCTGGAGCGTCTTGAGGAAGACGTCCTGCAACACGTCGTCCACATCGCTCCGAACCGGCGCGCGAGACAACAACCAACGACGCAACTCGGCCTCGTGTCGGGACCACAGTGCCAGCACCTCGGGAGATGAGGAAGGTTTGTCAGTTTGCATTTGAACAAGGCACCCAAGATACTGGCACAGGGTTGTTATACCCTCAACCCGACAGCTTTGCCTCAGCCGCCTGGCGCCCATCTGCAAAGTTATATACAGCAACCCCGACATGCGATCCGACCACGGCCACGAACACGCTCCCACTGAATTCAACAAGGCGTTCGCCGTGGGTATCGGGTTGAACATTGCCTTTGTGGCCATCGAGGCCTTCTATGGCTGGAAAATCAATTCGCTGGCCCTGTTGGCCGACGCCGGTCACAACCTGAGCGACGTGGCCGGACTCGTGCTCGCCTGGGTTGCAGCACTGGCCAGCCGGCTTCGGCCAAACCCACGACACACCTATGGCTGGCAGCGCGGCACCATCTTGGCGGCTTTTGCCAATGCGCTTCTGCTGCTGGTGGCCATGGGCGCACTCATCTGGGAGGCGGTGGGCCGGCTCATGTCGTCCGATCCAATCGCCAGTGCTGAAGGCGCGACCATCATGGTGGTAGCTGGTATCGGTATTGTGGTCAACACGGTCACCGCCCTGCTCTTCATGCAAGGCGGCAAGTCTGATCTCAACATTCGCGGTGCGTTTCTCCACATGGCCGCTGACGCCCTGGTTTCTGCCGGTGTGGTGGTGGCGGGAGCGTTGACCCTGTGGATGGGATGGGTCTGGCTGGATCCGGTGGCCAGCTTGTTGATTGCAGCGGTGATCCTGGCAGGCACCTGGAATCTCTTTCGTCAATCACTGCACCTGCTGTTCGACGGTGTGCCTGACAGCATCGATCCCCAGGCCGTGCACAACTGTCTGGCGACTCAACCCGGTGTGAGCCAGGTGATCGATCTGCATATCTGGGCCATGAGCACGCAAAAAATAGCACTCACGGCGCATCTGGTGATGCCGGAAGGCACTGGTGACGACACCTTCCTGAAGAACATCGCGGAGCTGCTGCACGATCGCTTTGACATTGAACATGTCACTGTGCAGACAGGCAAAACGCCCATTGCAAATGGTTGCGAAAGTACATTGAGTGCACATTCGGGGTGATGCAGCCAAGTTGGCGCAGTTCATCCCGAACGAACGCCGGGTTTTCCACAGCATGAGCTTTCGCGAAATGCGATGTTGACTCGCCCGAAAATGAAATCCCGCCATCTTCACCACGCAGCGATTGGCCTCATGGTTGGACGCGCTTGCCAATGGCTCTAAAGCAGACGAAAAAAAGGCCCCCATGAAGGCGGCCTTTGGCATGGACCAGGCATCTTGAAGATGCCTGGTGTTGCTCTGGTGATCAGCGAATCACGGAGAGAGCGATGCGCTCGCCACCGCGGTAGGTGCGAAGCGTCAATGCGCCATTCTTGATGTCGCCTTTTTCGTCAAACGCGATGTTGCCAGTCACGCCTTTGTACTCGGTCGCCTTCAGAGCAGGCAGGTACGCGGCCGGATCAGAAGAGTTGGCCGTGACCATGGCGTTGGCCATCACCTTGACGGCGTCATAGACGTAAGGGGCATACACCTGCACGTCTGCACCAAACTTGGCCTTGAAATCGGCGCGGAACTTGTCCATGCCTGCGACCTGATCGCCCTCGACGCCACCGGCTTCTGCACAGAACACGGTGTCATCACCCATGCCGTCACCAGCCAGCTTGGGCAGTTCGCTCGAGCAGATGCCGTCGCCGCCCATGAACTTGGCGTTGAGGCCAAGCTGCTTCATCTGCTTGAGCATCGGGCCTGCGACTGCGTCCATGCCGCCGAAGAACACCACATCAGGGTTCTTGGACTTCAGGGTGGTCAGGATGGCGTTGAAATCGGTCGCCTTGTCGTTCGTGAATTCGCGACCCACAACCTTGCCGCCTGCGGCAATCACACCCTTCTCGAACTCGTCAGCCACACCCTGCCCATAGGCGGTGCGGTCGTCGATCACGGCCACGTTCTGTGCCTTGAGGCTTTCCACTGCGTACTTGCCCAGGGTGCCGCCCAGGTGCACGTCGTCAGCCACCATGCGGAACACGCCGGCGTACCCTTGACGGGTGTACTGGGGGTTCGTTGCCGAGGGGGAGATCTGGGGAATGCCTGCGTCGTTGTAGATCTGCGAAGCAGGAATGGTGGTGCCGGAGTTGAGGTGACCGATCACACCAGCCACTTTGGCGTCCACCAGTTTGGTCGCTGCGGCGGTGCCCTGCTTGGGATCGCCAGCGTCGTCTTCAGCCAGAAGCTCAAAGGTGGTGGGCTTGCCGTCGATCGTCAAACCGGCTGCATTCAGCTCTTCAATGGCCATCTTCGCACCGTTTTCGTTGTCCTTACCCAGGTGCGCGATGGCGCCGCTGGTAGGACCGACGTGACCGATCTTGATGACCTGAGCTTCAGCCGCAGGTGCAGCCGCAGGGGCGGCTGCTACGGGTGCTGCCTCTTCTTTTTTACCGCAAGCGGCAAGTGCGACAGCCGCAGCGATGACGGCCAGTTTGATGTTCAGTTGCATAGAAATCCTCGGAAAGGAGCAGTAGTTGGAATGCGGAGGGAACTTTTTTCTCCACATCCATAAAGATACTCCAAAAAACACCCGTATTGAATAACCAAGACCAAGGGTGGAAGACATCAAGGGTTTGCCCGAAGTCCTATTACCTCAATGAATGAAGCATTAGGACCTCATATGTTGCAAACCTTCACAAGGCTTACGACGACTTGATCTCATGCCAAACGGGATCCACGCCCTCGGCTCTGTAGCGGCGCAACCGATCCCGGGCGGACTGCCTTTCAAGATCGTCCAGCGTCACGATCTCGAAGACTTTTTCAAATTGCTGCCAGCCGGCAACCCACTCCCGCTGAAGGTTGACCAGCATGCCCGCATGCGGTTGCGCCGGCAGCTCAGACCCGATCTGAATGGGTGTCCGTGCGGTCACATGCGCCGGAGCGCCAGACAGGCAATGGGGAATGAAGGCGTCGGGTGCCAGCGTCCATAGCGCCAACTCGACTCTCTGGGCCGTACCTGGCTCAGCCAGCACAAAAAGCGCAGAGCCTTTGGCATAGGCCTTGCGCAGCAGGCGACAGGCGTACTCGACCTTGTCGGGCGCGTTGAAATGAAAAGCGACTTCGGTCAATTGGGGACCACTAACGGGAGTTGCTCAAGACTTTCGCCGTGTGGGCTTCGCGGGCTTGCTCGCACCACTGCCTTGTGGTGCCGCAGCCACATCCAGCACATATTGAAGCAGCAAGGGCACAGGCCGGCCGGTTGAACCCTTGGCCGCACCACTTTTCCAGGCGGTGCCAGCGATGTCCAGATGCGCCCAGGGGAAATCCGATGTGAACTTCTCCAGGAACTTGGCGGCCGTGATGGCCCCCCCGGCCCTACCAGCCACGTTGCCCATATCGGCAAAATTGGACTTCAGGCCTTCCGCATATTCCTCATCCAGAGGCATGCGCCAGCAGGGATCCTGCGCGGCATCGCCCGCCTTTTGCAGTGCGCTGGCGAGATCGTCGCGGGCGGAGAACAGCCCGGAACGCACGCCGCCCAAGGCGATCACGCAAGCCCCGGTCAGTGTGGCGATGTCCACCACACTGTGGGGCTTGAGGCGCGCAGCGTAGGTCAGGGCATCGCACAGGATCAGCCGCCCTTCTGCGTCCGTGTTGAGGATTTCGATGGTCTGGCCACTCATGCTGGTGACCACGTCGCCTGGCTTGATGGCCTGCCCGTCGGGCATGTTCTCGCAGACGGGAATCACACCCACCACGTTCACGGTGGGCTGAAGTTCGGCCAGCGCTGCAAAGGTACCCAGCACGCTGGCCGCGCCGCCCATGTCGAACTTCATCTCGTCCATTTCCGCTGCAGGCTTGATGGAGATGCCGCCGGTGTCAAACGTGATGCCTTTGCCCACCAGCACCACCGGAGGCGCACCTCTTTCACCACCAGCGTAGTGCATCACGATGAATCGCAGGGGTTCAACCGACCCCCTGGCAACGGCCAGAAATGCACCCATGGCAAGCGCTTCGACCTGCTTGGGTCCAAGCACTTCGGTCTTGATGTTGGGTTTGCGGCCCAGCTTTCTGGCCGCCTCGGCGAGCATGCTCGGTGTGGCATGGTTGGCTGGCCGGTTGGCCCACTCCTTGGCAAACTCCACACCAGCGATCTGCGCCTTGCCGATGTCGAACTCCTTTTGAACCGCAGCCACCTTGCCGACGCCGACCGTGATACGTTGGAGTGCACGGCCTTTGGCTGATGGCTTGGTGGTGGTGTAGGTGTAGGTGGCATCCGCACAAGCCTGCATGGCCGCGCGGACACTTGGGCCGTCATCTGGCAGCAGGCTCAGCACAAGGCCCAGCTTCTTCACACTGGGGAGCTTCACCAGAGCCACGGCCGCTGCCACGGCCTTGCGGACGCTGGCGGGGCTGCCCGAACCACTGCGCACAAGCACCACCCGGGTGGCCTTGAAGCCTGGCGCCCGGTAGCACACCAGCGTCTTGCCAACGCCGGACTCAAGGTCGCCAAGGCGCACAGCCGAGGCGATGAGTTCGTTCAGCGGATCGGCCTTGGCAGCGCCAGGTGTGTCTGGCACCAGAACCAGAAGGGCATCCACGGCGAGCCCTGTGGCGCTGGTGGGAGACAGGGTCTTGAGTTCGAAGTCCATAATTGCGTATTCCTATAGTCTCATTCGATGTTATTCCATTCTTCCATTCGCAGAGAGTTGGCGCGCAGTTTCGGGGCGACCTTGGTGGTCTTGTTCACCATCGTGATCACCATGCTGTTGATCCGCACACTGGGTCTTGCTTCCCAGGGCAGCGTCAACCCAGAAGAGATCATGTTGGTGCTGGGCTACACCGTGCTGGGCCGCATGCCCACGATCCTCACGCTGGCGCTTTTCATCTCGATTGTTTTCACGCTGTCGCGCATGTACAGGGACAGCGAAATGATCATCTGGTTCGCCAGTGGCCGATCGCTGGGAGGCTTGCTCGGACCGGTGATGCGGTTCTCGTGGCCGGTGCTGCTGGTGATCACTTTCATGGTCTTTTTTGTGTGGCCCTGGGCCAACCAGCAGACCGATGACTTGCGCGATCGCTTTGAGCAACGGGGCGACCTGGATCGGGTGGCACCAGGCCAGTTCCAGGAATCCTCCAGCGGGCGAAGGGTGTTTTTCATTGACAAGGACACTGCCGACGGCACGGAAGGGCGCAACATCTTCATCTCCAGCATCGAAGAAGACGGTGCCGAAAACGTGACTTCTGCGAGGTCTGCGCGCATCGAGACGATTGACAAGCGGCAGATGCTGATCCTGAGCAATGGCCAGCGGCTGGACACCAGCCCGGACACGGGCGATCTCAAAGTCAGCGAGTTTGAGGAGTACGCCACGCAGATCGGTTCTTCAAGGGCCGCACCCGGAAGCGAGCAGGCGCTCAAGGCCACGTCTTCCTGGCAATTGCTGGTCAGCCCCACACTGGGCAAGCTGGGTGAACTGGGATGGCGCATTGGGGTGGGACTCACTGCACTGAACTTTGTCCTGATTGCCCTGGCCACCACTGTCAGCAACCCCCGGGCCGGACGGGGCGGCAATCTGTTCTTCACCATGTTTGCGTTCATCATGTATTTCAACTTCCTGAACATTGGCCAGCGCTGGGTGACCAGCGGGCTGATGAGCCTGGGGAGCCTGCTGCTCTTGTTGCATGGCACGGTGTTTCTGCTCTCTGTTCTCTGGCTGGCCAAGCGGCACCACAACTTCAGTCTGCGTGAAGGCCTGCTGGTGCTGATGGGACGGAGGGCGTCGCTTTGAAGACGATTCGGCGGCTGATTTATGGCGAGATCTTCATAGCCGTCGGCTTTGTGTTGCTGGCTTTCCTCTCGCTTTTTTACTTCTTCGATTTTGTCGATGAGTTGACCGCGCTCGGGCGCCGTTCGCGGCTGGAGCCCGAATTGAGCTACGAATTGCGGCACGCCCTGCTGTATGTGGCGCTCCTGATTCCGAGCCGCATCTATGAGCTCATGCCGATTGCCGTGTTGATCGGCTCGGTGTTTGTTCTGGCCAGGCTTGCGCAAGGCTCGGAATACACCATCTTGCGCACCAGCGGGCTCGGGCCCTGGCGGGCGCTGCGCACCCTGCTCGGCCTGGGAGCCATCTTTGTGGTTTTGACCTTTGCGATCGGCGACTACCTGGCTCCCCTGTCTGACCGCACGGCACAGCTCCTGAAGGCCCGCTTCGAGGGCCGCATCAGTGTGGGACAGACCGGCGCCTGGCTCAAGGAACGCCAGACCTACAGCAATTTTTCGGTCAATGTGGGCTCGATGACGCCCCGAGGGGAACTGGCCGACATCCGCATCTTCGAGTTCGACAACCACGGGTTCCTCGTCTCCACCATGCAAGCCAAGTCGGGACAGATCGAACCGGACGAGTCCTGGACACTTCACAACCTGGTTCGCCGCGAGTTCGATACGGCCGGGCTCTCTTCGGCGCACATCAACCGGGTCGAGCAAGAGCGCTTTCGATGGCCCAGCGGCCTGAGCACCGAGATGGTGTCGGTCGCCCTGCTCAGACCGGATCGCATGCGCACGGCCGATCTGTTTGCCTACATCCAGCATCTGGACGCCAACAACCAGACGGCGCAGCGCTACGAGATCGAGTTCTGGCGCAAGGTCTTTTATCCCCTGAGCTGTCTGGTGATGGTGGTGCTCGCCCTGCCCTTCGCCTACCTGCATTTCCGCTCAGGCGCCCTCACCGGCTACGTGTTTGGCGGCGTGATGATCGGCATCAGCTTCTTCCTGCTCAACAACGTGTTTGGCTACATCGGCAACCTCAACCAGTGGCGACCATGGTTGGCTGCGGCTTCGCCCGCACTGATCTACAGCTTCTTTTCCTTGGGTGCTTTTGGCTGGCTGGTCCTTCGAAGGTAGGCGTTGACATGCTTGGTGTGATTGTTTTTGCCCATGGGTCCAGAGACCCGCAATGGCGACTGCCTGTGGAAGCCGTGGCCCGGCAGATCGCGCAGCGTGATCCTTCTGTTGCGGTGAGTTGCGCGTACCTGGAACTGTGCGAACCTGACCTTCCCGCCGCCTGCGACGCGCTGGTGAGCAAGGGGGCGAGCCGCGTACACGTGCTGCCGCTGTTTTTCGGCATGGGCAAACATGCCCGCGAAGACCTGCCAGAACTGATGCGCGCCATGGGCCAGAAGTACCCTTCCGTGCACTTCGAACAGCTGGCCACCGCCGGTGAAGACCCCCGACTCACCGAGCTTCTGGCCCGCATCGCGCTGGAGCAAATCCCATGAACCTGCATCAGTTCCGGTTCGTGCAGGAGGCAGTGCGCCGCAACCTGAACCTCACCGAAGCGGCCAAGGCGCTGCACACATCGCAGCCCGGTGTTTCGAAAGCCATCATTGAACTGGAAGACGAGCTGGGCATCGACATCTTTGCGCGCCATGGCAAACGCATCAAACGGGTCACCGAGCCTGGGGTGCAGGTGCTCAAGAGCATTGACATCATCTTGCGCGAGGTCAACAACCTCAAGCGCATCGGGGAGCAATACTCGGCACAGGACAGCGGCACGCTGTCGATTGCGACCACACACACACAGGCGCGTTATGTGCTGCCAGGTCCGGTGGCCCAACTGCGGCAAACCTACCCCAAAGTGAACGTCAGCCTGCATCAGGGGTCGCCTGACCAGGTGGCCAAGATGCTGATGGAAGAAGTGGCCGAAATCGGGGTTGCCACCGAATCGCTGGTCAACTACCCGGACCTCATCACGCTGCCCTGCTACGAATGGCAGCACGTGCTGGTGCTGCCCTTCGACCATCTGCTGCTGGAGCGCGAGCGCATCACGCTGGACGATCTGGTCACCGTGCCGCTGATCACCTACCACCCCAGCTTCACCGGTCGCAGCCGCATTGACCAGGCGTTTGCGCTGCGGCACCTGCAGCCCAACATCGTGCTCGAGGCGATTGACTCAGATGTGATCAAGACCTATGTGAAGCTGGGCATGGGCGTGGGTATCGTCGCGGAAATGGCCATGCAGGGTGAGAACAAAACCCCTGACCTGGTGGCCAGGCCCGCCGCCCAGTTGTTCGGACACAACCTGGCGCGCGTGGCCTTCAAACGCGGCACCTACCTGCGGCACTTCGTCCTGCGATTTGCGGAATTGCTCAGCGACCGGCTCTCACGAGACCAGATCCTTCGCGCCATGAGTGGCAAGCCAGACGATTATGAGTTGTGACTCCCCCCGCGCCGGCCTGACGGCCGTCACCCCCCAGGGGGCAACACCTGCGGCTTGGCAAAGCCAGTTCCGCGGTGTTCTGGATCAAACCCCCTCTCCCTCACCGTCCATGCCGAGCACGACATGACCTCGATCTCACCTCACACCCCCGCCCTCACCTCCCGCCTGCCCAATGTGGGCACGACCATCTTCACCGTCATGTCGGCCCTGGCCAGCGAAACCCAGGCGGTGAACCTGGGTCAGGGCTTTCCGGACTTTGAATGTGACCCGTCGCTGGTCGATGCCGTGACCCTGGCCATGCAGGCCGGGCACAACCAGTACCCACCCATGCCAGGGGTGCCTGCGCTGCGCGAGGCCATGGCGGCCAAGATGCAGGCGCTCTACGGGCTCTCAGTGAACCCGAACACCGAAATCACCGTCACGGCCGGCGCCACGCAAGCCATTCTCACGGCCATATTGGCCGTGGTGCATCCGGGCGACGAGGTCATCGTGCTCGAGCCCTGCTACGACAGCTATGTGCCCAACATCGAATTGGCCGGTGGCGTGGTGGTGCGGGTGCCCTTGACACCCGGCACGTTCCGCCCCGACTTCGACCTGCTGGCTGCGGCCATCACGCCGCGAACAAGGGCGCTGATCATCAACAGCCCGCACAACCCCAGCGGAACCGCCTGGACGGATGCCGAGATGCAGAGCCTGCAAAGCCTGCTGGCGCCGACCGACGTGCTGCTCATCAGTGACGAGGTCTACGAGCACATGGTGTTTGACGGCCTGCAGCACCAGAGTGCAGCCCGTTACCCCGGTCTGGCGGCACGAACCTTCGTGATCAGCAGCTTCGGCAAGACCTACCATGTGACCGGGTGGAAGGTGGGTACCGTGGTGGCGCCCGCCCCCTTGATGGCCGAATTCCGCAAAGTGCACCAGTTCAATGTGTTCACGGTCAACACGCCCATGCAGCACGCACTGGCAGCCTACATGGCCAATCCGGCACCCTACCTGGGTCTCTCAGACTTTTACCAGCGCAAGCGCGATCTGTTTCGTGAGGGTCTGGCCAGGACCCGGTTCAAGTTGCTGCCCAGTGAAGGCACCTACTTCCAGTGTGTGAGCATCGCCAACCTTGCGGTACCGGAACGCGACCTGCCCGAGGGCGAGTTCTGCCAGTGGTTGACACGGGAAATCGGCGTGGCGGCGATACCGCTGTCGGCCTTTTACGGCAGTGGTTTTGACCAGAAGGTCGTCCGCTTCTGTTTTGCCAAACGGGACGACACCCTGCTGGAGGCGCTGCAGCGCCTGGGTCGACTGTAGTCAAGTGCCCGAAGACGCTGCTGACTGTCAGCAACGGACCGGATTGCGACAATAGCGATCAAGCGCCTTGACGGTGCTGCGACTGGCCACGGTTTTCCGGGCGTTCGGCCCCACTTCCAGACTCAGCTTGATGTCGTACTTCTTGAAGAAGTCGTCAAACAGCTCACCGCCCAGCGTTCCGGTGGCTGTCAAGGTGTCTGTAGCGGCATCGTGGTCCAGCAAGATGGCGCAAAGTGGTTGTTCTGCTGGCCCCGACAGGACACGGGCCCCACGCGCCGGATCGTACTGGCTATGGTCGGCACAGCAATGAATGAGATCGTTGCCCTTGCTCGGCGTTTGCGGGTTGACGGCTGCGCCTTTGCGGAAACTGATGAAGCTCAGCTCCTTGGTCGGATACACCAGTTTGTGGGCACAGATGGCGGAAAAGGCCACCACGCTGCGCTGCGGGCCAACGCCTCCCGGCCATTGGTAGCTCGTCCTGTCTTTTGTCTGCAATGCCGTCGGCGCTGCCGGCTTGCCCAGGTCCAGCAAAAACACCGGTGTCGCTTCGAAGGGGTAGTGAAAGACGTAGTTGGTCTGGGGTTTCAGGCTGGCCGTCTTGAGAGGTTTGCCGGTTTCATCCACCAGCAGCACCCGTCCGTAGCTCTGGGCAATGGCGTCATTCGCCCATGCGCCGCCCGAGAGCGCAGCAGCCAGTGGTGATGCGCTCAAAGCGCAAACCTCAACAAATTCCCGTCTGTCCATTTGTTGCCCCTACCGGTTTGGCGTTGCCGCCACAAGGAAGTTTCCCGGACAGTGAACTGCAACAGCGAAAGCCCTGTCAACCGCTCAGGCAATCCGCCGACGAACGGCGGGAGCAAGGCGCATGCCTGGACGTTACCGGTGTTGCTGGCGTGGGTGAAGGCGCGCCGCGTTCACAAAGCGAGTTGTGCCCAGCATTTGTCCAGGCGCTTCACGCTCACCGGCTGCGGTGTGCGCAGTTCCTGGGCAAAAAAGCTCACGCGCAGTTCTTCCAGCAGCCACCTGAGTTCTTGAAGGCGGGCGTCCTGCACGCCTTTTCGCTCGGCCACCAACCGCCAGAAGCGCTGCTCCTGGGGTCGAAGCTCGGCGTAGCGGGCGGCGTCTCGAGCCGGGTCGGTACGAAGCTTGTCCAGCCTGAGCTGAACGGCCTTGAGGTAGCGCGGAAAATGCTGCAACTGCGCATACGGCGTACTTAGCAGAAAGCGCTTGGGCACCAGGCGCTGCAGTTGCTGGGCGATGTCCGTCGCCACATCGGCAGGCGGCCTGCTGTCTTTGAGCTTGCGTGCTGCGGCCGCGTACTCGGTCAGGATCAGGCCGGCGTTGCGGGCGATCTCGGACGAAATCAGTGTGAGGCGACCCCGGCCCTCTTCCACCCGCTTTTTGAAGGAAGCCTCGTCAGTGGGCAGCGGATCGGCCAGAAAGGCGCGGTCCAGCGCGAGTTCAATGATCTGGCTGCGCAGCTCTTCCAGCGTACCGCCGCCCGATCCGTTGTCCGTCTTGCCGACCTGCATGTAGGCCGTGGCCATGGTCATGAGGCCGGGCAGGTTTTTCTCCAGGTACTTCAGCGCGTCGCGGATCTGCAATGCAAACAGGCGACGCAGGCCTTCACGGTGGCGGGCCTGGGCCACTTCGGGTTCGTCAAACACCTCGATGCCGACCGCATCACCCAGGTCCATCAGGGCAGGAAAGCCGATCAGGGTCTGACTGCCCTTGCGGATTTCCATCAACTCGGGCAGTTCGCCGAAGTCCCAGCCGGTGTGACGCTGCGTGGCGCTGGCGGTCGGCGCGGCGGGCGCATCGGCCACGACGCGGCGCGCACTGCCGGCATTGGCGGGTGTCGGCCCGGTCTTGGGCTCGGGCGCGGCCGGGCGCAGGCGATCCAGCTTGAGCGACGCCAGCGCCTGAAACGCGCCGCGTGCCTGACTGCCCAGTTCCGCCTTGAGTGCGGCCAGGTTGCGGCCCTGTCCGAGTTGTCGGCCGTGTTCGTCCACCACCCTCAGGTGCATGAAGTGGTGGGCGTTCAGCATGTCCACCTTGATGTCGTTGCGCACGATGTCGAGCTGCGTGGCTTCGCGCACCAGTTTCAGCAGGGCGTCCATCAGGTTGCCAGCACCAAACACCGCCGGCTCATTCAGCGCAGTTGCAAAGCGCTCAGCCGTGGCCGGCAACGGGACCAGGCGCGACCTAGGGCGCTGGTGCAGCGTCTTGAGCAGCGCCAGCACCTTGTCCTTGAGCATGCCTGGCACCAGCCAGTCGCAGCGGTCGTCGCTCACCTGGTTGAGCGCAAAGATGGGCACCGTGACCGACAGGCCATCGCGCGGGTCGCCGGGCTCGTGCAGGTACGTGCAGGCGCAGTCCACACCGCCCAGCCGCAGTGTCTTGGGAAAAGCCTGCGTGGTGATGCCGGCCGCCTCGTGCCGCATCAGCTCTTCTTTGGTCAGCAGCAGGAGCTTGGGATTGAGCTTGACCGCACCCTGGTACCAGCGTTCGAATCCCGCGCCATTGCACACGTCGGCCGGCAGTTGCTGATCGTAGAAGGCATATATGAGTTCGTCGTCCACCAGCACGTCCTGCCGGCGCGACTTGTGCTCCAGTTCGGCCACCTGTTTCACCAGCTTCTGGTTCGCCGCCAGGAACGGAAGGCGCGTGTCCCATTCGCCAGCCACCAGGGCCTCGCGGATGAAGATTTCGCGCGCCCCCGCCGGGTCCACCCGGCCGTAGTCGGTGCGGCGGTTGTGGTAGACCACGATGCCGTAGAGCGTGGCGCGTTCCAGGGCCGACACACGTGCGGCTTTCTTCTCCCAGTGCGGGTCGAGCAGCTGCTTTTTGATCAGATGGCCGCCCACCTGTTCCAGCCAGGTCGGTTCGATCGCAGCAATGCCGCGACCGAACAGGCGTGTGGTTTCCACCAGCTCGGCGCAAACGATCCAGCGCCCGGGCTTCTTGCTCAGGTTCGCACCGGGGTGACGGTAGAACTTGATGCCACGTGCACCCAGGTACCAATCCTCCGATTCGCTCTTCTGGCCGATATTGCCCAGCAGCCCGGCGAGCATGGAAAGGTGCAGCTGCTCGTAGCTGGCCGGCACGATGTTGATCTGCCATTTGTGCTCGGCCACCACTGTGTGCAACTGCGTGTGGATGTCGCGCCATTCGCGCACGCGCCGCACATTGATGAAGTTCTCGCGCAACAGGTTCTCATACTGCCTGTGGCTGAGCTTGTGGTCTTTGCCATGCCCGCCCTTGGTGTCCTCCAGCCACTTCCAGAGCTTGAGCGTGCCGCTGAACTCGCTCTTTTCGTCGTCGAACTTGGCATGTGCCTGGTCGGCCTGGGCTTGTTTGTCCATGGGCCGGTCGCGCACGTCCTGCAGACTCAGTGCAGACGCAATCACCATCACCTCGTCGAGCGCGCCGCGCTGCTGCGCCTCCAGGATCATGCGGCCAACCCTCGGGTCCAGCGGCAGGCGTGAAAGTGTCTGGCCGATACGCGTGAGCTCGTTGGCCTCGTCCACCGCACCCAGTTCGGACAGCAACTGGTAGCCATCCACGATGGCGCGCTTCTGGGGCGCTTCGATGAAAGCGAAGTCTTCCACCGCACCCAGGCGCAGCGCCTTCATGCGCAGGATCACGCCCGCAAGGGAACTTCGCAAGATCTCGGGGTCGGTGAACTTCGGTCGGCCGTTGAAGCCGGCCTCGTCGTACAGGCGGATGCAGATGCCGTCGGCCACGCGCCCGCAACGCCCGGCTCGCTGGTTGGCCGCCGCCTGGCTGATCGGCTCCACCATCAGCTGCTCCACCTTCTGACGGAAGCTGTAGCGCTTCACACGCGCCGTGCCGGCATCGATCACGTAGCGGATGCCGGGCACGGTGAGCGAGGTCTCGGCCACGTTGGTCGAGAGCACGATGCGCCGACCGCTGTGGTCCTGGAAAATGCGGTCCTGCTCAGCCTGGCTCAGGCGCGCAAACAGCGGCAGCACCTCGGCGTTGCGAAGTGTGGGAATGTGGCTGAGGTGTTTGCGCAGGTGGTCGGTGGCTTCGCGGATTTCGCGCTCCCCAGGCAGGAACACCAGGATGTCACCTCCCTGTGGACCCCGCCAGAGCTCATCCACTGCGTCGGTGATGGCGCTGTTCAGGTCGTAGTCGCGGCTTTCCTCGAATGGGCGCCAGCGCACTTCGACCGGGAAAGTACGGCCCGACACCTGAATGACCGGTGCTGGGCCCTTTTTCGATGCGAAGTAGTCAGCAAAACGCTGGGCATCGATGGTGGCGGAAGTCACCACCACCTTCAGATCGGGCCGGCGCGGCAGCAACTGGCGCAGATAGCCCAGCAGGAAGTCGATGTTGAGGCTGCGTTCGTGCGCCTCGTCAATGATGATCGTGTCGTAGGCGCGCAGGTCAGGGTCGGTCTGCGTTTCTGCGAGCAGGATGCCGTCGGTCATCAGCTTGACCGAAGCGTCCTTGCTCAGCCGGTCCTGGAACCGCACCTTGAAGCCCACTACCTCACCCAGCGGCGTCTTCAGTTCTTCGGCGATGCGCTTGGCCACGCTGGATGCCGCGATGCGGCGCGGCTGAGTGTGGCCGATCAACTGCGGGCGCTGGCCGGGTTTCGCGTTGAGCTTGCCACGCCCCATCTGCAGGGCGATCTTGGGCAACTGCGTGGTCTTGCCCGAGCCGGTTTCGCCGCAGACGATGACCACCTGGTGGTCGCGCATGGCGGCCTCGATTTCCTCGCGGCGCCCGGAGACTGGCAGGGATTCGGGAAAGTCGATGTTCAGCGGTGTGGAGGACAAGGGTCTGACTTCGGTCAAAATCGGGCAACCCGCAATTATCCCCGCACAGATCCGACGCTGCCCGCCCGCCCACCACCGCCATGTCCAACGTCTTCAACTTCACCTTCGTGCCCTGGTTCCGGTCGGTTGCGCCCTACATCCACAAGCACCGAAGCAATACGCTGGTGGTGGGTATTGCAGGTGAAGCGATCGCAGCTGGCAAGCTGCAAAACGTGGCGCAGGACCTGGCACTGATCCAGAGCATGGGCGTGAAGATCGTGCTGGTGCACGGCTTCAGGCCGCAGGTGAACGAACAGCTGCTGGCCAAGGGCCACCAGCCCCGCTATTCCCACGGCATGCGCATCACCGACTCCGTGGCGCTGGATTGCGCCCAGGAGGCTGCGGGTCAGTTGCGCTATGAAATCGAAGCCGCATTCAGCCAGGGGCTGCCCAACACACCCATGGCGGGGGCCACCGTTCGGGTGATTTCAGGCAACTTCATCTCGGCCCGCCCCGTCGGCCTGATCGATGGCGTTGACTTTCTTCACTCCGGACTGGTGCGCAAGGTGGACACCGAAGGCATCCAGCGCACGCTGGACATGGGCGCCATGGTGCTGCTCTCACCCTTCGGATTTTCGCCCACCGGCGAGGCGTTCAACCTGACCATGGAGGATGTGGCCACCTCGGTGGCTGTCGCGCTGCAGGTGGACAAGCTGATGTTCCTGACGGAAGTGCCGGGCATCCGGGTCGACGCCGCCGATCCGGAGAGCGAAATCGACACCGAGCTGCCCCTGGCCGAGGCAAAAAAAATGATTGGCGCCCTGCCGGCGCCCTCTCAGCCCACCGACCCGGCCTTCTACCTCCAGCACTGCATTCGAGCCTGCGAGGGCGGCGTGGAACGCAGCCACATCCTGCCTTTCTCGGTGGATGGCGCGCTGCTGCTGGAGATCTATACCCACGATGGCATCGGCACCATGGTGGTCGACGAAAAGCTCGAAAGCGTTCGCGAAGCGACCATGGACGACGTCAGCGGCATCGTGGCGCTGATCGAACCGTTTGAGAAAGACGGCACGCTGGTCAAACGTGACCGGACAGAGATCGAACGCGACGCCGGCTACTACACCATCATCGAACACGATGGCGTGATCTTCGGCTGCGCCGCGCTCTACCCTTATCCTGAAGAGCGCACAGGCGAAATGGCAGCGCTGACCGTGTCACCTGACACGCAAAGCCAAGGCGATGGTGAGCGTCTGCTCAAGCGCATAGAGAGCCGGGCTCGCGCACAGGGCCTTCAAAGCATCTTCGTGCTCACCACCCGAACCATGCACTGGTTCCTCAAGCGGGGCTTTATCCAGGTCAACGCCGACTGGCTGCCCGAAGCGCGCAAGCGCAAGTACAACTGGGACCGTAAAAGCCAGGTTCTGGTGAAGAAGCTGGGTTGACGCTGCGGGCGTTCAGCCACACAGAAAATCGCTCACCTGCTGCGGCGACTCATCAGCAGGATGATCGACATGACGGTGATGCCGGAAAAGGTCAGAAACGTCCAGTTGGCAATCGACAGACCCAGAAAGGTCCAGTCGATGGCCGAGCAGTCGCCACTGCCCTTGAAGATCATCGGAATCGCCCGCTTGAGCGGGAACGACTCGATCATTCCAAAAAAGTCCCGGCCGCAGCTCAGAATCTCAGGCGGATTCCATTGCAACCAGCTTTGGCGCGCCGCCACAAACGCACCGAATGCTGCGAATGCACCCATGGTCACCAGACCGGTCGTCTGGGCCGCGCGCTGGCCGAAGATCGCCGCCAGACCGGCCACCACGGCCACCAGAATCAGGGCATACCGCTGAACAATGCACATCGGGCAAGGCTCCAGCCCCACCGAATGCTGCAGGTACAGGCCAAAGGCGAGCATGGCAATGCTGCCAACGGAAATCAGGGTCAGCCAGAGTCTGGTGTTCGAGAAGTTCAACATGAGAGGAAGGGTTGGGCCTTGAAGAAGGCATTCACTGGATGCCCGCGCGGCAATTGGAACACCATTCGCCAGGCAAGTTTCCCAAAGCGGGCACAATTTCACCTTTCCCAATCAGACACAGCAAGGATTTCGACATGGCCCGTACCGTCAACTGCATCAAGCTCGGCAAAGAGGCCGAAGGCCTGGACTTCCCCCCCTACCCTGGTGAATTGGGCAAGCGCATCTATGAAAACGTGAGCAAAGAAGCATGGGCAGCGTGGCTCAAACACCAGACCATGCTGCTGAACGAAAACCGCCTGAACCTGGCCGACGCCCGCGCGCGTCAGTACCTGGCCCGCCAGATGGAAAAACACTTCTTTGGCGAAGGCGCCGACGCAGCCGCCGGCTACGTACCTCCCTCTGACCCGGCCTGATCACCCGAGTGTGATCAGCATCCGAACATCGACCCGGAGCGCAAGGCTCGTTCGTGCAGGCTGACCGGTCGCGCCATGCGCTGGTGATCGGTGCTGGTCTGGCAGGCGCCGCCGTCTGTTCAGCACTGGCAGCCAAGGGCTGGCGGCTGACCCTGCTGGACGCGGCCAAAGAGCCAGCCATGGCCGCCTCTGCGTTACCGGTCGGCATGCTCAGCCCGCATGTCACGAGGGCACCCACGCCACTCTCGCGGTTGTCTGCGCTGGGCGTGGCAGCCACGCGTGCCGAACTGGAACGCCTGCTGCCTCAGGGACAGGGCTGGCAAGCTTGCGAAGTGGACAACCTGAGCCACGACGCGGGTCGGTGGCCAGCTTCACTAGTGCGGCCTGCGGCATTGGTTCATGCCTGGCTCGACGAAGCCAACCGGCTGGGCCGCTTGACTGCGCACTGGAATCAACCCGTGGCATATCTGAGGCGGGCTCGTTCAGACACCGACGCCGGGGAAGGCGCAGCAAAAACGACCGCCACCTGGCAGGCGGTGGCGTCAGACGGTTCGATGCTTGCGGAAGCCCCCGTGGTGGTGGTGTGCGCGGCCTTCGGCAGCCTCGCACTGCTGATGGGCCCTGACGTCGAGTTGCCCATGGGCGCCCTGCCGCTGCGACCGGTCAAAGGACAAATGTCGCTGGCCGAACTGACGGGAGAACCGCTGGCCGAACGACCACAGCGAGACAACGGCGTGTATGTGCCCTGTTATGAAGACCATGGCCTGGCACCCGCGTGGCCCTCGCGGATCTGGGCGATGGGTTCCACTTACGTGCGGGGAGACGCCAGCACGGACATCACGAGCGATGGTCACGAGCGCAACGCGCAGAGTCTGCAGGCCATGAACCCACAGGCTGCCTCACGCCTGCACGAGGCCGCAGCCGCCAACAAACTCCTGGGCTGGGCAGGGGTTCGCTGTGCTTCCCTGGACCGGCTGCCCCTGGCAGGTGCCTTGCCGGCCAACAACGCCCTTCTTCGGCTGAAGGAGGTCCGGAAACGCCGCCTGCCCAGTCTGGCGGACACACCACGCGAACCGGGTCTGTACATGCTGAGCGCTTTGGGGTCTCGCGGAATCACGCTTGCTCACTGGTGCGCCAGGCTTCTGGCGTCGCAGATACAGGGTGAGTCCTTCGATGCGGACCAGGATCTGGTCGCAGCCATCGACCCGGCCCGTTTCGCCTGGAGGCAGGCGCGAAGATCATCGTCCTGACGATTAGGGCCTGTTCAGAGACGTTCCATCCACTTCGACAGTTCTTCTGGCTGGAGCGGGCGCGCGAGCAGAGCGGCAATACCCAGACGTTCGGCGTTGCGTCGGGTGCGCCGGCGGCTCCACCACCCGGCCAATGGCCCTGCCAACTCGCTGATCGCGACCGGCAAGGCGTCTCTGTTGCGCCGCCGAAACAGCGCCATCAGTGTCCAGGGGTCGATGTGCTGATCGTCGAGATTGAACACGCCGCAGCGGTACAGGTTGCGCCCCAGGAGATCGATCGTGTCGTTGGTGGTGGTCGCCGTGTCCACCTCCTCCACGCCAGCCAGGCTCAGGCTGTTGCGCAGCAGTGCTGCCTCATCTTCGCTGACGCCCACCAGAATGGCACGCTTGGGAGGTGTTCCGGCTGCAGACGGGTCTTCGTGCAAGTTTGCGGGCGACGTGATGTCCAGATCCAGCAGGCCCGAATCGGCCTGGTGCACAGCGAACACCGCGTCCAGATCATGCAGGATGTTCACCCACTGGATGGGCCTCTCCAGCACCCGCCAGGCGTGCTCCGGCGCGTCTGGCCCGACCCAGATGAGCCATTGACCGCGAGGCAACTGCCTGGCGTGGGAAAGCACGGCCTCGGCCGAGCTGCCATCCACGAGCATGACCTGGGGAGGGGCCAGGGAGGGTTTGGGGTCGGCCGCCGTAGGTGGCGTCCATGGTCCATAAGAGAGATCCCGCTCTTCCGAAAGCCGGAAAACTGTGTTGAGTGCGTGGCGCTCCACATCGCTGAACCCCACCACGCCCACCAATACCCTTTGTTTTTGCATGCGCCGAATATTACGCTGCCCTGTGCTGTCCGGGCCAGACGAGCGTCTGCGCCACAACAGGCTGAGTGCGCAAACCTTTCATTTCCAAAAGTTATATTGCAATAAGCAAAAAGTCGTTGGTCATCTATGGGGCGCTGCGTACAGTCACCGCCATGCCCGATGTTGCGATCATATTTGCAGGTTTTGCCGTCGGCCTCATTGTGGGCCTGACGGGGGTCGGTGGCGGCTCCCTCATGACGCCCATCCTGATCTTTTTCTTTGGCGTCAAACCGTACCTGGCGGTGGGTACCGACCTGTTGTTTGCCGCATTCACCAAACTGGGGGGCACCGTCAGCCTGGCCCGTCAGCGGCTGGTGCCCTGGCGGGTAGTCGGCCAACTCTGCGCGGGCAGCATTCCTGCCGCCGTTGCCACCCTTGGCGTGCTGCACGCACTGGGTCCCGCGAGCCCGACGGTGCAAAGCCTCATGACCAACACGCTGGGCGTGGCCTTGCTGCTGACAGCCGCAGCCATGCTGTACAAGGCGGCGCGCGGCAAGCAACTGCGCCGGATCCTTCCCGATGACGAGCTGGCCAAGGCGTCTCATGCTCGCCACTGGAGCCTGCCCGTGATCTTCGGTGCCGTCATTGGCAGCCTGGTGACGCTCACCTCTGTGGGCGCCGGTGCCATCGGCGTATCGGTGTTGCTGCTGCTGTTTCCGTTGCTTCCCCTGCCGCGCATCGTGGCAGCCGACATCGCCTATGCCGTCCCACTGACCCTGGTGGCTGGCCTGGGGCACGCCAGCCTTGGCTCGGTGGACTGGCCGTTGCTGGGTCAGCTGCTGGTCGGTTCGCTGCCTGGCATCTGGCTGGGCACGCGCCTGATGCGCCACACCCCCGAGCGGCTGGTGCGCTCCGCCCTTTCCGTGTTGCTGGCCTATGCCGGGCTGAAACTGATCACGCTCTGACACGCTGCTTGCCGATTTCAACTCCCACGACCACGATGTACCAGTATTCCGAATTTGACCGCCAGTTCGTTCAACTGCGCGCCAACCAGTATCGCGATCAGCTCCAGCGCTGGCAGGCCGGCACGCTGCCTGAACTCGAGTTCAAGCCATTGCGCCTTCAAAACGGTTGGTATGTGCAGCGCTTCGCGCCCATGCTGCGCGTGGCTGTGCCTTATGGCGAACTCTCCAGCGCTCAACTGCGCGTGCTGGCCAAGATCGCCCGAGATTTTGACCACAAGGAAGCGCACGACACCTCAAACGCCAACGCAGGCCTGTCAGAAGTGCCCACCTTGCCAGACCGTTGCGCCCACTTCACGACACGCCAGAACGTTCAATACAACTGGATCCCGCTGGCCCGATCGGCCGATGTGATGGACCTGCTGGCGAGCGTGAACATGCACGGCATCCAGACCAGCGGCAACTGCATCCGCAACATCACCACGGATGCGCTGGCCGGCATTGCGGTGGACGAGGTCGCCGACCCGCGCCCGTTTGCGGAAATCATGCGCCAATGGAGCACCCTGCACCCGGAATTCGCCTTTCTCCCGCGCAAGTTCAAGATCGCCATCACCGGCGCGCGCGAAGACCGGGCGGCCACCGCGTGGCACGACGTGGGGCTTCGCCTGCTGCGCAACGTGGACGGCGACCTGGGCTTCCAGGTGCGCGTGGGTGGCGGCATGGGTCGCACGCCCATCGTCGGCGTGATCATTCGCGAGTTCCTGCCATGGAACCAGATCCTGAACTACCTCGAAGCCGTGGTGCGGGCCTACAACCGCTTCGGTCGGCGCGACAACATCTACAAGGCCCGCATCAAGATCCTGGTCAAGGCCGAGGGCCAGGCGTTTGTGGACCAGGTGGAAACCGAATACGCCGACATCTTGGAAAAGGATGGCGCGCCACACACCATCACGCAGGCAGAGCTGGAGCGCGTGAGCGCCTTCTTCGTGCCACCGGCGCTGCAGTGCGATCGCAAGAGCGCCGACGCCAAGATCGCCCACATCCTGAAAGCGGCTGCCGAGGACGACGTGGAATTCAGCCGCTGGCTCACCCAGAACGTCAAGCCGCACCAGAACCCTGATCTGCGTGCCGTGACGCTGTCGTTCAAGCGGCTGGGCCAGGCCCCTGGCGACGCCACGGCTGATCAACTGGATCGGGCCGCTGAGCTGGTCGACCGCTTCTCCGCTGGTGAAGCCCGCGTCACGCACGAACAAAACCTGCTGCTGCCCTGGGTGCGCTGCGACCAGTTGCCCGAACTGTGGCGTGAGGCACGCCGACTCGGCCTGGCCAAGCCCAACATCGGCCTGCTGACCGACATGATCGCCTGCCCCGGCGGCGACTTCTGCGACCTCGCCAACGCGCGTTCGCTGCCGCTCGCACAAGCCATCCTGGGCCGATACAAGGACCTCGACGAATTGCACGACCTGGGCGAAATCGACCTGCACATCAGTGGCTGCATCAATTCCTGCGGCCACCATCACAGCGGCCACATCGGCATCCTGGGCGTCGACAAGGACGGCCAGGAGTGGTACCAGATCACGCTGGGCGGCTCGGACGGCACGCGACTGTCGGGCGAATCTGTTCCAGGCAAGGTGGTGGGCCCGTCGTTCGCGGCCAGTGAAGTGCCCGACGTGATCGAAGCATTGCTCGACACCTACCGCGCCACCCGCACCGACGGCGAGACCTTCATCGGCACACTTCGCCGCGCCGGCCCTGACGCATTCAAGAGCGCAGCCAACGCGGTGCGCACCCACACCGCACGCGCTACCGCTTGAGGAGAGACCGAATGACCCAAGCCCTTCAGCTTTTTATCGCCAGCAGCTTTTCCGCCACTGAGGCGGAAGACCGCACACTCACCCTGGTCAACGACACCGACCCGCGAGACGCTGTTCTGAACGGTATTGACGTGGTGGAACTGCAGTTTCCCAAGTTCAGCGATGGTCGGGCCTTCAGCCAGGCATTCCTGCTGAGCCGTCGTCTCGGCTTCGCTGGCCACATCCGCGCCACCGGCGACGTGCTGATTGACCAGTTGCTGCAGATGCAACGCAGCGGCTTTACCCAGGCGGTGCTGCGCGAAGACCAGAACCTGGCCCACGGTAAGGCGCTGCTGGCCCACTATCCCGCGTTCTATCAAGGCGACGCGGTGCAGACCTCGCCCCACTTCGCCCCAGTATCAGGAGCGCTTGCATGAATGCCCTGGACCTCTACAACAAGCCCTCGCCTGATTTCGCTGCCAAGGTGGAGCGCAGCCTGGCGTTGCTGCGCGAAGTTGCCAGCAGCCACCCCGCGCTGACACAGGCATCGAGCCTTGGCGCAGAAGACATGGTGGTGACGCACCTGATTCACCTGGCTGGCATCAAGTCCGATATTTTTGTGCTGGAAACCGGCAAGCTGCATCCTGAAACCCTGGCACTGGTCGGCAAGATTGAACAGCGCTACGCACGCAGCGTGGCCCTCTACCGGCCAAAGAACGAGGCCGTGGTCAAGTTCGTGCGGAACCACGGTGAAGAAGCCATGTACCAGAGCATCGACCTGCGCAAACAGTGCTGCGATATCCGCAAGATGGAGCCGCTGTCCCGCGCGCTGGCCGGGCATGACGGCTGGATCACCGGCCTGCGCCGCGAACAATCCAATGCGCGAGCAGAAGTGGGCGAGATTGTTCAAGAGCCCGACCGCATCAAGATCAGCCCCCTGGTCGAATGGACCTGGGGCGACGTGTGGCACTTCATCGGTGAGCACCAGCTTGACTACAACGCCCTGCACGACCAGTTCTATCCCAGCATCGGTTGCGCACCCTGCACGCGCGCCATCAGCGTCGGCGAGGACTTCCGCGCCGGGCGCTGGTGGTGGGAGCAGGAAAGCGCCAAGGAATGCGGCCTGCATGTGCAGCCTGTTTCCGGACTCAAAGTATCGACTCTCGAACGGACCCCTTCATGAACGCCCGCACCGAACCCGCCGTCATCCAGTCTGCCCTGGCGCATGACAGCGAACACCACCTGAGCAACGCCCACCTCGACGCGCTGGAAGAGGAAACCATCTTCATCCTGCGCGAAGTGGCTGCGGCCTTTGAACGCCCTGCCCTGCTTTTTTCGGGTGGCAAGGATTCGCTGGTGATGTTGCGCTGCGCCGAGAAGGCCTTTGGCGTGGGTCGTATTCCCTACCCGCTGCTGATGATCGATACCGGGCACAACTTCCCTGAAGTGACCGATTTCCGTGACCTGCGCGCCAGGGAACTGGGCGCCGAACTGATCGTGCGCAGCGTGGAAGACTCGATGGCCCGGGGCACCGTGCGCCTGTCGCACCCCGGCGAGAGCCGCAACGTGCACCAGTCGGTCACGCTGCTGGAAGCCATCGATGAGTTTCGGTTCGACGCCCTCATTGGTGGTGCGCGGCGCGACGAAGAAAAGGCCCGCGCCAAAGAACGCATCTTCAGCCATCGAGACAGTTTTGGCCAATGGCAGCCCAAAGCTCAGCGCCCCGAACTCTGGACCCTGTTCAACACGCGCCTGCAACCTGGTGAGCACTTCCGCGTCTTCCCGATCAGCAACTGGACAGAGCTGGATGTGTGGCAATACATCGCCCGCGAGAACATTGCCCTGCCGTCCATCTACTACACACACCCCCGCCAGGTGGTGGACCGCCGCGGCCTGCTGGTGCCCGTGACCGAGCTCACGCCGCCACTCGACGGTGAAACCGTGCAGGTGCGCGACGTGCGCTTTCGCACCGTCGGTGACATCACCTGCACCTGCCCTGTCGAGAGCGATGCTGCGACGGCCGATGACATCGTGATCGAGACGTTGGCCGCCGAAGTGAGCGAACGCGGCGCCACGCGCATGGACGACAAGACGTCGGATGCTTCGATGGAGAAGCGCAAGAAAGACGGGTATTTTTAATCACCCCCGCGCCGCTCCTGCGGCGCGTCACCCCCTCAAGGGGGCAGCACCAGCGGCCCGGCAAAGCCGGTTCCGCGGTGCTTCGTGACCAAGCCACACACCACTGCCACTGGAAACCAAATGACAACCCTTTCACCCGTTCGGGCTGATCCCGTTGAAGCCCTCCTGCCAGACACCCGCGCCGCCCTGCGCCTGATCACCTGCGGCAGCGTGGACGATGGCAAAAGCACCCTGATCGGTCGCCTGCTGGTCGACAGCAAGGCCGTTCTGCAAGACCACCTGGCGGGTGTGCAGCGCAAGGGCGAAACCGATCTCGCGCTGTTGACCGATGGCCTGTCGGCCGAGCGCGAACAGGGCATCACCATCGACGTGGCCTACCGCTACTTCAGCACCGAAACCCGCAAGTTCATCATCGGCGACGCGCCTGGCCACGAGCAGTACACCCGCAACATGGTCACCGCTGCATCCAGTGCCGACGCTGCGGTGGTGTTGGTCGACGCCACCAAGCTCGACTGGAAAAACGCAGCGCTGAAACTGCTGCCCCAAACCCGTCGCCACAGCCTGCTGCTCAAGCTCCTGCGCGTGCCTTCGGTCCTGTTCGCCATCAACAAGCTCGATGCGGTCGACGACAGCGCCCAGGCGTTTGCCCATGTGAGCGCTGCCCTGCAAGGCTTTGCTGCCGAAGCCGGCATTCCCGTCACAGCCATCGTGCCCATTTCGGCGCTCAAGGGTTGGAATGTGGTCGACGCACCTGCAGAAGCCGGCTGGTGCGGCTACGAGGGTCCCACCCTGCTTGACCTCCTCGAACACCTCCCCGTCACGCCCGCTGACACTTCGCTGCCCTTTGCATTTGCCGTGCAATGGGTTGAAAAGTTCGCTTCCTCTTCGGATACCACCCAGGGGCGCCGCGTTTTCTGGGGCCGTGTGGCCACCGGTCGGGTGGCGCCCGGCCAGCAGGTGCGCATCATGCCCAATGGCCAGTCGGCCATCGTTTCACAGGTACTCAACCATGTTCGCGACCCGCGGGCGGTGGCTGCTGGGCACAGTGCCGGCGTGGTGCTGGACCGCGAGGTCGACGTATCCCGTGGTGACTGGCTGCTCGCCGCCGGCGACGGCACACCGGAAATCAGCTCTTCGCGGGATCTGCAGGTCACCGTGGCCTGGCTCGACGACGAGCCGCTGGTGCCCGGCCGTGTGTATTGGGCCTTGCATGGTCATCGCTGGGTCAAGGCCAAGGTCAAGCGCATCGTTCACCGGCTGGACATCCACACCCTGGCCGAGGAAGACGCCAACTCGCTGGAGCCGAACGCCATCGGACACGTTGAACTGACACTTCAGGAACCCCTGGCGACATTGCCTTTTCAAAGGTCACGGGCACTGGGCTCATTGGTGCTGGTCGACACCGCCTCCCACAAGACATCAGGAGCAGTGCTCGTGAACTGACCTCCGCACTCTCGCCTTAACTTATGTCAATGCAAAGGGCATGGCCATGCCCTAGCCTCTGGGGAAACCCTAAAATCGAGCGTTTTACCGAATCCGCGCCATCACCATGACCCATGTTGTCACCGAATCCTGCATCCGCTGCAAATACACCGATTGCGTTGATGTCTGTCCTGTGGACTGCTTCCGTGAAGGTCCCAACTTCCTCACCATCGATCCCGACGAGTGCATCGACTGTGCAGTCTGCATTCCCGAGTGCCCTGTGAGCGCCATTTACGCGGAAGAAGATTTGCCCAAGGACCAGCTCCACATGACGGATCTGAACGCCGAACTCGCCAGATTGCCGGGTTGGAAAAGCATCACCAAGCGCAAAGAGCCTTTGCCCGACGCGGACGACTGGAAAGACAAGACAGGCAAGCTGCCTGAACTGCTGCGCTGAACATGGAGCCCCAACTGAACCAGGAAGTGGTGGACACCGCTGTCGCCCACGACGGTCCGATCGAAACCGACGCGGTGATCGTGGGTGCCGGACCAGTGGGGCTGTTCCAGGTCTTCGAGCTCGGCCTGCTCGAGATCAAGGCGCATGTGATCGACTCGCTGGCATACCCAGGCGGGCAGCCGGTGGAGCTGTACCCCGACAAGCCAATCTACGACATTCCGGCCATTCCTGTGTGCACCGGGCAGGAACTGACCGACGCCCTGCTCAAACAGATCGAACCTTTTGGTGCCACTTTTCACCTCGGCCAGGAAGTCTGCAAGGTGGAACGCCAGGATGATGGTCGTTTTCATGTGGAAACGTCCAAGGGCACACGCTTTCTGACCAAGACCATCTTCATTGCGGCCGGCGTGGGCGCATTCCAGCCGCGCACGCTCAAGGTCGACGGGCTGGAGCGGTTCGAGGGCTCTCAGCTGTTCTACCGCGTGAAGAACCCGGCCACTTTCGCTGGGAAAAATCTCGTGATCGTCGGTGGTGGAGACTCTGCCCTCGACTGGTCCTTGAACTTCGTCAACGAAGGGCCGAACAAGGCCGAAAGCGTGATCCTGATCCATCGCCGTGACGGATTCAAGGCCGCCCCGGCCAGCGTGGCGCGCATGCGTGAGCTCTGCGATCAGTATGAGATGCAGTTCATCGTGGGTCAGGTCACCGGCTATGAAGAGAAAGACAGCAAGCTGACCGGCCTCAAGGTCACGGGCGCCGATGCGGTTACGCGTGTCGTGCCGCTGGATGTCCTGCTGGTGTTTTTTGGTCTCTCCCCAAAACTGGGCCCTATCGCCGACTGGGGCCTGCAGATCGAGCGCAAGCAACTGGTGGTGGACACCGAGAAGTTCTCGACCAGCGTGCCCGGCATCTTTGCCGTGGGAGACATCAACACTTACCCGGGCAAGAAGAAGCTCATCCTCTCAGGATTCCACGAATGTGCACTGGCCGCCTTCGGCGCCATGCCCATCGTCTTTCCGGACAAAAAGGTGTTTCTCCAGTACACCACCACGAGCCCCAAGCTGCACAAGGTGCTGGGTGTGGAGTCGCCGGTGTTTGATTGATCAAGGGCTCCTTGCCACCAGTGCCGCGCCACAAAATTTTGACAAATTGCGCCCTTCTCAAAAATCGCAAAAAAACGGCGCTATAATTTGAGGCTGTTCCCTGATAGCTCAGTCGGTAGAGCGACGGACTGTTAATCCGCAGGTCCCTGGTTCGAGTCCAGGTCGGGGAGCCAAAATACTCAACATGCAAAAGCCTTCTTCGGAAGGCTTTTCTGTTTCCAGCGCCTGAAATGCCAATGACCCCTCCAGCCACCGCATTGATCAGAGTCGCGTTTTGGGTCAGCTTGTTCAGCGTGGTCGTGCTCTCGCTGCTTCCCACCGAACAATTGCCGCCTCAGGTGTCCCTGGTCTGGGACAAGGCACAACATGCCGCTGGTTTTGCCGGACTTGCCGTGCTGGGGCTGATGGGATACCCAGGAAGCTACAAGCGGGTTTTCATTGGCCTGCTTCTGACCGGAGCAGTCATTGAACTGGCGCAGCATGCCACCGGCTGGCGGCACGGCGACTTGGTGGATCTGTTCGCTGATTTCGTCGGTATCGTGGTGGGTACCGGGCTCTGGATGGGTGTCAAGCGCCTCAAACGATAGCCAGATGTCACGGCATTGGCCCAGCCTGCTATCTGCCAGCCGGCACCAATGGGTTGCATGGACACATCACAATAGCGCGAATGACGAAGACGCCCCATGTCCGGCCGCTGCCTTGGCTTGAACCCCACCAGAGCTTTCCTCCGGTGGATCAGGCATGGGGAGAAGCCGATCCGGCCCCGGGTCTGTTGGCTGCCGGCGGCGTCCTGGACGTACCCACGCTGGTGGCGGCATACAGTCAAGGCATTTTCCCCTGGTACAGCGCGGGACAACCCATTCTCTGGTGGAGCACGCATCCTCGCATGGTCCTGCAAACGGACGCTTTCCGCATGCACCGATCGCTGCGCAAATCCCTTGCAAAGCTGCTCAACGAACAGCGCCTGACGATACGGATTGATCATGATTTTGATCGGGTCATCCAGGCTTGTGCGCACACGCCCCGGGGCGGTCAGAGCGGCACCTGGATACTTCCCCCCATGGTGCAGGCCTACGCGCGTTTGAACCGTGCCGGGCTGGCTCACAGCGTTGAAACCTGGATTGACGGAGACTTGGTCGGGGGCCTCTATTGCGTCGGCCTGGGGGGCATGGTGTTTGGCGAGTCGATGTTCAGCCACCAGTCGAACGCCTCCAAATATGCGCTCGCTGCATTGGTCGCATTTTGTCGGGCGTCAGGCATCACCATGATCGACTGCCAGCAGGACACGCCGCATCTGGCCTCACTTGGCGCCCAACCCATTGCGCGAGGTGACTTCTGCTGTTTCCTTGAATCTGCCATTGCCCTGCCCTCGCCCAAGTGGGAATTTCAGCCCGTATACTGGAAACAAGTCATTTATTGAAGACGGCGCACGAGAGTGACACATCTCAAAGAACTTCCGCTTCAGGCGCTGCAGTTTTATGCGACGGCTCCCTACCCATGCAGCTACCTGCCGGGGCGCCAGGCCCGATCCCAAGTGGCCACACCCAGCCACTTGATCCACAACGATGCCTACTCCGATCTCGTGGTGCATGGCTTTCGACGCAGCGGCATGTTCACTTACAGGCCGTACTGCGATGGCTGCAACGCCTGTGTTCCGTTGCGGCTACCGGTAGCGCGCTTCACACCCAACCGGACGCAGCGCCGGTGCATGGCGCGATTCGGTCGCTTGCAGACCCGGGTGCTCAAGCTCTGCTTTGTGCCTGAACACTACCAGCTGTACCTGCGATACCAAAACCATCGCCACGCAGGTGGCGGCATGGATCACGACAGCATCGATCAATTCACCCAGTTCCTGCTGCAAAGCCGGGTAAATTCGCGGCTGGTCGAGTTTTACGAACCGGCCACTGATGGGCGTCCAGCCCGATTGGTGATGGTCTCCATCGTCGATGTGCTCAATGACGGGCTGTCTGCGGTCTACACCTTCTATGAACCCGCAGACCAGGCCAGCTATGGCACTTACAACGTGTTGTGGCAGATCGAACAGGCGAAAGCGCTGGACCTGCCGCATGTGTACCTGGGTTACTGGATCGCTGAGAGCGCGAAGATGAACTACAAATCGAGCTTTCGCCCCTACGAGCTCCTGGTAGACGGTCAATGGAGCGGCACTCAGACACTGGCAAAAACAACTTTGCCCTGAAGACGGGCTGCTGCTCTGCTGTGTGGCAGGTCCAAGCGGGCTTGCCAGGGTGGTGATTTCATCTTGTAAAATCATGGCAACCCTTGTGAAACCATGACAAAACGCTCCGATCAGCTACCCACCACCCCGACCGTTCAGGTCATTGAACGGATGTTCAATCTGCTGGAAGTCCTGGCGTCACGTGAAGAACCGGTTTCCTTGAAGGAAGTCAGCGAAAAGACCGGACTCCATCCCTCAACCGCGCACCGCATCCTGAACGACCTGACGATAGGTCGGTTCGTTGATCGACCTGAAGCCGGCAGCTACCGCCTCGGCATGCGCCTTCTGGAGCTAGGCAATCTGGTCAAGGCCCGGCTGAATGTGCGTGACGCTGCGCTGACACCGATGCGCGAACTGCACAAACTCATACAGCAACCCGTCAATCTCAGCGTTCGACAGGGCGATGAAATTGTGTATGTGGAACGGGCCTATAGCGAACGGTCCGGCATGCAAGTGGTTCGCGCCATAGGCGGTCGGGCGCCCTTGCATCTCACGTCGGTGGGCAAACTGTTCCTGGCCGCTGACGACCCCCTGCGCGTGCGAGCCTATGCCACCCGAACTGGACTGGCGGGCAACACCCGCAACAGCCTCACCCAGTTGGCAAGCCTCGAGCGTGAGCTCAATCAATGCCGCCAGGCGGGCATTGCGCGCGACAACGAGGAACTGGAGATGGGGGTGCGTTGCATGGCAGCCGGCATCTACGACGATCAGTGCAAACTGGTTGCGGGGTTGTCCATTTCCGCACCTGCCGATCGCATCGACGAAAACTGGGTGTCCAAATTGCGGGCAACGGCAACTGAAATTTCAGCTGCGCTGGGCTGCCCCAACGCTTGAGGTGAATCGCAGGGCGCTTGCGCGTGGGTGTACTCTGGTTTCCCAGACCTCAAAAATGCGTCGAAGTGGCGGTGACCGTGCGTCGCACACGGCGGCGCTAAGGGTGGCCGACTGTCAGCCCTGGGGTCTGATGGCCGCCTGAACGTTTGTCTGACTCTCAACCCATCGACGCACGCGCTCTGCATCCTGGTTCCTGCTGAGGGTGCCCGCAGCATCCAGAAACACCATGATCACTTGCCGGCCTGCCACACGGGCTTGCATGACAAGGCAGCGACCCGCCTCCGAGATGTAGCCGGTCTTCTGCAGACCGATGTCCCAAGCCGGGTTGTGGATCAGTCGGTTGGAATTGTTGTACTGCAGCGTGCGGCGGCCAAGGTCGAGCTGGTGTCCCGGCGACGTTGACAAATCGCGCAGCATGGGCCTTTCGTAGGCTGCCGAGACCAAAGTTGCGAGGTCGCGTGCACTGGATTTGTTGTCACTGGACAGACCTGTGGGCTCGACATAGCGCGTGTCGTTCATGCCCAGCTCCCGGGCCTTTGCATTCATGTCGTGCACGAACTGCGTCATTCCGCCTGGGTAAGTGCGCCCGAGTGCATGGGCAGCCCGATTTTCGCTGGACATCAGTGAGAGATGCATCAATTCACCGCGGCTGAGCGTGGTACCAATGGCAAGCCGCGAACGGCTGCCCTTGTAGGTGTCCACATCATCCCGTGTGATGGTGATGGGCGTCTCCATGGAAAGACCAGCTTCGGCAATGACCAACCCGGTCATGAGCTTGGTCAGCGATGCTATCGGCAGCACCGCTTCGTCATTCTTGCTGAAGAGGACTTCGTTGGTTTCCTGATCGATCACCAGTGCCACGCTGGAATTGAGATCGAGTGGGTCGGAGCCGTGGCGCAACCCCATGCGCTCTCCGTTAGACAGCCTGGGCTGGGTCGCGACACGCACCACCCCGGCAGAGCGCACGCTGCTCGAATGGGGCACCTTGCTCTTGCTGGCGACCACCCTGACCGGTGCATTGCGAATCTTGGCGACTACCCGCCTCTGGGGCACTTTGGCCTGAACTCGTTTCGCTTTCGAAGCCACTGGCTTCTTGGCGACTGGTCGTTTCACGGACTTGGCTTTTGTGGGGGTCGATTTGGCTGCAACAGGGCGTTTGCTGGAGCTGGCACTGGCCAGCGCGGAAACCGGCACTGCCAGTGCGAAAGAAATGATCAGTGCCGCAAAGCCCAGCAGGGGTTTGCGAGCACGGTTTGCACAAAGTTTCATCTCTTTACTCCAACCAGACAATCAGGCTGGTGTGAAGTATAGAGACATCGAAAAAAACTAGCAATATCAAAAACTTGTGTATTGATCTTCAGTGTTCGGAAGAACTGGTGCTACTTTCCGTAGCTTTTCGTAGCATTAACACGGAAGTACCTACAAGTCTTTGATTTCTCACATCTTTTTCATCCTTGTGCTGCAACCCTGTCGGCTTTGCTGTGCAACTTGTTCAGCGCACTCAGATAGGCCTTGGCGGAAGCAACGACGATATCCGGATCTGCACCCACTCCGTTGACCACGCGCCCTCCGTGCTGAAGGCGCACGGTGACCTCTCCCTGGCTTTCCGTCGAGCCGCTGGTGATGGCATTGACCGAGTACAACAACAGCTCCGCTCCGCTCTTGACGTGGGTTTCGATGGCCTTGAGGGACGCGTCCACCGGTCCATTGCCATCAGAAGCACCCTGGAACTCCTTGCCGTCGATGGTGAACACGACTTGCGCATGCGGACGTTCACCCGTCTCGCTCGATTGGGACAGGGAAACCAGTCCGTACTGCTCCTTCTCCGCCGTCACACTTTCGTCGCTGCAAAGCGCGAGGATGTCTTCGTCAAAGATCTCGCTCTTGCGATCTGCGAGTTCCTTGAAGGCGGCAAATGCCGTGTTGATTTCGCTCTCGGACGCCATCTCGATGCCCAGATCCTGAAGCCTCTGCTTGAACGCATTGCGCCCACTGAGCTTGCCCAGAACGATCTTGTTGGCACTCCAACCCACGTCTTCTGCCCGCATGATCTCGTAGGTGTCCCGCGCCTTGAGCACGCCGTCCTGATGAATGCCACTGGCATGGGCAAATGCATTCGCACCCACCACGGCCTTGTTGGGCTGCACCACGAAGCCAGTGGTCTGGCTCACCATGCGGCTGGCAGGCACGATCTGTGTCGCATCCACACCCACATCCAGTCCGAAGTAGTCGCGCCGCGTGCGCACCGCCATCACGACCTCTTCAAGCGAACAATTCCCGGCACGCTCCCCAAGGCCATTGATGGTGCACTCCACCTGGCGCGCCCCGCCGATCTTCACCCCGGCGAGCGAATTGGCGACCGCCATGCCCAGATCGTTGTGGCAATGCACCGACCAGATCGCCTTGTCGGAGTTGGGTACCCGCTCGCGAAGTGTGCGGATGAAGTCACCGTACAGCTCAGGTATTGCATAACCCACAGTGTCGGGAATATTGAGGGTGGTGGCGCCTTCCTTGATGACCGCCTCCAGCACGCGGCACAGAAAATCCGGATCACTGCGGTAGCCATCTTCGGGGCTGAACTCGATGTCTGCACAAAGGTTCCGCGCAAACCGCACGGACTGGAGCGCCTGCTCCAGAACCTGCTCTGGTGTCATGCGCAGCTTCTTTTCCATGTGCAAGGCACTGGTGGCGATAAAGGTATGGATACGCGCGCTGGCGGCCCCTTGCAGTGCTTCGGCTGCGCGCGAAATGTCTCGATCATTGGCGCGGGCAAGCGAGCAGACCGTAGAGTCCTTGATTGTGTTGGCGATGGATTGCACACAGTCAAAGTCGCCATTCGAGCTGGCGGCAAACCCCGCCTCGATCACGTCCACTTTCAGCCGCTCCAGCTGGCGTGCAATGCGCAGCTTTTCATCCTTCGTCATCGAAGCGCCGGGCGATTGTTCGCCGTCTCGCAAAGTGGTGTCAAAAATGATCAGTTTGTCGGTCATCGTCTTCTCCTGTTTTGATTTGATTCAGCTGATGGTTGTTTCGGAAGGCGCTGCTGCAAGGTCGGCACTGGCGGTACGGGCCTTGGCTCTCAGGAGACCCGACAGCACAGCCTTGAATGATGCCGCGACGATGCTGGTGTCCATGCCCACGCCAAACACGGTCACCGCCTCACCGACACGAAGCTCGATATAGGTCACCGCCTTGGCGTCCGCTCCTTCACCGACCGCATGTTCGTGGTAATCGAGGACTCTTACGCACTCACCAGCCGCGTTGAGTCCGTTGACGAACGCGTCGATGGGGCCGTGCCCGCTCGCTTGCAACTTCAGGGACCGGTCGCTCAGCAGCACGTCTGCGCTCACGTGCATGCGGCCATCATTGTCTTCCTGCAAGAAGCAATGTCCTGGCGCGACCACACGCTCCAGTCCGTATTCCTTCACGAAGATGCGCCAGAGGTCATCGGCCGTGAACTCGCCTCCCTGTGCATCCATCTGCGTTTGAACCACCTGGCTGAACTCGATTTGCAGCCGCCGCGGCATCTCAAGCCCATGCTCGGACTCCAGCAGGTAGGCCATGCCGCCTTTGCCGGACTGGCTGTTGACTCGAATCACGGCTTCGTAGCTTCGGCCCAGATCCTTGGGGTCGATCGGCAGGTAGGGAATATCCCAGACATCACCGTTTTGCCGCGCAGCAAATGCTTTTTTGATGGCGTCCTGGTGCGAACCTGAAAACGATGTGTAGACCAGCTCGCCCACATAGGGGTGGCGAGGATGCACGGGCAACTGGTTGCAATGCTCCACCGTGCGCCGAATGTCGTCGATCCGGGAAAAATCCAGTCCCGGTGAAACACCCTGGGTGTACAGATTGAGCGCCACGTTGACCAGGTCAAGATTGCCCGTGCGCTCGCCATTGCCAAACAGACAGCCTTCGATGCGGTCCGCGCCTGCCATCAGGGCCAGCTCGCCCGCCGCAGTGCCAGTTCCTCTGTCATTGTGGGGGTGCACGGACAGCACAATCGCATCGCGCCGTTCCAAGTGGCGATGCATCCATTCGATCATGTCGGCAAAGATGTTCGGTGTGCTGTGCTCGACTGTGGACGGAAGATTGACGATGTACTTGCGATCCGGCGTGGGCTTCCAGACAGCGGTCACGGCGTCGACCACCCGCTTGGAAAACGCCAGTTCGGTGCCGGAGAACATCTCTGGCGAATACTGGAACGTCCACCGGGTCTGGGGCCTCGCGGCCGCCATATCGGCAAACATCTGTGCGTGCTCAGTGGCGAGGGCCACGATGGCATCTTCCCCCATGCCCAGCACCACCGACCGCATCACAGGCGCTGTGGCGTTGTAGAGATGCACGATGGCGCGCGGCACACCCTCAAGGGACTCGAAGGTTCGACGTATCAGGGGTTCGCGCGCCTGGGTCAACACCTGAATGGTGACGTCTTCCGGAATTCGCTTTTCTTCGATGAGCAGCCTGAGGAAATCGAACTCGGCCTGCGAGGCGGACGGAAACCCTACCTCAATCTCCTTGAAACCAATGCTCACCAGCAGTTCGAACATGCGCAGCTTGCGCGCAACGTCCATGGGCTCAATCAGAGCCTGATTGCCATCACGCAGGTCGGTACTCAACCAGATGGGCGCCTTCGTGAGGACCGCATCAGGCCAGGTGCGGTCTGTCAGGCGAATCGGAGGGAAGGCTCGGTATTTGCTGGCAGGTTGGTTCAACATGATTGGATCTCGATGGTAAAACTCCCGCAGCCCCCAATGCAAAACGGCCCGCTGCGGGTGCAAACGGGCCGTTTGGATTGGTAGTGCTTTCGCGCTGTCAACTCTGCCCGTGAAGGACATCCAGTAGTAGGGACAGGGCGCGCAAAGACATGGGGCGAATGTAGCACAGATATCGACCGCGTGTATCAATCATGCAGTCCACGCTCGTCTGGCTCATCGGTGGAGGTGCTGATGACGCTGGTGGGGCGACCCTTGGCCTTGCGCCAGACATACACGGCGTAGCCCGAAAGGCCATACAACACGAAAAGGCCAAACAGCACCGTCGGCGGATGGATGTTGATCACGGCAATACCGAGTGCCACCAGCACAATGGCAGCAAAGGGCACGCTGCGTTTCAGGCTCAGATCCTTGAAGCTGTAGAACGGCACGTTGGTCACCATGGTCAGCCCCGAATAGAGCGTCAGCGCGAACATGGCCCAGGTGAGATCGGCAGGGGGCACCTCGTGTTCGGTCATCAACCAGATGAACCCTGCGACCAGCGCGGCAGCGGCGGGCGACGGAAGGCCCTGGAAGTACCGCTTGTCCACCACGCCGGTGTTCACATTGAACCGTGCCAATCGGAGAGCGGCACAGGCGCAATACACGAACGCGGCAATCCAGCCCCAGCGGCCCAGATCGCGCAAAGTCCATTCGTAGGCGATCAGAGCCGGAGCCGCGCCGAAAGACACCATGTCAGACAGAGAATCCATTTGCTCGCCAAATGCACTCTGGGTGTTGGTCATGCGCGCAACCCGCCCATCCATGCTGTCCAGAAACATGGCGGCGAAGATGCCAACGGTGGCCAGGTCGAAGCGACCATTCATGGCCATCACCACGGCATAGAAACCTCCAAAGAGTGCAGCCAGCGTGATCATGTTGGGCACCATGTAGATGCCCTTGCGCCTCCTGGGAGTTTCCGGATTGGGTGGATTCAGGGGTTCGGTTCCGTCGTGCATGAAAATCTCGTTGTCGGCGCATGTGACCTGGAGGACGCGCCGGTTGTTGGCCACGGATCGCCAAAGTGTCAGTGTAAGCCAGTAGGGCTTCCCGGAAACACCCAGGGCCACCGAAGTGGCCCTGGACGGACTGACACCTGGGTGACCCATCACCGGGTCACCAAAAAAGCATCAGTTGCGAGTCTGATCCACCAGCTTGTTCTTGGCAATCCAAGGCATCATTGCGCGCAGCTGGGCACCTACCACTTCAATCTGGTGCTCGGCGGTGTTGCGCCGGCGTGCCGTCATGCTCGGGTAGTTCAGGCGGCCTTCCTGAATGAACATCTTGGCGTAGTCACCGTTCTGGATGCGCTTGAGCGCATTGCGCATCGCTTTGCGGGATTCTTCGTTGATCACTTCAGGGCCGGTCACATACTCGCCGTACTCCGCGTTGTTGGAGATCGAGTAGTTCATGTTGGCAATGCCGCCTTCGTAGATCAGATCAACGATCAGCTTGAGTTCATGCAGGCACTCAAAGTAGGCCATCTCGGGGGCATATCCGGCTTCGACCAGGGTCTCGTAGCCCATCTTGATCAGCTCGACCGCGCCACCGCACAACACGGCCTGCTCACCGAACAGGTCGGTCTCGGTTTCTTCCTTGAAATTGGTTTCGATGATGCCGGCCTTGCCGCCACCGTTGGCCATGGCATAGGAAAGCGCCAGGTCGCGGGCCTTGCCGCTCTTGTCCTGGTGGATGGCAACCAGGTGGGGAACGCCGCCACCCTGGGTGTAGGTGTTGCGAACCGTATGGCCAGGCGCCTTGGGGGCGACCATCCACACGTCCAGATCGGCGCGCGGAACGACCTGGTTGTAGTGCACGTTGAAGCCATGGGCAAAAGCCAGCGAAGCACCTTGCTTGATGTTGGGGGCCACGTTGTTGTTGTATACCTCGGCGATCATCTCGTCGGGCAACAGGATCATGACGACATCGGCAGCCTTGACGGCTTCATCGACTTCCATCACGGTCAGACCGGCCTTGCCGACCTTGTCCCAGGATGCGCCGCCTTTGCGCAAGCCGACCACCACCTTGACACCGCTGTCGTTGAGGTTCTGTGCGTGGGCGTGTCCCTGGCTGCCGTAGCCGATGATGGCCACCGTCTTGCCTTTGATCAGGCTCAGGTCACAGTCTTTGTCGTAGAAAACCTTCATGTTTTGCTCCAGTGAAATTCAGTTGAAATAGGTGTGGTGCCGTTCTTCGCGAGCCTGTCGAAGGGCTCTCGGGGGTCTTGTTCCGTCGGGAAACGGAACAAGGCTTCGACAGGCTCGGCCAGAACGGACAAATGGCCGAGCCCTGAAAAAATCAAACGCGCAAGATCCGTTCGCCACGACCAATGCCGCTCGCACCCGATCGCACGGTTTCAAGAATCGAACCCCGGTCGATTGCCTCCAGGAACGCGTCGTTCTTGCTCTGGTCGCCCGTGAGTTCAATGGTGTAGCTTTTTTCGGTGACGTCGATGATGCGCCCCCGAAAGATGTCGGCCATGCGCTTCATTTCTTCGCGTTCCTTGCCAACAGCGCGCACCTTGACGAGCATGAGTTCACGCTCGGTGTAGGCACCTTCGGTCAGGTCCACGACTTTGACCACCTCGATCAGTCGGTTGAGATGTTTGGTGATCTGCTCAATCACGTCATCGGACCCGGTGGTCTGGATGGTCATTCGCGACAGCGAAGCGTCCTCGGTGGGCGCCACGGTCAGTGATTCGATGTTGTATCCGCGGGCGGAGAACAACCCCACCACGCGAGAGAGCGCACCTGGCTCGTTTTCGAGCAGCACGGCAATGATGTGTTTCATGAATGGATTCCTCTTTTCTGAGCCCTCCCCTGCGCACGGTAATGCGCAGGCTTGGCTGCAAATAGATTCTTCAGTGATGGATGGGAGCGAAGCCTTGTGTGGTGGGTGTGGTGCGCCCAATGCGCTGGCCACCCCCGAGCACGACGGCCTCAGAGATCTTCAGACCCCAGCAGCATTTCCGTGATGCCCTTGCCGGCTTTCACCATCGGGAACACGTTTTCGGTCGGATCGGTACGGAAGTCCATGAACACCGTGCGGTCCTTGAGCTTGCGGGCCTCACGCAATGCCGGCTCGACGTCTTGTGGACGCTCGATCAGCATGCCTACGTGTCCGTAGGCCTCAGCAAGCTTCACGAAATTCGGCAACGCATCCATATAGCTGTGGCTGTAGCGACCTTCATAGTCGATTTCCTGCCACTGACGCACCATGCCAAGGTAGCGGTTGTTGAGCGAGACGATCTTGATCGGGGTGTTGTACTGGAGGCAGGTGGAGAGTTCCTGGATGCACATCTGCACCGAACCTTCACCGGTGACACAGAAGACCTCGCTGTCCGGCTTGGCCATCTTGATGCCCATGGCATAAGGAATCCCCACGCCCATGGTGCCCAGGCCACCCGAGTTGATCCACCGCCGGGGTTTGTCAAACCGGTAGTACTGGGCAGCCCACATTTGATGCTGACCCACGTCGGACGTGATGTAGGCATCAGCGTCTCTGGTCATGTCCCAGAGCGTTTCAACCACGTACTGCGGCTTGATCACGTCCTTGTTCCCGCGGTCGTATTTCAGGCAGTCGCGCGAACGCCAAGCCTCGATGGTCTCCCACCACAATGCCAGCGCCTTTTCGTCGGCTCTCTGAGCGCTTTCGCGAACCATGTTGATCAGCTCGACCAACACATCCTTCACGTCGCCGACGATGGGCACATCGACTTTGACGCGCTTGGAAATGCTCGACGGGTCGATGTCGATGTGGATGATCTTGCGCTCGTTCTGTGCAAAATGTTTGGGGTTACCAATGACACGATCATCAAAGCGGGCACCCACAGCCAGCAGAACGTCACAGTTCTGCATGGCGTTGTTGGCCTCAATGGTGCCGTGCATGCCCAGCATGCCCAGAAACTTCCGGTCAGACGCCGGATAGGCGCCCAGCCCCATCAGGGTGTTGGTGACCGGATATCCAAGGAGGTCCACCAGCGTGCGCAACTCCTGGACCGCATTGCCCAGCAGCACACCGCCACCGGTGTAGATGTAAGGTCGCTTGGCCGACAGCAGGAGCTGCAGGGCCTTGCGAATCTGACCGCCGTGCCCCTTTCGCACCGGGTTGTAAGAACGCATTTCCACCGATTCGGGATAACCGGTGTAGGCGGTCTTGTTGAAAGACACGTCTTTGGGCACATCCACCACCACCGGGCCTGGACGGCCACTGCGCGCGATGTGAAAGGCCTTCTTCATGACGACGGCCATGTCGCGCACGTCCTTCACCAGGAAGTTGTGTTTGACGATCGGTCGCGTGATGCCGACGGTGTCGCATTCCTGAAAAGCGTCCAGGCCAATGGCGGCAGTCGGGACCTGCCCGCTGATGATCACCATGGGAATGCTGTCCATGTACGCGGTGGCAATGCCGGTGACCGCGTTGGTCAGACCTGGGCCTGAAGTGACCAGCGCCACACCCACCTCGCCGGTGGCACGTGCAAAGCCGTCCGCCGCATGCACGGCTGCCTGCTCGTGACGCACCAGCACGTGCTGAATGGTGTCCTGCTTGTAGAACGCGTCGTAAATGTGAAGAACTGCACCGCCAGGATAGCCCCATACGTAATTCACGCCTTCGGCCTGAAGAGCCTTGACGAGAATCTCGGCGCCGCGGAGTTCTTGGGGAGAGGAGCCGGACACAGCGGCAGCGGAGGCCAGTTCGGCCTTGTTGATTTCCATGATGAACCTTTCGAGAATTTCTCTAACGAAAAACCTTGGGTGCCTCTAGACCGACTCTTGTGAAGCGGTGTCGAGACTTGAGGCCAATGACCATGGGCAGACACATACTCTGCCGGGCCTTGACCCGTTTGCCTTGTTTTGAATTGCAGCCGTCGATTATCGCACTGCATTGCGCCGGGCTGTTTCACCCAACGCCTCTCCAGACGGAAAATCACTGCTTTTTGCCGCAATGCGACAATCCAACCCTGCCATACAGCCCGTCCGAACCCGAACCGTCACCAGATTCAGCGACTGAAGCCACCCTGATGCGCTATCTACATGACGGCGTCAGCACCCATGACATCCTCACTCGCCCAAGACCCTCCTGATCAAGCTTCTGACCACGGAAAGGGGGACGCTCTCACCGCCCCCTCCCTGAAGCGCCGCATGGCCTGCTGGCTGTACGAAGGCATGTTGATGTTCGGGGTGGTGTTCATTGCCGGGTACCTGTTTTCCACCCTCACGCAGACCCGCCACGCGCTTGACAACCGGCACATGCAACAGGCGTTCCTGTTTGTGGTGTTTGGGATCTATTTCACCTGGTTCTGGGCCAAGGGGCAGACCCTGGCCATGAAGACATGGCACATCCGGGTGGTTGACCGGACCGGCCTGCCCGTGACTCAGGCACGCGCTCTTTGGCGTTATGTGCTGTCATGGTTGTGGTTCCTGCCCCCGCTTGCTGCAGGCGACGTGTTTGCTTTGTCAGGGGCAGAAGTGTCTGTGCTGACCCTGGGATGGATTGCCATCTGGGCCATCCTCTCCCGCTTTCACACACAACGGCAGTTCTTGCACGACGCTCTGGCCGGGACACGCCTGGTGCACTTCCAGCCCCCGCCCTCACCCAAGCGCCCTGCCCGCGCCTGAATCAACCCATCTGCAGTTTGAACCATGCACAAGGAAGCTGTTGGCGCACAAAAGCAACGAACGGGTCTGAACCGGGTCGTGCATGCCTTTGGGTATTCGGTAGCAGGTCTGCGGGCGGGGTGGTCAGAAACCGCGTTCCGCCAGGAAGCCATGCTGGCCGTGTGCCTGGTTCCGCTGGCGTTCTTTGTCGGTACCAGTTGGCTGGAAGTGGCTGTCCTGTGTGCGGTGGTCGTTTGGGTGATGGTGGTGGAGCTGCTCAACACGGGCATCGAAACCGCCATCGACCGCATCGGCCCGGAATGGCATGACCTGTCCAAGCGTGCCAAGGACATGGGCAGTGCAGCCGTCTTGTTGAGTCTCTTGCTGTGTGCGGGCGTCTGGGCTGCCGCCATCTGGCATCGCCTGAGCTGACATGGTGGTCCGGCCCATGCAAGCATCGTTTTCCCTCTGCGTCTATTGCGGGTCGCGCCCAGGTGCCCGTCCTGAATTCACGGAAGTGGCTCGTGCCGCAGGCCACTGGATTGGTGAGCATGGTGGCCAGCTGGTGTACGGCGGTGGTCGCAATGGACTCATGGGCACCATTGCCCAGGCCACACTGGATGCGGGTGGTCGCGTGGTCGGCGTGATTCCCAAGGCACTGGTGGAGAAAGAATGGGCCAATCACGCTTGCACCGAGCTGCATGTGGTGGACACCATGCACGAACGCAAGCGCCAGATGGCCGAGCGTTGTGATGCATTTCTGGCTCTGCCCGGCGGCATAGGGACCTTTGAAGAGTTCTTTGAGGCCTGGACCTGGCGGCAGCTGGGCTACCACGACAAACCGGTTGGCTTGCTCAACACCGGCGGCTACTACGACGGTTTGATGAGCTTCCTGCGCAGCACCGTGGAGCAAGAATTCATGGGTGGGTGGCAGATGGACCTGATTCGGGTGGGTTCCGACGTGCACCGTCTGATGCAGGAACTGATACAGGCGGCAGGGTTTTCGCCTGAGCCGCGACTTGACGAAATCTAGACCGCGGGCGGGCAACGCGAGCGAAGCTTCCCCGCTCCGAACTCACACAGCCGTTTCGTCTTCCTCGCCCGTGCGAATGCGGACCACACGCTCCACGGAAGTCACAAAAATCTTTCCGTCACCGATCTTGCCGGTCCGCGCGGCACGGACGATGGCATCGACGCAGCGATCCACATCGTCAGTCTTCACGACAACTTCCACCTTGACCTTGGGCAGAAAATCCACCACATACTCTGCGCCACGGTAGAGCTCCGTATGCCCTTTCTGGCGGCCAAAGCCCTTGACTTCGGTCACCGTCAGTCCAGTGACACCTTGCTCAGCCAAAGCTTCGCGCACCTCTTCGAGTTTGAAGGGTTTGATGACGGCGGTGATCTGCTTCATGAGACGCTCTCCGGGTGCGAAAAAGAAAAAATGGTGACGAAAACTTTAACACGCATCCCTCATCCTCACGCCGCACCGGGACGTCTCCGGGTCTTGACCTGCCCCAGGTCAACATGCGCCCAACTGTGCTGAAATCACCCCCCAACTCTCCATCGGCGCCATGCACCCCACTTCGCTTCCCCACCACGTTCCGATCGCAGTGACATACCGAGGGAGGCATCCAGAGAACATTCACCATGGGTCGGTTGCCGTTGTCGATGATCAGGGGCGATTGCTCGCCAGCGCCGGAGACGTGACGTCGCCCATGTTCACGCGCTCTTGCCTCAAGCCTTTTCAGGCGTTGCCGCTGATTGCGCACTGGGCGAAGCGGTACGGGCTGGAGGAATCGGATCTGGCGCTGCTCTGCGCGAGCCACAACGGCGAGCCGATGCATGCGGATCGCGTCGCAGCACTGCTGTCCCGATTTGGCGCAGGTGAAAGCGACCTCGCCTGCGGTACGCATACCCCGTATTTTTTTGGTGCAACGGGCCAAACCCCTGCGCCAGGTACCCGCTACTCCTCGCTGCATCACAACTGCTCAGGCAAACACGGCGGCATGTTGATGTTGGCCCATGCCCTGGGTGCGCCGCTGGCAGGCTACCTGGACGTGGACCACCCGGTCCAGCAACAGATCGTGCAAAGCGTGAGCCACTTTTCAGGTTTGCCCGCGCACAAGCTGATCAGGGGCACGGATGGCTGCAGCGCACCGAACTACGCCATGCCGCTCGAAGCGCTGGCGCGTGCATTTGCCCAGCTGACGTTGACCGAGCCCGACCCCATTTATGGCGACACGCCACATCGCATCGCCAAGGCCATGAGCAAGCACCCAGAGTGGGTCAGTGGTCAGGGGCGCAACGATCTGACCCTGATGACCGCGGGCGGCGGCGACTGGGTGAGCAAGGTCGGCGCCGATGGGGTGCAGGTGATGGCCAGCTTCAGCCGGGGAGTGGCGATCGCCGCAAAGTGCAGCGACGGCATGCTCACGCCATTGATGGTTGCGTTTGTCTCGGTACTGGAGCAACTGGGTTGGCTGGACGACGGGCGTCGCGCGGCACTGTCGTCACTGACGCCGCCACCACTGAAAAACTCTGCAGGCATCGAGGTGGGCGAAATGCGTCCGGTGGTGACGCTGCGTTTCGCCAGCTGAGGTAAAGCAGGCAGCCCGCTCTTGCACACCACAAAGGCCCCCACCTCAATTCAGATTGACGTCATGCCCGGTACTTGCTCGTGATCGGGTAGCGCCAGTCTTTGCCAAAGCTCCGGTGCGTGACCCGGATACCCACGGGTGCCTGCCGACGCTTGTATTCATTGATGCGTATCAGCCGCACCACCTTGTCCACGTCAGCCGCATCAAAGCCCTTGGCCACGATATCGGCGGGACTGCGGTCGTTCTCCATGTAGAGCTCGATGATGGCGTCGAGCACGGCATAGTCCGGCAGGCTGTCCTGATCTTTCTGATCAGGCCGCAATTCGGCGCTGGGCGGGCGCGTGATGATCCGTTCCGGGATCGGGTTGGCGCCGGTGCCATAGGGATCGTGGGCGTTACGCCACCGGGCGAGCTTGAACACCATGGTCTTGGCCACATCCTTGATGACCGCAAAGCCGCCAGCCATGTCGCCATACAGGGTGCAATAGCCCGTGGCCATTTCGCTCTTGTTGCCTGTGGTCAGCACGATGCTGCCAAATTTGTTGGACAACGCCATGAGCAACGTGCCCCGGATGCGTGCCTGCAGGTTTTCTTCGGTGGTGTCTTCAGGCAGGCCTGCAAATTCGTCGGCGAGGCTGGCCTTGAAGGCCTCGAACTGGGGCGCAATCGAGATTTCGTCGTAGCGCACCCCCAGCCTCGACGCCATCTCACGCGCATCCATCCAGGAGATGTCGGCCGTGTAGGGCGAAGGCATCATCACCGTGCGCACCCGGTCTCTGCCCAGCGCATCCACGGCGATCGCCAGCACAAGGGCCGAGTCGATGCCGCCCGACAAGCCCAGCAAGGCACCGGGAAAACCGTTCTTTCCCAGGTAGTCCCGGACTCCCAGCACCAGCGCATGCCACAGATCGGCCTCCTGGCTGTGGTCCCTGTCGGTCGAAGAAGCGATGTTCCAGCCATGGGGCTGCCGGGTGAAACTGCAGTCAAAAAGGGCTTCTTCAAAGCTCACGGCGCGCCCCGCCAGGGTGCCATCTGCCGATAGCACAAAGCTTCTCCCTTCGAACACGATTTCGTCCTGCCCGCCCACCAGATGCGCATAAACCAGCGGCAAGCCCGTGGCCAAGACACGCTGGCGCATGGTGGCCTCCCGCTCGCCTCCTTTGCCTGTGTGAAACGGCGATGCATTGATGACAGCCAGGATCTCGGCGCCGGCACGCCTGGCGTCGGCGGCGGGCTCATCAAACCAGGCGTCTTCACAGATGAGCAGGCCGACCCGCACGGTCTCCCCCTCAACGGTCGGCACGTCGAACACACAGGTTTCTTCACCAGGGACGAAGTACCGGCGCTCGTCGAACACCTGGTAGTTGGGCAGCCTGCGCTTCGCATACGTGGCTTTCACTTGTCCCTCAAGCACCACACTGGCCGCGTTGTGAAGCTGGGCCACCGAGCTGCTGCGGTCCCGCACCGCCTCATTGATCGGCTCAGCGATGCGGGCTGGGTGCCCCACCACCAGATGCAACCCCTGAAGACCTGCGGTCGCGCTGGCAATGGCTTTCAAGGCATCATCACAGGCGTCGATGAACGCAGGTCGCAAATACAAGTCTTCAGCGGCGTAGCCGCAGGTGGCCAGCTCAGGGGTCAGCAACAAACGCACACCCTTGGCGTGGGCCTGATGCGCCGCCTCGATGATTTTCTGGGCATTGCCCACCATGTCGCCCACCACGAAGTTGAGCTGGGCCACACAAATTGAGAGTGTCATGCAGTCAAAAATTGAAACAGCATCGGCCGCTGAAACAGGAAGATTGGCGGGGCGATTTCAGCTGGCGCCAATGCATGGCTTCCTAGTGTTTCCGGGAGCCTGCAATTGACGCGATCGAATTATGTCACCCGGGTCTGCTCCTCGCCGATGGAGGTGCCGGCAGAGAGCTGGAATGCCCTGCTGAAGCAAGAGGCCGACCCCAGCCCTTTCATGCGGCATGAGTACCTGGCTGCGCTGCATCTGAGCGGTTGCGCAGGACCGCAGGCCGGCTGGCAAGCCCGGTTCGTGACGCTCTGGGAGGGCGATCGCCTCTGCGCCGCCTGCCCCATGTACCTGAAGAATCACTCCTATGGCGAGTACGTTTTCGACTGGGCATGGGCCAACGCATACAGCCAGCACGGACTGGACTACTACCCCAAGGCCCTGGTGGCTGTACCGTTCACGCCGGTGCCAGGGGCGCGGCTGCTGGCGGTGAATGCCCACGCCCGGTCAGCCTTGGTGCAAGCCCTGGTGGAGCACGCGGGCCAGGAAGATCTCTCTTCGCTGCACCTGCTTTTCCTGAATGCAGAGGATGCGGGCGCTTGCAAAGCCCACGGCCTGATGCTCCGCCATACGGTGCAGTTTCACTGGCAGAACGGCGAATCAATTTCTGGCCCGTACGCCACCTTTGAACATTTCCTCGCCAGCCTGCAGCAGGAAAAGCGCAAGAAGATCCGCCAGGAACGCAAGAAGGTCGCTGAAGCGGGTGTGACGTTTCGCTGGCGCCGGGGACGCGAGATTGGCCCAGCAGATTGGGATTTTTTCTACCGCTGCTATGAACGCACCTACCTGGAGCATGGCAACGCGCCCTACCTGAACCGAGATTTTTTTCTTCGCATGGCGCAGTCCATGCCGGAAAACTGGCTGCTGTTTGTGGCCGAGCAGGCGGGGCAAGCCATCGCCTGCAGCCTCATTGCCATAGATCCGGCCCAGGGCGTGGCCTATGGTCGCTACTGGGGCGCGCTGGAGCGGGTGGATTGCCTGCACTTTGAAGCTTGCTACTACCAGCCGATTGCCTGGTGCATTGAGCATGGCTACCACCGGTTTGAAGGGGGCGCCCAGGGTGAGCACAAGATGGCCAGAGCGCTGTTACCGGTCAAGACCACCAGCGCCCATTGGCTCGCGCACCCGGCTTTCGCCGATGCGGTGGAGCGATTCCTCGTGCGCGAGGGGCAAGGTATCGACCAGTATGTGCGCCACCTGGAGGCGCGAAGCCCGGTCAAGCGAGTGTCCTTGCTGCCCCAACCTGTCCAGGTTGCAGAGTCGAAAGAGGGCTGAGCGTCTCGTTTCAACTGGGGCCTTGATGGCTCGCTACACTAGCGCCAGATGAACGAATCGGACGCCTTCTTCACTCAAACCATCGTGGGCGCACCATTTTCTGTGGTGCTTGGTCGGCGCCTCGGCCCGAAAGAACTGTCGGCGGCCGGCCTTGAAGTCAATCTGAAGACGGGCACCCACCAGCTCAGCGAAACCTGGCAGGACTGGCTGGTGCTCGACCACACCACCGACAGACCCGGCCGGTCCCGGCGCCTTCCAGGCAAAGGCCGTTTGTGGATGGAACGGCATGCGCTGTGGCTGGCTTGGATCGGCTTGTTGTCGCTGCTTGTTTCCGTTGGCTTCTGGACATTGAAGTCATGGCTCTGAAGACCCCGCAGGACACCCTCACCCTCGATCCGGTGGCCATGAATGTGGTCAACCGGGTGGCAGCGGGCAGCCAGCTCGGCGGTGAGCTCCGCTTCGAGGGCGGGCTGCTGGTGCAAGGTGACTTGTCCGGGCTCCTTCACGTCAATGGCAACCTCATCGTCTGGACGGGCGGCGTTGTCAGAGGCCGAATCCGGGTCACTGGCGATCTGTACCTGTTCGGGCGCCTGGGCTCCCCGGACGCAGGCCCGAACTCCACCACACTGGAATGCCAGGGCATGGCCTATGTCGCGAACACGGGTATCTCCACAGGCACGCTGATGGCTCGCCGCCTGCAGCTGTACGAAGGTGCCGACTTGCAAGGACCGTTCAAGACGCTCAAACTGGGCGACAACCTGCCGGTGCTGCATGAAGTTCACCCAGGCAAGCCCCGATGAAATCCCAACGCTACCTGCACCCCGACCGCCACCTTGAACAGGACCAGGAAGACCCCGACATGAACGACCAATTTGCGCCAAACAGTCCCACCGACCAGAACGAGCCGTACGCTGCGGATGCGGAATACCAGCCGGACCCACAGGACCAGCCGGCAACCCAGATGGAAGTCGACGTAGGCAATGCCATGCCGCCTTCGCAACCCGCGCACCTGCCGCTTCTGAAGCCCGAAACCCAGGCTTTGCCCGTGCTGGATGCACAGGAAGCCGGGGCAGCGCGCAGCATGGTCGCAGAAGGCATGCGGTTTGTCGGCAATGCGGAGCTTCGGGGTCCCTGCAGCATTGGCGGACACATCGAAGGCAATATCAAACAGGCGCCGAATGTGCAGGTGGCCGTGGTGGTGACAGAGACCGGGCGGGTCAAGGGCGACATCACTGCGCACAAGATCTCGGTCATGGGGCACACGGACGGCATCCTCGATTCGGGCCAGGGTGAGGTTTCGCTGCACGACACCGCCAGCGTGCATGGTCTTGTGCGTTACGGCCGCATTCAGGTCAATGGCGCGGATCTCAATGCCACGCTGGAACGAGCCACGCCCTCTTCTCCACAGAACTGACAGGTCTGTCAGACTCCATGCCGTGGACAAGCACCGTCCAGACCGTCGATGCAACGACGGGAAATGCACCCCTGCCGGATTCCGAGCGACTCCGTCGCGAAGCCTTGCAAAGAAGTTGGCAGCGCGACAAGGAAGTGAGTCGTCGCAGGCTGCGGGTGCGATGGACTGTCTGGGCGCTCTGCCGGTACGGTTTGCCGGTACTCCTGGTCTTGGCGACGGCCATGGCGGTATGGATCTGGGGATTGCCATACCTGAGATCGACTCTCGCAGCATTGACTGGAACTGTTGGCTCAACGAATGTCATCACGGGCCCAGCCGCCTCCAGCCCCGCAATACCTTTGGTACCAGACCCTCTTCCTGCCACGCAGGCTCCCGTGGATGGTGCATCGCAAGGCGAGGCGCCGCCGGCACCCCCTGGACATGGTGATGATTCGGAAGATCCCATCAAGCTGCGCCGTGAAGGCGACATCCCTTCTTCAAACAAACTGGAAGAAGACAGCGCCAGCCTTGAAGACACCGATACGACGAATACCCCCAACCCCGAACTCAAGCCCGACATCGGGCTGCACAGCAAGGAGCCTTGATTCATGAATGAGAACCCCACCGCCACCCGACTGGTTCCTGTCGACCGCCTCACGGCCATCACCAGCCTGATTGCAGAAGGCGCCGTGTTCGAAGGCAACTTCCACACGGCCAGCGATCAGGGCATCAAGGTCGATGGCCGGTTGCTGGGCAACATCACATTTGAGTCCGGAGGCACCCTGCATGTCGGGGCCACCGGCGTGATCGAAAACACCCGGCTCGAAGCCGACTATGTGTTCATCGAGGGCAAGGTGGTCGGCACGGTGATTGCACGAAAGGCGCTGGAAATCACAGGCTCGGCCACGCTGATCGGTGACGCAAGCTACGACGACCTGATCGACATGCACCCGCGAGCTCGCGTGCGCGGCAAGATCGAATACCGTGGCGACATCGACGCAGAGCAACGCTGAAACCTGCCGGCTGAAAAAGAAAAGGGCCTGCCAGGAGTACATCCGGCAGGCCCTTGTTCATGAGCACCTAATTGAAAAATCAGCCTGGCAGTTTGTTGTAGTTGGCCACGCCGTCCAGAATTTCCTTGTGCGCGGCTTCCGGGCCTTCCCAGCCCAGAATCTTGACCCACTTGCCTGGCTCCAGGTCCTTGTAGTGCTCAAAGAAATGCTGGATGGTGTTCAGGCGCATCGGGTTGAGGTCTGACGGTTTTTGCCATTGGGTGTAGATGGACAGGATCTTGTCGATCGGCACCGCGAGCACCTTGCCATCTTCGCCGGCTTCGTCCTGCATTTTCAGGATGCCGATGGCGCGGCAAGGCACCACCACACCAGGAATCAGCGGCACCGGCGTGATCACCAGCACATCGACCGGGTCGCCGTCACCTGAAAGCGTCTTGGGCACATACCCGTAGTTGGTGGGGTAGTGCATGGCCGTGCTCATGAAGCGGTCCACGAAGATGGCCCCGGTTTCCTTGTCCACTTCGTATTTGATCGGGTCGGCGTTCATCGGAATTTCGATGATCACGTTGAACGACTCGGGAACATTGTTGCCAGGGGTGACGTTGTCGAGGGACATTTTGATTGCTGGAGGTTGGTAAAAAAACTGTCGCGGGCGGACCGAGCGTCGCAAAGGTGTCGACGTAAGCCCTAGGATTTACCCTGATTTTACTGATTCCAGCCTTACTCCCAGCTTCGGATCGATTCTCACCAGGCACCTTGGCCTTCCCACAAAGCGCAATTCCCGCTAAATTGCTTGCGTTGGCCAATCGACCTTCTCCACCGCTTCGCGGCGCACCGAGACGGCAACGAGGAAGCAACGCAGCGGGGGCATCCCCGGAGGCGTTGCCCCCTCCAAGTCGAAACGAGCAGGAGAAATAAATGGTTGGTCAAACTGCGCTGATATTTGCGTTGGTGTGTGGGCTGGTGGCCGTGATCTACGGCTTCTGGTCCCGAAGCTGGATTCTTTCCCAGGACGCGGGCAATGCCCGAATGCAGGAGATCGCTGGAGCGATCCAGACCGGAGCAGCCGCCTATCTGGCGCGGCAGTACAAGACCATCGCCATGGTTGGCGTGGTGCTGACGGTATTGATCGGACTGTTTCTGGATGGCCTGAGCGCAGTGGGTTTCGTGCTGGGTGCGGTGCTCTCGGGAGCCTGTGGCTTCATCGGCATGAACATCTCTGTGCGGGCCAACGTGCGCACGGCCCAGGCGGCGACCAAAGGCATCGGGCCCGCGCTGGATGTGGCGTTTCGCGGCGGGGCCATCACCGGCATGCTGGTGGTGGGCCTTGGGCTGCTGGGTGTGGCGGGCTTCTTCTGGTTCCTGGTGGGCAACGGCAACCTCACGCCGGTCCAGGATCTCGCCAAACTGCTCAATCCGCTGATCGGCTTTGCTTTTGGCTCTTCGCTGATTTCCATCTTTGCCCGACTGGGTGGAGGCATCTTCACCAAGGGCGCCGACGTGGGCGCGGACCTGGTGGGCAAGGTGGAGGCGGGCATTCCTGAAGACGATCCGCGCAACCCTGCCGTGATCGCCGACAACGTGGGCGACAACGTGGGCGACTGTGCCGGCATGGCCGCCGACCTGTTCGAAACCTATGCGGTCACGCTGATCGCCACCATGGTGCTGGGCGCTCTCATGGTCGCAGCCGCCCCCATGCAGGCGGTGCTGTACCCAATGGTGCTGGGCGGTGTGTCCATTCTGGCGTCCATCGTTGGCTGCTTTTTCGTGAAAGCCAGCCCGGGCATGAAAAATGTGATGCCCGCGCTGTACAAGGGCCTGGCCATTGCGGGTGTGCTTTCGCTGATTGCCTTCTGGTTCGTGACCGGCTGGATCATGCCGGACAACGCCATCACCGCCACCGGCAGCCAGCTGCGTCTGTGGGGCGCCTGCGCGGTGGGTCTGCTGCTCACGGCGGTGCTGGTGTGGATCACCGAGTTCTACACCGGTACGCAGTACTCTCCGGTCAAGCACATCGCCCAGGCGTCCACCACCGGTCACGGCACCAACATCATCGCGGGCCTGGGCGTGTCCATGCGGTCCACCGCGTGGCCCGTGCTGTTCGTCTGCGGCGGCATCCTGGCCTCCTACCAGCTGGCCGGCCTTTATGGCATTGCCGTGGCCGCCACCGCCATGTTGAGCATGGCAGGCATCGTGGTCGCCCTCGACGCCTACGGGCCCATCACCGACAACGCCGGTGGCATTGCCGAAATGGCCGAGTTACCCAGCAGCGTGCGCGATGTGACCGACCCGCTGGACGCCGTGGGCAACACGACCAAGGCCGTGACCAAGGGCTATGCCATCGGCTCGGCCGGTCTGGCCGCCCTGGTGCTGTTCGCCGACTACACACACAAGCTGGAAACCTACGGCCATCAGATCACATTCGATCTGAGCGACCCGATGGTCATCGTGGGCCTGTTCATCGGCGGCATGATCCCCTACCTCTTTGGCGCCATGGCAATGGAAGCGGTGGGCCGGGCAGCGGGTGCTGTGGTGGTGGAAGTTCGGCGACAGTTCAGGGACATTCCCGGGATCATGGAGGGCACGGCCAAGCCTGAGTACGGCCGCGCGGTGGACATGCTGACCACGGCAGCCATCAAGGAAATGGTGATACCCAGCCTGCTGCCGGTGGTGGTGCCGATTCTGGTGGGGGTGTTCCTTGGCCCCAAAGCCCTGGGCGGCTTGCTCATGGGCACGATCGTCACCGGCCTTTTTGTCGCCATTTCCATGTGCACCGGTGGCGGCGCCTGGGACAACGCCAAGAAGTACATTGAAGACGGTCACCACGGTGGCAAGGGCAGCGAGGCGCACAAGGCCGCTGTCACGGGTGACACGGTGGGTGATCCCTACAAGGACACCGCCGGACCGGCCGTGAATCCCTTGATCAAGATCATCAACATCGTGGCTTTGCTGATCGTGCCTCTGTTGCCGCTGGCCTGAGGCGGCACACCCACTCACTGATCGGCCCGCTTCGGCGGGCCGATCTCTTTTCTGGCACCTGCCAGTCGCGCTACTGATCCTTCAAGTGTGCGTGTGTCAACGCGCGGACCACCTCGCCGGCTGCCGACGAAAGTGTCTGAAGTTGTTCAGTCTCGCCTTTTTCGATGGACTCCAGCACCAACTCGTTGATGCCTCCCACGGCGGCCAGCGCCATGGTTCGACTCAGCGCCATGGGTGGCTCTCCCGTTGGGCGACTGCCAGACGGCGCTGCCAGAGGCGCGTTGACCGTCTCCAGCATGAAGTCCGCCAGGTGCTGCATGACTTCCCGCCTGACCCGCATGCCGGCCGGACCCAACTGATGGATTTCAACGAACAGCGTGCGCACCAATGCAGGCCCAGCCGCCAGATGGGCGAAGTAGGTACTCAAGGCATGTTCGACCTGAGCCTGCCATGGCTTGTCAGGTGCCAGGGACGAGCGCAGGGCTTGCAATGCGGCATGGCTGGCCGACCGGTACAACTCAAGAAAGCACGCGTCCTTGCTTTCGAAGTTTTCGTAGAAGGTCCGCTTGGAGACGCCGGCTTCGCGCACGATGTCTGCAATGGTGGCTTCCGCATAGCCCTTACGGGCAGCCACATCGGCCATGGCCTTCAAGAGCCTGAAGCGATGTTCGTTGGGCGTTCTGAGTGGTTCACGGGGTACAGGCTGGTTCATCCATGCAAATGGTAGAGGCGCATGCATGTGTCGCGAAGCACCGTTACCGACATTTGCGCAATCATGCGCCGCTGGCCGGGTTTTCGATTGACATGCGCAGCGACATCCGTCAGAGTCGAAGGTGCCATGGTACCAACTGGTACCAGCGCTGGTTTTTCACCGACCTCCTGAACACATCCATGACCGCACTCGTTGTCCGCCGCCTCCTGATCGACCTCACACAACCGGTCGACCGCCACTGGTGCAATGGCGACCCCTTCCTGACCGCCTGGTTCAACGCCTTGTCCATGAGCTTTCCCGTCGGCGAACAGTTCTTCATCGATGCCGTGCGCAATGGGTTCAAGCAACTGCCCGAGCCAGAACAAGCTGCTTTCAACACCGAAATCAAGGGCTTCATCGGCCAGGAAGCCACGCACCGGCGGATTCATGCCTTGTTCAACGCCCAAATCGAAAAACATGGCCTCGTCAATGAATGGGAGCCCCGGGCCCGCAAGCGACTGCACCTGCTGGAGGGAACCGATCCCAGGCACAGCCTGGCCATCACGGCGGCCAATGAGCATTTCACCGCACTGTTTGCCGAGTGGTTGCTGTCCCACCCCACCCTGCTTGACGGCTGTGAACCGCGACTGAAGGCCCTCTGGCAATGGCACAGCGCCGAAGAAGCCGAACACAAATGCACCGCGTTTGACCTCTACCAGCGGCTGGGTGGAAGCCATGACTGGCGAACCCGCTGGATGCGCAGGGTCACTCTCATTTTCCTGACTGACACCCTGCGCCAGACGGCAAACAATCTGAAGCGGGATGGCACCCTCTGGCAGTGGCGCACCTGGCGCAGTGCGGGTCGGCACCTCCTCGGCAGGAACGGGCTGCTGCGTTGCACCTTCAAACCCTGGCTTGCCTATTTCAAACCAGCGTTTCACCCCAACCAGCAAAACAGCGACTTGTCGAGCCACTGGCTGAAACAAAACGCCCAGCTCTACATAAAGGTCGAAGCGGCCTGACGAACCATTTGAAACCGCGTGGCCCTGCCCTTGGCGTGAGCAGCCGCCACGGATAGACCCCATGCCGCCTGGGCTCGCTTCCACCATGCGGTCTCGGGTCCACCATAATGGTCACATGTCGGAACGAGTCATTCCTCTTGTTGATCAGCGCCTGGCGGCGATTCCCGTGCCACTTCCTGCGGCATCTGAACCTGCGACAGGCCTGCTCATTGATGCACTGGGGCGCCCTCTGCGGGACCTGCGCATCAGCGTCACCGACCGGTGCAATTTCCGCTGCAGCTACTGCATGCCCAAGGAAGTCTTTGACAAGGACTATCCCTACCTGCCCCACAACGCACTGCTGAGCTTTGAAGAAATCACCCGGGTTGCCCGGCAGTTCGTGGCACACGGCGTGCAGAAGATCCGGCTCACCGGCGGGGAACCCTTGCTGCGCAAGAACATCGAGATCCTGATCGCGCAACTGGCCGAGTTGCGCACGGTCGATGGGCATCCGCTGGACATCACGCTGACCACCAACGGCTCGCTGCTGGAGCGCAAAGCCGCATCGCTCAAGGCAGCGGGTCTGCAGCGCGTGACCGTGAGCCTTGACGGCCTGGACGACACCATCTTCCGCGCCATGAACGACGTGGACTTCCCGGTGGAAGACGTGCTTCGTGGCATCGAAGCGGCACGCCAAGCCGGCCTGGGCCCCATCAAAGTCAACATGGTGGTCAAGCGCGGGACCAACGATCACGAAATACTGCCCATGGCGCGCCACTTCATGAACTCCGGCGTGGTGCTGCGCTTCATCGAATACATGGACGTGGGAGCCACCAATGGCTGGCGCATGGACGAAGTCATGCCCAGCGCCGAAGTTATTGCCCGAATCCGCTCGGAGCTCCCGCTGGTCCAGCTCGACCCGGCAGCGCCGGGTGAAACCGCCGAGCGCTGGGGCTATGCCGATGCGCACGGCAAACATGCCACCGAAGCCGGGGAAATCGGCGTCATCAGCAGCGTGACACAAGCATTCTGCAGCGACTGCAACCGCGCACGCCTGTCAACCGAAGGCAAACTCTACCTGTGCCTGTTCGGCACGCAGGGCCACGATCTCAAACCTCTCGTTCGAGGCACCGCCACGGACGAACAATTGGCCGCGGCCATCGCAGCGATCTGGCGTCCGAGGCGCGACCGCTACTCGGAGCTGAGAGCAAGCCTTCCACCAGACGCGGCTGCCGGCTCTGGCAGGCGGATCGAGATGAGCTACATCGGCGGATGAGCGGACAGCATCGCGCTGGTCCCTTGAATCGCTATGAGGCCCACCTTGGGTGCTCCCTTGTTTTTGCCTGTGGTCCTTCCTCCCATTTGTCTTCCCTGAAATGATCCATTCCCACCAAATCACCGGTCTCGTGCTTGCTGGCGGTCGCGGCTCCCGCATGGGTGGAGCCGACAAAGGGCTGCAGAACTTCAACGGTACCCCCTTGGCCTTGCACACCTTGCTGCGCCTGCAAATGCAGGAAGGCGATCTGCTGGCCGAACAGATGATCAATGCCAACCGCAATCTGGCTGCCTACGAAGCGTTCGGGGTGCCGGTGTGGCCAGACACACTGGACGACTACGCCGGACCGTTGGCCGGATTCATGACCGGCCTGGAGCGCTGCGAGACGCCCTTCTTGCTGACGGTGCCCTGCGATACCCCGTTGTACCCGCTGGACCTGGCTGTGCGACTGGCGCAGGCCTTCGAAAAGGACGACACCGAAATCGCCATGGCGGCCGCCCGTGAGGAAGACGGGCAGCTTCGCGCGCAACCGGTTTTCACTTTGCTGAAGATCGAGTTGCTGGAGAGCCTTACGGCGTTCACCCAGGGTGGCGGTCGAAAGATCGATCGCTGGACCGCGCAACACCGCACCGTGATGGTCCCTTTTGACCGACCCGCCGACGATCCCAGGGCATTCTTCAATGCCAATACGCTGGCCGAGTTGCACGCGCTTGAAAACCCCAGAGCGGCTGACTGCGTCTGAGCGCCTTTCACCGCCACCCGCTTCGCACCCCATGAAAACGATCGATCAAATCGCGGCTGAACTTCAGGGATACGACCCCCAGTCACTCAGTGCCGACCGCGTCAACGACTTTCTCGCCAGACTGGTGGAACCGGTGGCGGAGCGTGAGTCGGTGAACGTTCTGGATGCCCTTGACAGGGTACTGGCAGAAGACGTCATCTCTCCGATCAGCGTGCCTCCCCATGACAATTCGGCCATGGACGGCTTCGCATTCGACAGCCGCCAACTTGCGCCAGGCAAGGACTTGACCCTCCGCGTCGTGGGCACCGCCTTCGCAGGCAAGGCCTGGCAAGGCACGGTGGGCACAGGCGAGTGCCTGAAGATCATGACCGGCGCGATCATGCCGCCCGCGCTGGACACAGTGATCCCTCTGGAATTTGTTCAATTGCAGGGAGATGCCGTCACCCTGCCCGCCAACGCGGTGCAGCCTGGCGACAACCGGCGCCTTCTGGGAGAAGACCTCATGGCGGGGCAACCCGCACTCGGCAAAGGGCAAAAGCTGGGACCTGCCGCCCTCGGCCTGATCGCCAGCCTGGGTTTGCCATCGGTGAAGGTCTACAGACGCATCCGTGTGGCCTATTTCTCCACCGGCGACGAGATCCTGAGCCTGGGCGATGAGCCTCGTGAAGGTGCCGTCTTCGACAGCAACCGCTACACCGTGTTCGGCATGCTCACCCGAATGGGTGCAGAAGTGATCGACATGGGTGTGGTCGGCGATGACCCAGTGCTGCTGGAAGCCGCTTTTCGTGACGCCGCGTCCAGAGCCGATGCCATCATCACCAGCGGTGGTGTCAGCATGGGCGAAGCAGACCACACCAAGGCCATGATGAAGAAGCTTGGTGATGTGGCTTTCTGGCGCATCGCCATGCGACCGGGCAGGCCTATGGCGGTCGGCCGGATCGTCATGCCAACCGATGCGCCTCAGCTCCCGGCGGGTGCTGGATCACTCTTGCAGCAGCCCGGCACCAGACTCGCAGAAGGGGACAAGTCCGCCGTGCTGTTCGGCCTGCCAGGCAATCCGGTCGCGGTCATGGTGACTTTCCTGGCATTCGTTCGGCCGGCTTTGCTTCGCCTCATGGGTTGCAGCGCCAGTGAACCGGTCATGCTGAAGGCCAATTCCGTAGAGCCCTTACGCAAGAAGCCCGGTCGCACCGAATACCAGCGTGGCATCGTGTTCCGCTCTGCCGAGGGCGCTCTGCAGGTCCGTACGACAGGCAACCAGGGCTCGGGCGTCTTGAGTTCGATGGTCCAGGCCAATGGGCTGATCGTGCTGCACCACCATCAGGGCAATGTGGCGGTGGGCGACCCTGTGGATGTGATGATGTTCGAGGGGGCCGTCTAGGGCCTTTGAACACCAACGCAGCGTATCGCACCGCCGCGTGAACGTCTTTCAGTAGCGCAGTCGCCCACCGCTGGTGACCACCCCGATATCAACGAAGCCGCTGCCGGTGTTTTCCTTCGAGAAGTTCACCCGGTAGCCGCCGAAGTCCATCTCTCCGGCAGCACGAAGCCCGCGCGCCAGGGTTTCGGGCCGGATGTCGGAGCCACTTCGGCGCAGGCCTTCCACAAGCACACGCGCCACGATGTAACCCTCCAGATGGAAGCCGCTGAATTGGGTGAGCGAGGGGTCCAGTGCCTTCATGGCCGCAGCAAACTCGCGCTGCAAGGGCAGCGTGCCCCCCATGGGGTTGGGATAGGTCTGGGCAATGCCCACGCCTCGGGCGGCCTCTTCGCCGGCCAGCCGGGCAATCAAGCCCGGAGGCACATACGACAAGGCAAATATCTGCTGCGTGACGTTGGCACGGCGCAACTGGGCAATCGCGTCTGCCATGAATTTGGGGGAGCCGATGGTGACCACGCTCTGCGAATTGCCCGCTGCAACCGCCTTGGCAGCGGCCGCAATGGCGGCCTCTTCCGGCCCGGACTCGGTGGCCGCCACTTCCATTGCCGGTGCGTCCTGCGCCGCCGACTGGACCATTTCAAGCCCCGAAGTGCCAATCGGTATGTTCTGGTGCAGCACATGCAGACGTGAAACGCCCAGCGTCCGTGCGTGCTGAACTATCTTCTCGAGCTGCTGGCGGTCCCCCGCGCGCACGTGGAACAGGCGGGCGTGCCCCGGCTCTCGCAACACCTCCGCACCGGGGACGGCATTCAGTATCAGCACATCGTGCTTGTCGAGCAGTTTGTCCTGCAGCACCTTCTGCATCGTGGCAGAGCCCACCGGGGACAGCAGTGCAACAGGTTTGCGCTGCATGGCCAGTTCCAACTGCCGGACGAATTCATCGGGGCTGTATTTGTCGTCCACTTCAAAGAATGCAATGCGTCGACCGTTCACGCCACCCCGCGCGTTGACTTGGGCAAAGTAAGCCTTGGCGCCCTTGTTGATCTGATGCGCATCGGGCGCTGGCAACACCGTGAAGGGACCAATCTGGCCGACAACAATGTCCTGTGCCTGAACTGCGGAGATCGCCAGCACTGCACCTGCAGCCACCACCCACCGAGCCCAGACGCGCAAAGATGCAAAAGCCAGCATTTGATATCCCTCAAAAAAATCGCAAACGATAGCAGAGCTTCGTGTCGCGGCGCGGGAAAGCGCCGCTTTTGCGGTTGAGAGACAACAGTTTTGTGCGCTACTTGACGACTGAGGCCGGCAGGGCTCCAGTATCGGGCGAGATGCCTTCCACCGGGCTGACATCAAGGTGTTTTTTGGTGCGTGCCAGCAACGAGTACATGGTCGGCACAACAAAAATGGTCAGCAGGGTTCCCAGGCTCATCCCACCCACAATGACCCAGCCAATCTGCTGCCGGCTCTCTGCGCCTGCGCCGCTGGCCAGTGCCAGGGGAATGGCGCCCAGCACCATGGCGCCCGTCGTCATGAGAATGGGGCGCAAACGCAGCGCAGCCGACTGCTTCACGGCCTGCAACTTGTCCATGCCTTGCTCCTGCATCTGGTTGGCGAACTCCACGATCAGAATGCCGTGCTTGGTGATCAGTCCAACCAGGGTGATCAGTCCGATCTGACTGAACACATTCAGCGTACCTCCCGTGAACTTGAGGGCCAGCAGGGCGCCCAGCATCGAGAGCGGCACACTCAGCATGATGATCAGTGGATCCACGAAGCTCTCGAACTGGGCCGCCAGCACCAGGTAGATGAACAGCAGCGACAGTGCAAAAACGATGGCCAGTGAGCCCGATGACTTCCGGAACTCCCGACTCTGGCCATTGAGATCGGTCGTGTAGCCTGCGGGCAGGATCTCATCTGCAACCTGGTCCATGAATTGCAGCGCCTCACCCAGCGAATAGTCGGGTGAGATGTTCGCCGTGATGGAGGCGCTGCGGCGCTGGCCAAAGTGGTTGAGCTCCCGTGGCACCACCACCTCCCGTGTGGTCACCAGGGCTGCCAGCGGAATCATGGCATCGCCCCTGCCCCGCACGAACAGGCGATCGATGTCTTCAGGCGTGCTTCGGTTGGCAGATACGGTCTGCACCACCACGTCGTACTGCTCTCCCTCGCGCTTGAAGCGCGTCACGGTGCGTCCCCCCAGCATGGTTTCCACCGTGCGGGCAATCACATCCACCCCCACACCCATGTCGGCTGCCCGCTCCCGATCCACATCCATCCGGATCTCAGGCTTGTTCAGTCGAAGGTCGGTGTCCACCTGAACGAACCCGGGATTTTGCGCCAGCCTGTCCTGAAACTGCCTCACCGTCTTGGCGAGGTTTTCGTAGGTGTCGCTGGTCACGATCACATAGTTGATGGGCCGCTCGCGAAAGCCCTGGCCCAGCGACGGTGGCGTGATCGGGAACGAACTGACACCCGGGAGCGCCGCAATCTTGGGTGCAAGATCGCGGGCAATTTCCATGGTGGTCCGGTCACGGTCCTCCCAATCCTTGCCGCGCAGAATCACGCTGCCCTGCGCCACCGACGGGTTGCCCACGATCGTGAAAACGCGTTCGAATTCCGGGTACTGGCTGGCGATATGTTCAATGGCCTCAGCGTACTTGCGGGTGTAGGCCAGCGTGGCGCCGTCCGGCCCGTTGATGGTGGCCAGCACCACTCCCCGGTCCTCCATGGGCGCCAGCTCCTGGCGTATGGACCCCAGCAGCCACCAACTGCCCACCGCACTGGCCAGCATCACTCCCACCACGATCCAGCGCACCTGCAGTGAAGCACCCAGAACACGGGCGTAGCCATTCGTGACCCGGGTGAGCTGGCGTTCCATGAACGCATCGAACCGCCCAGGCTGGGGGTTGTGCCGCAGAAGCTTGGAACACAGCATGGGCGAGAGCGTGAGCGCCACGAAGCCCGACACGACGACAGCGCCCGCCAGGGCCAGTGCAAACTCGGCGAACAGGCGCCCGGTGCGCCCCGGTGTGAAGGCCAGTGGCGCGTACACCGCTGCCAGTGTGAGCGTCATGGCCACCACGGCGAAACCGATCTCGCGCGCGCCCTTGATGGCCGCTTCGAAGGGTTTCATGCCTTCTTCAATGTGGCGGTAGATGTTTTCCAGCACCACGATCGAGTCGTCCACCACCAGACCAATGGCCAGCACCAGCGCCAGCAGCGTGAGTGTGTTGATCGAGAAGCCGAACAGCGCCATGAGCGCGAACGAACCGATCAGACTGACAGGAATGGTGACCAGGGGAATGATGGAGGCGCGAAGCGTGCGCAGGAAAACGAAGATCACCAGGGCCACCAGCACCACCGCCTCGGCAATCGTGGTGTAGACGGCCTTGATCGAACGATCGATGAAGGCGGAGTTGTCGTTGGCGACCTCCACGCGCACGCCGTCCGGCAGGTCTTCCTCAATGCGCGGCAGCATTTCCCGCACACCTGCGGAGAGTTCCAGTGGGTTGGCGGTGGCCTGCCGGATGACGCCCAGTGCGAGCGCATCGCGGCCGTTGTAGCGGACCGAAGTGCGTTCGTCCTGCGGTGCCTGCAGCACGCGCGCCACGTCACCGATCCGGATCGCCTGCCCGTTCACATTGCGAATCATCACGTCGTTGAACTGCTGCGGCGTTTGCAGGTCGGTGGCAGCGGTGACGTTGAATTCCCGCAACGCACTTTCGATGCGTCCGGCTGGCACCTCCAGATTGGAGCGACGCAGGGCATCTTCCACGTCCTGCACGGTCAGGTTGTAGGCTGCCATGCGGTCCGGGTCGAGCCAGATCCGCATCGAGTAGCGACGCTCGCCGAAGATGCGCACATCGGCCGCACCTGGTGCCGTCTGCAGTCGCGGCTTGACAAAACGATTGGCCAGATCGCTGAGTTCCAACGGCGTGATCACGTCGGAGTTCAGCGCGAGCCAGATCACCGGCTGGGCATCGGCCTCCACCTTGGCGATCACCGGTTCATCCACGTCCTGGGGCAATCGCTGGCGCACGCGACTGACCTTGTCGCGCACGTCTGCGGCGGCCGAATCGGGGTCGCGCTCCAGCTTGAAGCGCACCGTGATCTGGCTCTGCTCCTGGCGACTGATCGAGGTGATGATGTCCACGCCCTCGATGCCTGCCAGGGAATCTTCCAGCACCTTGGTCACCTGGGATTCGATCACCTCGCTGGAGGCGCCACCCAACCGGGTGCTCACCGTCACGGTCGGTTCGTCAATCTGCGGATACTCCCGCACGGTGAGCCGGTCGAAGGACACCATGCCGACCAGCAATACCAGCAGCGAGAGCACGGTGGCAAACACCGGGCGGCGAATCGAGATTTCAGGCAATTGCATGTGCGCTGCTCCGATGTCGGTGGGCCGGGCGCGTCAGTTGCCGGGGGCCGCTGGCGACGCAGGTGCAGCGCCTGTGGCCGCACGGGTCATGTCCACCACGCGGACGGCCGTGCCATCTCGCTGCAGGCGCTGCTGGCCGGCAACCACCACGGTATCGGTGGCGGAAACCCCTTTGAGAATTTGCACTTCGGCGCCACGACGAACACCGATCTCGACTTCGGTCCGGCGCGACACCATTTTCTTTGCGTCGCCCTCACCTTCTTCCTCGATGCGGAAAACGAACTGTTTGCCGGCCTGGGGCACGATGGCCTCTTCGGGAACCACCAGCGCCGCTTCATCCACCGAGAACACCGTCAACACACGGGCAAACATGCCAGGTCGCAAAGCACCGTTTCGTGACGGCGGCATCTGGGCGCGCACAGCGATGGAACGCCCATTGGCATCCAGGAGAGGATCCACCGCCAGCACCTGGGCCTCAAAGGTTTCACCTGGCAAGGCGTCCAGCTGCACCTGAACCGACTGCCCGGTGGCCAGCCTGCTCTGGTAGCGCTCAGGCAGGTTGAAGTCCACGGTCAGCGCCGAGGTGTCCTCCAGGTTGACCAGTGCATCGCCATCTTTCACATACGCGCCCAGGTTGATACCGCTCAGCCCCACCGTTCCGCTGAAAGGGGCCGTGATGCGCATGCGTTTGAGCCGCGCCTCGGCCAGCGCCACCTGGGCCTGCGCCACCTGCAGGTTCGCTTCGCTTTCTTCAACCACGCGTTGGGCGACAAAGTTTTCAGCCACCAGTTCCTTGTTGCGGTTCAGGTTGGCCTTGGCGATCGAGAGCTGCGCCTGCGCCTGGCTGAGCTCCGCGCGTTGCAGGGTGTCGTCCAGTTGCACCAGCAGTTGCCCTTCGCGCACGTTGGCGCCATCGGCAAAAGCGATGCGCGCCACGCGGCCGCTGACCTCAGGCCGGAGCACCACGCTTTGCCGGGACCGCAGCGTCCCCACTGCCTGAGCGTCGTCCTGCAGCCGGACAGTTGCGACCCGCGAAACCTCCACGCCAGGCACGGCAGCCGCACCACCGCGCGCAGCGGGTGGGTTCACACCACCCCCTACCCCAGCCGGTGCATGTACGGACGCCACATCCGGCGCTTCCCTGTTCTGCACCCACCAGGCCCCGATGGAAGCCAGTGCAATGCCCGCCACGGCCACCAGCAGGAAGGAAGAATTTTTTGCCATGGGTTCAACTGCTCAAGACGGAGGGAGACCGGGCAGCCACGCTTGGGCCGCCAGGGTAAGCAACGAAATGTAGCAAGGATGAGGGCAAACTTCCGGACAAGTTCCTTCCAACCCCGCACGACCGCAGGTTGTGCCCTCTCCGTCCTCTCAATGTCCCCGATGGCGACCGGCGGCAGCAAGAAACAGGCTGGCCTCGCGCAAAGCTACAGAGGCACACCTCGATTGGCCAGCGCGTCCGCCCGCTCGTTGCCGGGGTCACCCGCGTGCCCCTTGACCCAATGCCACTCGATCTGGTGCACGCCGCCGTGCACCAGCGCATCCAGGCGCTGCCACAAATCGGCGTTCTTCACGGGTTGCTTCGCAGCGGTCTTCCAGCCTTTCACCTTCCATCCATGAATCCATTCGGTGATGCCCTTGCGCACGTATTCGCTGTCCAGATACAAAGCTACCCTGCAGGGTCGTTTCAGCGCAGTCAACGCTTCGATCACAGCCATCAACTCCATGCGGTTGTTCGTGGTCACTCGCTCGCCTCCCCACAACTCTTTTTCGAAGCTCCCAGACTTGAGGTAGACACCCCAGCCACCCGGCCCGGGATTGCCTTTGCAGGCGCCATCGGTGTAGATCACCACTTGATTCAAAACGCAAACTCCAGACATCAAAGAAAAGGCCGGTCAACAAACCGGCCAAGAGAGACAGTGTGCTGCAGCGTCTAGTGCCGATTGACCGCAGGGACAGGTGCCGACGAGGTCGCCCGACGCGGCTTCCAGGCGGGGCCGAGCAGGCGCATGCCGCGCACACGTTTGACGGCCACCACGAAATAGACAGCGCCGAACACCGGCCACCATTTCGCCCCGGCCCGATCCAGCCAGGCGTTTCTCTGCAACCATTTTTCGGTACGCACCGCAGGCCGGTAGCAGCCATAGCGGTCAGACTCTACTTCAAAACTCAGCAGGCGAAGCCAGTCGCGCAGGCGCCAGGGCCCGATGAAATCGCCCACTTCGGGAAGGTAAAGCCGGGAGGCACCGAGTGCGGACACCCCCAGGCGACCGGCCATGTGACCACGCCCCTGTCGCAGCCCCCAGAGACTGGCCGGGTTCAATCCGGAAATCACCACCCGGCCTTCAGGCACCAGCACCCGCTCCACTTCACGCAAGACGTGGTGGGGATCGGCACTCATTTCCAGGGTGTGGGGGAGCACCACCAGGTCCAGACTGTCCGCAGGAAATGGCAGCGCTGCTGAGTCCGTGACCAGTGCCACTCGTGGTCGAAGTGGATCGCCTGCGCCAGATTGATTCAATGCCTGCGCGTCCGCAGGCCGCTGCTGCAGCGTTCCCTCAGACGCCACGGCTTCTTCGGGCAGGGCCAGCCAGCGGTGTGGCATGCGGTTCGTCTTCAACGTCCACAATTCCGGCAAACCCAGTTGCAAGGCGTTGTACCCGAACAGGTCGGCCACCGCGAGGTCGAACTGGGCTTGCTCCCATTCGAGGAGATACTGGCCTGGAGGGGTCTGCAACCACTCTGGCAGGCCTATAATTTGTGCAGACATGGCTTGTGGTGCGCAGGCAATGGAAGATCCCGCCTCCTTCGTCTGAATCGCTCGGCTGCGGGCTTGATGTGCCGAACTCTACACGTCCCAGCCCCCCGCCGAATGGAACTCATCCCACTTCCCGTCTTTTCCGACAACTACATCTGGCTCCTCCACAACCACGAGCGTGCCTTGGTGGTTGATCCGGGTGAGCCCACAGCGGTCCTGGCCTGGCTGGAAGAACACGGCGTTGTTCTCGACACCATCCTGATCACGCACCATCACCCCGACCACACGGGCGGCGTTGACGCCCTTCGGAACGCCACTGGAGCCAAGGTCTTTGGCCCGCTGAATGAAAAGATGCCCGAGCCGCTCAAGCGCCTGGGTGCCGGGCACACCGTCGAGGTGCTGGGTCTGACATTTCACGTGCTCGAAGTGCCCGGCCACACAGCAGGGCACATTGCCTATTACTGCGAAGACATCGATGGCGAGCCACTGGTGTTTTGCGGTGACACGTTGTTTTCAGGCGGATGCGGCCGCCTGTTCGAAGGAACCCCGGCGCAGATGCTGAAGTCTCTGGAACAGCTTTCACGCCTGCCAGATGCCACCCGTGTCTGCTGCACCCACGAATACACCTTGTCGAACCTGCGCTTCGCGTTGGCCGTTGAGCCCGACAACATGGATCTCACTCAGCACACGGCCCACTGTAAAAGTCTGCGCGAGCAGAACTTAGTGACTTTGCCCAGCTCTATCGGTCTTGAAAAACGGATCAATCCCTTTCTGCGCACCGCGCAGGACACGGTGGCCCGGGCAGCACGTGCACACGCAGGTGCTGCCAGCAACGATCCGGTGGCCGTGTTTGCAGCGCTACGCGAATGGAAAAACCGATTTTGATGCCCTCTGTCTCCCCTGCCCCCTTCACTGGCTCGCCATCTCCTTCGATTCCTTCATCGCCTGTGGCGCCACGCCCTCAGAAGACCTGGCCTGTGGCGATGGCCGTGGTCTTGTCGCTCTGGTTGGCAGGGTGCAGCACCGTTCCCACATCAAGCACGACCACGGAAGCCTCGACGGCGACACCCGTGACGAGCGGCACGCCGCCACAACCGTTGGCACCGGTCGTGTATGGCGCCCCACTCAGTGAAATCGGCGTGGCTGTGGGTGAGACGCCTCCCGTGCTGGCGCTGGCGGCACCCGCCGACATCTGGGACCGCATTCGCCGCGGCTTCGCCCTGGACGATTTGCAGAACCCGCTCGTGAATGACCGCGAGCAGTGGTACGCCAGCCGACCCGACTACATCTTCCGCATGACCGACCGATCGCGGAAATACCTCTTTCACATCGTTGAAGAAATTGAGCGGCGTGACTTGCCGATGGAACTGGCTTTGTTGCCGTTCATCGAAAGCGCGTTCAACCCACGCGCAGTTTCCAGCGCACGTGCGGCCGGCATGTGGCAGTTCATGCCCGCCACCGGACAATCGTTCGACCTCAAGCAAAACGCCTTCCGTGACGACCGTCGTGACGTCCTGGCATCCACCCGTGCCGCGCTCGATTACCTGGAGCAGTTGCACCGGCGGTTCGGTGACTGGCACCTGGCGCTCGCCGCCTACAACTGGGGCCAGGGCAACGTCAACCGGGCCATCACGCGCAATACGAAAGAAGGCTTGCCAGCCGGCTACACCGACCTCTCGATGCCGTACGAAACCCGCGAGTACGTACCCAAACTGCAGGCGGTGAAGAACATCGTGGCGGACCCGAAGAACTTTGGTGTCGAACTGCCACCCATCGGAAACCACCCCTTCTTTGACACCGTCACCATCGATCGCGACATGGACGTGGATGTCATTGCCAATCTGGCCGAGGTCGAGATCGATGATTTCAGGGCGCTCAACCCTTCCCTGAACCGGCCTGTGGTGATGGCAGCAGGCACACCCAACATTCTCCTGCCCTGGGACAACGCAGCCATCTTTGAGAGTCGCTTGAAGACCCACACGGGTCCGCTGGCCACCTGGACCGCGTGGGTCGTTCCCAGGACCATGTCACCCGCGCAGGCAGCGAGCCAGGTGGGCATGAGCGAAGCCGAACTGCGACGGGTCAATTCGATACCGCCACGCATGATGGTGCGCGCGGGATCCAGCCTTCTGGTGCCTCGCACGGCGCAACGCAATGGCGACGTGCCGACCCACGTCGCAGACAACGGCCATCTCACGCTGCAGCCAGAGTCAGCGGGGCGGCGCACGGTGGTTCGCGTCCGCAAGGGTGACACCCTGACAAAGCTGGCCAGACGCTACGGCGTGAGCCCGGTGAGCGTGGCAGGGTGGAACAAGCTCGCGGTTAACGCCAGACTGAAGGTGGGACAGCAAATCACCCTGATGCTGCCTCATCGCGGTGGCGCCGCGAAGACCGCGGCCAAGGTGTCCGCTTCATCCAAAAAGGCGCCAGCCCGGACCACGGCCAAAAAGCCGGTTCGCTCAGCCAAGTCTCCAGCAAAAGCGCCAGCGAACAAAGCGGGCGGCAAGCCCTCGTCCAGCAGCAAGCGGCCACCCGGCTGACGCCTTTGCTGCAGCCTGCATGGCTGCTGTGGCACCAGAGCCTGCCTGTACAGTCAGGCCTTGAAACGTGCCTTGGCCTTGCGCGCGAAGTCGTTGGTGAAAGTGCGCGCCAGATCCACACGCTCCACGGCACCCGTCGTGTCGAACCTTGTCAGCATGTCGGCGGCGGTTCGGGGCCCGGTGGTCGGCATCATGCCATCGGGCGTCCAGGCTTCGCGGGCACGGCTGAAGGCCGCCAGGTAGAGTGCCCGATCACCCAGAAAAAAGTGTTCGGGCAATGTCTTGATGATGTCGGAGGGCCCGGCCGTCTGCAGCCATTTCAGACCATGTACCACCGCGTCGGTCAGCGACTGGCAAATTTTGGCCTGCCCGGCCACAAACTCGGAGGGCGCGCTCAGACAGCCCGCCGGCATGGGGCCACCAAAAACCTCTGCACAGCCTCGCACCGTGCGCGTATCGGCGATCACACGAAGCGCACCGCTTTGCTCCAACTGCGTGATCGTCGGGTCGTTGTAGCAAATGGCATCGATACCGCCTGAATGGAAAGCGGTGACCGCTTCGGTGGACGTGGCGAGCCGGACGAACTGCACCTCGTTCCTTACCAACAGTCCAACACGCGCCAGCATCAACCGGGCGATGCGGTCGGACGCAGAACCCTCGGCCATCACGCCGATGCGGCGACCTCTCAGGTCACGCAACTCCCGGTAGTGCGACATCGCCTTGAGCGATACACCCAGCACCATTTGAGGCGCACGACCCTGTAGCACAAATGCCGTTTGGGAATGGCCCCTGATCTGTTGGCTGATGGTAGCGAGGTAAGGGCCTGACAGCACCTGAGCGGCACCGGACCGCACCGCGTTCAGGGCCTCACCGGGGTCTGGCAGCTCGCGCACCGTCACGTCGAGGCCTTCCTGCGCAAAGAAGCCCTTGCGGTCGGCAATGGTCAGCGGCAGGTAGCAAAAAGAGGCTTTCTGCTCGACAGCAATGACCACTTTGGCGGGCGCTGATGCAGTCTGCGACCAGGCCGCCGGCATGCCGGCGCCCAGCAGCGTCACGCCCGCCCCCAGCAAGCCCCGTCGATTCCACATGCCAGCATCCCTTCACACACTTCTTGATCTGGAAGTCAGCTTAGTGGCGCGCGCAGGCAAGCGCATCGGGACCTATCCCAAGCGGGTTTTCACCGACCTGACCCGCAAGCAAAAGTAAGCAACACCACCCAAACGGGCAAAGCGGAGGTGAGCTGGTGAAAATTCAGCGTCTGTCGACCAAGGCATGGGCAATGGTGCCCAGGTCCACGTACTCAAGCTCGCTGCCCACCGGCACGCCACGCGCAAGCCGGGTCACCTGCACGCCTCGCGCCTTGAGTGCCTGAGAAATCACATGGGAAGTGGTCTCGCCTTCGGCGGTGAAGTTGGTGGCGAGAATGACTTCTCGCACCTCCCGCACGCCGTCGACCAGCGTGTCAACCCGCTCCAGCAGCTTCTGCATGCCGATTTCTTTGGGGCCCACGCCATCAAGCGGGCTGAGCTTGCCCATGAGAACAAAGTAGAGCCCCTTGTAGGCACCGGTTCTCTCAAGTGCCGCCTGATCCGCCGGGTTTTCCAGTACACACAGCAGACTGCGGTCGCGCCTGGGGTCACGACAGGTCGGGCAGATTTCTTCTTCAGTGAAGGTGTGGCACAGAAGGCAGTGCCCCACATGTTTGCAGGCATGCTGCAGGGCTGTGGCCAGCTGCAGCGCGCCCTGTCGGTCATGCTGCAGCAGGTGAAAAGCCATGCGCTGGGCCGACTTCACGCCCACACCGGGCAACTTGCGCAAAGCCTGCACCAACAGCTCGAGCGAGTGCGCCTCAGCCACGGCGACCATCCATGCGGCGCAGGCAACTCACAGGGCTGGGGATCAAAAGGGAAACTTCATCCCGCCTGGCAAGCCCGGCATGCCGGCCGTGAGTTTGCCCATCTTTTCTTGTGAGGTTTCTTCGGCCTTGCGCACGGCCGCGTTGAAAGCCGCCGCCACCAGGTCTTCCAGCATGTCTTTGTCGTCCGCCAGCAGGCTGGGGTCGATGGTCACGCGCTTGACGTCGTGCTTGCAGGTCATAAGCACCTTGACCAGGCCAGCGCCGGACTCACCCGTGACCTCGATGAAGGCCAGTTCGTCCTGGGCCTTCTTCAGGTTGTCCTGCATGGCCTGTGCCTGCTTCATGAGGCCGGCGAGTTGTCCTTTGTTGAACATGTGAGTTTCCTGAATCTTGAGTGAAAAAAAGTAAGGGCATGGGCATGCAGCGCAGGGGCTGCTAGACCGCAATCGCCTTTAGCGTGCCAGGCACGATTCTGCCGCCAAAGTCACGCATCATGATTTGAACAAAGGGGTCGTCCCTGATCACCCGCTCGGCTTCCTGCTGGCGCCGTTGCAAATCCTCCGCCACGCGCAAGGCTGGTGAGTCCTGGACCCGACCGATTTCGACCACCAAGCGCACATCATGCCCGTGCACCTTCAGCGCCGCTGCCAGCCGATCCCGATTGTTTCCCTGGTTGAGCGATTCCCGCTCCACGCGCAGCACCCATTGTTCTGCATCTCGCGCCACCAGCTGTGATTGCAGCCCCAATTCACGGACCAAGGCAGAAATGAGCTCCGCTCGCGCCATTGCCATCACGGTGTCGAACCAGAAATCGCCTTCGGCCGTGCGCTGAACGCCGTTCGTTGGTCGCTCCACCTCTTGCGTGTGGCGCTGTTCCAGACGCTCAGACAAACCCGGGTCGCGCACAGGAACCGAGACCACCTGCCGGGCGGCCTGCGCAGTGTGTTCAGAAGGTGCAATCTCGTCCCACGGCGGGGGGTCGTCGTCCGCCTCGGTATCCGGGCGGATGTCTTCATGGTGCGAGCCGCTGGGCCTGTTGATGGCCGGCGTTGAGCGGGCCGATTCCGTGGAGGATGGTACGGATACAGCGCTCTGGGCTTGAACAATTGGAGCGGGTTCCTCACCAGTAGCTGGGGGGGCGAACGCCCGCACAGCACCCGGCACCACAGGCTGGGAGACCGCCACCACAACCGGGCCAGGGGCAACTGGCTGAGGGCTGACAGCACCAAACTTTGGCGCTGGCACGCCCGCGTCAGTTTTTAGTGTTTTTTTTTCCGCGAGGTTCGGTTGTACAGCCGAAACATTCGATGCGGGCTTGAATGCCAGCAGCCGCAACAACACCATGGTCAGTGCCGCGTACTCATCCGGCGCTAGTCCCAGCTCGCCCCGCCCATGCAGGCAGAGGCTGTACAGCAACTGGGTCTCGTCCGCAGGCAGCAATTGAGCCAGCCGCAGCATTTCTCCGGCATCAGGGTCATCGAAATCCTGCTCTGCGCCCTTGCCCGGCACCGCCTGCATCACCGCCATGCGCTGGAGCACGCCCGTCATCTCTTCCAGTGCCGATGCCGCGTTCAAACCATTGACACGCATGGTGTCGACGGTGTCCACCACCGTCGCCCCATCCGCCCTGGCCAGCGCGTCGATCAGCCGCAACACATAGGAACGATCCACCGCACCCAGCATCTGGCGAACAGTGGCTTCCTGAAGGCGGCCACCACCGAAGGCGATGGCCTGGTCGGTCAGCGAGAGAGCGTCGCGCATGGAGCCCCGTGCAGCGCGCGACAGCAGGCGCAGCGAGGGCGTGTCGGCTTCAACCGCCTCCGATTGCAGCACCTGCTGCAGATGTTCCAGCACCGTCTCGGGTGCCATGGGACGGAGGTTGAACTGGAGGCAACGCGATAGCACCGTCACGGGCACCTTCTGCGGGTCGGTGGTCGCCAGCACGAATTTGAGGTATTCGGGCGGTTCCTCCAGCGTTTTCAACATGGCATTGAACGCCGTGTTGGTCAGCATGTGAACCTCGTCGATCATGAACACCTTGAAGCGCCCCTGCACCGGCTTGTAGACCGCCTGCTCCAGCAGCGCTTGAACCTCATCCACACCCCGATTGGAAGCGGCGTCGAGTTCGGTGTAGTCCACGAAGCGGCCGCTGTCGATATCGGTGCAGGCCTGGCACACGCCGCAAGGCTCTGCGGTGATGCCGCCCTGCCCGTCCGTGCCCAGGCAATTGAGCGACTTGGCCAAAATGCGCGACACCGTTGTTTTACCCACCCCCCGGGTGCCCGTGAAAAGGTAGGCGTGGTGCAGCCGCTGGGTCGTCAGGGCATTGCTCAGGGCTTGCACCACGTGAGACTGCCCCACCATTTCGGAGAAATTGCGCGGGCGGTACTTGCGGGCAAGGACGACGTAAGACATGCGATGGATTCTAAGGCGACCCTGAACAAGCCCCCCCCGTGGATGCGCGCGCCCGGCTGCGGGATGGGATGCAAGTCTCAAACCGCAGTGATACCGGGCGGTATCACGAGGATTTGCAGCGCCGCAGACCGCCCGCAGCAGGGATGAGCGCGCCACGAGGGACTTGTTCAGCGTTGCCCTGGGCGCCCTGCGTCCCTTTGGAAGCACCGACGGCAACAAGGGCGTCGACCATCGCCTACAATGGACCCCGACGGGCCTTCCCGCATGGTGAAGCGGCCAACCGGGTCAGGTGGGGAACCAAGCAGCCCTAACTGTGTAGCCAGTGCCGGGGTCAAGGCTCGT
>PHCQ01000172.1 GCA_002840835.1 Betaproteobacteria bacterium HGW-Betaproteobacteria-16 | reverse complement strand
ACAGCGTGAAAATCTCAAGACCTTGGATATTACTACGACAACGCATTAGTTTGAACTCATTTCTGCAAATTTCCTTCACTTCCATCGAATAATTTTCGTTCGGCAAATGCTTTGCAGAATGGCCACCGTGTGTTTTCTTCGTTGCGGATTTGGTCAAGCTCCAACTTGCAGCCCGTCCAGCAACAAAACTGCCACCGTCATGTCGGCACTGGTGCCGGGGTTGATGCCCTGCGCTTTCAGCGTCTGATCGAAATCCAGCAAGGGCCGCAGATAAGTCTTGGGATTGTCGCGGCCTTCAAGCTCCCGCCAATGAGCCGCTGACTGCACCCGTACAACTTCCGTCAGATCGGCGCCATATTTGCGGGCGATATGACTATCCGGAAAATGTGTCAGAAAATACAGATAAAGCGCGCTGGTCGCCCAGGCTGGCCGCTCCCAGCGTGCCAGCAACTGCCGGTAATATGCAAGCCCTTCGAACACTTGCTGAAAGCCATTAACATACTGGCGAGCGATCAAGTCCCTATCCGCCGCCTCTTGCATGGCCTCGAGCAAGGTTACGCTGGCCGGCGACTCCACATCATGATGCTCGCTATGCCCAAGCCCGGCAGGATTGGCGATACGGATGGCAGCAAAGGCGTCGTTCGCATCTTTGATAGTCAATTGCTCGAGTACAGCCTGCACCTCTTGCTGCGTGATGACACCATGCGTATTCAATGCAGCCTGTATCAGCGGTGCACAAAGCAGAATGATGCCGAGGTTGGTGTTGCAGCCGACCGCTGTATTCGTCGCCTCCACGGCTTGCAGGATGCGCTGACCGGCGCTCAAATCAGCTTGTGCAATGACGCCGGCAGCGACTTCCGCGCTGCGCAGAAAATCCTGCACCGTCATGCCGTGGCCATCCGCCAACATATGGACATTGCCCGGCTTGACCGCCTCCAGCTCGGCGATGCAGGCCGCCTTGAATTTCGCTGCGAGCTGCGTCTCAAGCTGCATGGCGGTTATCCGGCAATTGATTGCAGACCGGGCTGCAAAACTGGAAGCTTGGCGCAAAAGTCATCGACCAGTACCTGCGCGATATCAATATCGGTTGAGGTCTGCAGGCCTTTCCAGGCCGGGATACTATTGACCTCCAGCACCGACAGCTTGCCTTGGCAGTCCCGGATGACATCGACGCCGCAATAGTCGATCTCTACCGCCTGTGCCGCGGCCAGTGCCAGTTCAGCGACCTCCCCTTCGACAGCAACCGGTTCACAACGGGCACCCATGGCCACATTGTTGACCCAGCTGCTGCCATGACGGGCCATGGCAGCGACTGCCCTGCCGTTGATGATGAACACGCGGTAATCATGCCAGGCACCCTCGCCGCTATCGACGTAACGTTGCAGGTAATAGAGCCCTTCCACATGCTGCTCCATCGGCACCGGCAGAGCATCGCCCGCCTCCAGCCTGCGCACGCCCATGCCCTGCGAACCGAACAAGGGCTTCATGACCAAGGTATGGCCTGCCATGGTTTCACGCAGCAGCACCTGTTGCGCGTGATGGCGCGATTCACAGACCCAGGTGGGCGGCGTGGACACGCAATGATGATGCAGCAGGAAGCTAGTCATGGCCTTGTCTACCGTGCGCTCGACGGCGTGGCCATCGTTATAGACCAGCACACCCAGCATCTTCAGCGCATGCAGGATATCGAGCCGGGCAATTACCTGTTGCAGCGTGCCACCGGGCACGCCGCGGACGAACACGCCGGGCGGCAACCCGTCTTCAAAACCGGGAATGATGACGCCGGCACGACCCGGCAGAATATCCAGCGCACAATCCTTGAGCGAGACAAATACCGCCTCCAGCCCCCGGGCAGCAAAAGCCTCGCTCAGGCGCTTGCCGTGCCAGCCGGGGTCGTCCGTGAATACCGGAATTCTGGTGGCGGCTTGCACGGTAAGCGATCAGGCGCCGAAGCCGAAGGACTGGTCGAGCAACGCCGCATCCAGCTTGCCGCCGGTAAAGCTCTTGCCGGATTCCAGCGCAGTGACCGTGACGGCGGCTGGGCTGAACAGCATGGGGTCGATCTTGTAGAAATCCA
>PHCQ01000021.1 GCA_002840835.1 Betaproteobacteria bacterium HGW-Betaproteobacteria-16 | reverse complement strand
CGGCAACGAACTGGTGATGACACAAGAACTGATTGCCAACATGCTGGGCGTTCGCCGCGAAGGTGTCACCGAGGCGGCGCTCAAGCTGCAGGCCGCCGGCCTGATCCACTATGCGCGTGGCCACATCTGGGTGCTGGACCGGCCCCGGCTGGAACTGCGCACCTGCGAGTGTTACCAGGTCGTGAAGGCGGAGTACGACCGCCTGTTGCCTAAGGGAATCGCCCTGCCATCCGACGTGCACACCCTGCCCGCTTCGCCCTCCTGTGTTCGCTGACAGACGGTCGGCGCGGCTCAGGCGCCCCATAGTGGGCCAGGGATCGCCGAGCACAGGGCTCAAGCGACCTGCAAAATCGACCCCCTGGACTGGGGGCGCATGTGAACAGGGCCCACACCATGCCAGACATCGAAAATCACCTCATCGAACTGCTGCCCAAGGCGGAGAAAGCTCGCTTCATTGCCCTGTGTGAACCCTTCGACCTGGTGCTCTCGACCGATCTGATCGAGAGCGGGAAACAGCTGACCCACGCCTACTTTCCGCGCACAGGCTTCATTTCCCTGGTGGTGGATATCGACAGCCACCCACCGCTGGAAGTGGGCATGGTCGGACGCGAAGGCATGCTGGGTTCTGAACTGGTGCTGGGTCTGGCAAAAACACCCTGGCGCGCCGTGGTGCAGGGTGACGGCCACAGCCTGCGCATCGGGGTCAAGGCGCTGCAGCAGGCGATGGAGGACATGCCAGGACTGCGGTCGCTGGTGCAACGAACACTCATGACCCGGCTGCACCAGCAATCACTGGCTTCAGCGTGCGAGCGCTTCCACCCCATTGGTCAACGGCTGGCACGCTGGCTGCTCATGAGCCAGGACCGTGCCGGCTCCGACCAGTTTCACGTCACGCAGGAATTCATCTCGCTGATGCTGGGCGTGAGGCGTGTGGGCGTGACGCAGTCGGCCAGCGATTTCCAGAAGCATGGCCTCATCGAATACCGGCGAGGCGAGCTGAAGGTGCTGGACCGTGTGGGACTCGAAGGCGAGGCGTGCAGCTGCTATGAGGCCGACAAGCTGCTGTACAACGAATTGATGGTGGCCTCCACCTGAGTGGCCCGTTCCCGCCGCGTTGGCGCGGCGGGGCGGGGTGTTCCATCAGCTCGCCAGCGACCTGACGTGTCGTGCGGCCTGAATGACCAGATCCGGATCCGAACGCAAGGTATCGGCCGGCAGGCGCCCCTCCAGCGAAGAACTCGGGCGGGCAAACCACAGTGCCATTTCCCAGTTGTCATACACACCCGCCAGCTCGGTGGCCACAAGACCCACTTCTGCCCATGGTGCTTTGTTGGCCATGTCGAACTGGAACCTGGGCAACCAGGTTTCAAGCGCCCATTCGAAGTAAATGACTTCGTTGGTGTCTTTCCATTTGTCCACCGTGCCGGGGGTGTGGCGACCGCGACCTTCGAGCAAGGCGTTGATCTGGGTGCCTCGAGACAGGCCGCCGCTTCCCCGGTAGGCGTCAAGCATCTGGATGAACATTTCATCGAGATCCCTTTGCCGCGAGCCTGGCGCATTGACTTGCACGGTGGGTATGGCCAGGAAGGCGGCTGGCGCTTTCGTCGAAACGAATGGTTTGTTCATCAGTGCAGTCATGGGAACTCCGTGTGGCAGGGGTTCAACAAGGATGGCGAGCGCAGTTGCGTGCGATGCCGGAGTGGTTCATTGGGGCAGGCGCCGGATGTGACGTCTGTACGTCAGCGAACGCACAGGAAACAAGTGCCTTTCGCCTGCTGAGCCCGGTTCCACCTTTGAGCACGCCGACACGCGTTCTTGCAGGCCACGACGTGCCAGCGTATGTACGCCATAGCACCGACGGGAGCAGGCTGCCCAACCATGCTTGCCATGTCGACCCTCGTGATTCCTGTCGACCAGAAGGACGCCTCGACGAACCTCACCTTCGAGCCCCGCACACCCCCCCACCCGATCGGAGAACGCCATGAACGAACCATTGAAACCGCTTGACATCACGGAACTGCGCAAGAGCGCGCGCCAGCGCATGGAAGAAGGCGCCGTGACCGCCGGCTACAGCGCCAACCGGGAGGATGTCATCGTCTTGCTCAACGACGCGCTGGCCACCGAGCTCGTGTGCGTGCTTCGCTACCGCCGGCACCATTTCATGGCCAGTGGTATTCATTCGCACGCCACCGCAGCGGAATTTCTGGTGCATTCGAATGAAGAACAGGGCCACGCCGACCAGTTGGCCGAGCGCATCGTGCAGCTCGGCGGCGAACCCGATTTTTCGCCCGACTCGCTGACCCGACGCAGCCATGCCGAGTACGTGGAAGGCGCCACATTGACCGACATGATCCGCGAGAACCTGGTGGCCGAGCGCATCGCCATCGACAGCTATCGCCACGCGATCGAGTCCGTGGGTGCCGATGACCCGACCACGCGCCGCCTCTTCGAATCCATCCTCTCGGTGGAAGAAGAACATGCCGATGAGCTGGCCGATCTGCTGACGCAGGTGCCCGCCAAATCCAACTGAAAGGGAACACCATGAAAAAACGTCAAGACCAGGATGCCCTGCTGGGCAACGGCGGCGAACCGCACCAGCAGGCGAATGCCGAGCATCCACCATTGACCACACAGCAAGGGCTGGTCATTTCAGACAACCAGAATTCGCTGCGCGCTCACCCCCAGGGACCCACCCTGCTGGAAGACTTCATCCTGCGCGAGAAAATCACGCACTTCGACCACGAACGCATTCCCGAGCGGGTGGTGCATGCACGCGGCTCCGGCGCGCACGGGTTCTTTGAACTCACCCATTCCCTGGAGGCCTACACCACGGCCAAGGTGCTCACCGAGGTGGGCGAAAAAACGCCTGTGTTCTCGCGCATCTCCACGGTGGCCGGCGGCTCGGGTTCCACCGACACGCCGCGCGATGTGCGAGGCTTCGCGGTGAAGCTCTACACGAAGGAAGGCAACTGGGATCTGGTGGGCAACAACATTCCTGTCTTCTTCATCCAGGACGCGATCAAGTTCCCCGACCTGGTCCACGCTGTCAAGATGGAACCCGACCGCGCGTTCCCACAGGCCGCCACAGCCCACGACACGTTCTGGGATTTCATTTCACTCACGCCTGAGTCCATGCACATGGTGATGTGGATCATGTCGGACCGCACCTTGCCGCGTTCGCTGCGCATGATCGAAGGCTTTGGCGTGCACAGCTTCAGGCTGATCAATGCCGCCGGCGATTCGACCTTCGTGAAGTTCCACTGGCGCCCCAAGCTGGGCATGCAATCCACCGTGTGGGATGAGACCGTGAAAATCGCAGGCGCCGACCCGGACTACCACCGCCGCGAGCTGTTCGACGCGCTGAGCGCGGGTGAAGTGGCCGAATGGGAGTTCGCGGTGCAGCTGTTCACGCAGGCAGAGGCCGACGCCTTTCCCTTCAACCATCTCGACGCGACCAAGATCATTCCCGAGGAGCTGGTGCCCTTGCAGGTGATCGGCCGCCTGGTGCTTGATCGCTGGCCCACCAACTTCTTTGCCGAGACCGAGCAGGTGGCGTTCTGCCCTTCGCACCTGGTGCCCGGCATTGACTTCTCCAATGACCCTTTGCTTCAGGGCCGCCTGTTCTCGTACCGCGACACGCAGCTCTCGCGCCTGGGTTCGGTGAACTTCGAACAGATCCCGGTCAACGCAGCCAAGTGCCCGTTTGCCAACCAGCAGCGCGACGGCCACATGCAGATGGCGCAACCGGCCGGGCGCGTGGCCTACGAGCCCAACTCGCTGTCGCCTGACTCACCGCGCAGCGACCGCACCAATGGCTTTGTGAGTGTGGCGCTGGACGAAGGTGGTGAGCGCGGCCGGGTGCGCGACGCCAGCTTTGCCGACCACTACAGCCAGGCACGTCAGTTCTGGATCAGCCAGACCGAAACCGAGCGGGCACACCTTGCGTCGGCGTTGGTGTTCGAGCTGTCGAAAGTGGAGCACCCGCACATACGCGAGGCCATGGTGTCGCACCTGCTGGTGATCGATGCAGCCCTGGGGCAGCGGGTGGCAGACGGTCTGGGACTGGAGGCATTGCCTGCGGCAGCGACCCCAGCCCAGCCGGTGAAGGATCTCCCCCCTTCCGCGGCCTTGAGCATCATCGACAACGCCAAGCTCACGCTGGCTGGCCGGTGCATCGCCATTCTGGTGGACAACGGCTCCGACGGCGCTGCCGTCGCCGCGTTGAAGAAGGCCGCAGTGGCGGCCGGTGCGGGCGTGAAAATCATCGCGCCGCGCGTGGGAGGTGTCACGCTGGCCAATGGCAAGAAGCTGCCGGCCGACGGACAACTCGCTGGCTCGCCATCGGTGTTGTTTGACGCTGTGGCCCTGGTGCTCTCGGAATCGGCCGGCAATGCCCTGTGCAATGAAGCGGCGGCGGTGGACTTTGTGCGCGACGCCTTTGGCCACCTCAAGGCCATTGCCATCGATGCAGGTGCGCAGGCCTTGCTGAAGGCGGCCGGCATCCAGCCCGATGCTGGCGTGCTGGGCGCAGACAACCCCAAGGCGTTCGTGGAAGCCGCGTGTACACGTCAATGGACCCGCGAAGCATCGGTGCGCATGCTGGCGTGAACACCTGTACAGGCCCCGGCGGATTCACCTTCTTTCGTTGATCCGCCTGGTGGCCAACGCAGGTGCGACAGCGCACAGACGGCACCCGACATTGCGCCTATCTTGAAGGTCAGCATATTGCTGTCTTCCAGGAGCCTTCCATGAAAACATCCACACCCCGCAGCTTCAAGGCCTTGTTGCCCAGCGCACTCACGGCCGTTGCCGTGCTGGCCCTGGCCGGCTGTGCCGCGCCCTACCCTTACCCGGTGCATGAACAGCCGGTGGCTCAGGCGCCTCAGCCGGTCTACACCTACCCGGCACCTCAGGTCCAGCAGCAGGAAAACCGGCGCGACTACCGCCGCCGCGACCGTGAGCGCCTGTTTGACGTGCCTGTGACTTCGGTGCGTGCCGTCATGGGCGAGAGCGGGCAACGCTGCTGGATCGAACGTGAAAACGTACCTGTGACGCGCGGCCCGGCCAACATGCCAGGCGCCGTCGTTGGCGCGGTGATTGGCGGCATTCTGGGTCACCAGATCGGCGGCGGCAGTGGGCGCGACATCGCCACCGCTGGCGGCGTGGTGGCGGGCGCGGTGGTGGGTTCCAACGTGGGCCGCAGTGGTGGTTACGGCGGCACCCAGACGCAGGACGTGCAGCGCTGCACCACTGACCACAGCCGCAGCACACCCGATTACTGGGACGTGACCTACACCTTCCGCGGTGTCGAACACCGGGTGCAGATGACCGAACCACCCGGACGCACCATCACAGTCAATGGCGACGGCGAGCCGCGGATCTGACATGCGGCGACCACTAAAAACTGCGGCCTGACCGCAAAGGTTCTCCCCCCCCTTAGACCTGCGCTGCAGGTCTTTTTTTGGGCTTCGTCTTTTGGTCTGGTTTCTGTGCAGAGGCCAGGCACCACGTTCAAGAACAAGGTCGTGTTGATTGCCGGCGCGCCAGACGACAGAAATCCCGACGGCCCACGAAGGGGCCACCGGGATCGAACCAACAGCAGGGGCCAGTGTTTGCCCGCCTCACCAGTCCTTGCGCCGTGCGAACCTTGGCTCGGCGGGAAGGCGCTGGTTCTCAGGTGCGGCCGCTCAGAGCGGCTTTCGCCCCGAGATCACACGCAGCAGCACCATGACCACGGCAATCACCAGCAACACGTGGATCAGTCCGCCCATGGTGGTAGCAGTGACCAGGCCCAGAAGCCACAGAACCAGCAGAACAACAGCGATGGTGTAAAGCATGAAGATCTCCTTGAAGAAAGGGAAGGGGCTGAGTCCGGGCCGGGCATGCACCGCGCGCACCTTCGTCACCCGCTATGCCGCGCCGGTGATAACCACCGGGGCCGGCAGGTCAGTGATGACGTGGGCGGCTGAAGACTGTGAGCAGGCCCATGACCGCAGCACCCACTGCGGCAGCGATCAGCACCGACTTGATGGGTTCGTGCTGGATGTAGGTGGCAGCGGAATCGCGCGTCCGCAGTGAACGCTCGCGCAACTGCTCCACGCTCTCACGCAGTGCTTCCTTGCTGTGCTGGGCGAGCAGTTCGGTGTCGTGGGCCAGGTGCTTGAAGGCGGTGCCGGTCTGCGCGCGCACTTCGTTCATGCCGTCAGCCACACGGCTTGCGCCCTGCTGAGCCAGACGCACGGCACCTTCTGCGGTTTGTGCGGCCGTGCTGGCCAAGGCGGAAACGTCTTTGCTGATGTTGTTGCCAGGAGTGTTCATGAGATGCTTTCAGAAAATAGGGAGTCAAAGAAATAAGGTCAAGTCGCCAGAGCAGGACCCGCCCGCCAGCGGTGTATTCATCCAAGGGCACCGAGGAACCGGCTTCGCCGGGCCTCAGGTGCCGTCCCCCTCCCGCCGAAGGCGAGAGAGGGGGAAGACGCGAAGCGGCGCAGGGGGTGCCTCTTACTTCATGCGCATGTCGTTCTTGACCGAAGCCACGCCTTCCACCCCACGGGCAACAGCGGTCGCCTTCTGGATGTCGGCCTGCGAGCTCACGAATCCGCTGAGCTGGACCACGCGCTTGAAGGTTTCCACATTGATTTCGGCCGACTTCAGCGTGGGCTCGTTGAAGATCGCGGCCTTCACCTTGGCGGTGATGGCGGTGTCGTCCATGTACTGGCCGGTGCTTTCCTTGGTGGCGGTGGAAGCGCAGCCCACCATGGTGGTGAAAGCGGCGGCAGCGAGCACGAGGACGGAAATGCGTTGGATGGTTTTCATGGTGTTTTCCTTGGAAATGAGAGACCGGCGGGCCGTCTGGCGGTGCCGCACGAGATCGCTGGAAACAGCTCCAGCGCCAGACTGCTCAGGTTATGCGTGGGGTCGCACAGCGTCTGTGCGGTGTCGCACCTTGGCGCCCTGATAAACTCTCGCCCGTCATTGGGGAGTAGCCGCTCTTCACCACTTCAGCTTGAAGAGGCTTGCGTCAACACACTTGGTCAGGATCACATGCCTGCCATGGCGCCAGCAGCCCACCGCCTGGCAAGACCTTTGACCACCATGCCTCCGCGTTGGCCGGGGAAGCGTGGTGGTCAACCGTCTGTCCCACCGGCCTCAAGGATCTCCCCCACATGGAAGCCCTGCTCGTCTCTACCGGCGTCGTTGCCCTCGCAGAAATCGGCGACAAGACACAGCTGCTCGCCTTCATCCTGGCCGCCCGCTTCAAAAAGCCCCTGCCCATCATTGCCGGCATTCTGGTGGCCACCCTGGTCAATCATGGCCTGGCGGGCGCGCTCGGCGCGTGGATCACCACCTTGCTCACCCCTGAAGTGCTGCGCTGGGTGCTGGGCGCATCGTTCCTGGCCATGGCGGTGTGGACGCTCATTCCCGACAAGATCGACGAAGAAGAAACCCGCGTGGCCACCCGCTTCGGCGTGTTCGGCGCCACGCTGATCACCTTCTTCCTCGCCGAAATGGGCGACAAGACACAAATCGCCACCGTGGCCCTGGCCGCCAACTACGCCGCGCCGCTTCTGGTGGTGCTGGGTACCACGCTGGGCATGCTGATTGCCGACGTGCCCGCCGTGTTCGTGGGCAACAAGCTGGCCGCGAAGATCCCCATGAAGCTGGTGCACGGCGTGGCGGCCGCCATCTTCGCGCTACTGGGCGTGGCCACGCTGTGGGGCGCGGGGGAACGGTTCGGGTTCTGAGCGCGGCGTGTACGCTGCGCCACCGGGAAACCCCGGGCATTCGTCAGACTTGGGGAGGCTGCGATCATTTCCGCCATGCCTGCACACCCCTCGCTTTCCGCCTTCCCTTCGCGCACCTTGGCACGCCTGACCGCAAGCCTGGGCGCACTCCTCTGTGCCCTGCAAACCGGCCCGCTGGCCGCACAGACCGGCACCACCGGCCCGCTGGTAGACCGGGTACCGGTGGGCAGCCTGCTGTTCGATCGCACCGAAGTCACCATCGCGCAGTTCGCCCGCTTTGCGCAGGCCACCGGTACGGTTACCCGTGCCGAACGCGAAGGCGGCGGCTTTGAATTTGTGGGCGGCTGGCAGCGCCGTGCAGGCTGGACATGGCGCACGCCCGACGGTGTTGCGCCCGCTTCCCGGCAACTGCCCGCCGTGCACCTCACGCACGCCGAAGCCGAGGCCTATTGCCGCTGGGCCGGTGGCCGACTGCCCACGGAAGCCGAATGGATCAGCGCCGCCTACACCGAACAGCGCCCTGCACCCCCTGCCCCGTTCACACGCGGCACCACCTACCCCTACCCCACCGGCGCCAGCCCGCAAGGCGCCAACACCAGCGACACCGACCCCTGGCCCCGCGCCGCGCCGGCCCGTGCCACCGCCGTGGGTGTGAACGGCCTGCACGACATGGGCGCCAACGCCTGGGAATGGGTGAGCGACGCCCAGGGCAATGACCGCCGCACCATGGGCGGTTCGTGGTGGTACGGCGCCAGCCAGATGCGCGCCGAGGTCAATGCCTGGAAGGCGGCGGATTTTTATGCGGTGTACATCGGGTTCCGGTGTGTAGCACCGGTGAACTGAGTCGAACTCGATTCGTCGGTCCCGCCTCCGAAATCCGCACCGCACAACGCCGCAGGGCTTTTCGCAAGCCCCAACTGCCGGTGGAAGACCCACCAGTTGCGGGGCTTCGGCTGTATTCGAACGTGTAGCCTTGGAAGGGTCAGGTCATTGGGTTGCGGCGCTCCCGAAAGGAGTGCAAGTCCTCTTTGGGAGAGGTTGCAGCGGTGCACGCGTGACAGGTTTCAAAACGCTCTCAGCTGGACATCTGCACGCCATGAACCACATCTATTCCATTGTTTCCTCCAACCCACAGGGTGCGAGTCGCGTAGCGCCTGAAACCGCGAAGCGACGAGGCAAGCGCAGTGCCACCGTCGGCGCCAATGCTCCACGCCATGCGGTATCGGCCGCTGTACTGAGTGCCTTGGCGTTGATGGTTGCCAGCCCGGCGCTGGCCCAACAGTGCCCAGGCTCCGGTAGCATCACCGGACCGAGGACCACCACCTGCACCTTGGGAAACAACGACAACCTCACCATCGAATCGGGCGGTAGTGTCATCGTCACGGGCGTGGCGGATGCGCTGGTTGTTCCCACTTCCACCACCGTCACCATTCAGAACAACGGCACACTTAGCAGCAGCACCCAAGTTGGCATCCGGATTGCGGGAAACGTTCAGACACTTGCCAACACTGGCACGGTGAGCACGGCGGGAAGTTATGGAATTTTCATTACCGCTGGCACTATCGGATCGATCACCAACTCGGGCCAGATCAGCTCGGGCTACAACAGCCTGAACAATCAGGGCGGCGTCATCGGCACGATCACCAACGCCAGCGGCGGCGAAATCGGCGGTGCATCCAACGCATACGGAATCCTCAACGGAAACGACATCGAAACAATCACGAACGAGGAAGGCGCCACCATCCGGGGCAACTTTGACGCCATCAATTCTTATGTCAATGATTCACTGACGATTAACAACGCAGGGTCGATCGTCGGAAATGTGGTCAGCACAGGACCCGCCACCCTCAACATTCAGGGTGAGCATTCGAGCATCACGGGCAACGTGGAAAACGCCAGTGGATCGGTGAACGTGCTCAGTGGTGCGTTGTTCACCACAGGTGGCAGCTTCCAAACAAACACTTTTTCCATCCAGAGCGGCGCCAACCTGCACATGGGCAGCTCCGGGCACTCGATCACAGCCAGTACCGTCAACAACGCCGGTACCCTTCACGTGGCCGAAGGCCTGGTGGCCAACGTGCAAGGCAACTACACCCAGAGTGGCCAGTTGCGCATTGGCGCCAGCAGCAACAGCAACCATGGGCGTCTGGCCGTGAACGGCAGCGTCACGCTCACCAGCACCGCAAGTTTCGAGGTGGAGGTGAACAACATCAACACCCTGGCGGTCGGTCAGACGCTGGCCAATGTGGTCACAGCCACTTCGCTCACCAACAGCGCGCCCGCCACCAACGTCACCGACAACAGTTTTCTGTTCAACTTCGAATCCGTCACCAACGGCAACGCTGTAGACCTGGAAATCGTGGCGGCATCGTCCCCTGCTCCTGCTCCTGCTCCTGCTCCTGCTCCTGCTCCTGCTCCTGCTCCTGCTCCTGCTCCTGCGCCAGCGCCTTCCCCGGCCCCTGCACCATCCCCTGCACCGGCACCCGTCGGCATCGTCCCAGCCGTACTGCAGAACAGCCTGCCGGGCGGAGCACCCGCCGCCAGTGTGCTCGATGGATTCATTCGCGGCGGCGCCACCGGCACCGACTTCGACACTGTGGTCAGTGGTCTTGGGCGCCTGCCCAGCGGCCGAAGCGTTGCGCAGGCCGTGGGCCAGACCATGCCCGCCCTGCACGGCAACGTGCCCGGCACGTTGATGAACCTGGGCGGCGGCACCGGGGCGGTGATCCAGCAGCAGCTGCAGGCCAGCCCCGTGGCCGGCCTGCAGGCACCCAATGGCGGCGGCGGTGGTGGTGCGGGTGGTGTGAGCACCAGCGGCAAGGGCCTGTGGGTCAAGGCCCTGGGCAACCGCCTCAACCAGGACACGGTGGACGGTGCCAGCGGCTACCAACTCAATACCTACGGCCTGATCGGCGGCGTGCAGACCGAGTTCAGCGCCACCACCACCCTGGGCTTTGGCCTGGGTTACCTGGGCAGCGAGGTGGCCGGCCAGGACTTCGCCGCCGGCCAGAACAGCGACATCGAAAGCCTGCAGCTGGTGGGCTATGGCCAGTACGCGGTGGGCAACGCCGGCTGGCAGCTGAACTGGCAGGGCGACTTCACCCGCAGCCGCGTGGAGTCCGAACGCAACATCAGCTTCATGGGACGCACCGCGCAAGCCAAGTACAACGGCGATGCCTGGCACCTGGGCCTGGGGCTCAGCAAGGCTTACACAGTGAACCCGCAAACCACACTGCAGCCCATGGTGGCGCTGGACTGGCGCAGCTTCAAGGCCGAGGGCTACACCGAAACCGGCGCGGGTGCGTTGAACTTGCAGGTGAACGAACAGACCGCGCAAGAAGCGATCCTGAAGGTGGGCGCGCAGGTGCAGCAGCAGATCACGCCGCAAACGCAGTGGCTGGCCAGCGCTGCGCTGGGCTACGACCTGCGCGACCAGCGCAACGCAGTGACCGCGCGCTTCACCGGCGGCGGCGTGGCCTTCACCACCGAAGGCCTGCCGGCTTCGCGCACGCTGGGCGAACTCGGCGTGGGCATTCACCACCAGGCCAGCGACAGCATGGAACTCGTAGCCCGCTACGACCTGCGCGTTCGCAAGGGCCTGCGCGATCAGACCGCTTCCGTGCGGCTGAACTGGGCGTTCTGATTCCACGAAGGCTCGGGCGCCAGTAGCGGACTCGCATAGAGACAAGTGTCTGAAACGCGGCCGAATTTCATGCTCAGTTCAATGAATTCCGGTGTGTTGCATTGTTGAACCGAGTCGACCTCGATTCTTCGGTCCCGCCTCCGAAATCAGCACCGCACAACGCTGCAGGGCTTTGCGCAAGCCACAACTGCCGGCCGAAGACCCGCCAGTTGCGGGGCTTCGGCTGTGTTCGGCCGTGTAGCCTTGGAAAGGTCAGGTCACTGGATTGCGGCGCTCTCAAAGGAAGCGCAAGTCCTCTGTGGAAGAGGTTGCAGCGGTGCACGCGTGACAGGTTTCAAAACGCCCCCAGCTGGACATCTGCACGCCATGAACCACATCTATTCCATTATTTCTTCAAACCTACAAAGTGCAGGCCGCGTAGCGCCTGAAACCGCAAAGCGGCGGGGCAAGCGCAGTGCCACCGTCGGCGCCAATGCTCCACGCCATGCGGTATCGGCCGCTGTACTGGGTGCCATGGCATTGCTGGGAGGCAGCCCCGCAATGGCCCAGCAATGCCCGGGCTCAGGCAGCATCACGGGACTGCGGACCACCACCTGCACCGTGGGAAACAACGACAACCTCACCATTGAATCGGGGGGCAGCATCGCGGTTGTCGGGGTGAATGCACTCCTTGTCCCCGTCGCCGCCACTGTCACCATCGTGAACAACGGCTCGATCAGCAGCAGCACCCGGAATGGCATGCAGGTCGAAGGAAACCTTCAGATGCTCACCAACACTGGCACGGTGGCGTCGCAGGGGACCTACAGCGGAATCTTTATCACCCTGGGAGGCGCCATCGGATCGATCGACAACACGGGCGCGTTGACTGGGGGTACCGGCATCAACCTCCTGAACGGCACCATCGGAACGATCAACAATGCCAGCGGTGGCGAGATTCGCGGCACCAGCTACGGGATCTACAACGGTCGTGATATCGGCACGATCGACAATGCCACCGGCGGCGAGATTGGCGGCGCTATCTACGGAATCTACAACTCCAGTGATATCGACACGATCATCAATCGGTCCGGAGCGAGCATCAGCGGTGACTCCATGGGAATGCTCACCTTTGGCGTGGTCACGGAGATCAACAACGCAGGAACGTTCTCTTCGGCCGGCGCCGCCGCCATCCAGAACAACGGGACCATCGACGAAATCAACAATCAGGATGGTGGCGTCATCGAAGGCGGCATCCGCAACAACGGGACCATCACCGCCATCAACAACGAAGCCGGGGCTGTGATTCGGGGTGGAACTTACGGCATCAACGACAACAACGGAGCCACCACAACGCTGAACAACCGGGGCGCGATCGAGGACCTGGTGCAGCTGGCTGGCACGACCGTGAACATCCTGGGCACGCAAGCCCGTTTCACCGGCGCGGTAACCAACACCACCGGCTCCATCAATGTGCGCAACGGCGCCGAGTTCACGGTGGAGAGCACCTTCAATTCATCCACCTTCCTGATTGAAAGCGGCGCGACTGTGTTTGTCAGCGGTACCTCCCACGCGATCACAGTGGGCAGCTCATCCGCCAGCGCGTTCAACAACGCCGGCACGTTGGACGTGGCCACAGGACTCCAAGCCAGCATCGTGGGCAACTACACCCAGAGCGGCACACTGCGCATCGGCGCTACCAGCAACAACACCGTCAGTGGCTACGGCCGCCTGAGGGTGACAGGCAACGCAGTCCTGACCAGCGCTGCGCAAATTGAAGTGGACGTGAGCGGCACCAGCCTGGCCGTGGGCCAGACCTTGGCGAATGTGGTCAGCGCCACTGGCACCTTGACCAACAATGCGCCCGCGAACAACGTCACCGACAACAGTTACCTGTTCGACTTCGAGTCCGCCACCAGAGGCAACGCGGTGGACCTGCAGATCGTGGCGGCAGGATCGTCCTCGGCCCCTGCCCCTGCACCGTCACCAGCTCCGTCGCCTGCGCCCTCCCCAGCTCCGTCCCCTGCTCCCGCCCAGACACCGGTACCGGCTCCAGCCCCCATCGGTATCGTCCCCGCCGTGCAACAAAACAGCCTATCAGGCGGAGCACCCGCCGCCGGTGTGCTCGACGGCTTCGTTCGCGGCGGCGCCACCGGCACCGACTTCGACGCCGTGGTCACCGGCCTCGGCCGGCTGCCCAATGGTCGAACCGTGGCGCAGGCGGTGGGCCAGACCATGCCTTCGATGCACGGCAACGTACCGGCCACGCTCATGAACCTCGGCAGTGGCACCCGTGCGGTGATCCAGCAGCAGCTGCAGGGCAGCCCCGTGGCCAGCCTGCAGGAACCCAACGGTGGCGGCGGCGGTGGTGCGGGTGGTGTGAGCACCAGTGGCAAGGGCCTTTGGGTCAAGGCCCTGGGCAACCGTCTCAACCAGGACACGGTGGACGGCGCCAGTGGCTACAAGCTCAACACCTACGGCCTGATCGGCGGCGTGCAGTCCGAGTTCAGCGCCACCACCACGCTGGGCTTTGGCCTGGGCTACCTGGGCAGCGAGGTGGCCGGCCAGGACTTCGCCGCCGGCCAGAACAGCGACATCGAAAGCGTGCAGCTGGTGGGCTACGGCCAGTACGCGGTGGGCAACGCCGGCTGGCAGCTGAACTGGCAGGGCGACTTCACCCGCAGCCGCGTGGAGTCCGAACGCAACATCAGCTTCATGGGCCGCACCGCGCAGGCCAAGTACAACGGCGACGCCTGGCACCTGGGCGTGGGCTTCAGCAAGGCATACACGCTGAACCCGCAAACCACTCTGCAGCCCATGGTGGCGCTGGACTGGCGCAGCTTCAAGGCCGAGGGCTACACCGAAACGGGTGCGGGTGCGCTGAACCTGCAGGTGAACGAACAGACCGCGCAGGAGGCCATCCTGAAGGTGGGCGCGCAGGTGCAGCAGCAAATCACGCCGCAAACGCAGTGGCTGGCCAGTGCCGCGCTGGGCTACGACCTGCGCGACCAGCGCAACGCCGTGACCGCGCGCTTCACCGGTGGCGGCGTGGCCTTCACCACCGAAGGCCTGCCGGCTTCGCGCACGCTGGGCGAACTGGGCGTGGGCATTCACCATCAGGCCAGCGACAGCATGGAACTGGTCGCCCGCTACGACCTGCGCCTGCGCAAGGGCCTGCGCGATCAGACCGCTTCGGTGCGATTGAACTGGGCGTTCTGAAGCTCAAGCGCGCGAGGGCGCACGGCGGTGCGCCCTTCAGGCCTCGGCCTTGACCGGCCCATCCAGCTTGATCTGACCTTCCTTCACGTAGCGCTGGAAGTCGCCAATGGGCATGGCCGCAGAGCCATGCACTTCCTCGTCCACCCAGCTCAAGGTGGCGTCGGTTTCCGAGATCGACACCTCGACAGGGCCTTCCCGAATTTCCACAGGAGGGCCATCGCCCCCCCGGTATTCGACCTTGCCAACGATGCGTGCGGTTTGAGCCATCTGAATCCTTTTCAATGAAGCATGAAGGGTACGCACCAGTATGCGCCGGTCGGTTCGACAGCGCACACAAACACCCGGTTCATACGCAATCTCTTACACCTGCAGCAGCAGCATAGGTTCGCAGGCGCACAGACCCTGTGCATACCTGCGGCGTACTCTGAACCTCAGTCGGGATTTCCGACTGGATTTGAACCCACGCTGTTCGCAGCCGAAAGGAAACTTCCATGCTCGCAACCAAATACCTCACCGCTTCATTGGCAGCTCTGGCCGTCGTTGGCTCCGCCAGCCTCGTCTTTGCACAAACTGCCCCCAGCACGCCCAGCCCAGGCCCTGGCGACATCAGCAGCCAGAACCCTGCCACCGGCACGCTGAACCAAGGCGCCACGCCCCCGGCCACTGGCACCCTGAACCAGGGCGCGACCACCCCAGGCTCCGGCACCACCATGGGCCAGGGCACCGACACCACAAACCAGGGTACCGGCACCCTGAACCAGGACCGCAGCACCATGACTCAAGGCACTGGTGACATGAACCAGGACCGATCCATGGATGAGCGCCTGGCCGCACGCGCCGACCGGAATTGATCGGTACGCCCTCGCGGCCCGACACCTGCGCCATCGTGCAAACGAGAGCCAGTTGCCGGGCCGTTTTGTCTTTTGTTTTCCACCCGCTGCACTCACCATGCGACTCCCTTCCAGCCTGGCGAAGAACCCTCGCTGCGCAGGTGCAGCGCCCCCTTTCCCCGCGTCGGAAAAACCCATTCCGCGCTTGATCGGCGAATTGCGCATGGGACTCGTGGTGGGTCTGAGCGTGTTGGCGCTGATGTTGCCCAGCGGATCGCCACCGCATGCAAATGCCATTCCCCCTGCAAACGACTCAGCGGCATTTCCCGCGCATGCACGCCTGGCCGACTGGGGTGACGCCCCGGTCTCAGACCCGGTGAAGAACATGGCACTCTGGACTGTCGTCACGCAAGACCATGCCGCCATGCCGTTTGTCATCATCGACAAGCGGGCAGCGCGCCTCTATGTGTTCGACGCCCATGCCCGCCTGCAGGCCCACACGGCCGTATTGCTGGGTTCGGCCATTGGCGATCACACCGTCCCTGGCATTGGCGAGAAGGCCATTGCCGACGTACTGCCCGAAGAACGCACCACGCCGGCTGGCCGCTTCAACGGCCGGATAGGCCGAAACCTCAACGGCGAAGACGTGGTGTGGGTCGACTACGACGCAGCCGTGTCCATGCACCGTGTGCGCCCCAACGTCGCCAGTGAACGGCGACTGGAGCGGCTGGCTTCCGAGACGGCCGAAGACAACCGCATTTCCTACGGTTGCATCAACGTGCCGGTCGATTTCTTCGAGACCCACATCCTGCCCGTGTTCTCCAGCATGTCGGCCGCCATTTATGTGCTGCCGGACCAACTGACATTGGACGACGTGTTCAGCGCAGCGCCTTGACGATCCAGAAAAAAACCGCGCGGCGAATGCCGGCGCGGTTTGATGGCGTTTGACACCCAACGCGCCGACCACCAGGTGGACAGCGCAGGGAATCAGATGGCGCGCGGGTCCACGTACGGCTGCGTGCCGTAAAAGTCATGCACACCTTTTTCCCAGGCCGTGTCGGCCATGTCAGGCCAGTCGTTCTTGTCGAAGCCGGGCGCGTTTTCCAGGCGATCCTTGCTCGCATCGAGCACGAAGCATTTGTTGACCGTATCCAGCTTCAATGCGTCCCATGGCACCGCGAACAGCTTTTCGCCCATGCCCAGAAAGCCACCAAACGACAGCACGGCGTAGCTCACGCGGCCGGTGCGCATGTCGAGCATGATTTCCTTGATGTCGCCCAGGTTTTCGTCCATGGTGTTCACCACGTCATTGCCCAGCAGGGTGTCTGCGCCCATCAGATGGGGGCCCGGGCCACGGTTGCGCTCCGGGACGGTGTCGTCCATGGCAGTGGGGGTGGCGGCGTAAATGCCGAACGAGTCGCGTTCTTCGTAGTTCATGTGGTAGCTCCCAGATAGTGAGGATTGAATGGCGGGGCGAAATCTGCGTGCGGCAGCTTGTCTGGTAGACAACTGGCGACTGCAGGAGGGATGCGGGTGGTGCGGCAGGCCACTGGGCACTGCAGGCACCACCACGCGAAATTCAGTTGACGGCCATGGAATTGACGGCCACGGGCTGGCGGTGAACCACCAGTGTGGCCAGACCCATGTCTGCCATCGAAGGAGCGCGCCGCGCGGGGCTGTGCGAACACGACAACCGGTCGAAGGCCCTGCGCACCACGCCGTAGCACTCACAGCTGCGCGCCTCCAGCCCGGTTCGGTCCAGGATGGAAATGCGGCCGCGCCGGTATTCGATCAGGCCGGCCTTCTGCAATTTGAGCGCAGCCCAGGTGACGCCCTCACGCCGCACACCCAACAGGCGGGCCATGCGCTCCTGCGTGACCTGCAATTCGTTGCCATCCTGGCGGTCCAGGTGCTGCAGCATCCAGCGGCACACCTGCTCGTCGAGCGCGTGATGACGGTTGCAGGCGCTGGCCTGTGCCATGTGTGTGAACAGCGCCTGGGTGTAGCCCAGCAACTGCTGCATGAAATCCGGCGAGCGGCGGGTGTGGTGCAACACGGCTGCGGTGCTCATGCGCCAGGCGTGGCCCGGGCGCTGGACCACGGCATCGCTCAGCGCACCGGCGTTGCCCATGAAGGCACACACGCCCACCATGCCTTCACGGCCCACCACCGCCACTTCGGCCGATGCGCCATCCGCCATCAGGGACACCAGCGACACGGTGGCGGTGCCTGGAAAGTACACGTGGCGCAACGCTGAGCCACTGGCATGCAGCACCGTGCCAACGACCAGCTCCACACGCTCCAGGTCGTGCTCCAGCCAAAGCGATTCGGCTGGAGAGAGGTGGCCCAGCAACTGGTTCGTTTCAAACCGTGAGACGGTAGGGATCATGTTGGCCTTTGTGGGCATTGCGTCTTGCCGCAGCCCCCGCCGTTCAAGGTGGAGGCTGCAACATCCCTGCCGGCCTTTGCGGCGGGTAGCAGGGTTGGACTCAATGTAGGCCGCAGGTCAACCGTTCACTGTGTACAAAGACATGAACCCCAACAAAGGTGTTACGGGTTGTCAATACGGGTTTTCATCCCCGGACTCGTTCACACCAGCGGGCGCACCGGCGGGCGGCCGTCTCCGTACAAATCGGCCAGCCGACCGAGCGCCTTCACATCGCGCATGAACAAGCGGCCCTCGATGATCTGGTGCAGGCCGCGCTTTTCCAGCTTGCGCAGCGTCTTGTTGGTGTGCACGAGCGACAGGCCCAGGGCGTCGGCCACGTGCTGCTGCGTCAAAGGAAACGGCACGCCCTTGGCACCAGCGTCTTCCTGCAATGCAGCCGCCCGCTTGAACAGCAGGATCAGCAGCATGGCAATGCGCTCTTCGGCACTGCGTCGCCCCACCGAAAGCAGCGTGTCGTCCACCAGCGATTCTTCGTGCGCGGTGAGCCAGGTCACGTTGAAGCCCATGGTGGGCGAACGCCGGTGAATCTCCCACAGCGAGTCGCGCTGGAACACGCAGAACACGGCCTCGGTCAGCGTTTCCACTCCGTGCGCGGCGGCGTCGCCCATCTTCTGCTGCACCCCGATGAAGTCTCCCGCGAGCAGGAAGTTCAGGATCTGCCGGCGCCCGTCGCTCAGCGTCTTGAAGCGGAATGCCCAGCCCCTGTGCAGCGTGTAGAGCGGTGCGTCGACCTGACCCTCCTGGATCAACGCTTGCCCTGCAGACAGCAGCATGTCGCGCCGCTTGAGCGACTGCACCAGCTCCAGCTCGGCGGGCTCGTGCGCCTGGAACAGTGCCATTGGCCGCAAGTGGCACTGGGCGCACGAAAGCGTGACTTCTGGCTCACGCGTGGACGGCAGAGGGGTGACTTTGGGGAGCATGTGCGATTGTGACCGACGGCCACCGGGATTTTGCAGCCGGGCCCTTCGCTTGGCCAAACCATGGCCAGCAAAAGCTTCACATGGCCAGGTGCTGTGCCGGCGGGCAGTCCGCCGCCGCAGCGGGACTGAGCATGCGCCGGATGTCGCGCTGCGGCGGTTCACCGAACAGTCGGCTGTAGTCCCGGCTGAACTGCGAGGCGCTTTCGTAGCCCACCCGCGCCGCCGTGGTGCCGGCGTCCAACGCCTCGTTGATCATCAACTGCCTCGCTTCCTGCAGCCGCAGCTGCTTCTGGTACTGCAAGGGGCTCATGCCGGTGAGGCCACGAAAATGCAGACGGAAGGTAGACGGGCTCATGTGCGCGCGGGCCGCGAGTTCGTCGATCAGGAAATCGCTCTTGTAGTTGAGCCGAAGCCAGGCCATGGCCTGGGCCACCTGATGGCTGGGTGTGCCGCCAGCCACAATTTGGCGCAGGTTCGGCCCATGTGGGCCCACCAGCAGGCGCGCCATGATTTCCTGCTGGACCAAGGGCGCCACGGTGGTCACCAGCTCTGGCTCTTCCAGCACCTGCACCAGCCTGATCACCGCTTCGAGCAATGGGGTGTCGATCACATTCAGCGACAAGGCGCGCGGCACCTGCTCGCGCCCCACCGGGGGCAGGTCCATTTCAGCAGCCATCTGCAACAACGCGCGAGCGTCCAGCGCGAGGTAAATGCACAGGAACGGGTGGGCCAGGTCGGCCTGGTCGATCTGACCGATGACCGGGAGGTCCGCCGAAACCAGCAGCGACTGGCCCGGTCCGTAGTTCAGCACCTGCTCGCCCGCGATCACCTGCTTGTGCCCCTGCGCCACCACCGCCAGCCCAAGCCCGTAGATACAGGGCATGGGATCGGTGCGCGCGCTGCGGCGATGCAATGAAAGAGGCGCAAAGGCAGTGCTGTGGTTGCCGTCGATTCCGGCAATCCGGGCAATCTGGTGGGCGAGCGCTTGGATGGGCATGGCGTTTTGATTCGTGCAAAAGGTGCAGGGGCCACCAGCAATGGGCAGCACCACCAGGAGCAGTCGAAGGCGACTGTACCGCCGTTCGCCAGATCGGTCTGGCTTTCAACGGTGAATCATCAGAAATGGCAAAACATACGTCAAAACCGGCAAATTTGCGCCCCCATCGCCCGGCAAACTCTGCCGCTTCAACGACGCCTCAGAACAGGAGCACCCCATGACCACCTTGAACGTCAACGGCCGACCGCACACGGTCGATGTGGACCCCGGCACCCCCATTCTCTGGGCACTGCGTGACACACTGGGCCTCACCGGCACCAAGTTCGGTTGCGGCGCCTCGCTCTGTGGCGCCTGCACCGTGCACCTCGACGGCCAGGCCATCCGTTCCTGCGTCACGCCCATTTCAGCGGCCGCCGGCAAACCCATCACAACCATCGAGGCCACCACTGGCGGCAAGGACCGAGTGGGCACCGCCTTGCAGACCGCATGGGTCAAGCACGACGTGGCCCAGTGCGGCTACTGCCAGAGCGGCCAGATCATGAGTGCCACTGCCCTGCTCAAGACCAACAAGAAGCCCTCTGACGCCGACATCGACGCCGCCATGGCCGGCAACATCTGCCGCTGCGGCACCTATGCACGCATTCGGCTTGCCATCCAGGACGCGGCCCGTTCGCTGGCCTGACAGGAGACCCATCATGCACATCCATTCCCTCTCCGCTGACCAGATCCGGTCGATGCTGCCGCCCGCGCTGGCCCACCGCCTGCACGACGCGCCCGAAACCGATGGCGCCGCAGGCATTGCCCGCCGCAGCTTCCTCAAGGTGGCCACCGCGTCCGGGTTCGCGCTCGGCGCCTTCCCCCTGCTGGCCAATGCCCAGCAAGATGCTGCCGCACCCGCCGCAGCCGAAGGCCTCAAGCCTTCCCAGCAACCGGCCGCCTTCGTGCGCATCGCCAGCGACGGCGCCATCACCGTGACCATCAACCGCCTGGAATTCGGTCAGGGCGTGCACACCGGCCTGGCCATGGTGCTGGCAGAAGAGCTGGACGCCGACTGGACCCGGGTGCAGGCCGTACACGGCAGCGCCGACATGGCCTACGCCGACCCTGCCTTCGGCTTGCACATCACGGGCGGCTCCACGTCGATGAAACACTCCTACACCCAGTACCGCGAACTGGGCGCACGCACCCGCACCATGCTGCTGGCTGCGGCGGCCAAACAGTGGAACGTGCCGGTCTCATCGCTGGCTGCAGAACGCAGTGTGGTCATTGGCCCCGGTGGCAAGCGCCTCACCTACGGCGAACTGGCGGAGGCCGCCATGCAGCAGCCTGTGCCGGCCCAGGTGACGCTCAAGGACCCTGCCCGCTTCAAGATCATTGGCCAGCCCACCACCCGGCTCGACGCCAAGGACAAATCCAGCGGCCAGCAGGATTTCGGCATCGATGTGAACCTGCCCGGCATGCTCACCGCTGTTCTGGCCCGCCCGCCGGTGTTCGGCAGCAAGGTGGCCGCGGTGGACGACGCCGCTGCCCGCGCCGTGCCCGGCGTGAAGGCGGTGCTGCGCGTGCCCCTGCACGATGGCGGTGAAGGCGTGGCCGTGCTGGCCACCGGCTACTGGGCCGCCAAACAAGGCCGCGAGGCGCTGAAGGTGCAGTGGAACGACGCTGGTCGCGAAAAGGTGGACAGCACCCGTCAGCTCGCCAGCTACCGCGAACTCGCGTCCAAGACCGGCCACATCAAACACGATGCCGACATGGCCCCGCTGGCCAGCGCACCGCTCAAGATCAGCGCCGAATTCGTGTTCCCCTACCTGGCCCACGCGCCCATGGAGCCGCTGAACTGCACCGTGCAGCTCACTGGCACGGGGGCCGACGCCAAGGCCAAGCTGTGGGTGGGCACCCAGATGCCCGGCACCGACGCTGCCGCCGCTGCGCGCGTGCTGGGTGTGAAACCCGAGAACGTGGCCCTGGAAGTGCAGATGGCGGGTGGCGGTTTTGGCCGGCGCGCCATCATCGCCAGCGATTATGTGGTGGAGGCCTGCAGCATCGCCAAGGCCGCCCAGGCCGCCGGTCACAGCGCGCCGGTGCGCACACTCTGGAGCCGCGAAGACGACGTGCGCGGCGGCTACTACCGACCCATGCATGTGCACCGCGCAGAGATCGGATTTGACGCCGAAGGCAAGGTGCTGGCCTGGGACCATGTGATCGTTGGCCAGTCCATCATGGCCGGCACGTTCTTTGAACCCATGATGGTCCAGGGCGGCGTGGACACGACCATGGTGGAAGGCATGAAGGAGCCCTACCACGTACCCATGCGGCTTTCCGCCCACCACCCCAAGCTGAATGTGCCGGTGCTGTGGTGGCGCAGCGTGGGCTCCACCCACACCGGCTACGTGATGGAAACGCTGATCGACGACATCGCCCGCGCCACCAAGCAAGACCCGGTGGCCTACCGCATGAAGCTCATGGACGCCAAGGCCACACGCCACCGCGCCGCGCTGCAACTGGCGGTCGACAAGAGCGGCTACGGCAAGAAGAAGCTGGCAACCGGGCGCGCCTGGGGCGTAGCGGTGCACGAATCGTTCAGCTCTGTGGTGGCCTATGTGGTGGAAGCTTCGGTGGTCGACGGTGCGCCCAAGCTGCACCAGGTCACCGCCGGGGTGCACTGCAACCTGGCGGTGAACCCGAAGAGTGTGGAAGCGCAGATCCAGGGTGGCGCGCTCATGGGCCTGTCCATGTGCCTGCCAGGTGCGGCCATCACCCTGAAAGACGGCGTGGTGGAACAAAGCAACTTTGGCGACTTCGTGGTGCCGCGCATCACCGACATGCCGGCCATCGCGGTGCACATCGTGCCCAGCGCCGACGCCCCCACCGGCATGGGCGAGCCGGGCGTGCCACCGCTGGCGCCGGCCTTTGCCAACGCCATTGCGCAATTGACTGGCAAACCGCTGCGCGAACTGCCCTTCAAGATGGCATGATCGCCACCCACAGGAGCCGCCATGGAAGACCTCGACACCCGCGTATTGCGCACTGCCACCGAATGGCACGCCGCTGGCGAGCCGGTGGTGCTGGTGACCGTGGCGCGCACCTGGGGCTCTTCCCCGCGTCCGCCAGGTTCGCTCATGGCCATCAACGCCAGGGGCGAAACGGTGGGTTCGGTTTCAGGTGGCTGCATTGAAGACGACCTGATCCACCGCATTCACGAAGGCGGCGTGTCTACCGTGTGCGCCAGCGGCACGCCCACCGTGCTGCGCTACGGCATCTCTGCCGATGAGGCGCACCGGTTTGGCCTGCCCTGCGGGGGCACGGTGGAACTGGTGCTGGAGCCGGTGGCCACCCACAGCAGGCTGCCTGAACTGTTGCAGGCCTGCCAGCAACGCCAGAGCACCGAACGCGTGCTGGACCTGAACAGTGGAGAAGTGACCCTGCGACCCGGCCAGCGCGATGGCGTGCCCCGGCTCGACGACACCCAGCTGCACACCTTTCTGGGTCCGCAGGCAAGGCTGATCGTCATCGGCGCCGGCGACCTCTCGCGCTACCTGTGCGAAATGGCGCTGAGCATGGGCTTCGAGGTGATCGTGTGCGACCCGCGTTCCGAGCAGCGCGCCACCTGGGCGCTGCCCGGCGTAGAGCTGAGCCACGAAATGCCCGACGACCTGGTGCTGCGCCTGAAACCCGACGCCCGCACCGCGGTGGTTGCGCTCACGCACGACCCCAAGCTCGACGACCTGGCGCTGATCGACGCCCTGCAGTCCCAGGCCTTCTACGTGGGCGCCATCGGCTCCAGGCGCAACAGCGAACAGCGCCGCGCCCGCCTGCGCGAACACTTCGGCCTTTCTGACGAAGCTCTGCAAGCGCTGCACGGCCCGGCTGGCCTCTACATCGGCAGCAAGACCCCGGCCGAAATTGCACTGTCCATCATGGCCGAGGTGGTGGCGGTGAAAAACGGCGTGCGACTGGACAAGCCGACGCCGGTGGCCAAGGGCAAGGCGGTGCTGGCCGCTTCGGACGCCACACCGCACTGATCCACAGTCCGGCTCTTCCTGGGTCACTGCGATGTGCGGACGGTCTCGCGCCGCAAGGGCGAGCCGCTTCGCCCTCCCCGACCGCAAAGTCCCGGGCCCTTCGGTCACGCCGAGCCAAATGCGCCCATCGGCAAGTCAACCCGCATTCACGCACGGAAACCCCTCAATGATCCTTCTGGCACAAACCGAAACCCCCGTCAGGGCCACGGCTGCGCAGGCTTTTCTCGTTCTGAGCAACATGGAGCGCTTTCAGGAGTGGTTTCCAGGCGTCGTTTCGATCGAATCCGGAAACGGCCTTCGTCATGGCGAGCCTGGGAAAAAATACCTGGAAACCGTGGTCGTTCCCCTGATGGGCAAACGCAAGGTCACGCTCACGGTCGTTGACGCTGTGGAGAACCTGCGGTTCGTCACGGAAGGCGACTTCCGACCCTTGCTGCCCCGCATGGAAATCAGCATCTCGGAGACAACACAGCATCAAATAAGCGTCCACTGGGCCATGTACAGCCGCAGCAGGCACTGGGCCGTTCGGCTGCTGATTCTGCCGATGGCCAGGGCCGTGATGCAGAAGCGGGCGCACGTCGCCGCAAAACGGCTGAAGACGTTGCTCGAACAGCAGCCGCCCCATCGCACTGAGTCCCACCGGCCGTGATGTGCCCGAAGCCCGCCTCGCCGCAGGCCCCCCTTCCCCGTTGAGACAAAGGGTCCCTGCAGGCGCCAAGGCTCAAGCAGGCACCTGCCCGAACTTGCCGCTGTTGAAGTCCGCAATCGCCTGGTGAATCTCGGCCTCGCTGTTCATCACGAAGGGCCCATAACCCACCACCGGTTCATCAATCGGCTCGCCAGAAAGCCAGAGCACCGTGGCCTCGCCGTTGGCTTCGATGCGCACATCGCTGCCCGCGCGGTCCAGATGCACCAGTTGGCCTTCGCGCACCACATGCTCCGAATTCACCATCACCGTGCCCTTGAGCACCACCAGCGCCAGCGTGTGGCCCTCTTGCGCCTTCATCTGCGCAATGCCGTCTTTCTCCAGGCGGATGTCCCAAACATCGATGGGCGTGAAGGTGCGCGCCGGCCCCTTGTGTCCGTCAAACGACCCCGCAATCACGCGCACACGGCCTGCCCCGTCGGCCAGGTCCACCGAAGGAATCTGGGCGTCCAGCAGCGTCTGGTAGCCCGCTGGCGCCAGCTTGTCTTTGGCGGGCAGGTTCACCCACAGTTGAACCATTTCCATGGTGCCGCCGCTTTCAGTAAACGCACTCGAATGGAATTCTTCGTGCACGATGCCGCCGGCTGCGGTCATCCATTGCACATCGCCTGCGCCAATCTTGCCGCCGGCACCCGTGGAGTCGCGGTGTTCCAGCTCGCCCTGGTAGACGATGGTCACGGTCTCGAACCCGCGGTGCGGGTGCTGCCCCACGCCGCGAGGGCGAGCCGCCGGTTCAAAGTGGGTGGGTGCGGCGTGGTCGAGCATCAGGAACGGGCTGAGCTGCAGGCCCAGGCCGTTGTAGCTGAACAGCGAACGCACGGGAAAGCCGTCGCCCACCCAGTGGCGGGGCGGCGCATTGTGAACAGCAAGCACTTTTTTCATGGGAACTCCTTGAAACGGCCAGACACCAGACACGCATCGTGGCCCGTAGATAGAGCATATGGGGATGGTGAAAAAACCGGTAGTGGGCATAGATCACACTCAGCGTTCCATTTTCAGAACGATCAATGTCCCAACCGCCTCCCGGCCGCCAGACTGGCCCTGCCTCAATGCCCTGCGAGTTGTACAGTGGCAGCAGTCCTTGTCTCGCCCATGCACTCCCACCCACGTCATCCCATGAACCGCCAACTCATCAGCTCCGGCTCCCCCTTCGAAACCCAGATCGGCTACAGCCGCGCCATGGTCGCCGGCCCCTGGGTGTTTGTCTCCGGCACCACCGGGTTCGACTACGCCGCCATGACCATCTCGGACAACGTCGTCGAGCAGGCCGAGCAGTGCATGAAGAACATCGAAACCGCCCTCACCCAGGCCGGCGCCCGCTGGGCCGACGTGGTGCGCGTGACCTACGTGCTACCGAACGCCAGCGAGTTCGAAGCCTGCTGGCCGGTGCTGCGCAAGTACCTGGGCGAAGTCCGCCCTGCGGCCATGATGATCTCGGCCAGCCTGCTCGATCCGCGCATGAAGATCGAAGTGGAAGTGACCGCGCTGAAAACGGGCTGAGACCTCTGGGCTTCGCTGCCGCCCGCGCCTCTGGCCGGCGAGTAAGTGCCCGCTGGGCGAATTCAGGTAGGCTGGGGCTGACTGCTTCCAGTCTGACACCCTGACCCACCGCTCATGCCCGACCTCGACCGCCTACAGTTGCTGTGGAATCGCCTGCACCAGACGCTCTGGTGGCGCCCTGCCATCTGGAGCGCGGGCGCCGTGGCAGTGGCCTTTGTTTCCGCGCTGGCCGACCAGTGGATTCCCCTCGACTGGCTACCCAAAGTGCGCAACGAGGTCGTGGAAGACCTGCTCAACCTCATGGCATCGAGCATGCTGGTGGTGAGCACCTTCGCGCTGTCTGTGCTGGCCAGCGCCTACGCGTCGGCCGCCAGCGCCGGCACACCGCGAGCGCGCCGTCTGGTGGTGGCCGAACCGCAATCGCAGAAGTCGGTGGCGGTCTTCCTGGCGGCCTTCATCTTTTCGATCGTGGGCGTGGTGGCCCTGGGTGTGAGCGACTACGGTCCGGCAGGCTACATGGTGCTGTTTGCCAGCTCACTGGCCGTTCTGGCCTGGGTCGTGGTGTCGTTCATGCTCTACATCGACGTGCTCTCCCGCATCGGCCAGGTGGCACACACCATCGCCATCGTGGAAGGCGCTGCATGGAAAGCCCTGCACGACCATGCGCGCTACCCCCTGTCCGGTGCCCGTGCCGTGCAAGGCCCCCCCGAAGGCGCCACACCAGTCCACGCCACAAAGACCGGCCACGTGCAGTTTGTGGACGTGGAAAAGCTGCAGAGCCTGGCTGAAGAACACGGCATGCAGGTGCACGTGGCCGCCCGCTCCGGCGATCTGGTGCATCCCAGCGCCGCAGTGGCCTGGTTGAAGCTTGACGCCGCCAAAGCGGAAGTGACCATGGACACGGCACTGATCAACGCAGTGCGAGATGCCTTCCTGGTGGGCCCCGAACGCACGATCGAGCAGGACGCCGGCTACGGCCTCATCGTGCTTGCCGAAATTGCCCAGCGTGCGCTGTCTCCTGCCGTGAACGACCCCGGTACTGCCATCGCCGTGCTCGGCAGCCAGACACGCCTGCTCATCCGCACGCTGGCCACCGCGCCCGACCCGCACGCGCCTGTCTGCGACCGCGTCACGGCCCTGCCGGCCCCGCTGTCACCGCTGGTGGCGATTGCTTTTGAGCCCGTTGCCCGCTTTTGCATGGAGCACTTTGATGTGCTCTACCAGCTGGTGCGTCACCTGGAGGCCCTGGTACAAAACGCCCCACCTGAGGTGGCCAACGAAGCCCTGGCGGTGGTGCAGCGCGCGGTGGAGCGCGCGGAGCGGGCTGACGTGGATGCGGTGGATCTGGCGCGGTGGCGGGAGGAGGCTGAGCGCCTGGCACGGCTGGTGGCAAAAAGCAATGAAGGCGCTCATCCATGAGTTTTGGCGTTGGAGGATGTGAGCACGAATGAAACCCGAAAGGCCACGACCTTCCAAAGTTCCCAAGCCAGCCCGGCTCACAAAGGCCAGGCAGCCCCAATCTTCTGCGCGATGGGGAACCGCGAACGTGTTCGCGATCCCTGCGTTCGCCATCGTGTACCTGGCTGTTGCCTTCGCATGGGGCGTTCCTGGCTGGATGGCGATGGCTTACATCATTGCCAGCATCGTCTGCTTTGGCGCATACGCTGCCGACAAGTCGGCGTCCGTGTCGGGTGGCTGGCGAATTTCAGAGCGAAATCTGCTCTTGCTGGGCCTGGCAGGCGGTTGGCCAGGAGCGATCGTTGCCCAGCAGTCGTTGCGGCACAAGTCGAGCAAGGCTTCGTTTCGTCTGGTGTTCTGGGCCACCGTAGCGTTGAACGTCGCAGGCTTTGTTGCGATCAACTCGCCTCTTGTCTAAGGCCCACACGGGGGACTGCTGCTGCGCCACCTGCCATCCGTCGGTGATCGCTCCCTCGCCGAATTGGGAAAGCAACGCAGCGCCAGCCCACTGGTAGGGCTTGCATTTTCAAAGCACGAAGATCAAGCCTTCTTCACATACGCACTGCACCAACCCTTGGCGGTCACGTGCTTGCCGGGGAAGATGCCGCAGGGTCCGCTGGCTTCACCAGCCTTGCCGGTGTAGAGCGTGCAGTTGGAGCACAACTGGGTGGCGGCATGCTTGGGGTACTTCTTGCCGTCAACCTTGGCGCTGTCGGCGGCATAGCCCAGCGCCATGGCCTGGGCATTTTTTTCATCGACCAGAGGGGCCGCTTGCGCGTGGGCAGCGCCCGCCATCAGCACCGAGCCGCCGGCGGCGACCTGCATCAGAAAAATACGACGATTTGAATCGTTCATGGGGAGTCTCGTGGGAAATTGCAAGATTGCATGGCCATGCTACGCCCGCGGTCCTGCCCGGAGCTTGACAACCATCAAGCACCTGCGCGCCACGGTCAACCATTCAGGGCAAAGGCGTGCCTGCCCGGCACATGCCGCCGGTGCGTACACTTGCCGGAAAAATTCCGGCTTCATGACTCCACAAGACTACGTCCAGCAAAAAGCCGCCGCCTCGGGCAGCAGCTTCTATTACGCGTTCCTGTTTCTCCCGCCGGAGCGGCGTGCGGCCATCACCGCCTTCTACGCGTTTTGCAGGGAGGTGGACGATGTCGTTGATGAGGTCAGAGACCCCGACGTGGCCCAGACCAAACTGGCCTGGTGGCGCCGCGAGGTGGCGCAGGCCTACGCTGGCGAACGCAACCACCCGGTGATGCAGGCGCTGATGCCCCATACCGCCACGTTCGGCATCGAGGCCAGGCACTTGCTGGCCGTGATCGACGGCTGCCAGATGGACCTGGAGCAAAACCGCTACCTGGATTTCGCCAATCTCCAGCAGTACTGCCATCTGGTGGCCGGCGTGGTGGGTGAGGTGGCGGCCCGCATTTTTGGCCAGACGCAGGAGCAGACCACGACCTACGCCCACCGCCTGGGCCTGGCATTCCAGCTGACCAACATCATCCGCGACGTGGGCGAAGACGCCGCACGCGGGCGCATCTACCTGCCGGTCAACGAACTCCAGCGGTTTGATGTGAAGGCGCACGAACTGCTCAAACGCAGCGCCGGACCCGGCACCGACCCGGCCGATTTCGAGCGCCGCTTCACCGCCCTCATGCAGTTCCAGTGCGAGCGTGCGCTACAGACCTACGACGAGGCCCTGGCCCTGCTGCCTGAAGCCGATCGCCGCCCGCAGAAACCTGGCCTGATGATGGCCAGCATTTACCGCACCCTGCTCAAGGAAATTGCCAGCGAGCCGCTGCTGGTGCTGACGCAGCGGGTCAGCCTCACGCCCCTGCGCAAGTTCTGGCTGGCCTGGCGGGTGCAGGCGCTGGGTCGGCTTTGAAAGTCGCCATCGTGGGCGCAGGATGGGCCGGCATGGCTGCGGCCGTCACTGCTGCGGAGCGTCAAAGTGATGTCACCGTGTTCGAGGCTTCGCGCACACTGGGCGGGCGGGCGCGTTCGCTGGCGGCACAACGGCCAGATGGCGTGCCGCTGACGCTGGACAATGGCCAGCACATCCTGATCGGCGCCTACACCGACAGCCTGGCCTTGATGGAACGTGTGGGAATGAACCTGGCTGAGGCCTTGTGGGCGATGCCGCTGGCCTTGCCCTACCCCGACGGCCGAGGTCTGCAGACGCCGCGCTGGGCAGCGGGCTGGCCCGCCCCGCTGGACGCCCTGGCCGCCATTGCCACAGCCAGGGGCTGGAGTTGGTCAGATCGCCTGGCGCTGGTGCGCACCTCACTGGCCTGGCGAGCGGCCGGTTTCCAGTGCCCGCCCTCACAAACGGTCAGTGACCTCTGCGCACCTCTGCCCCGTCGGGTGATGGCCGAACTGATCGAGCCCCTGTGCGTTTCGGCGCTGAACACGCCAGCCTCGCAGTCCAGCGCACAGGTGTTTCTGCGTGTCATGCGTGACGCCTTGTTCAGCAAGGGCCATGGCTCCATGGCCGCCTCGAACCTGCTGCTGCCAAGGGTGGACCTGTCCATGGCTTTTCCGCAAACAGCGCAGCGGTGGCTCGGCCTGCACCACCCACAAACGGCGCGTGTGCACGCAGGCACCCGGGTGATCGCGCTGCACCCTGGGTCTGACGGCTGGGATCTGCAGATGGAGCACCAAGGGGCGCTGAGCGAAGAGCGATTTGATCAGGTCATCTGGGCGACGGCGGCCACACCGGCGGCGCAGACCATGCGCAGGACCGCTGACGAGGCCCAGGCCCGTGCCATGCACGGCGATGTCGCGCGGCGACTGGAATCATGGACCTCCATCACGCAGGCACTGAACTTCACCGCCATCACCACTGTCTATGCCTGGGCCGAAGGTGTGCGCCTGTCTAGCCCCATGCTGGCTTTGCCGGCCGAGCCAGATGCACACACCGCCCCGGCCCAGTTTGTGTTCGACCGTGGTCAGCTCCAGCCCAACGAGCCCGACCACCAGGGCGTGCTGGCCTTCGTGGTGAGTGCCAGCGTTGGCGATCGATCCAACTTGCAGTCGCGGGTCTTGCAGCAAGCCGCCCGCCAACTGGGCCTGGATTCGCTGCAGCCGATTCAAACGGTGGTCGAAAAACGGGCGACCTTCGCCTGCACACCCGAACTGCAAAGGCCACCGCTGTCCATCGCACCCGGCCTCTGGGCAGCGGGTGATTACGTTGAAGGCCCCTACCCCGCCACGCTGGAAGGTGCTGTGCGCAGCGGCATGGCTGCGGCACAAGCGCTTTGACACCGGCCAACGGCGGGCTCCCGAAACGTTTTTTGCACCTTCTGGCGCCCATCGAGGCAGGCTGAATGGGGCTTGAAACGAATCACCTGCCAAAATGTCACTGACTCGGGAACCTCCAGACGCGCAAGCCTTCTGACCCGAGTCACAACTTTTAACTTGGAACGAGGAGTTTTTACGCATGCTTGGAGCACCCACCGCACGCCATTTCGTGATCGCCGCCAGCCTTTGCCTGGCCACCCTTTCCAGCGCCATGGCACAGAACATGGTGAGCGTCAGGGGCAGCACGCTGAACATGCGCTCGGGGCCCGGAACCCACAACGATATTTTGTGGGAGCTCAAGAAGGGCTACCCACTGCAAGTCGTCAAACGGCAGAACAAATGGCTGCAAGTGAAGGACTTTGAAGGCGACTCCGGCTGGGTGGCCGGCTCGCTCACCAGCAGCGCCCCCCACCATATCGTGAAGCGGCCCACCGCCAATGTGCGCAGCGGCCCTGGCACCAACTACCGCATTGTTGGCAAGGCCGTCTATGGCGAGGTCGTTCGCACGCGTGAGAAGCGTGGCCGTTGGGTTCGCGTCGAACGCGCAGGCGCACCGAACGGCTGGATCGCCAAGGGCCTGCTCTGGGGCTGGTAAGGCGCCGGCATTGAGGCGCGGCCTCATGCCGCGCACTCATCCTAGTGCGGCCTTCAGCTTCTCGGCCACCGCGTGGGTGACCCACGCATTCCACACGTCCGGCCGGGTTTTCAGGAAGTGAATCGCAGCCTCTTCACCTGAGGCATCGTGCTCCCGCTTCCAGGCCAGCAAAGCATTCACCGTGCGGTTGTCCCAGCCGCGCACTTCCAGGTACCGCACCGCAGGACCGTCTTCCTTGTAGAAGCGGTCCGCCATCACGGTGAACACCTCTGCTTGCGCCCAGTCGTTTTTCACCGGGTTCTCACACTCTGCAACGGCATTGCACGTCTCCCAGGCATCCTGATCGTGCGGCACGCCGGCTTCGAGCTTGACCATCTCGTAACGGCCAAGCACCGACGTGGGTGCCCAGTAGTAGCCCAGCCAGCCGGTCTTGCTCTCAAAGGCCCTGGCAATTGAATCGTCAAGATCGCTGGCCGAGGCCACATCGACCAACTCAAAACCCCTGTCGGCAGCTCCCCAGGCCTTGAACGCCTGCTCCGTGGGAACGCGGCAGTGCCAGCCCGCGGGACAGTTGTGAACAGCCCCTCGCTTGGGGTCTGTGGCAAAGGGGAACAGGTCGGGGTGCTTCAGCGCATCATCAATCGTCTTGATCTCGGGGTACGCGTCAGCCACGTACTTCGGTATCCACCAACCTTCCACACCACCGTCCAGCAAAGCCCTGGCGCCAAAATACAGCCGCCCATCCTCCATGGCCGCCGTCAGGGGTTGCCGGGCGGCATTGATCCAGCCTTCGGGCGCCACGTCGGGCTCGCCGGTTTCCATCATGCTGTTGAACGTGGGCATGGTGTCGCCCGGCACCAGTTCCACTTCGCATCCATAGGCATGCGTCAGCACGAACCGGTCCACGTGGGCCAGCACTTCAGCAGACTCCCAGCCCATGTTCGCCACCGTCACCTTGCCGCAGGCTTGCTCGGCCGCCACCTCGGCCGCAGGTGCGGGCTGCGCCTTGTCCTCGGTCTTGCCACAGGCGGCCAGCATCAGCAGCGCCGTGATCGCGGACAAGGTCAGGTGAATCGGGTTGTGCATGGGTGTCTGTCCTCCAGGTTGGGGTGAATGCGGCCGCGTGCGGTCCTTGAGAACCCGACAAACCTGAAAAGACCGAACGCTGCTGCAAACCTGATGACCAGCCGCTCAACCACCAGTAGCCGGGTTGAACTCACTGACTATACGTTTTGATCCACGCAGAGCGCAAATGGACCCGCCTGGCGCAGGGCCGGGCAGGCACCACTGGCGCCCCTACTGCCCTCGCCGCACACAGGGTCACGCTTCGCCCAGCGCATGGGTCACCCGGTAGGCCGGTCGGTGCACGCACCGCATCAGCCACGCGCGGGTGAACGGATGGGCCGCCAACAGGCAGCGTGCTGGACGCGCCCAGTTCAGCACGCTGGCCACGCACACGTCAGCCACCGTGAAGCGTGGCGCTGCCAGGTAGCCTTGCCCTTGATCATGCTGACGCTGCAGGTGCTGCTCGATGACCTTGAACGGCACGGCGAGCCGGCGTTCGGCCGCTGCGGCCAGTTCGGGCTTGCGGCGCTCGGCGGGCATGGCCATCCGGTGCATCAACACCGTCAGCGCATCGGCTTCTGCCTCGGTCACGGCCCAGAAGCTCCAGCGCAGCGCTTCGGCGTCTTCCCTGGCGCTGGCTGGGGTGATGCTCACCCCGTCGGGCTGTCCATGGTGACGGGCCAGGTAGAGCGTGCAGGCCATGCTTTCCCACACCACGGTTTCTCCGCCCTCTTCGGGTGAGCGCTGGTCCACCACCACCGGAATGTGGCCGTTGGCATTGATCGCCAGGAACGCGGGCGTGCGCGTTGCGCCACCGGCGTAGGGCGTGGTCACGTGCTTGAAACGCAATCCGAGTTCGGTGGCAGCCCAGAGGGGCCGGCTGGCGCGAGAGGCGGCGATGCCGTAGATCGTCAGGCTCATGGTTCAGGTGAAGACCGGGCAGGCTGCCGCTTTACTTGCCCAGCGCAAGGCACAACGTCGCCAGATCCTCCACCGTCAGGTGCGGTTGCAGCGGCGCATGGCTCCAGGGCTGCCCTTCGCGATTGAGCCAGGCCATCTGCATGCCCGCCTGCAAGGCACCCACGCCGTCGAGGTGCGGATCGTCGCCCACATGCAGCACTTCTGAAGCGTCAACACCGGCGGCCTCAGCGGCTGCAAGAAAGATCCGCGCATCCGGCTTGCCCACCCCAAACTCACGCGCACTGAAAGCCGCCCGGAAATGTGCCCCCAGCCCGACGCGGTGCACATCGGCATTGCCGTTGGACACCGCCACCACCGGAAAACGGCTGGCGAGCCACTCCAGCGCCGGCAAGGCATCTTCATACAGCTCCACCCGCTGGCGCTCGGCAAAAAAGACTTCGAACGCGGCTTCCGCCAGCGCCGTGTCATCTCCTGCGCACTGCAACATCAGGCGAATGGACTCCAGCCGCAGCGCGCTCATGTCGTGCGCCAGATCCGGGCGGGTGGTTCCCATGTGGTTGCGCACCGAGCGGATCACGCCTGGCGTGGCGCTCCAGGCGGCGGTGGCGGGGGCATGTTCGGTCAGCCAGGCATGCAAGGCCGCTTCCGCGCGTTCGATCGTGGGCCAGATCGGCCACAGCGTGTCGTCCAGATCGAGCGTGATCGCACGGATGCGGTCAAGGTCCAGACCGGCGTCTTTGGCGGCGCGACGGGAAGCAAACAAAGGGGTTTTCATGGCTCAGCGAGAATAGCGCATGCCATTCAAGCCCGAACCCACCTACTCGCATGGCCAGGCCGCCCGAACGGCCATCGTGCTGTGCAACCTGGGCACCCCCGACGAACCCACCGCCCCTGCCCTGCGCCGGTACCTCAGCGAATTCCTGGGCGACCACCGTGTGGTCGAGATCCCCAAAGCAATCTGGTGGCTGATCCTGCACGGCATCATCCTGCGCCTGCGCCCGAAAAAATCGGCAGCAAAATACGCCAGCATCTGGACGCCCGAAGGCTCGCCATTGAAGGTGTGGACCGAAAAACAGGCCACCCTGCTGCGCGGCTACCTGGGCGAACGCGGCCACCAGGTCAGCGTGCGCTACGCCATGCGCTACGGCAACCCGTCCATCCCGGCGGTGCTGGACGAACTCAAGGCAGAGGGCATGACGCGCGTGCTCATCCTGTCGGCCTACCCGCAGTACAGCGGCACCACCACCGCCAGCGTGTTCGACGCGGCCGCCCAGTGGGGCATGAAGCGCCGCCACTTGCCCGAATTCCGCTTCGTCAACCGTTATCACGACGACCCCGGCTACATCGACGCGCTGGCCAAGCGGGTGCGGGCGCACTGGATGCACCACGGCCAGGCCGAGCAGCTCGTCATGAGCTTTCATGGCGTGCCCGAGCGCACCCTGACACTGGGCGACCCCTACCACTGTGAGTGCCACAAGACGGCGCGCCTGCTGGCCGAACGGCTGGGCCTGCCCAAGGACCGCTACAAACTCACGTTCCAGTCGCGCTTTGGCAAAGCCAAGTGGCTGGAGCCCTACACCGAGCCCACACTGATCGCCATGGGCAAACAAGGCGTCAAAACGGTGGATGTGATCTGCCCGGGTTTCACCAGCGACTGCCTGGAAACGCTGGAAGAGATCCGCATGGAAGCCCGCGAAGCCTTTCTGCACGCGGGTGGTGAACAGTTCCACTACATCGACTGCCTCAACGACAGCCCCGACTGGATCCGCGCGCTGGCCGATCTGACCGAGCGGCACTTGCAGGGTTGGCCAACGAAACAGGCCGACGATCCGATGGCACTCAAGGACAGCCGCGAGCGAGCGCTGGCGTTGGGCGCCAAGGACTGAGCGTGTTTCGCTCAGTCCAACCAGCTCATCCCATTCCACTCAGTTGCTGTTCAGTGACCGATCGATGAAGGACGCTCGCCGGGCGAAGCGCCCTGTGCCAGCAAGGCATGCAACTCGGCAGGCTGGACCTGCCCGTCCGCCAGGAAGCGCTGCACCAGATCCAGCTGTTCGGGCACATTGAGCGCTGGCGCGTGCCCACAACCTGCAATGGTCACCACCAGCGCACGCGGACCCCTGTCGCGCATGGCCTCGGCGGTGTCTGACAACAGCAGATCGGATTCGGCACCGCGCAGGCACAGTACCGGCACATCGATGCGGTCGTAGGTGTCCCACAGGTCGTAATCGGCCGGGTGATGCACGAACTGCTGCACCATGGCCGGGTCGTAGTGAGGTGTCACACGGCCGTCGGGCAGGCGGCGGGCGGAACTTTCGGTGAGCAGGGTCCACTGCGCATCGGTGAGAAATCCGTAGGGCTTGTACACGGTGCGAAAGTACTGCTCCAGCTCACCGACCGTGGCAAACGCGGCCGGATGCCCGGCATAGCTGCGGATGCGCTCAACCGCCGCGTCGGCCAGTTTGGGGCCAATGTCGTTGAGCACCAGCCGCTGGATGCGACCATGCAATGGACCGGCAGCGCACACCATGCCGATGGCGCCACCCATCGATGTGCCCACCCATAAAAATCGGTCCAGCTTCAACTGGTCCACCAGGGCCGTGGCAATGCGGGCGTAGAAGTCCAGACAGTATTCGGCTTGCGGGTCCGGGCTCCACTGGCTCAACCCGCGCCCGATGGTGTCGGGACAAATCACCCGGTAGCCGAGCGCTGCAAGATGGGCAGCCAAAGGATCCATGTCGCGCCCGGTGCGTGCCAGGCCGTGCCAGGCCACCACGGTCGATCCGTTGGGGGTGGCGGGCGCCCAGTCCATGAAGTGGATTTCGCGACCTTCGCAAGCAAGGTAGCGCGATTGGACTATGGCTGAAGTGTTCATAGGGACCTGCTGAGGTTTTATGGTGCCTGGCAAACTGGGGCCGTTCAAGATCACCGTGCGGCTGGCTGCCTCGGGTGGGTGTTGCCGGCATTTCCGCTACCAGGGGCTTGCAAGGAACGCAGCGCTCTGGCGGTTCGCTCCCTCAACCGACCCACGATGCCCGTGGGAAAGTGGTACACCGACAGCACGAACAGCACGCCCATCCACAGGAGCCACCGGTCCGGGGTGAGCAATGCGGGCAGCAGCGGGATGCCCTCGGTCGCGTTGCCAGCTGCGCGCAACAGATCCTGCAAGTAGCTTTGCGCGAGCACAAACAGCACGCTGCCAATCACCGCGCCGTACATCGTGCCCATGCCACCGATCACGACGATGAGCAGGATGTCCAGCATGATCTCGAACGACAGCGAGGTGTCTGGGCCGTTGTAGCGCAGCCAGATCGCCAGCAGGCACCCCGCCAGCGTGGCAAAGCTGGCCGACAGCACGTTGGACAGCGTGCGGTAGATCACCGTGCGGTAGCCCAGTGCCTCGGCGCGGAAATCGTTTTCGCGAATGGCCTGCAGCACGCGTCCGAACGGCGAGTTCACGATGCGCAGCAACGTGAGGAAGATGGCGATCACGGAAACAAAGATCAGGTAGTAGCTGATGAAGCGCCCGTTCAGATCCACCTCGCCCAGCGGGGTGATCAGGGGTTCCTCGCGCAGTGAGAAGCCGGGCTGCAGCAACTCGGGCACCCGGAATGTGAGCCCGTCTTCGCCACCGGTGAACTCAGAGAGCTGCGAAGCCAGCGTGAGAAAGGCCGTGGCCACTGCCAGCGTGATCATGGCGAAAAAGATGGCCTTGACCCGAAGAGAGAACAGCCCGATCACCAGCGACAGCACCAAGGACACCACCAGTGCGGCGAGCACACCGGTGATGAGCGCGGTCCAGGTAGGCGAGTCGGCCGCACTGAGCGAAATGGCCACGCCATAAGCGCCAATGCCGAAGAACATGGTGTGCGCAAAACTCACGATGCCGGTGTAGCCCAGCAGCAGGTCGAAGCTCGCCACCAGCGCAATGAAGATCAGCACCTTGGCCGCCACATTCAGCGCCTTCACACCCGGAAAAAGGAACGGCGCGAACGCCAGCCCCAGGAACAGCACCACCAGCAGCGCGACCAGCCAGCGGCTGCGCGGAAGGTCGTTGGAAAGCAATCTACTCAACATGAAAAACCTCTTGGATATGGATGCCAACCCGCGTCGAACGCGAACCCGCCATCCAGCAGCAGCCGAAGATCCGGCTCCGCCGGTCCAAGGGCTGCGCCCCCTGGGGGGTGACGCCGAAGGCGGCGCGGGGGGGTGTCATCGACTCGTGACGGGGTAAACACCCTGCGGCCGCCACAACAGAATGGCGACCATCAGCGCGATGTTGGAGAACAGCGCCACCTTGGGCACCAGGAAACCGGTGTAGTTGGCCATCAGCCCCACCAGCAGCGCACCAATGAGCGCACCCAGCGTGGAGCCCAGGCCACCGATGATGATCACGATGAAGATCAGCACGTTGACCTGGTGGCCCATCTGCGGAATCACCGACTCCTGGTACAGCCCCCACATCACGCCGCCCAGGCCGGCCAGCGCCGATCCCACCACAAACACGCCCACGAACAGGCGCTTGATGCGGTAGCCCAGGGACTCGACCATTTCGCGATCCTGCACGCCGGCACGGATCAGCAAACCCACCTTGGTGCTGTTGAGCGTCCACACCATGGCGGCAAACACCGCAGCGCCCACGATCACGGCCAGCAGCCGGTACTTGGCCACGGCCGCGTCGCCCAGCAGGATGGAGCCGCGCAGCGCTTCGGGCAAAGGCAGCGGAATCTGCTCAGGCCCCCAGAACACCTTGATGAGTTCTTCGCCAATGATCATGCCGCCCATGGTGATCAGGATCTGCTTGAGGTGCATGCCGTACACCGGGCGGATGATGAAGCGCTCGAACACCAGCCCGATGGCACCCGCCACCGCCATGGCCACCAGCATGGCAGGGAACAGCGCCATGAGGTTGAGCCAGAGGCTGTCGCTGGTGGTGAAGCCGCCCATGGTGCCCAGTACCGTGGTGGCCACAAAGGCGCCCAGCGCAATGAACACGCCGTGGCCGAAGTTCAGCACGTCCATCAAGCCAAACACCAGCGTGAGGCCGGAAGCGATGATGAAGACGATCATGCCCATGGCCAGCCCCGCCACTGTGAGCGTGAGCCAGGTGGACGGGCTGCCGGTCAGCGGAAGCGCAATGAGTGCCAGCGCCGGCACCAGTGCCATGGGCTTCCAGTCGAGTTCCTTGAGTGCGATCACGCGGTGTCTCCTGATTCCTGGGCGTGCATGGTGTGTGGGTTCATTGGTGCGCTCCCAGGCTCAGGCCCAGCAGCCTGGCTTGCAGCGCTTCGTCGGCGGCCAGCTCGGCCATGGAGCCGCTGTGCACCACGCGGCCGTCGTCCATCACGGCCACCGAATCGCCGAGCTGACGGGCGAAGTTGAAGTTCTGCTCCACCAGCAGAATGGTGGTGTTCGCCGCCTTGAGCTGGCGGAACGCCTCGATCATGTTCTGGATGATGGCCGGCGCCAGACCCTTGCTGGGCTCGTCGATCAGCAGCAGCTTGCGCGGCTCGATGATGGCGCGCGACACCGCCAGCATCTGCTTCTGTCCGCCGCTGAGCTTGCCCGCCGGGTGCAGCCAGAATTTTTTCATGGCGGGGAACAGGCCGAAGATCCACTCCAGCCGATCGGTGTCGATGTCGTCGAGCTTGCGTGCGCCACGGGCGGCCAGCAGCATGTTCTCGCGCACAGAAAGGTCAGAGAAGATGCCCATGCTTTCCGGCACATAGGCCACGCCCGACTGCGCAATGTCCGGCGTGGGCTTCTGCGTGATGTCTTGCCCGTCCAGCGTGACGCTGCCCTGGCTGGCATGCCACAGGCCCATGATGGTGCGCAGCGTGGTGGTCTTGCCGGCGCCGTTGCGGCCGAGCAGCATGGTGAGCTGGTTGGCCGGCACCACAAGGTCCACGCCGTGGAGGATGTGGTACGCGGCAATGTGCGTGTGCACATCCTTCAGCGTCAGCAGATCGCTCATGCGGTCACCTCTTCTTCAGGGTTGATGCCCAGGTAGGCCTGCTGCACCACAGGCGAGGCAATCACCGCGGCCGGCTCGCCGTCGGCCACCAGTTCGCCGTTGTGCAACACGATGATGCGGTCCGAGAGTTCGCGCACCACGTCCATCTTGTGTTCCACCAGCAGGATGGTCTTGGTCCTGTCGGCTTTGAGTTGCCGGATCAGGTTCAGGATCACCGGCGCTTCGTCCACGCTCATGCCGGCAGTGGGTTCGTCGAACATGAACACCTGAGGCTCCAGCGCCATAAGGATGCCCACCTCCAGCTTGCGCTGGTCGCCGTGCGGCAGGCTGGATGCGAGGGCATCGCGCCGGTCCGACAAAGCCACCGCCTCCAGCACGGCGTCTGCTTTCTCGGTCAGATCGCGCCGGTCGCTCCAGATGCGCCACAGGTTCAGACCCGCACCCGCCCTCGCCTGCACCGCCAGCCGCACGTTCTCGCGTACCGTGAGGTTGGGAAACAGGTTGGTGAGCTGAAACGCCCGACCCAGACCGGCCTGCGCACGCGCAGGCGCGCCCAAAGCGGAGATGTCCCTGCCACCCAGCTTCACGCTGCCGGCACTGGCCTTGATCTGCCCGGAGATCAAGTTGAAATACGTGGTCTTGCCGGCACCATTGGGGCCCACGATGGCGGTCAGCGTGCCGGGCTCGAAAGCACAGGTCACGTTGTTGACCGCCACGTGTCCGCCGAAGCGCACGGTCAGGTTCTGGGTGGATAACAAGCTCATGGTCTCCTGGCGGGTTCGGTGTCTCGGGCTTTCATCAAGGGCAGGTGCCGATGACGTAGTGATTGGTGCCGGTCATCTTCAAGGTTCGGGTGATGAAGATGTTCCACAGGCCCATGTTCTGGTTGGACCCGTTGGCGTAGGTGTAGCCACCGGACTGGTAGGCACGGCCCGCCGTGGTGTGGGCATAGTTGCTGGCCGTGTAGCAGGTGGCAGGCGGTGGCGCACTGCCGGTGGTGGTGCCGGTGGCGGCCACCGACACGGCACCCTCGATGCCGTTTTCATCGGCCGCGCGCACCGTCCAGCTGTACTGCGTGGCAGCGGCAAGGCCGGTGTCGGTGAAGCTGGTGCCCATGACCGGCAATGCATTGGTCTTGTTGGCGTTGCGGTAGACGTTGTAGCTGTCGGCACCGCTCACTGCGTTCCAGGTCACCGTCATGCTGGTGTTGGTGGGGTTGGAGGTGGTCACGCCGGTGGGGGCAGGCAAGGCCGGTGTGCCACCGCCGCCGGAGCCTGCGCCGGAAGACACGCGTTCCACCATCGCCTTGATGGCGGCCATCTGCGTGCCGGCCTTCTGCGCGAAGTTGCCGCCGTACCAGCCGATCCAGTCCCAGCAGGCGTTGGGGTTGGCCAGCGAGCCGCTGGCAGCGGTCTGGCGGCTGGTGTTGTCGGTTTTGGTCTGGGGGAACAGCACGATGATGCTGTTGGTGTCGGCCCAGCGGCTGTAGCCCGTGTTCTTGACGAACTTGTCACCGATCTTGTCGGTGCTCTGCTGGCAGCCGTGCAACGCCACGTGCACCTTGCACTGGCTGCCGCTGGCACAGTTCGCCGGCACGTAAGCCCAGCCAGTCGAAGCCATGCCGGGGTTGGTGGTGAACTGCGTTTGGTTGAACTCGATGTAGTTGCCCGCCGCTGGCGCGTTGTTGCGCGGGTTCAGCGTGCCGTAGAACTTCTGCAGAACTGCCTTGGCGCCGTCGTAACTGCAGTTGCTGATGTAGGGCGATGCGGCACTGCCGCAGCCGTTGTTGCCGGTGCTGTCGAAGTCCGTGGGGAAGGTGTGGGCCGCACCGCTGCGCACCACGTGCTCCAGGTTGGCCGCAGGAACGCCGTTGTTGGTGTACTGCGTCTTGAGCGCGGTGGTGGGGTTCTGACCCACGGTGTAGTCGCTGGTGCCGATGAACAGGTACACCTTCTGCCCCGCGATGTTGGCTTTGTTGTCGATGGCCCCGCTGGCGCTCCAGGTGTCGATGCGGTTCTGCATGTTCGCCAATGCCGTGCTGGAAATGCTGGCGTTGTACATGCACGAGGTGTAGTTGCTCAGGCCCGCACACATGTATGGCCCGGCGGCAAAAACGCCCACACCCTTGAACAGCGAGGAATACGCAATACCCAGCTGGTTGGCCATGAAGCCACCAGAAGACAGGCCGGATACCGTGGTCTGGCTGGTGTCCACGTTGTAGGCGGGAAGGTTGATGGCAGCGAATGCCGTGCTGGCGGAAATCGCAGTGAGCGTAGCGAAAGCGGCAAGCGAACGAAGCGGCTGGAAGCTCATGGGTTTGTCTCCTGGGGTGTTTTCGGACGAAACATCTCCGGCCCCTGTGTTTCCAGGGGTTCCTTGGCGAGCAGAAACGAGCTGGTCGGAGCGCAATGCACCCAACCAGGAACACGGCGGAACCGGCTCTGCCGGGCCGCACGTGTTGTCCCCCTTTCAGGGGGAAGCCGCGTCAGCGGCGCAGGGGGTCAAGCGCTTTCAGCGCTTGTTCCGGATCGGAACGTCCATGTCTTCAGGCTTGATCTCGCGCACCAGTTCCGGCACGCCCCAGGCGAACGCCGGGTCGACCTTGATCTTGAAGTGGTACATGCTCTGCATGGCCTGGTGGTCTTCCTTGCGGAAGGTCATGGTGCCCTTGGGCGTGTCGAAGCTCATGCCTTCCATGGTCTGGATGAGCTTGTTGGTGTTGGTGTCGCCACCGGTCTTCTTCAGTGCCGTGACCACCGCCATGGCAGCAGAGAAACCGCCTGCGGTGAAGAAGTCAGGCGGTGCCTTGAACTGCTTGTAGTGCTCGGCCACCATGGCATCGTTGACCGCGTTCTTGGGCAGGCCGAAGTAGTAGTAGCTCGCGCCCTCCATGCCCGGGAACTGCTTGTACGCCGTCATGGCAGGCAGGATGTTGCCGCCGGTGGCGATCTCGATGTTGTAGCGCTTGAGATCCAGATCAGCGATCTTGAACGGGTTGCCCGCTCCAGCCCAGATGATGAAGATCACCTTGCGACCGGGCTGGTCCTTGAGCTTGTCGATGAGGCGCTGGGCACCGGCGGTGAAGTCGGTGGTGTTGGTGGGCAGGTATTCCTCGTGCACCAGCTTCGCGTTCTTGATGGCGTCCTTGAACGCCTTCACGCCGTCGCGGCCAAACGCGTAGTCCTGCGCGAGGGTGGCGATCGTGGTGCCCGCCTTGTCCAGTGCCACGGCATTGGAGATCGCATCTTGCGAGCTGTTGCGACCGGTGCGGAAGATGTACTTGTTCCACTTGTCGCCGGTGATCGAATCGGCCACGGCCGGCTCCACCAGCAGGATCTTCTTGTATTCCTCGGCCACCGGCAGCATGGCAAGAGCCACGCCGGAGCCGGTCGGGCCAATGGCGATGTCGGCCTTGTCGTCAGCATAGGCTGCGGCGAGCTGCGCCTTGCCCACGTCGGGCTTGAACTGGCTGTCTTTCTCGATCACCACCAGCTTCTTGCCATTGACCATCATGGTGCCCTGGGTGGCGTAGTTCAACCCCATCATCAGGCCGGTGTGCGTCTGCTTGGCATACGCCTCCAGCGGGCCGGTCTTGTCATACACGTGGGCAATGCGGATTTCGCCCTTGCTGGCCTGGGCCGTGGCAACGGAAGCGGCAAGGGAAGCGGCGCAGGCGAGCGCGATGACCGCCAGGCGGCGGGTGGGGTTTGTCATGTCTTGTCTCCTGTTGGAATGGAAGCACAGCGCGATGCGCCGTACCCTTTCATTGCAGGCTTCGTGCCAACAGACAAGTCATTTGATTTTGTTCATGTTTTCGCCGAGCAGTCGAGCATGTCGTCTGAAATTCAGACAATTTGCTCAAGCAAATATGTCTATAAAAAAGACATATGACTGAATTCCAGACACTCAAAGCATCGCTTGCAACCGGTCATACAAACTGGCTCGGGAGATGCCCAGCAGCCTTGCAGCCGCGGCGCGATTGCCGTCGGTGCGCGCGAGTGCTTCACGAATGGCCCTGCGCTCCAGCTCGGCGATCTGGTCGGGCAGTGGCCTGAACGCGGAACCCTGCTCCGGTAACGCAGGCGCAGCAGACGACACCGCCAACGGCTCCAGGAGTGTCAGCCCGGCTTCGGCCAGCACCGCGCCCACCTGCGCGGCCTCGATGTGATGGGTGTCGCTGCGCAGGGCCAGTTGTTCGAGCACGTTGCGCAGTTCACGGATGTTGCCGCGCCAGACCTGCGCCGCCAGCAAGGCCTGCGCGTCACAAGTCAGCTCGAGCTGAGGCCCGCCGCCCCGGGCGGCGATGTCCTCGCACAAGGCTTCGATCAGCAGATGGATGTCGCCCTGGCGCTCACGCAAGGGCGGCACGCGAATGGGCAGGACATTGAGGCGGTAATAAAGGTCTTCCCGGAAATCGCCATCGCGCACCATCTGCTGCAGGTCACGCGAAGTGGCGGCGACCACGCGCACGTCAAAACGCACGATCTTGTTCGAGCCCAGTGGCTCGATTTCACCCTCTTGCAAGGCACGCAGCAGCTTCACCTGCACCGAAGGCGGCATGTCACCCAGCTCGTCCAGAAACAGGGTGCCTCCATCGGCCAGCTTGAACTTGCCGTCCCGCCCCTTCTTGTCGGCCCCGGTGAACGCGCCGGGTGCCACACCAAAAAACTCGGCCTCCAGCAAAGTGTCGGGCACAGCCGCCATGTTCACGCTCACAAACGGTCGACCGGCCCGGGGCGAGGCGGCATGAATGGCATGTGCCAGCAACTCCTTGCCCGTGCCGGTCTCACCCAATAGCAGCACCGGGCTGGCCGACTGCGCCGCCCGCCTGGCCTGGCGCTTGACCTCCAGTGCACCCGGGCTGCTTCCCACGAAACTGGCGAAGGTGTACTTGGTGCGGCGCTGATTGGCCAGTTCACGCCGAGCGTCGTTCAGGTCCTGCTCCAGACGGGCGAACTTGGTGATCAGAGGTTGCAGCGTGGTCTCGGGGTGGTCAAACAGCACGATGCCCAGCACGCCGATCACTTCTCCCGCTTCGTCGCGCAGGGGAATCCGGCTCACCACAAAGGTGCCGGCCTTGTTGCTCAACAGGTCGATCAGGATGGGCTTTCCTGTGGCCAGCACCTGGTGCATCTGGGTGTTCTGCACCACGCTGGAGACCTGATGCCCGACGAAATCCTCTTCGCGCTCAAACCCCAGGGCCGGCAAAAAGCGGCGGTACTGGTCGTTGATCCACACCACCCGTGCGTTGCGGTCCACCAGCATCATGCCCTCGCTGGCGTTGGCAAACAGGTCGAACATGGACCGGGCGGCCAGTTCCAGAATGCTTTGCGCGTCTCGCGGCAGACGGTCGTCTTGGGTCATGCTTGTCATGTTACCTTTCGGTCGTGTCCACCAGCTGAACTCAAGCACGATGCCTGTTCCCCCCGGCTCCGCCACCCCGTCCGTTCGCGTCCGCCTCGACAAATGGCTCTGGGCGGCCCGCTTTTACAAGACCCGCGCCCTCAGCGCCGATGAAATCGACAAAGGCCGGGTTCACGTCAATGGCCAGGCGGCCAAACCGTCGCGCGAAGTGCGCACGGGTGACACGATCGAGCTTCGCAGCTCAGACGGAACGAGGACCATCGTGGTTCGCGGCATCAGTGGCGTGCGGGGCCCCGCACCCGTGGCAGCGATGCTGTTTGAAGAAACCGAAGCGTCCATCGCACTCCGCGTCGAGGCCGCCGAGCGGCGTCGGCTGGCGCCAGAGCCGGCACACTCTCAGCCGATCGGGCGCCCCACCAAACGCGACCGACGCGACATTGACCAGCTGCGTGGCCGACCCGGCGCTGCGCCCTGGAACGACCGGTGGAGCGCCTCCGTGGACGATTGAGCAGGCACGATCGCCACCACGAATGGCGTCAATTCTTGCGCAGCCCCAGCCACATCACGGTGGCCACCACCACCAGCCCACCCAGCACCTGCACCGGCGCAATGGCCTGCCCCAGGATGGCCCAGGCCAATACCAGCGCAAAGATCGGCTCGATGTTCATGATGGCCGAATTGCCCACCACCCCCAGGCGCGGGAGCACGGTAAACATGATGGTGAACGCCGTTCCGTACAACACCGTCAGACCCACCAGCCCCCACCACCCTGCCAGGGCCTGCGGCAGCTGAAAGCCACCCTGGGAGGCCACTCCGGCCAGGGCCAGCACTGCCACGATGCCCATGGTGCTCGCCGTGCGCAAGCGCCCGTCCAGGTCACCGGTCTCATGCTGGGTGAGCACCAGCGCCAGGCCAAAGGTGGCCGCTGCAGTCAATGCGAACGCCACGCCCGCGCCGATCTGCCGCCACTGCCCGGAGGCACCCAAGCCAGAAGACGCGCCCAGCACATCCAGTGCGAGCGCCAGACCGAACAACATCACGGGCATGGCGCGCACCAGACTTGGCGGTGGCCTCTGGCCATACACCACACGCGCCCACAAGGCGGTCCACAGCGGGTAGGTGTTGAAAGCCAACAGCGCAATGGCCACCGGCAAGCGGGCCACGGCCGAATACAGACAAAGGCTTTGCACGCCCACCAGCAACCCGATGGCGGGCAAGGCGCGCCGATGGCGCGCCGTCAGTCCGACCGGGACCTTGTAGATGCGCAACAGTGCCACCACCACCAACGCAGTGACGGCACTGCGAAAGGTCACCGCCGTGGCCACGTCGACACCATGGTCGAAAGCGATCCGCGCAGCCACGTGGTTCGCCCCCATCATGAAGGCGATGAGCAGCAGAGTGGCAAAGGCAGTACCCGACAAGGCGAGCAGTGGTGGTGTGGTGCGCATGGGCTCTGAGTTTCTGGATGCCTGCAGAGAAGGCAACGATCGACAATGCGGATTGTCCGGTGAACAGCCAAGAAAAAAGCCTAAGTGAACAGGTCACTTAGGCTTCTATCTGGCGGAGCGAGAGGGATTCGAACCCTCGATGAGGCTCTACACCCCATACTCCCTTAGCAGGGGAGCACCTTCGGCCACTCGGTCATCGCTCCGAAGCTGCGTATTATGCCTCATCTACCGAGGCCACCACGCAGCAGGTATCAGCCCGAAATCGTGTCGGCGGTCTGGTCCAGATCGAACTCGCGATGCAGAGCGCGAACCGCCAGCTCCATGTACTTCTCGTCGATCACCACTGAGGTCTTGATCTCGGAGGTGGAGATCATCTGGATGTTGATGCGTTCTTCGCTCAGGCACTTGAACATGCGGCTGGCCACGCCCACGTGGCTGCGCATGCCGATGCCGACAATGCTCACCTTGCAGATGCGCGTGTCGCCCACGACTTCGGCCGCACCCAGCGTCGGCACCACTTTGGCCTTGAGCAGGTCGAGCGCCTTCTGGTAGTCGTTGCGGTGCACGGTGAAACTGAAGTCGGTCAGCCCTCCCTTGCTCAGGTTCTGGATGATCACATCAACCTCGATGTTGGCCTCTGCCACCGCACCAAGAATCTGGTACGCGATGCCCGGGGTGTCGGGCACGCCCAGCACCGAGATCTTGGCTTCGTCGCGGTTGAATGCGATGCCGGATACGACGGCTTGTTCCATGTCTTCGTCTTCCTCAAAAGTGATCAGGGTGCCAGAGGCGGCCTCTTCGGTCAGGTTGATGTCCCAGGGCGTGAAGCTGGAGAGCACGCGCAAGGGCACCTTGTATTTGCCCGCAAACTCTACCGAGCGGATCTGCAGCACCTTGGAGCCCATGCTGGCCATCTCCAGCATTTCCTCGAAGCTCACCCGCTCCAGGCGGCGCGCCTGGGGCACCACACGCGGGTCGGTGGTGTAGACACCGTCCACGTCGGTGTAGATCAGACACTCGGCGGCCTTGAGGGCTGCGGCCACAGCCACGGCCGAGGTGTCGCTGCCGCCACGGCCCAGCGTGGTGATGTGGCCGTCCGGGTCAATGCCCTGAAAGCCAGTGACGATCACCACCTTGCCTGCATCCAGATCGCCGCGCACGCGCTGGTCGTCAATGGATTCGATGCGGGCCTTGGTGAAGGCACTGTTGGTTTTGATGGGCACCTGCCATCCGGCGTAGCTCACGGCTTCCAGACCCTCGGCCTGCAGTGCTATCGCCAGCAAGGCCGACGAAGCCTGCTCACCTGTGGCCGCCAGCATGTCCAGCTCGCGATCGTAGGCGGCGTTGGTCTGGGCGGGCGTGAGTTCCTTGGCCAGCCCCAACAGGCGGTTGGTCTCACCGCTCATGGCGCTGGGCACCACCACCATCTGGTGGCCGGCGCGGTGCCATTTGGCCACGCGGCGGGCCACATTGCGAATGCGTTCGGTCGACCCCATGGAGGTGCCGCCGTACTTGTGAACGATCAATGCCATTGAATGTGTCGGGATGATGCGCGGAGGTGCAACCCGCTGCGCCTGGGACCCAGACGGCTCGGGCCGCGCCTGGCGCGCGGTCGGACAAAGCCTTTGATTATATCGACGGCCCGTAAACCAGCCGATCGCCTGATCGGCACACGAAAGCGTTGGCTACCTTCAACCGGATGGAATGGCCGCGCGTGGTGCAGTTGTCCACCTGGTCGAGGAGCTCGTCCAGTTGGGCCGCGCTTGGCGCCACCTGGGCGCTGGTTCGCAGCCAGTAGCGCACCACATTGGCCTGCCGTTCCCGGTCCAGAGTCTGCAGCTCGGCAATCGCCGGTGGCGACCCCACCCGCTCCAGATCCAGCCGTGCAAGATCGTCCAGCAAATGCTGTGCCTGGGCGGCATGCCGGGCACTGCGCAGCAGCATCGGCCGGTACCCGGGGAAACACCGCTCCCAGGCGGGCGACAGCACCGCCCGAATCCGGTTGCGCGTGTACCGCTCGTCGGCGTTGGTGGGATCGGTCACATAGGCAACGGACTGCGACGTCACATAGGCGCGCAGGGTGGCGCCTGACAAATCCAGAAAAGGTCTGCCGAAGCACATGCCATGTCTCATGAAGCGGCCAGGCATGGCCGCCAGCCCTGGTAGCCCGGCTCCCCGGCTCAGCGCGAGCAGCAAGGTTTCAACCTGATCGTCTGCGTGTTGACCCAGCAGGACACAGGCAGCCCCCGCCTCTTGTGCGAGCTGGGCCAACGCGCCGTAGCGTGCGATCCGCGCAGCGTCTTCCGGGCTCTGTCCGGACGAAGGCGAGGCATCCAGCCGGGCCGTATGCAGTTCGATGCCAAGCGACGCGCAAAGGGCTTGGGCACACGCCTCGAAATCGTCGGCTGCGGCCTGCAGGCCATGGTGCACATGCAAGGCCACCACCCTGCCCCGCCATTGGCGCCGCACGGCCAACAGCAGGGCGGTGGAATCGGCCCCGGCGCTGTAGGCCACAGCCATGCAAGGGGCTTCTTCGCCAGCGCGGCTGACGGTTTTGAGGAACTGCCCGCACCATTCGCCCACCGCCTTTTCGCAGGCGTCGAGGGGCGCAGGCCGGGCGCTCACCTCAGCGCTTGTCGTTTTTGCTGTCGACCTTGGTGTCGGTGTAGCGGCCGTAGCTGTTGAGGCGCGCATAGCGTCGATCCACCAGCTCTTTCACCTTGAGATCGGCCAGCTGGCGCCAGGCATCGCCCAGTGCGCGCTTGAGGAAGGCGGCCATCTGCTTGTGATCGCGATGCGCGCCACCCACGGGTTCGTTGACGATCTTGTCGACCAGCCCCAATGCCTTGAGGCGGTGCGCCGTGATGCCCAGCGCATCGGCGGCGTCACTGGCGCGGTCGCTGGTTTTCCAGAGGATGGACGCACAGCCTTCAGGGCTGATCACGGAGTACACCGAATACTGCAGCATGAGCACCTGATCGGCCACCGAGATGGCCAGTGCACCGCCGGAACCACCTTCACCAATGATGGTGGAGATGATGGGCACTTCCAGCTGGGCCATTTCGAAGATGTTGCGGCCGATCGCCTCGGACTGACCTCGCTCTTCGGCATCAATGCCCGGATAGGCGCCGGGGGTGTCCACGAAGGTGAAGACAGGCAGTTTGAACTTCTCAGCCAGCTTCATGAGGCGCAGGGCCTTGCGGTACCCCTCGGGCTTGGTCATGCCGAAGTTGCGCAGCCCGCGCTCCTTGGTGTCGCGACCCTTCTGGTGGCCCAGCACCATGCAGGGCTGCCCGTTGAAGCGGGCCAGGCCGCCCACGATGCTCAGGTCGTCTGAGAAGTGGCGGTCACCGTGCAGTTCGACGAAGTGCGTGAAGATGTCGCGCACATAGTCCAGCGTGTAGGGGCGGTCCGCGTGGCGGGCGATCTTCGTGATCTGCCAGGGCGACAGCGTGCTGTAGATGTCCTTGGTGAGCTGAAGGCTTTTGTTGGACAGCTGCTCGATCTCCGCAGAGATGTCCACGGCCGATTCGGTCTGCACATACCGGAGTTCTTCAATTTTTCCTTCGAGTTCGGCAATGGGTTGCTCAAAATCGAGAAAGTTCTTTTTGGCCAAGGTTCACTCCTGTGGTCTTGTGATGGTCCGCAGCCCACTTGCGAAGGAATTGGGCATCCTGTGGGGCGGGAGTCTGCGACAACGACGTCTTTTGTTCAATACGCGACCGGGGCCGGGTCCAGCGAGCGCCAAATATACCAAGTCGCCACGCTGCAGTAAGGCGCCCAGTTGGCCGCCACTTCACGTATCTCGCTGCGGCTGACAGGCTCACCTGAAAAGTAGCATCGGCTGATGCCCGTTTGAAGCCCGACATCGTCCAGAGGCAACACATTGGGGCGCATCAGGTGAAAGATCAGGAACATCTCCGCCGTCCAGCGACCAATGCCGCGAATCGCCACCAGCTCGGCGATGATGGCGTCGTCATCCATGTCGGCCCAGGCGCCAACGTGGACCTGGTTGTTGGCGAAGTGAAGTGCCAGATCAACCAGGTACTCCACCTTGCGGGCAGACAGACCGGCTGCGCGCATGTCGTCCACCTTGAGCTTGAGCACCTGCGCCGGCACCATTTTTTTGGGCAGGGCCTCAAAACGGTCCCAGACTGCCTGAGCGGCCTTGACGGAGATTTGCTGGCCCACGATGCTGCGCGCCAGCGTGACGAACGCGTCGCCACGCGACTGCAGGCACACACCGCCATGCTGGGGAATGAGTTTTTTCATCACCCGGTCGCGCTTGATCAGGTGGCGACAGGCGTCAGCCCAGTAGTCAGGTGCGTCGAGAAGCGGCACCGGCATGGCCACCGGCGCCATCAGGACCGCTCCCAGGTGGTGCCGCCAGGGCCATCCTTGAGCACAATGCCACGTGTGGCCAGTTCCTGACGGATGCGATCGGCCTCTGCGAAGTCCCTGGCCTGCTTGGCGGCGGCCCGTTGCTGGATAAGGGACTGAACCTCATCGTCAGACGGACCTCCTTCGGCACGGACACCACCAGACTGCAGATAGCTCGCCGGATCGGCCTGCAAGAGGCCCAATGTGCCACCCAGCGCACACAACAGCGCCGCACTGTCAGCATCCTTGTGGCGATTGACTTCGCTGGCCAGATCAAACAACACCGACACCGCCTCCGGCGTCCCGAAATCTTCGTCCATGGCCGCCTTGAAGCGCTGCGCATGCGGTTGCTGCCAGTCGATGGCGTCCACCGAGAGCTTGTTGAAAGGGACCAGACTGAGCGCCGTGTACAAACGCTTGAGCGACGCACGCGCATCGTCCAGGTGCACATCGCTGTAGTTCAGCGCACTGCGGTAGTGGGCCCGCAACATGAAGAAGCGCACCGTTTCCGGGTCGTACTTGGCCAGCACTTCGCGAATGGTGAAGAAATTGCCCAGGCTCTTGGACATCTTCTCGTTGTCCACCCGAACAAAACCGTTGTGCACCCAGAACCTGGCCAGCGGCTTGCCGCTCGCGCCCTCGCTCTGTGCAATTTCGTTCTCATGGTGCGGAAACTGCAGATCGGCACCTCCACCATGGATATCGAATGTCTCGCCAAGTGTGGCACTGCACATTGCGGAGCATTCGATGTGCCAGCCGGGGCGCCCCTGCCCGAAAGGGCCATCCCACCTGGCTTCTGCGGGCTCGTCCGGCTTGGTCGCCTTCCACAGCACGAAATCCAGTGGATCTTCCTTGTCCTGTGCAACCGCCACCCGCTCGCCCGCACGCAAATCGTCCAGCGACTTGCCTGAGAGCTTGCCGTAGCCTTCAAACTTGCGCACCGAAAAATTCACATCCCCGTTGTCGGCCTGATAGGCCAGGCCCTTCTCCTCCAACCTGGAGATGAGGCTCAGCATCTGAGGCACGTACTCGGTGGCGCGTGGCTCCAGCGTCGGGGGCTCGATACCCAGCGCACCGATGTCCTCGTGCATGGCCGCCGTCATCTCGTCCGTCAGCGCGCGCAAGCTGATGCCCCGCTCCAGGGCACGCCGGATGATCTTGTCATCAATGTCGGTGATGTTGCGTACGTAGGTGACCCTGTAACCGCTCACCTTGAGCCAGCGCTGAACCACGTCAAACGCCATCATCATCCGCGCATGCCCCACGTGGCACAGGTCGTAGATGGTCATTCCGCAAACGTACATGCGCACGTGCCCGGGTTCGATGGGCTGGAAATCTTCCAGCCGTCGCGATAGCGAGTTGTAGATTCTTAAAGTCATGGAGGGAAAAGAGGGGGAGCATCTGTTGCGCCTGGCAAACGACCCGCATGGTCATTGCTTCAGCCTGAGTGTTGCATTACCGCTTGCCCTCCCCCGGAGTCACCGGGCGGCCAAGGGTCGAACACCGACACCCCTCAGATACAATGCGCCAGTATAGCCAGCCCGGCGCTGTGCCAGTGTGCCCATCGGGCCCGATGATCGTTGATCCAGGGTCCCGTGGCATGGCCAGTTCATCTCCAGTCAGCCTCTGAGGTCTCATGTTCCATTCGACGAAATCTCCGTTTTCCCAGAACCATGAGGCAGGCCCGGCCACCCCCGGTGGCATGCGCTCAAGCCTGCGCCGGTTGGCCCTGTCGCTGGCCGTTTCAGCGGCCCTCGGCAGCACGGCTGCGATGGCCCAGGCAGACCCGTACGCCGACGTCAATCGGCTTGTGCGTGCTGGCCAACTGAACGAAGCCCTTGCCAAGACCGACCAGTACCTGGCCACCAAGCCTACCGACCCGCAGATGCGTTTCCTCAAGGGCGTGATCCTGACGGAAACCGGCAAGACCAGCGATGCCATTTCCGCATTTCTCAGCCTGACCCAGGACTACCCGGAGCTGCCAGAGCCCTACAACAACCTCGCCGTGCTGTACGCGGGCCAGAGCCAGTTCGACAAGGCGCGCGCCGCGCTCGAGATGGCCATCAGGACCAACCCCAGCTACGCCACCGCCCACGAGAACCTGGGTGACGTGTACGCCAAGCTGGCCAGCCAGGCCTACAGCAAGGCGCTTCAGCTGGATGCCGGCAACACAGGCGCAGCGCCCAAGCTCAGCCTGATCCGCAGTCTCTTTTCTGCAGATAGCCGTTCCGCCCAGGCCGACAAAGTGGCCGCTGCACCTGCAACCCCCGCGACTGCTGCCTCCCCCGCTTCCCCTGTCACGCCGGCCACGCCGACTGCGCCTGCCGCTACCGGCGTTGCCGGGCAAGCCGACGTCGAAAGCGCTGTGCAGAAATGGGCACAGGCATGGTCGAGCAAGAGCATGCCGGACTACCTCGGGGCCTATGCACCCAGCTTCACGCCGGCCGGTGGTCAGGCTCGCAGCGCCTGGGAAGCCGAGCGGCGCGCACGCATCGTGCCCCGGCAGCGCATCAACGTTGAAGTGAACGATCTGGATGTGGCCGTCAACGGTGATCGGGCAACCGCCCGTTTTCGGCAGGTCTACACGTCAGACACCCTCAACGTCACCAGCCTGAAGACCCTTGACATGGTCAGGAGCGGAAACCGATGGCTGATCGTCAAGGAATCCACAGGATCCTGATGGCCAGTTCGCGCGCTTCGCAGACCGGCCATGCCAGTCTGCAGCTGCCTGTGCCGGCAGTCACACCGGTCACCGGGCTCAAAGGACGCGGTTCAATGCGGCTGGCCGTTGGCGCGGCCGCTCTGCTGGGCCTCATGATCATGCTGGGCAACAGTTCCTGGTGGACTGAAGCCGGGTCGTTCTTCACACGCGCGGGCTCGGAAGATGATGGCGCCACCACACGGGGTGGTCTGGATGCCCTCCCCTCGTTCATCGAAAGCGCGCAGGCCAAGGTTGCCAGCACGCCCCTCAGTGCGACCTCAATTTCAGGCAATGGACTGGCCTCCATCAGCCTGACCGACGAGAGCTTCCAGCACGTGCTGCCGCTGCTGGGTGAAGCCGAGGCCAGACTGATCGAAATCTACCAGCACATTGGACAGGGCCGGCACAGGGAAGCCCTGCGCATGACCGAAGACCTGGTAGCGGCCCACCCGAATTTTCAGTTGGCCCAGTTGGTACTGGGTGACCTGCTCACGCTGCAGTCGCACCCGGTTCGTCAGTTGGGCAACGTGCCGGACACCACGGCCCTCGCTGCCCAAGCGCAGCTGACGGCCTTGCGCGAAGAGTCCAGCCGCAGGCTGCGCGCGCTCACGGAGCGCCCCCCCGCAGGCAATGTGCCCGACCAGATTCTGGCGCTGAGCCCCAGGAGCCGGCATGTCATTGCGGTTGACGCGTCCAGATCGCGCCTTTACCTGTTTGAGAATCTGGCCTCCAGCGAGGCAGCAACGGGTGAGCCACCCACGCCGCAACTGCGCCTGATTGGCGACTTCTATATTTCAGTAGGGCTTTCAGGCATAGAGAAAGTGGTGGAAGGTGACCAGCGCACGCCGCTCGGGGTCTACTACATCACCAGCAACCTCAACCCTGCCAACCTGCCCGACCTCTACGGCGCGGGGGCTCTGCCCATCAACTACCCGAATGCGCTCGATCTGCGCCGGGGCAAAACGGGGCACGGCATCTGGCTTCATGGGACGCCGCGTGCCCAGTTTGTGCGTGCCCCTCAGGCGTCTGACGGCTGCGTGGTGTTGTCCAACCCGGACCTCAAGCGCTTGCTGGCCACGGTCGCCATACGCTCGACGCCGGTGATCATTGCCCAGGAGCTGCAATGGGTGAAACCAGATGCGCTGGCCCCGGACCGCAAAGCCTTCCACGCCACTCTGGAAGCGTGGCGCAACGCCAAAAGCCTGGGAATGATGGAGGGCTTGAAGCCCTATTACTCTGACCAGTTTCGCAGTGCGGGGCGCCGGCCGGATCAATGGTGGGCGCGCGTGGACAGCGAACTTCGCAACAAGGGCGACCGCACCGTTGAGCTCAAGGATCTGTCCGTGCTGCGCTGGCGCGACAGTGAAGACACCATGGTGGTCACTTTCGGCGAGGTGGTGGAGGGTCAATCTCGCGGTGTGACCAAGCGCCAGTACTGGGGCCTGGAAAATGGCCAGTGGAAGATTTTTTTTGAAGGACAAGTATGAAACACGCATCGCAGCCTGCACGCAGGCGCCTGGGCACTCTGGTCGTCACTGCCCTGCTCTCTTTCACCTTGTTGCCCGCATTGGCCCAATCGCCGTCCGTCGCACCCAAGGTCAAGCTGAGCACCTCGATGGGCGACGTGGTGCTTGAGCTGTACCCCGACAAAGCTCCCAAGACGGTCGAGAATTTCCTGCAGTATGTGCGAGACAAGCACTACGACGGCACCGTGTTCCACCGCGTGATCGGCAACTTCATGATCCAGGGCGGCGGCTTCACGCCCGATATGCAGCAAAAGCCCACGCGTGGGCCCGTTCCGCTGGAAGCCAGCAACGGGCTGAAGAACGACCGAGGTACGGTGGCCATGGCGCGCACCGCGAACCCGAATTCCGCCACGGCACAGTTCTTCATCAACGTGGTCGACAACACCGGCCTGAACGCCCCCGCCCCCGACGGCTACGGCTACACGGTTTTTGGCAAAGTGATCCAGGGCATGGACACCGTTGACAAGATCCGCAACGCACCCGTCGGCAACCAGAGCGGGCACCAGAACGTGCCCAAGACCCCCATCACCATCACCCAAGCCACTCTGGAGAAATAACCATGGCCAACCCCCAAGTCGAACTGCACATCGCCAACCACGGCGTCATCACCATCGAGCTCGATGCCGAAAAAGCCCCTCTGTCTGCGGCCAACTTCCTGGCCTATGTGAACAAGGGCCACTACGACAACACGGTGTTTCACCGCGTGATCCCGGGCTTCATGGTGCAAGGCGGCGGCTTCGAACCCGGCATGACGCAGAAGCCCACCGATGCCCCGATCACCAACGAGGCCAACAACGGCCTGAAGAACGACACCTACACGCTGGCCATGGCCCGCACCAGCGACCCCCATTCCGCCACCGCCCAGTTCTTCATCAACGTTTCCAACAACGGCTTCCTGAACCACACTGCGCCCAGCGCCCAGGGATGGGGCTACGCCGTGTTCGGCAAGGTGGTCGGCGGTGCCGACATCGTCAAGAAGATCGAAGGCGTGCCTACTGGACGCAAAGGCTTCCATGACGACGTACCCAAGGACGACGTGGTGATTGAAAAGGCTGTGGCACTCTGAGGGGTGAGTTCAGGGGTTTCTGACCCCGCTTCATATGCCATTGCTTGCCACCGACCGTTTTGCTGAGTTGCGCGCTCCCGCGCACTGGCAAACGGTCGATTTCATTTCCGACCTGCACTTGCAGGCGAGCGAACCGGCCACCTTCGAAGCCTGGCGGCACTACCTTGAACGCCCGCCCATCGAACGGGCCGACGCGCTGTTCATTCTGGGTGACCTTTTTGAAGTCTGGGTGGGCGACGATGTGCTGGCTCAAACCGGCACGATTGAACACGATTTCTGGCGCACATGCGTTCAGGTCATTCGCACCCATGCCGAACGGACTCCGGTGTATTTCATGGTGGGCAATCGGGACTTTCTTTTGGGTTCAGTGGCGGCACAGGCCTGCGGCATGCAATTGCTGAGTGACCCGACCGCACTGGATTTTCTGGGCCATCGCTGGTTGTTGAGCCATGGTGACGCACTCTGCCTGGCCGACACCGACTACATGCGGTTTCGGGAACAGGTCCGCCATCCACAATGGCAGCGCACGTTTCTGGAGCGCCCGCTGGAAGAACGCGAAGCCATCGCACGCGACTTGCGGCAACAAAGCGAAGCGCGCAAGCAAAGCGCCGCAGGCGACCCGCATACCTGGGCGGATGTGGATCACTTTGCTGCACAAGCGTGGTTGCTGCACGCTCAGGCGCAGACACTCATACACGGGCACACACACCGTCCTGCCGAGCATCCGCTTGGCGGAGGACTGCAGCGGGTGGTGCTCAGCGACTGGGAAGTTGGCGGCCAGCACCCACGGGCCGAGGTGTTGCGCATCGGTGCGCAAGGCATGCAGCGTCTCACGATGACGCCGCCCTGAACAACCGCCACCCCACCCGCACCGGCCGATGTTCGACCTGATCCAGAGGTGGCTGCCCCGTCGATGGCGCCGCCCCCCGCCAGTGCCCGATAAGCTCTGGAACAAGGTGGTGTCCGCTTATGCCTTTCTGGGCCAGCTGGGTTCGATAGAGCAGCAGCGTCTGCGTCTGCTGAGCGCCCATTTTCTGAACGAAAAGGAATTTCACCCCGCCAACGGCCTGCATCTGACCGATGCCATGGCATTGGCGATTGCTGCGCAAGCCTGTCTCCCTTTGCTGCACATGCACGGACCGTCGGGGCGGCCCGCTTCAGCTCCGCTGCAGTTGCTGGACTGGTATGACGACTTCGTCGGCATCGTTGTGCAGCCCGGCGCCGTCGTGGCCCGGAGAAAGATCGTTGATGGCGCAGGTGTGGTGCATCACTACAACGAGGTGCTCGCCGGCGAGGCCATGGACCGCGGGCCCGTCATGCTCACCTGGGATGCGGTGGCGATGGCGGGCGAGGCGGCCGCAAGCGGCAGCAATCTGGTGATTCACGAGTTTGTCCACAAGATGGACATGCGAGACATCAGGCTTGGCGACGCCCCCGGTGGCGCCCCACCGCTGCCATCCGGCTTTCTGGGCACGGGTTCGCTGACGGCCGGCCAGCGCCTCTGGCGCCAGACCATGCAAAAAGCGTTTGACGACTTTCGCGAAGCCGTGTCACTGACGGAACGCTTTGGCGCCGAGCCCCCTTGGCTGGACGCCTACGCGGCCACGAATCCGGCAGAGTTCTTTGCCGTCACTTGTGAGGCGTACTTCGTGAGCCGCGACCGGTTTGGCGAAGAGTTTCCGACGCTCCTGCCCTTGTACGACGGGTTTTTCAGGCCCAGCCAAGCACATGGTGCGCTCTCCTGAATGCGTAGCGCGCAACGCTGCGGGATGTGCAACCCCTCCGGAGCGCGATGTCTCAATCCAGAGATACCGTGGAACCGGCTCCGCCGGGCCACAGGTATCGCCCCCTTGAGGGGGTGACGCGAAGCGGCGCGGGGGTGGGTCAAGTCAGCGCTTCAACAAGCTCTTCAGCACGGTCTGCAAGCGCCGCGCGACCGCAGCATCGAAACTGGATGTCAGTACCGATGCGACATCTTCGACCCAGGTTTCAGCAGGTGCGGCTGCGTGCTTGCGCGTGAGCAATTGCAGTTGCAGCATGCGGCGCTCGCTGAGATGTTCGGCCGGTGTGGGCACTTCAGAGGCGATTTCAAGGCGAAGCAGCACTTCCGCATTGAGCGGGCCAGCATTTTTGGTCAGCGCTGACACCCAGGCGTTACGGCTGGACGCGTTCACGCGGGGCCCCAAAGCATGTGCCGTCGGGATCTGCTCGGCATCGCGCTGTTCCCAGGCGGTCATCAACTGGGTCAGGACCTCGCCATGAGCTTGCGCGGCGAGCTTGCGCAAGCTCGTCTGGGCAGCTTCAATGGCCTGGCGCTGGGCGCGAAAGGCCGCGTCGCCCAGACGCGGTCCACGCGGTTCGCGCTCTTCACGCCACGGCGACGACGCACCAGGGCCCCGTCCACGTGCGTCGGCCCTGCCCATGCCAGGTCCATCGCGGCGCCCATCGGGCCGATCCCCCCGGCGACCATCGCGAGCGGCAGGCTCGGCCTTTTTCATGCCGGGCCGGTCATCGCCTCGCACCGCCACCACCTTCTTGGGCGGCGATGCCGGAGCGGCGGGCGCCGGCTTCACAGCGGTCTCGGCGTCCTGCGCGGCCATGTCCGCTGCTGGCTTGCCGGAAGCCACGGCTTCGGCAGGCTGATCCGTCGCTGAATCAGGGGCCACGTCAGCTTGCACCGCTGCAGGCTGACTCAATGGTTCAGCCTTGCTGGCTGCCGCATCGGCTTGCCCTACAAGCGCCAGCTCAAGGGACTGCATGGCCTCTCGAATCCGCTGAGCGTCTCCAGTGGCGCTGGCCGCTTCCAAGGCCCGCGAAGCGTCGAGCACGCGTTGATCATGCGCATTGAGCGCCGTGGCGGCTTTTTCACGTTCGCTGCTCTTGCGGGCAAACGCGTCGTCGATGGGCTGCCGGAAGGCCTCCCACAGTTTTTGTTCGTGCTTGCGCTCCAGCGGCACCGCGTGCGCTTCGGCCTGCCACCGCTGCTGCAGCGCCTTGACAGCGTCGATACGCAACTGCGGCGCCGCACCCAGTGCAACGGCTTCGTCGATCAGGGCACGGCGACGCGCGGTGCTCGCAGCCTGCGCCGCTTCCAGGGGCGCGTGCGCCTTGTGCATGGCCTCTTTCCATGCAGGCTGCAATTCGGCAAACGCTTTTTCACTGAGATGCCCAGCTTCACGCCACCGCTCGGAAAACCCGTGCAATTCCCGAACCTGGGCCTTCCAGTCGGTGCTCGCAGCGTGCAACTCGGTCCAGGCCTTGAGTTCGTCAATGATGGCCAGACGCTGGGCCTTGTGAACCTCAGCCTGCTGCCGGACTTGCGCCAGCCAGGTCTCCACCACTTTGTGCGCTTCGGTACACGCCTCGTCGAAGCGCTTCCACAGGGCATGGTTGGCCTGACCACCCTGGTCGGTCGTTTTCCATTGATCGCGCAGACTGCGCAGCGTTTCCTGCATCTTCCGGCCACCCAGACGCTGGCCCTCTGGCGCCTGCAAAAGACCTTCGGCCTTGGCCACCAGCTCTTCGCGCAATTGATCGGCCCGCCAGCGCTGCCAGCCTTCGAGTTCGCCGGCCTGAGACAGCGCCGCATGAGCCCGGGCTTCCAGTTCGGGACTGACCAGACGGCCATGGGTCTTGAGCAAGCCACGCACATCTGCAGCCGCCTTGGGTGTGGCCTTGCCATGCCCTTCTGCCAGTTCCCGCTCCAGCACGGTCAGCGCCTTGTCGATCTCGGCGCCCGCACGGGCACGTTTTTCCTGTGCAGCCTGTGTATTCTGGTTGTTCTTTTCAGCGGCGACAGAGACGTCCTGCCCGCGGGCAAGGCGCAGTTCATCGGCCCACACCGGCACGGCGGGCAATGGCGCCTGCGGATCTGCATCGGCTGCCGCGGTTTGTTCAAGCGCAGCTGCAAACGCTTCCCACACCAGTTGCAGCTGGTTTCTGGAGGAGTCCAGCATAGCGGGGAACTTGGCCTCGACGCTGGACCACTGGGGGTCTTCTGTCAAACCGGCCACTTGCTGCTGCCAATGGCTCACGTCGGCACTCAGGGAGGGGGCGCTTGACTGGGCCTCTTTCCAGGGTTTGGTCGACAGCACCTCAATGCGCTGGGCAATCAGCACGGCCGCTTCCCGCTCGACCTGCACACGGTGCTGCAAGTCCTCGATGGCCTTGACGCGCTCACCAAGCGCTTGCTTCAGGCCAGACAAGGGCTCACGCGACAGGGGTGCCCCCGCTCTGGCCGCATCACGCTGCCACGCCAACGCATCGGCCAGATTGAGCCGTGCCTGGTCCAGCATGGCCTGCGCCTTGGCTGCCCATTCCACAGCGATCTGTTCCTGGCTCTTCTGGCGTTTGAGTTCGTCGAGCTTTTCCTTCAGTGGCTTGGATGCCCCACGATCGCGATGCGACAGCTCCTTGAACACGTCAGACATTTGCTCCAGCGAAGGCGAAGTCGCGAGCCACTCGCGAATTCTTGCCGTGCGCTCGCCTGAGGTGGGTGCAGAAAAGGCACCACCGGTGAGAGCGTCCAGCGGGTGGGCGGAGGCGGATTTGGACGGTGCAGGCGAGTTCACGGCAGATTCAGGGGCTTGGGACTGGGGCGCGGATTTTCGCAAAGAGAACAGCGACATGGAGGGGTATGGATGATGGGCAGAAGATTCGCGGTGGCCATCAGAACACGGCTCGCAACCCGGTATTGTCACCGCTGTTGGCGCAAGCACCTCGCTCGGCGCTGCCGAGGCTCACGAGCGAATTCATAAAGCACATATATGAAGAGGCGTTCGCTGCTGGAGGCCATCCGCTGCGGCAAGCAAACGTGGGGCCGCGCAATAGCGAAGATGTCTTTCCCGGTTGCACAAAAAAGAAACCCCGACGGGTCAAACCCGTCGGGGTTGACGGCGGGCTAGATGCTCTTGCCGTCGGATTTGGCGGAGAGAGATGGATGTCTCTCCAGCCTGGAAGCAACAGATTGCTCCCGCTGGGGCCGGCTATCGATTGGATCGACTCACCAGCAACACCTGTCATGACGACAGGCAACTGCAGGTTACCCGGTATCGACACCCGCATCAAGCCTCCGAGACACGCCGCTCGATGGAGATTTTCAATCACGCCCAGCCCGCCCATCATCCTCATCACTTTGGAGGAATCGGACATGAAGGGTTGCTTTTAGGCGACAAGCGGTAATTTTCCGATGCCCCGCAGGAAAGGCCCTCAGAGGCCGCAGCCACACACGCTTGCGCGCTAGCGAACTCTGCAGGGGAACTTTTTCATTCCATTTGATATTTCTTTTTGGTATATAAATTCAGTTTTTATACTTGACTAGCCACTAAGCGCCACATAACATCCGCTGGCTTTGCCCAATTCAACGGGTAAACCCTTAACCGCTGCCCCCCAAGGCTAAGTCCGAGGCAACCACTGAAAGGTGCTGCCACCGATGGCGACCCCACCCAACCACCGGCCTACTCTGGCCGGTTGGAGAAGTCTGGAGCGACACCATGAAAAGAACGAACGAACCCACATCCCTTCGCGGCTTGCATGTTGCGGGGTCATCAGTGAAAGTTGCAGCGGGCGATGTGGCCCGCGGTTTTTTTGAAGTCACGCACAACGGGCTGGCGCTCATGGGTACCGCCCTCGCCGTGAGCCTCATCGTGCTGGGCGCGCGGAGCGACCTGCGCGCCAATGCCGAACAACAATTGCTGAGCTGGCTGGTGGAGCGGCAGGCTAACGCCTCCACCCAGGTGGCCATTGCGTCGGAACCCACCGCCATTGATCGCGTCACCGCAGCGCATCCCCAATCGCTGCCCGAGCAACAGGCCAGGGTGGCTTTCTGGCTGAGCAAGAAGTACCGGGTAGCGCCTGAGCCATTGACGGTGCTGGTGGGCGAGGCTTTTGAGATCGGCGAAAAGGTCAAGATTGACCCGACCCTGATCCTGGCGGTGATGGCGATCGAGTCCCGGTTCAATCCCTTTGCACAGAGTCCGGTTGGCGCACAAGGGCTCATGCAGGTGTTGACCAGGGTTCACACCGAAAAATACGAAGACTTCGGTGGCAAGCTGGCGGCCTTTGATCCGCTGACCAACCTTCGTGTCGGCGTGATGGTACTGAAGGACTGCATTCGAAGGGCCGGGTCCGTCGAAGGCGGCCTTCGCTACTACGTAGGCGCCGTCACCACCGACGGCAGCAGCTACATCAACAAGGTGATGGCGGAGCACCAGCGGCTGCAGTATGTGGCGCTGGGCAAGCCGGTTCCCCGCTACATTGCCCCCGCTCGCCCCATCATCACCGTCGATCCTGCGCCATTGGAGTCGGCAGCCGCTTCCACGGAGTCTGCCCTGGCAAACTTCCCGGAAGCCGCCACGCAGTCAGAGCCCGCCATTGCGCCCCCGATGGATGCGGTTCCGCAGCCATCTGGTGACACGCCAGCCACCAACGTCACGGTTGCACAATCCTGATCTCCATCGGGTAGAGATCAGAAGAGGGTCGACGTCAGATTGACGACACTCGGCTAAACTCTGCGGGTACGCAACTGGCGATAGGCACACCACGGGAAGCGGGCATGTCCCGCGTGGCAGTGCTGACGTGGACCCCCTTCCAGGCAAGCGCAGGTAAGGGACAACCACTGGGAAGCGTGCCGCCTGACCCTTGAATGTCGGTCTGGCGTTCAGCCGTTCGCCTGGGCAGCCCCTGTCATTGCACCACGCAAGGCACAGGGATTCACGTCACCCAAGACTGCCACCATGTACGACCGCAACATTCTCATCGAGCAAACCGACCCTGAACTGTTTGCTGCCATCCAGGCGGAAAACGCGCGCCAGGAACACCACATCGAGCTGATCGCCAGCGAAAACTACGCCTCGCCAGCCGTCATGGCGGCCCAAGGCACGCAGCTCACCAACAAATACGCTGAAGGCTACCCGGGCAAGCGCTACTACGGCGGCTGCGAATACGTGGACATCGCCGAGCAGTTGGCCATTGACCGCGTCAAGCAGATCTTTGGCGCCGATGCCGCCAACGTGCAAGCCCACTGCGGCGCCTCTGCCAACGAAGCCGTGTTTCTCGCCTTTCTGAAGCCAGGCGACACCATCATGGGCATGAGCCTGGCCGAAGGCGGCCACCTGACCCACGGCATGCCGCTGAACATGTCGGGCAAGTGGTTCAACGTGGTTTCTTACGGATTGGACGCCAACGAAGCCATCGACTACGAGGCCATGGAGCGCAAGGCCCACGAAACCAAGCCCAAGCTGATCATCGCCGGCGCATCGGCTTACAGCCTGCGCATTGACTTCGAACGCTTCGCCAAGGTGGCCAAGGACGTGGGGGCCATCTTCATGGTTGACATGGCGCACTACGCCGGCCTGATCGCGGCAGGCGTCTACCCCAACCCGGTGCCCCATGCCGACGTGGTCACCTCCACCACGCACAAGAGCCTGCGCGGGCCTCGCGGCGGCATCATCCTCATGAAGGCCGAGCATGAGAAGGCCATCAACAGCGCCATTTTCCCTGGACTTCAGGGCGGCCCGTTGATGCACGTGATCGCAGCCAAGGCGGTGGCCTTCAAGGAAGCGCTGATGCCGGAATTCAAGACATATCAGCAGCAAGTGCTTACAAATGCGCGCATCGTCGCTGAAACACTGACATCTCGCGGCCTGCGCATCGTCAGCGGCCGCACCGAAAGCCATGTCATGCTGGTCGATCTGCGCGCCAAGGGCATCACCGGCAAGGAAGCCGAAGCGGTGCTGGGCAGCGCCCACATGACCATCAACAAGAACGCCATCCCCAACGACCCGGAAAAACCGATGGTCACCAGCGGCGTTCGCATCGGCACCCCCGCCATGACCACCCGGGGTTTCAAGGACGAAGAAGCTCGCCTGACCGCCAACCTGATCGCCGACGTGCTGGACAACCCGCGCGACCCGGCCAATATTGAAGCGGTTCGTGCCAAGGTGAACGCCCTGACGGCCCGCTTCCCCGTGTACAAATAATGCCCCCACGCTCCACCGCTTCGCGGGTCACTGCCCCCCAGGGGGGCGCGTCACGCCTTGGGGCGGCCCGGCGGCATGACAAGGGCTTCGCGCGATGAAATGCCCCTTCTGCGGTCATCTCGAAACCCAGGTCGTGGAAACCCGTGTGTCTGAAGACGCGGGCTTCATCCGCCGCAGGCGGCAATGCGGCCATTGCGAAAAACGATTCACCACCTACGAACGGCCAGACGTGAGTTTCCCCGCGGTGGTGAAAAAAGATGGACGCCGCGTGGACTATGTGCCTGAAAAACTGCGCGCCTCGTTCAGCCTGGCGTTGCGCAAGCGCCCGGTCAGTACGGAACAGGTCGACGCAGCGATCGACCGAATTGAAGAAAAGCTGCTCAATCTTGGTGCGCGCGAGGTACCAGCCACCCGCCTGGGTGAAATGGTCATGCGCGAACTCAAGAAGCTCGACAAGGTGGCCTACATCCGGTTTGCCAGCGTGTACAAAAGCTTCGACGATGTGAGCGAGTTCATGGATGCCGTGAGAGAAACGTCACGCTCCAAGACCTGAAAAAGCACCCCACACCCGTACAACCGGCAACTTCTTCCGTCCGTCGCACTTCTTACAAAAGGCCTTCATTCCCCTGATAGGCTCATCAGTCAGTATGGAAAAAATGCTGCCTTGGTGATTTTTGTAACTGCCTGTACGGAGAGTGCTTGAACACGTCGACACATATTCTGCGGAGCCCAGTCACCCTTTCCAAGGGATTCACCATGGTCGAATTGATGGTGACGCTGGCAGTGGCAGCTGTTTTGCTGGGTATCGCAGTGCCCAGCTTCCGGGACATGCTGGAAAGGAATCGGGTGGCGGCGCAATCCAATGAGCTGCTTGGAGGCCTTCAGGCAGCGCGCAGCGAGGCCATTCGCAAAAATGCCACGCATCGCTTCTGCAATTCAAATGCGGGCTGGATCGTTCGCACACCCACTGCGGCGACTGCGATTCGGGAAGGCACCCTGCAAGGCAATACAACGGCGACCGATATTTGCGCCGATTTTCGTTCCGATGGCCTGCCTTACACATGTGACTGCGCCAATGCAGCAGTAGGCACCGCGCTGATCACCAACGGAACAATCACGGTCACTTCGGGTGCACAGACCCGCACAATCAGGATTCGCACGGGGTCAATCCATGTCGAGTAATTTCCACCCCTCTGCATTGCAAGCTAGCGCAAAGCGCTCTTCTCAAAAAGGTGTGGGCCTCATTGAGGTTCTGGTCGCAGTGCTTGTGCTGGCCATTGGTCTTCTTGGCATTGCCGGTCTACAGAGCCGTGCGCTCAAAAATGGCCAGAGCGCCTTTGAGCGCAGCCAGGCCGTGACACTTACCTACCTCATGCTGGATGCGATGCGCGCCAATGTGAATGCAGCCCGCACGGGTCAGTACAACATGGCCAGAACCTGCAACGTCGATGCCGGCGGGACACTCATCGCAAACGACCAACGTCTGTGGATGCAGTCCATGAAACAAACCCTGGGAGATCGCGACACCACCTGCGGCGAAATCAGCTGCGTGGGCGACCGCTGCACGATCCGCGTCTATTGGGATGACACCCGGGGCACAGATGGCAGCGACAACCAGACGGTCGAAACGATCAGCGTGCTGTGAAAAGAATCAACATGAACCGGCATCTACGCAATCGCAATCCCCTGTCTTCGCGCCAGCAAGTCAAAGGTTTCGGCCTGGTCGAGTTGATGGTCGCCTTGGCTCTTGGCCTTTTCCTGGTGGGCGGTGCCATCAGTGTGTTCTTGAACAACCAGCAGGCATACCGCGCCACCGAACAACTCTCGCGCATGCAGGAGAGTGGTCGCACTGCAGTGGAACTGATGGCCCGGCAATTGCGCGAAGCCGGCGGCAGCCCATGCGGTCGCGGCATTCCCACCGCCAACACGATCAACAATCCCGGCACGCACTGGTGGGCCAACTGGGAGGATGGCATTCGGGGTTATGACAACGATGTTGCTGCAGACGGCGTGGGTTTCGGCACCGCTGCTGCCCAGAGAATTCAAGGTACTGACGCTGTATTTCTGGTATTTGCTAACGCAAACCACGGGGCAGTTATCGAAGGTCACAATCCGGTTTCTGCTCAGTTTCAACTCGGCACCATCGACCATGGCATGAGTGACGGCGAGATCGTCATGGTGTGCAACTATCGGCAGTCTGCCCTATTGCAGGTGACCAACACTTCGCCCACCAATTCCACTGTTGTCCACAACGCCGGGACAGGAACGCCGGGCAACTGCAGCAAGGGCTTGGGCTTTCCGACCGACTGCTCTAGCGTGAACGGAAATGAGTACGTATTTGATAGTGGATTCTTGATCCGCTTGTCGAGCGAAATCTGGTACGTCGGCGCCAATGGCCGCGGAGGAAGATCACTCTATCGCGCGCGCCTGGTCAACTCGGCTGGCACCCCAACCACCCTGACTGAAGAAATTGCAGAAGGCGTCACCGATCTGCAACTCAGCTACCTGCAGGTGGACGCTGCGGGCGCACTGCCGGCGGACTATGTGGACGCCACCGCAGTGACTGCGTGGTCAGACGTGTCTGCGGTTCGTGTCACATTGACACTCCAGAGCCTGCAAAACGTCGGTACCGACAACGCACCCCTTCAGCGCCAGATGACCTACGTGGTTACCCTTCGCAACCGCCTGCCATGAAAAAACTGCACCTTATCCGCCAGGCCAGTCTGCAACGCGAGCGCGGCGCTGCCCTGATCGTTTCGTTGATCCTGATGGTGCTCATCACCTTGGTTGGAGTGGCCAGTCTGCGCAACGTGGTGCTGGAGGAAAAAATGGCCTCCAATTTCTACGACCGCAGTCTGGCCTTTCAGGCGGCCGAAGCCGGACTTCGCGCAGGAGAAGGTGTTGCAGTGGCTCAGGCTTCAGCCACGCCCAGGCACGCACAGGCGCTGGCACTGGCCATACCCACTGACAACACACAATGCGCCTCTTCCTGCTCTGGCGGCCTATGCTCGCCACCCGGTATCCACTGCGAAGGACGCTGGAACATTGCAGGTTTTGCCGGATGGGCGGATGCGACCGGCGTGACCCTGAACACCCAGGCCGGATCCTCTCCGCAGTACTTTGTTGAATTCCTGGGGAACACCTTCCCCTGTGATCCCAGTCAACCGCTGGCGAACAACACCTGTGCCCGCTACCGCATCTCGGCCCGCAGCCAGGCCGGCGCTGACCGTGCCGAGGTGATCCTTCAGTCTGTTTACGCAACGGAATGAACCACCTGAGATTCGGCGATAGGAGAGGAATGTCATGAAACACAGAACAGAGAGAAATGCCATGAAGTTGTCCACGATTGCAAACCGGATTGCACAGGCGGTGGTGGTCACATCTGCGCTGGCCGTCTACTTTGGTGCCAATGCGGTCACATGGCCCAACACGCCGCTGGGCGCCACCACCAACGCCACACCCATGACCATGCTGGTGATGGGCAAAGACCACAAGCTGTTTTACGAGGCGTACAACGACGCCAGCGATGTGGATGGCGACGGCACCCTCGACGTCAGGTTCAAACCGTCCATCAAGTACTACGGCCTGTTCGACGCAGACCTTTGCTACAACTATGCGTCCAATCTTTTTTCGCCTGGCGGAACTGCCGATGCACTTGGTCGCTGCACAGGCACTGCAGAATGGTCGGGTCAATGGCTGAATTACGTGACCACCACCCGCATCGACGCACTGCGCAAAGTGCTCTACGGCGGCCATCGAGAGGTGGACACCAACAGCCAGACGGTGCTTCGCCGCGCTTATATTCCGCAAGATGCCCACAGCTGGGGCAAGGAATACCACAGTGAAGCCACCGACGGCTACCGGATCAGCGACTACACGCCATTCAGCCAACCTTCGGGCAACAATCGGCGGCATTTCTTCGGCAGCCTGACCGACACCAACGGCATCAATTGTGCAACGCTGAGCGACTGCAGCAATCGGCAACCCTTGCTGCGCGTACGCACCAACGTCAGCAACAACCACAGGATCTGGGAATGGGCGTCCAAGGAACGCCCCGTCTTGGCCGGCTCACTTTCCACCGGCAGTTTTCCCAACAATACCGATGCCGAACGAAACTACAGTGTCAGGGTTGAGGTCTGCACCGCCACGTTCAACGCGGGCTGCAAGCAGTACCCGAACGGCGGCTCTCCCGTCTACAAACCCATCGGCTTGTTGCACGATTACGGCGAAGACGAAAGCATGTACTTTGGCCTGTTGACCGGAAGCTACGACCGCTCCATGAGCGGCGGCCGGTTGCGCAAAGTGGTTTCCTCATTTGGCAATGAGGTGAACAACACCACAGGGCAATTCACAGCCAACGCCCGCATTGTCAACACCATCAACAACCTGCGCATTCGGGACTTCAACAACGCCCGAACTGACAATACTTACCGGGGTGGGTGGGTCACGACCAGGGCAATGAATCAAGGAGAGTTTCCCGACTGGGGCAACCCCATCGGAGAGATGCTTTACGAGGCGACACGCTACTTTGCGGGCGGGGCCGCAGCAACTGCTGCCTTTGACGGAGACGCCACCGTGGATGGCCAGGTCGGACTCAGTTCGGTGGCTTGGGACGATCCGTTTGATCCGAACAGCGCTGCCAGCGGCGCATCTTGTGCCCGTGCCAATTTTCTGACCATATCGGATGTCAATCCCTCCTTCGATTCAAACCAACTGCCAGGCTCTTACTTTGCATCCTTTACCGGCGACCTGACGGGCTTGAATGTTGAAACCATCGGCAGCACCATCACAACCCTTGAATCCAACATCACGGGCTTGCGCTTCATTGGTCAGTCCGATGCCAACTATGACACCGCCCCCACTCCCAAGACCGTGACGTCATTGGGGCGACTCCGCGGCCTGGCACCCGAAGAGCCCACCAAGCAGGGCAGCTACTACAGTGCATCCGTTTCCAAGTACGCCAAGGAAACCGACCTTCGGTCTGACCTGGATGGCAGGCAAACCATCGACAATTACATTGTTGCGCTCAGTTCACCCTTGCCAAAGGTTGAGGTCCGTACGTCCAGCGGTCGCCTGATCACCATCGTCCCGTTTGCCAAATCCGTCAGCGGCAGTGGCATCAACGCCGCCAGTGGCCAATTCCAGCCCACCAACCAGATCGTGGACTTCTACGTTGAGCGGATTGCCAACTCGGGCTCAGGAGATGCAGACGCATCAGTCAACAACGGGCGCTACTACGCAGAGTTCCAGATCAACTTTGAAGACGTGGAGCAAGGTGCCGACCACGACATGGATGCGATCGCAAGGTACGTGATCCAGGAGAACGCATCGGGCCAGGTGGAAGTGACCGTGACGCCCACCTATGAGGCCGGCGGCATCGGTCACTCCATGGGGTACATTGTTTCCGGCTCCTCTGCCGACGGCATCTACCTGGTGGCCAGGGACCGCAATGACACACCGGCCTACTTTCTCAATGTGAGGCCTGGCCAGGCGCCAGGTGACTGCAACCAAAGCCCCATGCCGGCCGGCTGCAGCACCTTGCCGTACGCCAGCCCAACGGGTTCTCCAGCGCCGGTCGCCTACGTCTTCACGCCGAGCAACAACCCCGCGGCCACCTTGCTCAAGGATCCCCTCTGGTATGCAGCCAAGTATGGCGGCTACGTGGATCGCAACAACAGCGGCACACTCGATCAGACCTCTGAGTGGGACCAGGACGGCGACGGTGTGCCGGACACCTATTTCTTTGTGCAGAACCCGCTCGAACTCAAGGAGTCCCTCCGCAGGGCTTTCGACAACATCATTGACCGCGCCGGTAGCGGCGGCAACGTGGTGGCCAACAGCACCAACCTGTCGACCGATACCTTTGTCTACCAGGGCCTCTTCAACAGTGAAAAATGGTCGGGTGACCTTCTCGCTTACCAGGTTTCGACCACTGGTGTTGCGGATGCGCCTGCGTGGCGGGCCTCATCGCTCATTCCAGCTCCTGCATCGCGCCGGATCTACTTTGGCTCCATGGCCAGCGGCAATCTGGATGGCACGGAGTTTCAATGGGATCTGCTGTCTGCGGGCGAACAAGCGCTGTTGGACAATTCCAGCAGCGTCCTGAGCTACCTACGGGGAGTTCGCACGAACGAGCTAGAAAATGGCGGAACACTGCGGGACCGCAATCCCAACACCGTGCTGGGAGACATCTCGCATTCCCCACCCTTCTTCCTACGAGACACTGAAACCGTATTCATCGGCGCCAATGATGGCATGTTGCACGCATTCAGTTCCGTGACTGGAATCGAACAGTTTGCGTACATTCCCAGCGCCGGCCTCAGCCGCCTAAGGAACCTGTCTCAAGTGGGCTTTGATCAAAGCCACGAATTTTTTGTGGATGGCGACATCGCCGTCTCCAACAGGGCCCAGACGGCTGGCCGCAACTACTTGGTGGGCGCCCTGGGCCGCGGCGGCAAAGGCTTGTTTGGCCTCGATGTGACAGACCCGGCCAACTTCGATGGCGATGACGTGCTTTGGGAGTACTTTTCCCCCACCGATGCGGATCTGGGCTTCATGCTGGGCCGCCCCATCATCGCCCGACTGCAAGATGGGACATGGGCTGTGATCATCGGCAACGGCTACAACAGCACCAGTCAGCGAGCCGTGCTCTATGTTTTCAACTTGAGCACCGGCGACCTGATTCGCAAGATTGACACCACCGTGGCGGGCGACAATGGACTGGCCACTCCGGGCCTCATTCTGGATACAGCCGGCAGGGTCACAACAGCCTATGCCGGTGACCTCATGGGCAACGTCTGGAAGTTTGACCTCTCCAGCAACACACCTTCTGAATGGTCGATTGCCCACGGTGGTCAACCCTTGTTCACCGCCAGCAGTGGTGGTGTGGCACAACCCATCACGGCGCCGATCACCCTGACCATGAAAACCCAACAGGAGTACGCTGGCGATCCACATGTGGGCAGATGGTTTGTGCATTTCGGCACTGGCAGCGACTTCCAGACGTCCGACCCGTCCAACACCGAGCTGCAGTCGTGGTACGGCCTGGTTGACACAGGCACCCCTATATTGCGCAGTGAGCTGCTTCAAACACCCGGTCTGCTCAGCGTGGGCGAAATCGCGGGCAGGCCCGTGCGCACCTTCAGGGAGATTGAACCCAATGCCATGCAGACCAGCAGAGGTTGGGTGATTGACTTAACAGTCAACGGCGTCCTTGAAGGCGAACGCATGGTGACGGCTTCACGCTTCTACATGCTGGCAGACCCCACTTTGCTGGCGAGCTCCGTCATCCCCGTGGAGGATGTGTGTAGGCCAGGTGGTCGCGGTTATGTGAATGCGGTGAACCCGTTCACCGGGGGCCGTCTGACGAGTCCCTTATTCGACATTGACGACGATGGCAATTTTGCCGACGACAGCCTAAATGGGGTCTACCCGGGATCCATCGATCCAGGAGTCGGAAAACCTGGTGAGCCCGTGATATTGGGTCTCGGAGGTAACCCTCGTCTTGTCGTGGGTGGTTCAGAGCCACCGGTGGAGGATGTTGCCCTCAACCCCGGCGGTTCCACGGGCTTCCGCGGCCGCCTCTCCTGGCGCGAGATCGTCCGATGAACAGCGTCGGAAAACTCCTTGATAGTCACATGATGGGCAAACCAATGAGGAACAGATCCAGCCATCGAGGTTTCACCCTGATTGAGGTGATGGTCGTGGTCGCCATCGTTGCCATCCTGGCGGCCGTTGCCTACCCTAGCTACCTGCAATCGGTGACCAAGACCCGCCGCACTGCCGCTCAGGCCTGCATGGTGGAAATGGCGCAATTCATGGAGCGCTTCTACACCACCAACATGCGTTACGACCAGACGGCGGCGGCCCCCCCAGTCGCTGTGGCGCTGGCGAACCCCACCTGCCGAGCGGATATGGCGGCCTTCTACACTTTCAGCTTCCCCGGTGGCCAACCCACACAATCCACCTATACGATTCAAGCGGTTCCACAAGGCGGCCAGGCGACTGCCGATGTGGGCTGCGGAACGCTGACGTTGACACAGGCCGGTACCAAGGGCCGCAGTGGCACGGCCGCCATGAACCTCTGCTGGCAGTGAGCGCGCAGAGCAGTAGAGACATTGACTGGAAGGCGCAGCGGGTGTTCTCAGCGAGAGCAGCCTGACTGACGCTGTTCCTGGCGGACGCGGCCAGCAGCGCTCATCACCAGCATGGTGACGCCCTGCTGCGAAGGAATGCAGACCTCCATGCTCCCCGCGAGAAAGCCGCCACTGGTCTGTGTGGGGCGGCCATCTGCGTCGAATATCACGTATCGGCTCATGGTCCCGTTCCCGACCATCTGCGCTTGAGGGTCGCCTTGGTGCTCCGCCAGAATGGGTTCATCGGCGTCCCATCTCCCGTTGCGGTGCAATTCCAGGTGCACCCGCCAGCCAGAATGCCAGCCGATGCCCACTGTGGACAGTGCCACCGGGCGCCCTCGGCTGATGGCTGCACTGCGGGCCAATGCCATGTGTGCAGTCAGCTGACTGGCCAACGACTCCCTGCGCAGCCGTGCTGAAAATTCCTTCCAGCTCGGTATCGCGAGTGACGCCAGAATGGCCACTATTGCCAGCACGACGGCAAGTTCGACCGCAGTAACACCCATCACACTCCTCACTCTCCCCGCACTCCCCATACTCCCTCTTCGCACACGCACCTCCCTGACACTGCATGATCGTTCGCTGCATCGCCACTGCAAGTGAGATGCCAACGAGTGGATTCTTTAGAACCCATTTTTCTATTCGATGGAGTCTATGTGAGTACTTTCGATTTGAATAACCCCAAATCTGATGAAGCATCGATAAGGCCCGATCCCATGCTTGCTGCGGCAGACGCGGGTCAACTGGCACGACACATTTGCGCGCCCAATCCTGCGGTCGGATGCGCACTGATCTCCCAGGATCTGCGACAAGCCATTGGCCACACCCAACAGGTCGGTGGTCCGCACGCCGAAATCATGTCTCTGCGCGCCGCAAACGAGCAGGGCATGGACATACAAGGCTCCACTGCCTATGTAACGATGGAGCCCTGCTCCCATCACGGGCGGACACCACCCTGCTGCGATGCCTTGGTGGCGGCCGGCGTGAAAAAGGTGGTGGTGGCAACGAGAGACCCGAATCCTTTGGTCGCCGGGCGCGGAATTGAAAAATTGAGGGCTGCTGGCATTGAAGTGGAAGTACTGCCACCAGACCATGAGGTGACACGTGCTGTGCGCGAACTCAACATCGGCTTCTTCAGCCGCATGATCCGTGGCATCCCATGGGTGCGCATGAAAATGGCAGCCTCGCTGGATGGCATCACGGCGCTGGCCAATGGCACCAGCCAGTGGATCTCTTCCGAAGAATCGCGCACCGATGGGCATGGCTGGCGGGCGCGGGCTTGCGCGGTGCTCACCGGCATCGGTACGGTGCTCGAAGACGATCCCATGCTTGACGTGCGCCTGATTCCAGCCACACGCCAACCGCATCTGGTGATTGTGGACAGCCGGCTGGAAACGCCGCCGGATGCCCGGCTGTTTCAGCCCGCCGCGCATGGATTGCCCCGCCAGGTCTGGATTTACTGCGCTCAGCCCGATGCCACCAGACAGGCTGCGCTGGAGGCACGGGGTGCGCAGATCAGGTGTCTGCCCGACGCCAACGGCAAGGTGGACCTGAGCGCCATGCTGAAAGATCTCGCCCAGCGGGAAGTGAACGAACTGCACCTGGAAGCCGGCTACAAGCTCAACGGATCGTTTCTCCGTGCCGGTCTGGTGGACGAATGTCTGCTCTACCTGGCGCCCACACTGCTGGGACAAGGCGCCGGCATGTCCAACTTTGGCCCCTTGCAGCATCTCAGTGAGGGTCTGCCGCTGAAGTTCCAGTCTGTAGAACGCGTGGGGAAAGACCTGCGCATTCTGGCGCGTGGGGTGGATCGAGACGCTTTTCTCAAGGGTTGATTCCAGCTTGCACCGGATTTATTCGGTGCTCGCAGCGGGCCAAGGCGGACGTTGCCCGGAGCAGGCGCACAAACCCTGCGAAAATAGCGCGATGTTTACCGGCATCATCACCGGCGTGGGGCGCATCGCCGCCCTCCACGCTCAGGGCAGTTCTTTGGATCATGGCAGGCGACTCTCCATCGAGGCGCCGCCAGGCTACCTTGACGACGTCGGTCTGGGCGACAGCATTGCGCTCAACGGCGCCTGCATGACCGTCACCTCCCTCGATCCCGATCAGCGGCTGTTCACCATCGACATTTCCGCCGAATCTCTCGCGCGAACCACCGGACTGGCTGAACCGGGCCACCGCATCAACCTGGAAAAAGCGCTCAGGGCCAACGACCGCCTGGGCGGCCATATCGTGTCAGGGCATGTGGATGGCGTGGGTCGGGTGACGCGCTTTGCCCAGGTGGGCGAAAGCTGGGAATTGCGGGTGATGGCCCCGCCCCCGCTCGGCAAGTACCTGGCCTACAAGGGTTCCATCACGGTCAACGGTGTGAGCCTCACGGTGAACCAGATCGTTGACAGCGCTGAAGGCTGCGAATTCAGCATCAACCTCATTCCTCATACGGTGGAAAACACCGCCCTGGGTCAGTTGGCCGAGGGCCACGCCGTCAACCTCGAAATCGATACCGTCGCGCGCTATGTGGAGCGCATGCTCAGCGCAGGCGCCCTACCCTCCAAGGACAAACATTCATGAGCGCCACCGACTCCCTGGCACCGGTCCAGATTTCACCCGTGGAAGACATCGTCGCGGACATGCGGGCCGGAAAAATCGTCATCTTGGTCGACGAAGAAGACCGTGAGAACGAAGGCGATCTGGTGCTGGCAGCCGATCATGTTTCACCCGAAGCCATCAATTTCATGGCGCGCTACGGCCGCGGGCTGATCTGCCTCACCCTGACCCGAGAACGTTGCGAACGCCTGAACCTGCCGCCCATGGTGCCGCGCAACGGCACCAAGATGAGCACGGCATTCACGGTGTCCATCGAGGCGGCTGAAGGCGTGACCACGGGCATTTCTGCGGCCGACCGCGCGCGCACCGTGCAGGTAGCCGTGGCGCCGGGTGCGCAGGCAGCCGATCTGGTGCAGCCGGGCCACATTTTTCCCTTGCAGGCGGTCGAAGGCGGTGTGCTCATGCGCGCCGGTCACACAGAAGCCGGCTGTGACCTCGCTGCCATGGCGGGCTGCAGCCCCACGGCGGTGATCTGCGAGATCATGAAGGACGATGGCACCATGGCCCGCCTGCCCGATCTGCAATTGTTTGCGGCCGAGCATGGCCTGAAGATCGGCACCATTGCCGACCTGATCGAACACCGCAGCCGCACCGAGACCCTGGTGCAGAAGCTGGGCACCCGCCCGCTGCACACAGCGTTCGGCGAGTTCAGCGCCACCGCATTTCGCGACCAGCCCAGCGGCGCCTTGCACCTGGCACTGGTCAAGGGCCAGTGGAGCGCTGACACATCGGTACCGGTTCGGGTTCATGAACCCCTCTCGGTGCTCGACGCGCTGGAGGTGGGCCGCTCCATGCACAGCTGGAGTCTGGAAGCCAGCCTGCGCCACCTGGAAAAGGCCGGCATGGGTGTGGCAGTGCTGCTCAACTGCGGCGAAACCGCTGACCAGTTGCTGGCCCAGTTCGAAGGGACGGCCCGCCCAGCGCAGGCCCCTGAACGAGGTCGCATGGACTTGCGCACCTATGGCGTCGGTGCGCAGATCCTGCGGGAATCCGGCGTGCATCGCATGCAGCTCATGGGCAAACCGCGCCGCATGCCCAGCATGGCTGGCTACGGGCTGGAAATCACTGGCTACCTGGGTCACGACGACTGAAGAATTGCCGGCCGTTCCGCTTGCCGAACAACGCTCAGCCTCTGAACATCTCTTCAAATAAATAATAGAAACGGAATTCCACATGTTTGGCGCAGACAAGGGCACCACCGACCCACTCGACGGAAAAAAAATCGCCGTGGGCATCGTGCAGGCCCGCTTCAATGAATCCATCACCGACGCCCTGTTCGAAGCCTGCCATGCCGAGCTGCTGGCCATGGGCGTGCAGGAAAAGAACATCACGCATGTGAAGGTCCCTGGCGCCCTCGAGGTGCCGGTGGCCCTGCAAGCCCTGGCAGAGCGCGACGACTTCGATGCGCTGATCGCACTGGGCTGCATCATCCGCGGCGAAACCTACCACTTCGAGCTGGTGGCCAACGAATCCGGGGCCGGCGTGACGCGCCTGTCGCTGGACTACCAGATCCCGATCGCCAACGCCATCCTCACCACAGAAAACGTCGAACAGGCTGTTGCGCGCCAGGTGGACAAGGGCCGTGACGCGGCCCGCGTCGCGGTAGAGATGGCGCACTTGCTTGAACAGATTGCCTGACACCATGACCGACGCCCCCACCACGCCACCCAAGGCCCGCAAGGCGGCCGACAAGTCGGCCCGCACCCGCGCACGCGAATTTGCCCTGCAGGCGCTGTACCAGCATCTCGTCGGCCGCAATGATGCAGGCGACATCGACGCCTTCACCCGCGATCTCAGTGGCTTCCACAAGGCGGACAGCGTGCACTACGACGCGCTGCTGCACGGCTGCATTGCCGGTGCTTCTGCGCAAGACGCGCTGATCGCGCCGCTGCTGGACCGGCCCATGGCCGAAATCTCGCCGATCGAGCACGCCGTGCTGTGGATCGGTGTGTACGAGTTTCAGCACTGCCTGGACGTGCCCTGGCGCGTGGTGCTCAACGAGTGCATTGAACTCGCCAAGTCTTTTGGCGGCACCGACGGCCACAAGTACGTCAATGGCGTGCTGCACCAGTTGGCTGCCCAGCTGCGGCCGGTGGAGGTCGCTGCTGCGCCCGCGAAAACGGGCGCACGCAAAGGCCCGGCGGGCGCCCGCTCGGGCGATGAAGCGTCCTGAGCGTTCGGGACCTCGCCATGAAGATATCCCGACGGGCTCAGCGCGTCGAACCCTTTTATGTGATGGAACTGGCCAAGGCCGCTGCGGCCCAGGCGGCTGAAGCACGGCCTGGTGACCGCTCCATGCTGTACCTCAACATCGGTGAGCCGGATTTCACCGCGCCGCCGTTGGTGCAGGCCGCCGCCCAGCGCGCCATTCAGGCCGGCCACAGCCAGTACACCCAGGCCACGGGCCTGCCCGCGTTGCGGGAGGCCATCAGCGGCTGGTACGCCTCGCGTTTTGGTCTGGACATCGACCCGCAGCGCATCATCGTCACGGCGGG
>PHCQ01000109.1 GCA_002840835.1 Betaproteobacteria bacterium HGW-Betaproteobacteria-16 | reverse complement strand
AACCGCCGGTCGCTGGTCATGACATTGGCCTCTCTGGCCAGCAACAGCGACAAAGGATCGAGGTTGGTGGAGCCCACCGTGGCCCACCGCTGGTCGACCACAGCCACCTTGGCGTGCAGGGAGCTGGGCGCGTACTCATGGATCTCGATCCCAGCCTTCAGCAACGCCTGGTACACCGGACGCGCTGCGTGGTACTGCAGGAAGTTCTCGTACTTGCCTTGCAGCAGCAGACGCACTGCCACGCCGCGGCTGGTGGCCATGGTCAGCGCCTTGCGCAGCCGGCGCCCTGGAATGAAGTAGGCGTTCACAATCACGATCTCGCGCCGTGCCTCGCCGATGGCCTTGAGGTAAGCCCGCTCGATGTCGTGACGATGCGTCACGTTGTCGCGCAACAGCAAGGTGGCGCGAGCGCCGTCCACCCCCAGGGGTGGTGCCAGGGTGGTCCCGGTGCTTTCTGCATCGTCCGGGTGCTCTGCATGCTCCGCGTGGTCGGCGTGGCTTGCACTTCCATCCAGCACCTGCAGCAGGCGCGAAAAATCACCAATGGGGCTGGCTTCGCGCAGCGCGTCCCAGGCCGCCTTGAACTCGCGCTGCCGGGCCTTGCGCACCGCCTGCAGGCGCCACCACAACTGCTCCATGGTGTCGGCCATTTCGCTCACCAGGGGGCCTGCCACGCGCAAGGAAAAATCGAGCCGTGGTGCCTTGAGCCGGCCAAGCGCAACGTCGTCCTGGTCGTCGATGAGGTTGATGCCACCACAAAAACCGATGATGCCGTCGACCACACAGAGCTTCCGGTGCAGGCGGCGCCAGGTACTGGGCAGGAGCAGCCCCAGGCGGCCCATGGGGGCATACACCCGCCAGCGCACACCTGCTGTCGCAAAGCGCTTCGCCCATTCGGCTGGAATTCTCGGTGTGCCCACGCCGTCCACCACCAGACGCACGTTCACGCCCCGCCTGGCCGCTCGCTCCATCGCCTCGGCCACCAGCAGGGCGGATCCGGCAAATTCAAAGATGTAGGTCTCAAGATGAATCACGCTGCGCGCCGCGTCCATCGCGTCCACCAGCGCCGGAAAGAGTTCGGCGCCGCCTTGCAACAACAGCAACTGGTGACCGGCATCTGCCGTGGAACGCTTGCCAGAGGGGGAAGGTCCGGTCGAGGTTCCGGGCGTGGGGCTGCTGCTGGCGGCAGTGGACATGGCTGCGCTGATTACAACGACAGTTCGGCGATCAGCGGCAGGTGGTCGGACATGCGTGCCCAGGCGCGGCCGTGCGGCACCTGCGCCGACACCAGGGTGAGCCCGCGCACATAGATGCGATCGAGGTGCAGCAGCGGCAGGCGCGACGGGTAGGTGGGCAGGCGGATGCCGTCAAACGTGTGCAGATCCAGCGCGGCCATGGGTTTGTGCAACTGTGCGCCCCAGTCGTTGAAATCGCCTGCCACGATCAGCGGGGCGCTGCTGGGCACTTCGGTGGCGATGAACTGCCCCAGTCGCTGCACCTGTCGCTCGCGGCTGGCATGGATCAGGCCCAGGTGCACCACCACCACGTGCACGTCGACTCCATCGACAAACAACTGCGCATGCAACAGCCCGCGTTGTTCGAACCGGTGGTCAGACACATCGGAATGCCGGGTGTCGAGCACAGGCCAGCGCGACAACAGGGCATTGCCGTGTTCCCCGTGGCGGGTGATGGCATTGGTGCGGTAGACCGCCTCGTAGCCTTCCGGCGACAGGTAACCTGCCTGGTCGAGTTCCGGCCACCGGGTGAAGTGTTTTTCCAGCTTGCGGTTGTGCCGCCGCACCTCCTGCAGGCAGACGATGTCGGCATCGAACTGCTCGACCGCGTGCGCGAGGTTGTGGATTTCCAGCCGGCGCGCCGGCCCCAGGCCCTGCACGCCTTTGTGGATGTTGTACGTGGCCACTCGCAAGATGCTCATGGCTCGAATGATCGCACGTGGCGCGGTTAGTTTCGATCAGCCAACAGCTTGTTGCGCTTCGGCCTCAGCAGATGCGTGCCAGGAACCGGTTCACCTGACTCAGAAACCGCTCTCCCGGATGAAAATGGACGCCGCACGCCTCAGGGCGCGCATCAACAAGGCCTCTGGCTCACCTTCAATGCGCACCCGAACCACCGACAGGCGGTTGTCCGACACTGGCTCATCCAGCGCCACGCGCACGCGGAACAAGGCGTCGCGCACCACGGGCACGCCCGCCTGGGCAGCCGTCGCCGGCCCCTTCACGGTGGGAATCGGCCCGCCGCGGGTGGCGTCGAGCATGGGCGTGGGCAGCACCAGGGTGCGCGACACGTCCACCGATTCGATGCGCCCGTCGATCCAGCGCGGCGGGACACTGAGCTGGCGCACGCGCACCGCCTGCCCCTCGGCCAGCCGGCTCAGATCGGCCTCGGCCACGTAAGCATCCACCACCCAGCGCGCAGGATTGACCAGCATGCCCAGGGGTTGCAGCGACTTCACCCAGACGCCGGCAGCCAGCTGGTGATCAAGGTCGTGCAGCACGCCGTCAAACGGTGCGCGCAAGCTCAGCCGCCCGCGCTGGCCGGTGCTCATGCGCTCTTCGGCTTCAAACAGGGCTTTCTGCGACGCCAGCAGTTGCCGCTGCGATTCGCCATCGGGCAACCCCATGAGGCCGGCCATTTGCCGTTCACGTGCCAGTGCTTGCTGCCGGGCCTTGTCCTGGTCGATGCCCAGCGCCTTGGAGTCGAGCGCAAACACCACGTCGCCCTGCTTGAATTCGCGCCCGGCGGGCAAGGCGACCACCTGCGCCTCGAACGGCGAATACATGAGCTGCTGCTCTTCAGCGCGCAGCCAGCCGTGCGCGGTGACCTGGGTGCTGAAAGGAATCAGCAGCAATGCCCCACCCACCCCCAGGGCGGCCAGCCACCCCAGCTTGCGCGACACCCTGATTTCGCGCTTGCGCTCGCGCCACACGCCCAGTTCCTTCATCACCGGGCGGCCGATGAACCAGTAAAGCTCCAGCGCCATCAGCATCAGGCCCAGGGCCTTGAAAAAGAACACATAAACCAGCAGCGCAATGCCCAGAAACACCACCAGCCGATAGCCCCAGGTGAACAGCGCAAACGCGATCAACCAGCGCCGTTTGAGAGGGGAAAAGTTCTCCGGCCAGGCGTCGCTGAAGCCGAGCAGCGCGCGGCGCATCGCGGTCTTGGCCAGGGCGCCGGAGCGCTCGTGCAGATTGGGCAGATCCAGCAGATCGCTCAGGATGAAATAGCCGTCGAACCGCATGAACGGACTGGCATTGACCGCGAGCGTGAGCACCCAGCTGGTGGTGGCCAGAAAGAACAGGCCATTGCGCACCGGGCCGTCCGGGGCCAGGCTCCAGGCCAGGGTGGCCAGGCCGGCCAGCGCGAGTTCCACCACGATGCCCGCGCTGGCAATGGCCAGGCGCTGCCGCGGGTCCTTCAGCCGCCAGCTCTCGCCGGTGTCGGTGTAGAGCATGGGGAACATCACCAGAAAGGCCACGCCCATGTGTGCCACCCGCACACCGTAGCGGGTGGCCGCAAACGCATGGCCGAGCTCGTGCACCATCTTGGCAAACACCATGGCCACGGCGTATCCCAGAATGCCGGACCAGCTCATGTGGTCCACCAGCGTGTGGGTGAAGGTGTCCCACTGGCGCGAAACCAGGTACAGGCCCAGCAGCGTGAGCGCGGCGATCACCCAGGCAGTTGCACGGGTATGCAACCAGGTGAGCGCGGGCGCAACAGCGGCCAGCCACTGCTGAGGCCGCACCAGCGGCACCCGGAAAAACAGGTAGTTGTGCAGCAACCACTCCAGCGGCGTGCGCCTCTGCTGCGCCTTCAGCCCACGAACCCGGTCCACATCGGCAGGCCGGTCCAGGCGCAGCAACTCGTTCTCGCCCAGGAAGGCCACCAGTCGCTTCACGTCGTCACCCGTGACGTTCAGTGGTGTCTCGGCATTGACGCGGCGGACCAGCGCGTTCGCGTCCAGGTCGGCCCAGTGCATGAGCAGTTCAAAATCGATCCAGCCGATGCGGTAGAACCGGTTTTTCACCGGGTCCTGGATGATCCAGGCGGGCGTGCCGTCTTCATTGGGTGCCGCTGGAAAAAGCTTGAGCTCGTCACGGATCGGCGGCAGCCCCTTGATCCTGGGCGCAGGCCCGGGCTTCAGACGCAGGGTGGTGGCAACCGCGGTGTTCACAACCCGGTCCACTCCCGCACGCTGGCCAGCGGACGGCGAAACAGGTAGTACCCCAGGCTCACCCACTCACCCGACAGGCGCGCCGTGCCGCGCAGGCCGATGCGCGGCAGTTCGGTGCCCGGCTCCAGGGTGGCGCGCAGTCGGTAGGAGGCCACGTCGTCTGGGCTTGGCAGCGCCTGGTAACTGGCTTCGATGAGCTGGCCCGACCGTGGACGCAGTGGATCCGTGTGCAGGAAAAGCTGCACCGGTGCGCCCTCTTCCAGGTTGATGGCGTCGGCCACCGCCAGCCACACCAGAATGCCGGCGTCTTCGGGCTGGGCCAGTTGCATCACGCGCTCACCCGTCTGCACCGGGCGGCCCAGCCAGTCATTGGTGTCGGAGAAGATGGCCACGCCGTCGCGCTCGGCACGCACTTCGACCCGCTCGGTGAGTGCGTCCATCGCGGCAAGCTCGGCCTCTTTTTCGCGCACCTTGCCCATGGTCACGGCAAGATCGGCGCGGCCGGCCAGGTCGGCAAAGGCCCGCTGCTGGGCCACGTGGGCGTCCACGCGGGCCACTTCCAGACTTTTCAGTGCCACTTCGCGGCGGCTCTTCAGCACCGAGTCGTCCAGCGAGAACAGCAAGTCGCCCGCTTTCACCCGGCTGTTGGGCGCCACGGCAAACGAGCCCACCACACCATCCTGTGGCGCGGCCACAGCGGTGGCACTCAGGGCAATCACTTCGGCCGGTGCCAGCACCGACATGCGCACCGGCACCCACATGGCCAGAAACAGAACAGCCGGCAGCCAGAGGCGATTGCGCCCCCGCCACCAAGGCCTGGCCCCCAGCCAGCCCTGAGCGCGCGATTTCTGCAAGGCCAGCAGGCAGTGCCCGTAGGTCAGGTGCAGGCGCTCCAGCAGCGCCACCTCGGCGTCGCCCCAGGCGGTTTCTCTGGCATACAACACCATGGCTTGCCAGGCGCCTGCATGGTCCTTGATGGGCACCAGCAGCAGATGATCGGGCAGCCATTCGCCCCAGCCAGCCTGATCGGCGGACTCTGCCTGGCTGAAATCCATGCGCTGGCTGTCGCCCTGCAGGGGCAGGCGCTGGGCAAAGCGGCTGAGCCAGACGGCGAACGGGGAGTCGTTGGCCACGCTGACCAGACCGGAAGCCGACACCAGCCTGGGACTGCCACCGCTCAAGTCAAACAGCGCGGCCTGGCGGTAAGGCGCAAGCGCGTGCGTTTCGTTGACGATGGTGAACTGCAGCGCCGGGACGGTGGGCGCCTCCAGTGCTCGGGATTCGATCTGGAGCAGGACCTCCAGATCCGCAGCTTGGCTCATGCTTGAAGGGGAAATGCGAAGCGACGCGAGGAGTGCCACACCTTCCGGAGCGACGTGTCCCTATCCAGGGATACCGAGGATCCGGCTCTGCCAGTCCAAGGTATCGCCCCCTTGAGGGGGAGGCGCGAAGCGACGCGGGGGTGTTTCACGGCATGCCGGGAAATGTCGCCACACCGCTCATGCCGGGCAGCAATTCGGCGTGCCTGGCGAGCAGGGTGGCTTCGATTTCGATGGTCTGGCTCACCGGGTCCACCCGGCTGTTGATGCGTTGCACACGCGCCGGGTAGGTCTTGCCCGTTTCATCCACGGCAACCTGGAAAGCCTGGTCGTTCTTCAGGGACGTGGCCCAGCGCGAAGGCACATTGAGTTTGAGCAGCAGCACACCGCTGCGCACCAGATCCAGCAGCGGCTGACCTGGCGTCACCGTCATGTGGCTGCGCACATGGAGCTTGGCGGTCTGACCGGCCCACGGCGCACGGATCAAGCACTGCGAGGTCTGGAACTTGAACAGGTCGGCCTGTGCTTTGGCCTTGGCCACGGCGCTCGCCGCCAAAGCCACCTCCACATCGCTGGCCTGTTCAAGGCCTTGCATGCGCAGCTTGGCTTCGTACTCTTCGGTGGCCGAGGCGATGTCGGCCGTGGCCATGGCCAGGCGCGCCTCGGGTTCGCCGCAATCCAGCGAAATGAGTACCGCGCCTTGCCGGAAGGGCCGCCCCAGACCCACATTGACGGCGGTGATGCGACCGGCCACCGGACTCGCCAGCACCGTTTCACCATTGGGGATCACCAGCACCCTGACGCCTCCCGCACCGTTGCGGGCAGCAGCATCAGCGGCTTGTGCCTGTGCGGCCATGGGTGCGGCCACCAGGCCTGCAACCAGGGCCACAACCATGAAGCATTGGCGAAATACATTCGTCATGTCAGTTGCTCTGCAGGGGTGTGCCAAACCCTTTCCGGAGGGAAATGCCCCATCCAGCGACACCGAAGATCCGGCTTCGCCGGTCAGAAGGTGTGCCCCCTTGAGGGGGTGACGCGAAGCGGCGCGGGGGTGTTTCATCTACTCGACTTTCAGCCACTGTTTGAGATCGGTCAGGTGCGCATTAAGTGCGGCCACCAGACTGGCGTCGTAGACAGAGGCACGTGGATCGGCCGGAAGCGTGGTGGCAAAACGCGCCTGTTGCGCCTGGCCCTGGTCGTCCTGCAGGTTCAGCGTCCAGGAAGCGCGTTGCAGGCCGTTGCTCAGACCGCTTTCAAAAGCAAGCTCCAGCGGCGTGCCTTGTTGCGCATCCACTTCAATGTGGTGGCGGGCCAGCAGTTCGGTGGCCACGGCGCGCATGCGCACCTGCTGCACCGGATCGCTGATGCCGGCGAGCTTGATCTGGACCGACGGTGCGCGACCAAACAGGTTGGACGACAAGGCGAACGCGTCCTGCTCCGTGGCCTTCAGGTGGGCGCCCACGCGTCGGGTGAGTTCGGCCAGGTCGTTGGCTTCAAAATCGTCTGCGATGGGGTCGAAACCCAGGGAGTTGTAGAGCCGGCCGAAGGCGATGTGCGCGTTGGCGTAGGCGTTGGCGCGCTGGTAGCCGCCCAGCACGGCACGGGCCTGGGTGCAAATGGCTTCAAGTTCGCTGTCGAGCTTGGCCGTGACCGATGCACGGGTGTAAGCCGCGAGCCGGTTGTCGACCTGCGCGGCCTGGTCGGCCAGACGGAAGTCTTCCAGCGCCATGCGGTAGCGTTCTGCGCCCACGCGGGCCTGGGTGAGCACGGCCATGGAAAGCGCCATGCGACGTGCCTGGTCGGTTTCTGCCTGGAAGGCCTGGTTCTGCTTCATCGACGGGTAGGACACCAGCCGCATCAGGTTCCACGCGAGGCTGAGTCCGCCTTCAGACCAGCTGTTGTTGAACAGCAGGTTGTTCGAGTCGTACTGGCGGCCATAGCTGAGCGAGATCCCGGGCAACAGGCTGAGCACCAGCTTGCGGGCTTCGTCTGCGCTGATGCGCTTGCGAAGGTCCTCCTCGCGCAGTTCCGGGCGCTGCAACAGCGCCAGTTCTTCCAGCTTGAGCAGGTCACGCGGTGCGGCGGGCAGCGTCGCTTCCGGCGCTTCGGCCACCTGGAAGTCCACACCCGGTGGCACGCTCATCAGGGCGGCGAGTTCGCGCTTGGCGAATTCGAGGTCCTGGCGGCGCTGGTTGAGCAGTGTGGTGGCGTCCAGCAGGGCGCGCTGGTAGGCCAGTGCCAGGCCGGGCGGAATGATCTTCTGGGTTTCGGCTTCGCGCGAGCGCGTCAGGGCCAACGATGCGCGCTGCAGCACGTCGTCCGCCTGTGCGTTCAGACGCTGCGCGCCCAGCGCCCGCCAGTAGGCGGCGCGCACATCCTGCAGCAGGTTCTGCACCACCTTGCGGCGGCGTTCTTCGGCGATCAGGAACTGGTCGGCCTGCTGGCGGGCTCGGTAATACGACACGCCAAAGTCCAGCGCGTTCCAGGAGAACTCGATGCCGCGCAGGGTGCGGCTGCGTTCGTCAGACGAGGTCGGACGGGTGGAAACTTCGCCGTCCAGAATGCCGATGCTGGTGCCGCCGGTGAAGTTGCTGCGGTCGCGGTAGCCCGCGCTGGCCACCAGTTGCGGCAGCATGTCGTGGCTGGCCGATTCACTCAGGCCCAGCGCCAGCGCTGATTCCATCTTCTTGAGCCGGTAGTCCAGGTTGTACTTGAGCGCCCGCGCCACCGCCTCTTCCATGCTGATGGGCCCGGAGATGGGCGCCTGGTCGGTGTACATGCGGGCCGTGTCGTTTTTCACCCGCTCACGAACCTCTTCCTGTGTCACGGCCTTGGGTGCCACCGAGCAACCGGCCATCACCGCTGCCACAGCCAACACCAGTACGGTGCGCGAAAAAAGATTGCCCGCCAACCCGGCCTTTGCGCTTCCAACGTTCATTTTCTGGTTCTCTTTCATTTTCAGTATCACGGTCTCTGGTTTCTCATCGGCCCTGGCGCGCACTGTGCAGCGCACACCCGGCCTATTCCATGGAAGCACCGGGCCCGGCCTTCCGGATCAATCACAAGGCATTCACACGCCCTGTTTTTGTATGCCTTGTGGATGATTGCAAGCGGCGTCTGGCACAAAAATGAATGTTTGTGTATTCATTTCGTTTGTAGCACCGGTGACGCGACAGACCGCGTGCGTTTGACACGGTTCGGCCCATCGACGGGCACGAAAACACGGCCTGTGCCAAATTGTTCGCATCGGCGAGACGCCCCTTGTTGCAAGGAACCGACGGCCGAACCCCTCGGCGCGCCGGGATCTGTGGCGTTCGGGATCACCTTGCAATGGGCCAATCGATACGGCGTCAGGCGTGTCCTGTTCGATCGCTGGGTCAGACATGGGCCACATCACGCGTCAGGGGCCGGGCACTCACCGAGCGGTCTTTGCCCATCCCCTGCAACTGGGCGCGGAAGCCAACCGCTGCGCGAGGCTGCAGTCTGGGAGCTTCCACAGGTGCGGGGGTTTCCGTTTCCGACTCCGCCACGCTCTGGTCACTGCCTGGTTTGCCTTCGTGAGGTTGCTCCTCTGCTGCTTTCGGCTCCGGCGCCGATGCGGGCTTTTCTGCCGGCTCCTCTGGAACATCAGGCCGTGGCGCACCCATGGCGAACGGATCCAGCAGTGTGTCAAAGCCCGGCGTGGCGGTATGGTGGGCATCCAGCACCGCGTTGCGCACCGCCGACTCCAGCTGCGAGGCCCGCACCGCCTGCTGCACGTACAGGCCGATGTCGGAAACAATGGGCTGGTGGCGCACGGCGTGCTGCACATGCAGCGAATGAGGTACCTGGCGCACATCGCCAAGTCCGGGTTCCGCACCCATGCCGGCCAAGTGGTTGCCTCCGGCCTGCACGAACAACAGGCTGTCGGGCGTCTGCGACAGGGCTTCACCCAGCAGGGGCGCATTGGCCTGTATGCCTGCCAGGCCAGCGCCTGCAAGGAACTGGGACTGGCTCGACTCTCCCACGGCCACCAGCACATGCAGGTGGTTGCCCGGCATCTGGCCGGCAGGCGCCGCTGGCATGGGTGCCACGTTGGCAGGCGAAGTGCCGCCAGCATCGGGGTTGACCGAGGCCGGAGGCGGGTTGACCGGGACCAATGGGGGGTTGACCTCGGGCAGCACATCGATGATCGGGGGCACTGGCCCCGGACCAGTGCCCGGGCCCGGCTGCGGGGGAACCACCGTGGGCGGCACCGGGCCGGGCTGCACATCACCAAAACTGAGCACGGCCGTGTCGGTGGCGGCCCCATCACTCACCGTGTAGGTGGCCGATGGCACCGGGCCCACGTAGTCGGTGGCGGGCACAAAGGTGAAACCGCCATCTGGCTGAATCACCAACGTGCCCACACCAGGCATGCTGGCAGTCGTGCCGGCCGGGTACACCGTGGGGTCGCCCGCGACAGTGAAACCTGTCACGGTCAGTGGATCGCCATCGGGGTCGCTGTCATTGCCCAGCACATTACCGGTCAGAGGCTCGTTCGCTGAGGTTGTGAACGGCCCATCATCCAAAGCCACCGGGGGATCGTTGACCGGACTCACCGTGCCGGTGACCGTGGCGGTGTCGCTGCCACCGTTGCCGTCTTCGACTTCGTAGGTGAAGCTCACCGGGCCGTTGTAATCGGGCGTGGGCTCAAAGGTCAGCGTGCCATCGAGATTGAGCGTGACCGTGCCCGAACCATCCGTCAGCGTGACGGGCGTGCCCACCACCGCTGGCTGGCCGTCAATCTCGCTCACCGTCAACGGATCGCCATCGGGGTCGCTGTCGTTGCCCAGCACGGGAATATTGACCGAGGTGTCTTCGTCGGTGGTGAAGCTGTCGTCGTTGGCCACCGGCACATCGTTGACCGACGTGACCGTGATGTTCACCGTCTCGGTCTCGGTCACCCCGGCCGGGCTCGTCACCGTGTACGTGAAGCTGTCTGGCCCGCTGTAGTTGGCGTTGGGTGTGTAGGTGATCGTGCCGTCGCTCGCCACCACGATCACGCCGTTGGCCGGGCTGCTCGTGGCCGTGACCACAGGTGTGCCTTCGAAGTTGTCTGCGCTGGCGCCGCCAGCACCCGTGAGCACGTTGAACGTGATCGCCGTGTCCTCGGGTGTGCTCAGGTTGTCTGCCACGGTGTCCTGCACCGGCGTCACGCTCACGCTCACGGTGTAGGTGTTGCTCCCGCCGTTGCTGTCGCTCACCGTGTAAGTGAAGCTGTCGGCGCCGTTGTAGTCTGCCGCTGGCGTGTAGGTGTAGCTGCCGTCGCCGTTGATCACCACCGAGCCGTTCGC
>PHCQ01000108.1 GCA_002840835.1 Betaproteobacteria bacterium HGW-Betaproteobacteria-16 | reverse complement strand
CACGCCCATGCACCCGGGGCGGCTGCTGGCGCGCACCTGCCTGGCGCCGCTGGGGCTGAGCCAGAGCGAGGCGGCCCGGGTGCTGGGCCTGTCGCGCCGCCGCCTGCACGAACTGGTGCACGGCCAGCGCGCGATGTCGCCCGACACCGCCATCCGTTGCGCGCGCCAGTTCGGCGTCGACGCCGGTTTCTGGCTCGCGCACCAGGCCGCCTGGGACAGCTTCCACGCCTGGAAGCGCCTCTGTTCCGGTCCGGTCACCCCTTCCTCCCTTTGAGTTTTTCGGGACCACCCACCATGAGCGCCCATCCGTCTGAACCCACCTGTCACCCCGGTGGTGACACCCCCGCCCAGCCGCAGACCATCGTCGTGCTCGGCATCGGCAACCTGCTCTGGGCCGACGAAGGTTTTGGCGTGCGCTGCATCGAAGCGCTGCAGCGCCGCTTCGAGTTCGCCGAACACGTGTCGCTCATCGACGGCGGCACGCAAGGCCTGTATCTGATCCAGCACGTGCAGGCGGCCGACGCGCTGCTGATCTTCGACGCCATCGACTACGGCCTGGAGCCCGGCACGCTGAAGCAAGTGCGCGACGACGCCGTGCCGCGCTTCATGGGCGCCAAGAAGATGAGCCTGCACCAGACCGGTTTCCAGGAAGTGCTCTCGCTCGCGCAGCTCACCGGCAAGTACCCGACGAACGTGCTGCTGATCGGCTGCCAGCCGCAGGAACTCGAAGACTACGGCGGCAGCCTGCGCCCGGTCGTGAAGGCCGCGATGGAAGAGGCGCTGGCCCTGGGCGTGGACCAGATCGCGCGCTGGGGCGGCGAGCCCGCGCCACGGAGTACACCGCTGGGCGAACGCGAGGCGGTGACGATGGACGAACTCGCGCTCGCTGCCTACGAAACGCAGCGCCCTGCGCCAGACGCGGCCTGCCGGATCGGCGACGACCGCTTCATGCCGAAGGACCTCTGATCATGTGCATCGGTATGCCCATGCAAGTCACCGCCACCGAGCCCGGCCACGCCTGGTGCGAAGGCCGCGGCGAGCGCCGCCGCGTCACCACCGCACTGGTCGGTCCGCTGGAGCCGGGTGACTGGTTGCTGGTGTTTCTGGGCGACGCCCGCGAGCGCATCGACGCCACCCGCGCTACCGAGGTCAACAGCGCACTCGATCTGGTGCTCGGCGCCATGCAAGGCTTCGACGCCAGCGGCGACGCGGGCTTCTCGCTGCCTTCCCGGATGACCGCCGAGCAGCTGAAGCAGCTCTCCGGCCAGACGGGCCCCCACGCTCCGCCGCTGCGCGGGTCGCTGCCCCCCGAGGGGGCTGGTTCGCCTTGGGGCGGCCCGGCGGCGAACCCTCTGAATTTCTACAAACAGGAGACCCCATGAACACCGCCACAGAAACCCCCAGTCGCGCCTTTGCGCTGCCCGTGCCCGACACCAACCCCGCGCCCCCGCTGGTGATGCGCCTGGCGCGCGACTTCGGCGCTGCCTGGGTGGAAGAGACCACCGTGGCCGCGTGGAGTGCGGGCGGTGGCGACCGCGTCGTGCTGCTGGCCGGCGACCCGGTGCGTTTCCCCGAAGGCCAGGACGTGGCGGCGGTGTTGCCTGAGCTCATGAAGAGTTTCCCCAACCGCTTCCAGATCGCCGTGGTGCCGCGCGACAACGAGGACGCGGTGGCGCGCCGCTATGGTTCGCAGCGCTGGCCCACGCTGCTGTTCTTCCGCGACGGCCAGTACGTCACCGCCATCGCTGGCATGCAGGACTGGGACGTGTACCTGAGCGGCGTGGCCGCCGCGCTCACCATGCCGCCTTCTCGCCCGCCCACCATCGGCATCCCGGTGGTCAGCCAGGGCGGCGCAGCCACCGACAGCGGCTGCCACTGATAGCGATTTGCCTTCAAAGCGATAACTGCGTTGCTCAGCCTTGCCGTGCCAAAGCACTGTCTGCGGCTTCCCGCCTTGTTCTCACTTCGAATGCAAAACGGTATGAAAACCAGATAACCCAGGACACCCCATGAAAGACTTCCCCATTCCGCTCGTCGCCCTCGGCCCGGGCACCCAGTCCGAAGACGAGTCGCTGGACTACCTGCCCATGCCCAAAGACATGGACACCTACCGCCCGCCGGTGTTGCCCGAACCCGAAGAGCTGGCCGGGCGTGACGCGGCGCGCTCGGTGCTGAGCCAGGTGCTCGCGCTGCTGGACCGCACGGCCGAGCTTGGCCCCGGCGGCCAGGTGTCGCTGACCGCATTGCCCGCGGCCGACCTGCGGCTGGTGAACCAGATCCTGGGCGAGGGCGAGGCCAGCGCCCTGGTGCGCGAAGAGGATGGCGCGCTCGAAGTGCGCATCCAGGAGTCGGTGCTCGCCGGCGTGTGGCGCCTCATCACCTTTCGCACCGTGGACGGCGAGCGCACGCTGATCGACGACGTGATCGAAGTCGGTCCGGTGCCGGCGCTGTTGCGCGCGATTGCGGTGGACGACGTGTGGCCCCAGGGTGCCATGCCGCAGTGGGCCGGCCCTCTGCCGCCCAACGTGCAGAACGCGCCCCTGCTGGTGGAAGAGATCCGCGACCAGGTGGCCGGCTGGAAACCCGGCCAGGTCTCGCACGTGGTCAACCTCACGCTGCTGCCGGTCACGCCCGAAGACATCGGCTTTCTCGACCACCACCTCGGCACCGGCCGCGTGTTGATGTTGTCACGCGGGTACGGCAACTGCCGCATCTCCAACACCCGCTTGCCGAACTGCTGGCGCGTGGTGTACTACAACTCGATGGACAAGGTGATCCTCAACACTGTCGAGGTGGTGGACATGCCCGAAGTGGCCATGGCCGCACCCGAAGACCTGCGCGATTCGCACGAGCGCCTGGCCGACGTGATGAATTATTTGGAGGGAGTGTGAGTCCCCACGCTCCGCCGCTGCGCGGGTCGCTGCCCCAGGACGGGGAAGGGACCCGGTCCTTGCCGAGTCCGGGGGCTGATCCGGCTTGGGGCGGCCCGGCGCCGGATCGGGTGAGCACCGACCGGCCCAAAGGCTTCGAAGGTTTTGAAGGCTCGTACCTGGGCAACCGCGACGTGCTGCTCCCCGGCTCGCGCCTCGAATGCAAGATTTGCTGGTGGGTCTACGACCCGGCGCTCGGCGACCCGCAGTGGCAGATCGCCCCCGGCACACCGTTCGCCGACCTGCCCGCGCACTGGCGCTGCCCGAACTGCGACGGCGATGCCGAGCAGTTCCTGATGTTGACGGATTGAGATGAACCCCCTGCGCCGCTCCGCGTCTTCCCCCTTGCAGGGGGACCACACCATCAGCCCGGCAGAGACGGTTCTGCGGTGCGTGCTGGACATGCGCGTCCAGACCCTTGTGGACTTCTACCGCCATGTTCAGACCGAACGCATGCAGGGCATCCCCTTGCTCAACCCCGCGCTGTGTGTCGAGGCGGTCGGTTTTGAATGGGCGGGTGGTGCTGAAGAGGGCTCAGAGGCGGTGGCCGAAGGCGTGCTCATCACCCCCTGGTTCATGAGCCTGCTGCGCCTGCCCTCGGTCAACCTGCCCCACGGCAACCGCGTGGGGCGCAAGGCCGTGCGCGACTTCGGCAGCGAACGGTTTGATTTCATCGGCGCGCACGATCCCGCCATCGGCTACCACGAGACCTGCGCGCTGTTTTCGCCCATGAACGGATTCACCAGCCAGGACCTGGCGCGCGAGACCGCGCTGGCTTCACTGGCGTTGGTGCGGCCTGTGCCTGAAGCACCCGAGGTGGCGCCCGTAGCAGCCGAGCCGCTGCCACCACGCCGCGCGTTCTTCATGGCCCGCCGGCCAGACGCGGGAGCTGCTGTATGACCCCGGTCAACCCCCTGAACGATCTGTCCTCGCTGGCCGGCAGCCTGCGTGTGGCGCCAGGCGCGCCGCTACCGCGGGCCTTGCAAAGCAGCCGCCAAGACTGGGCTCCAAGGCTCGCACGCGGTCAGGCCGTGAGCGCCTTGCCCGGCCTGATGGCCAGCCTGTTCAACCTCTGCAGCCACGCGCACCGCCTGTGTTCGCAGCTCGCCATCGAAGCCGCCGCGCCCGGCCTGCTGCCTGCGCCGCACCAGGTGGCGCAGCGCCTGCGCACCGAGACCGCACAAGAGCACATCCGCCGCATCGGACTGGACTGGCCGCGCCTGCTCGCCACCGACGCGCAGGGGTCGTGGGCCACCCTGGCGCAGACCGCCCTGCAGGCCTGCCCGCTGATCGCGCCAGCGACGACCGCCGCAGCCGACCCCTGGCCCGCCACGCTCGCCTGGCTGGAAGATCAGCTGTTGCAGATGCCGGCCACCAGCTGGCTTCGCGCCTGGCAGGCCTGCGGTGCCGACTGGCTGCTCGACTGGAGCCATCGCCACACCGGCTGGCTGCCCGCGCTGTTGCGCGCTGCTCGTGAGGCCGACACGGCGGTCCAGCTGGACCCGGCCACCGCGTTGCGCGCCCACGCAGACCTTGTGGGCCAACGCAGTTTGTCCACTGCGCTGGCGCTCACATCTGGCTTCGCGCTGCACCCCTTGTGGAACGGTGCCCCGGCCCACACCGGCCACTGGACGCGCTTGAACGACCTGCCCGGTGGCCTGCCGCTCACGCCATGGGCGCTGCTGGGCAGCCGCATCGCCGAACTGATCCGCCTCTGCAAGCCCGATGTGCCAGGGCAGGGCGGCGCGGGTTGGCTGTCCTTCGGGGCGCTGAACACCGGGTCGCATCAGGGCGTGGCCTGGGTAGAGATGGCGCGCGGCCTGTTGGTGCACCAGGTGGAGATCGACTGCACGGGTGGCAACGCGCGCGTGGCCGCCTGCCACGTGCTCGCCCCCACCGAGTGGAATTTCCACCCGCAGGGTGTGGTGGCCCAACACATCGCGGGGTTGAATGCCACCGAACCCGCCGTGACCGTGGAGCGCCGCGTGCGCCTGCTCATGGCCGCGTTCGACCCCTGCGTGCCGTTTGAGGTGACGCACCCACTGCCCGCCGGCCAGGAGTCGCAACATGCATGAAGCCAGCCTCGCCGGTGGCGTGTTGCAGTTGGTCGAAGACACGGCCGCGAGCGAAGGCTTTTCGCGCCTGCTGTCGCTGCGGCTCGAAGCCGGCCAGCTCGCGGGCGTGGACGTTCGGGCCCTTCGCTTCGCGCTCGAGAGCCTGGCGCCCGGCACCGTGCTCGAAGGGGCGTTGATCGAGATTGAAGAACCCCCCGGCCAGGCCTGGTGCATGGGCTGCGCCCAGACCGTGGCCATCGCCCAGCGCGGTGACGCCTGCCCAAGTTGCGGCGGCTACCAGCTGCAACCCACGGGCGGCATGGAATTGCGTGTCATCGACATGCAAGTCAGTGATGATGGATAGAAAGCACCCCCTGCGCCGCTTCGCGGCTTCCCCCTCTCTCGCCTTCGGCGTGAGGGGGACGCCCCCTGTGGCCTGGCGAAGCCAGTTCCACGGGGCACTGAAGGGCGTCCCTTCGCTTCGAGTGGTTCGGGTGGCGCGCAGCGCATTCGGTCACTACCATGAACCTCAATCAGGAGAACCAATATGTGTGTCGTTTGTGGATGCAGTGACAACAGCCCGGCCCATGACCGGCATATCCAGACCCATGCGGGCGAAGCCGGTGTGGTGCAGGTGAACCCCGGCAACGGCGACCTGCACTTCGGCGCCGGTGCGGCCCGTGTGTCGGTGCCCGGCATGAGCCAGGCGCGCGCCATCAAGCTGGAGACCGACATCCTGGGCGCCAACAACCGCGTGGCGCAGCAGAACCGCGCGCACTTCGAAGCCCACGGCGTGACCGCGCTGAACCTCGTGTCCAGCCCCGGCTCGGGCAAGACCACGCTGCTCTGCGCCACCATCGAGGCATTGAAAAAGCACGCTCCCGACCTGCACGTCGCGGTGATCGAAGGCGACCAGCAGACCAGCTTTGACGCCGACCGCATCCGCGCTACCGGCGCACCCGCGATCCAGGTCAACACCGGCAAGGGTTGTCACCTCGACGCGCCCATGGTGAGCGAGGCCTTCGCGCAACTGGACAGCCATGATCACCACGATCACGATCACTCGCACGGTCACCACCACCATGACGATGCGCACAGCCTGCTGTTCATCGAAAACGTGGGCAACCTGGTCTGCCCCGCCGTGTGGGACCTGGGCGAAGCCGCCAAGGTCGCCATCCTCTCGGTCACCGAGGGCGAAGACAAGCCGCTCAAGTACCCCGACATGTTCGCCGCGGCCTCGCTCATGGTGCTCAACAAAATCGACCTGCTGCCGCACGTACAGTTCGACGTGGCGCGCTGCATCGAACTCGCGCGCCGTGTGAACCCGGCGATTGAAATCCTGCAGCTCTCGGCCACCACCGGCGAAGGCATGGACGCGTGGTTGCACTGGCTGGACCACGAAGTCCATCGCCCCCACGCTCCGCCGCTGCGCGGGTCGCTGCCCCCCGAGGGGGCTGGCTCCGCCTTGGGGCGGCCCGGCGGCGAAACCGGCCACGGCCATCACCACCACGAAGAACCCGCTTCATCGGCGCCTGAAGCTGCGTTGCGTGACCGAGTGCAGCAACTCGAAGCCGAACTGGCCCAGGCCAGGGCAGCGCTCTCCGCCGACGCCGCGCTCTGACGCCATGAACACCGCGCCTTTGCCCACCGTGCTCGCCTGCGGCGCCTGGCTGAAAAACGCCGCCTGCCTGCTGGTGGATGGCGCACCGGTCTGGTCGGCGGTGCACGGCGACCTCAGCGATCCGGCGGCCTGTGCCGCGCTCGAAACCTCGGTGGAGGCCCTGCTGGCTGGACACGACGCGCCCATCGCGGCGGTGGCGCACGACCTGCACCCCGACTTCTTCAGCACCCAGCTCGCGGTGCAGCTCGCCGCCGCGCTCGGCGTGCCCGCCATCGGCGTGCAGCACCACCACGCGCACATCGCGGCCGTGGTGGCCGAGCACGGCATCGAAGGCCCCGTCATCGGCCTCGCGCTCGATGGCGTGGGCCTCGGTGCAGACGGCCAAGCCTGGGGCGGTGAACTGCTCGGGGTAGACGGCGCGCAGTGGCAGCGCCTCGGCCACCTGCTGCCGCTGGCCCTGCCCGGCGGTGACCGTGCCGCGCGCGAGCCCTGGCGCATGGCCGCGAGCGCCTTGCACGCTGTGGGCCGGGGCGATCAGATCCCATCCCGCTTCGCGCCACAGGTTGGTGAGGCCATGGCTGCAGGCGTGCATCAGATGCTGGTCAAGAACCTGAACTGCCCGGCCACCAGCAGCACCGGCCGCTGGTTCGACGCGGCCGCCGGCGCGCTGGGGCTGAGCGTTCGCCAGAGCGACGAGGCACAAGCCGCCATCGCGCTCGAAGCCGTCGCCGGGCGCTGGCTCGCCCAATACCCGGGCACGCCTCCGTTGCCCGGCGTGGTCATCGACGCACAGAACCGCCTCGACCTGTGCGGCCTCATGCCCGCACTGTTCGACGCCTGCGCCGATGGCGTGGACGCCGCTGCCGCGGGCTTCCACCTCGCGCTGGCCGATGCGCTGGCCGACTGGGCCATCCGCGCCGCACGTGCTCAAGGCATCGCCACCGTCTGCCTCGGCGGCGGCTGCTTCTTCAACCGCATCTTGCGCGAGCGCGTGACCAACCGCCTACAGGCGGCAGCGTTGCGTGTGCACCGGCCACTCGACAAAGGCTGCGGCGACGCCGGTCTCGCGCTCGGCCAGGCCTGGGTGGCCGCGCAGCAACTCGCCGCCGCTGCTGCGCCACAAGAAACAACCACGAAGGAAACCGCACCATGTGTCTAGCCATTCCCGCGCTCCTGGTGGAGCTGCTGCCCGGTGATCAGGCCGTGGTCAACCTCGGGGGCATCCGCAAGGCGATCTCCGTCGCGCTCGTGGCCGGGGTGCAGGTCGGCGACTACGTGATCGTGCACGTGGGCCACGCCATCGGCACCATCGACCCCGAAGAGGCGCAACGAACGTTGGCGCTGTTTGCCGAGATGGCGGCGCTTACCCCAGATCAAACGCCTGCGGAGACCACACCGTGAAATACATCGACGAATTCCGAAATGGTGATCTCGCGCGCCAGATCGCCGAGCGCATCGCGGCCGAGGTGAAACCCGATCACGCTTACCGTTTCATGGAGTTTTGTGGCGGTCACACCCACGCCATCAGCCGCTACGGTGTGCTGGAACTGCTACCGTCCAATGTGCGCATGATCCACGGCCCGGGCTGCCCGGTCTGTGTGCTGCCCATCGGCCGGGTGGACCTGGCGATTCAGCTCGCCCTGCAGCACGACGTGATCCTCTGCACCTACGGCGACACCATGCGCGTACCGGCGTCGGACAACCTTTCGCTCACCAAAGCCAAGGCGCGCGGTGGCGACATCCGCATGGTCTATTCCGCCGCCGACGCACTGCAGCTGGCGCGCGACAACCCCGAGCGCCAGGTGGTGTTCTTCGCCATCGGCTTCGAAACCACCACGCCGCCCACCGCGCTGGTGATCCGCGACGCGGCGCGCGAAGGCCTGCAGAATTTCAGCGTCATGTGCAGCCACGTGCTCACGCCCCCCGCGATCCGGGCGATCCTCGATGGTGGCCGACCCCGCGCCGGGCCGCCCCAAGCGGGGTCAGCCCCCTCGGGGGGCAGCGACCCACACAAAGTGGGGGAGCGTGGGGGCCATGCTTCGCATGAAACAGCCGAGATCGAAGGCTTCGTCGGCCCGGCGCACGTGAGCATCATCATCGGCTCCGACCCGTACGCGAAGTTCGCCACCGAGTACCAGAAGCCCGTGGTCATCGCGGGCTTCGAGCCGCTCGATGTGCTGCAGGCGATCCTGATGCTGGTGCGCCAGGTGAACGAGGGCCGCGCCGAGGTGGAGAACGAGTTCATCCGCGCCGTGACGCCGCAGGGCAACCTGAACGCGCAGGCGCTGATGGATGAGATCTTCGAGTTGCGCGAAGCTTTTGAATGGCGCGGTCTGGGCACCATGCCGCTGTCGGCCCTGCGCATCCGCGAGAAGTACCAGGCGTATGACGCCGAGCACCGCTTCCAGCTCGCCTACCAGGCCGTGCCGGACAACAAGGCCTGCGAGTGCGGTGCCATCCTGCGCGGCGTGAAGGAGCCGCGCGACTGCAAGATCTTCGGCACCGTCTGCACACCCGAAAACCCGGTGGGCTCGTGCATGGTGTCGAGCGAAGGCGCCTGCGCCGCGCACTACACCTACGGCCGCTTCAGAGATATCCCGGTGGTTGCTGCCGCAGAGGAGGCCGCATGAAAGTGGACCACGACAAACCACCCGCCAAGGCCGCCGTGAAGAAGAACTACACCCGCCCGCTGGACATCAAGCACGGCCGCATTGACATGGGCCACGGCGCCGGCGGCAAGGCCGCGGCGCAACTGATCGAAGAGCTGTTCCTGCCCGCACTGGACAACCCCTACCTGCGCCAGGGCGACGACGGCGCCGCGCTGCCGCTGCCGGCCTTTGACCCGGCCGAAGGGCGGCTGGTGATGGCGATCGATGGCCACGTGGTCTCGCCGATCTTCTTTCCCGGTGGCGATCTCGGTTGCCTGTCGGTGCACGGCACGGTGAACGACGTGGCGATGATGGGCGCACAGCCGCTGTACCTGAGCGCGAGCTTCATCATCGAAGAAGGTTTCCCGCTGGCCGACCTGCAGCGCATCGTCCAGTCCATGGGCCGTGCCGCGCGCGAGGCCGGTGTGCCGGTGGTCACGGGCGACACCAAGGTGGTGGAGAAGGGCAAGGGCGACGGCGTGTTCATCAGCACAACCGGCGTGGGCGTGTTGGCGCCGGGTGTGTCCGTCAGCGGGCGCCACGCGCGCGCGGGCGATGTGGTCCTGCTCTCTGGCACCATTGGCGACCACGGCGTGGCCGTGCTCTCGCAGCGCGAGTCGCTGGCGTTCGAGACCACGATTCAGAGCGACACTGCCGCGCTGCACACCCTGGTGGCCGATCTCATGGCCGCCGCGCCCGGCGCTGTGCGTGTGCTGCGCGACCCCACGCGCGGTGGGCTTGCCACCACGTTGAACGAAATCGCGCGCCAGTCCGGTGTCGGCATGCACCTGCAGGAAGTGGCCATCCCGGTGAAGCCGCAGGTGGACGCGGCCTGCGAGCTGCTGGGGCTGGACCCGCTGTATGTGGCCAATGAAGGCAAGCTGATCGCCATCGTCGCGCCTGAGGCGGCCGACGCTGCGCTCGCCGCGCTGCGCGCGCACCCGCTGGGCCAGGACGCGGCGCGCATCGGCGAAGTGAGCACCGATCCGCACCACTTTGTGCAGATGGACACGCGCTTCGGTGGTCGCAGGGTGGTGGACTGGCTCAGCGGTGAGCAACTGCCCCGCATTTGTTGACCCCCTGCGCCGCTTCGCGTCTTCCCCCCGGGGGGACGCAGCCCTTGGCCTGGCAAAGCCAGTTCCACGGCTGCTTTGGTGGAGGCATGCGCTTCGGAAATGTTGTCTTCTTTCCCCCAAGGGGGCAGCACTGGCGGACCGGCGAAGCTGGTTCCGCGTTGGCCTGGGTGGGCCATGCGCGCCGGAAGGGGTGTTTTCTGCAGCCCCACTCCTACAATGACCCATCACCCCGACACCTGCCACCGTGACACCACCACCGCTTCATGATGTGCTGCCCACCGTGCTCGTGGTGGACGACGAGGTGCGTTCGCAGGACGCGATGCGGCGCACGCTGGACGAAGACTTCACGGTCTTCACCGCGAGCAGCGCCGAAGAGGCGCGGGGCTTGCTGGAGCGCCAGGCGGTGAGCGTGATCCTGTGCGACCAGCGCATGCCGGGCATGACGGGCGTGACCTTTCTCAAGGAAGTGCGCGAGCAATGGCCGGAGACCGTGCGCATGGTGATCTCGGGCTACACCGATTCCGAAGACATCATCGCCGGCATCAACGAGGCCGGCATCTACCAGTACATCCTCAAGCCCTGGGCGCCCGACCACCTGCTC
>PHCQ01000171.1 GCA_002840835.1 Betaproteobacteria bacterium HGW-Betaproteobacteria-16 | reverse complement strand
CTTACACCGGCTTCGCCAATGGCGAAACCGCCGCCGTACTGGGCGGCACCCTGGCTTATGGCGGCACCTCCCAAGGCGCGATCACCCCAGGCAGCTACCTGATCACCCCAAGTGGTTTGACCGCTGGCAACTACAGCCTCACATACACAGATGGCGTGCTGATGGTGAAGCCGGCGCCGGCAGCGGGAGGAATGCTGGCCGCTATTGCCGAGGCAGTGGTTGCCTTGCCTAGTGAGGGGGATAACCTGCTTACCGCTTTCAATGCGGCAAGGATGGCAGCGATAGCACCAGTTGCTCCTGTCTTCGTTCCCGCAAGTATCCCCGACGTTTTCGAACCCCAAAGTACAGGCGTCAGCATCGAAAACAATCACACAGTCGAGCAGGTTGGCAGCCTTACCCTGGTGAATGGCGGGGTCAAATTGCCCGCCGACGCGAAGAGTTCCCCTGGGGAAGAGGAAAAGGAAAAATCCGATGCCAATACAGGCGGCGAGTAATTGAAAAAGGACAGCTCTGTGAACATCCGACCCACCCAGCACTGCACTCTGTCCGCCCTGGTCTTGACCTTCCTGGCGGCCCTGTCCGCCCACGCAGCCCCGGTTGCCCCGGATGCCGGGCAGACGATCCGCGAGTTGCAAACACAACCCGAATTGAACGCGCCGAAGACAACACCTCCCTTGCGGCTTGAAGAGAATATAACGCGCAGAGACTCAGCCCAGGGCGATGTGCGCATCGTGGTAAGCGGTATCCGTGTTTCCGGCAGCAACACCTTTGCCGCGGCTGAACTGGAAGCCCTGGTCGCCGACCTGATCGGCGGCGAGCACACCCTTGCCGAGCTCTATCAAGGGGCGGCACGGATCACCGCCTACTACCGCGAACGTGGCTATATCATAGCGCGGGCCTATCTGCCGGCCCAGGAGATTCAAGACGGCGTGGTGGTGATCGCCGTGGTGGAGGGTCGCATCGGCGAGCAGCAAATCAACAATCAATCGCGACTGTCCGATGCCCGGGCAAACGGCTATTTGCGTGAAATCAAGAGCGGGGAGGCGCTGCGGGCCGCACCGGTGGAGCGCGCCCTGCTATTGTTGAACGATACGCCCGGAGTGGGCTTCACCCGCGCCACGCTGCAACCCGGCGCCAGCGTCGGGACATCCGACCTTGTCGTGGAGATCGACCCTTCCGCGCCCTATTTCGCCAGGGTCGCAGCGGACAACTTCGGCAATCGTTATACCGGAGAAAACCGCGTGGATGGCGCGCTGGCCCTGAACAGCCCGCTGAAAATGGGTGATCAGTTCACCGTCCGCGCCCTGGCCAGCGACCAAGATCAGACCTATGCCCGCGTCGCCTATCAGGTTCCGGCAGGCAGCAGCGGGTTACGCCTGGGTGCGGCGTATTTCAATACCCGCTATCGTCTGGGCAAGGAATTCGCCCCATTGCAAGCACACGGCACGGCTACCGGGACCAGCCTGTTCGCGGTGTATCCATTCATCCGCAGCCAGGGAAGCAATCTCTCCGGCACCTTGACTTTAGAAGACAAAAAACTCGACGACTTCACCGATGCACCGGTTACCGCAGCCGCCCAACACATTCGCCTCGCCAGCCTTGGCCTGGCCGGCAATTATCACGACCTGCTGGGAGGGGGTGGGGTTACTTCCTGTGATCTTGCGCTGGTCGCGGGCCACTTGGGCATGGATACCGAATCGCAGGCAGCCGACGAACTCTCTGCCCGCCGCAATGGGGGATTCACCCGATTGGCCTATAATGTCACGCGATTGCAACGATTGACCGATCGTGATGCGTTGTCCGTTTCGCTCTCAGGTCAGTGGGCCGGCAAGAACCTCACCTCTTCCGAGAAATTCTTTTTGGGCGGGGCCTACGGCGTGCGGGCGTATCCGCAAGGGGAAGCCGAAGGCGACCAAGGCTGGTTGACGACCCTGGAACTGCGCCATCGCTTTCTGCCCGATCTCCAGGGTGTGGTCTTCTACGATGCGGGATCGGTGCGGATAAACCACGATCCTTTCCTTGCCGGGGAAAATAGCCGCACCATCTCCGGCGCCGGGGTGGGGGCGAATGCCAATTTTCTTGGTTTGCAGATCAATGCCTATGTGGCCTGGCGCATACATGGCGGCCAGCCCAACTCGGAGCCCATCAGCTTGAATCGCAATCCGAGATT
>PHCQ01000170.1 GCA_002840835.1 Betaproteobacteria bacterium HGW-Betaproteobacteria-16 | reverse complement strand
AGGGTGCAGAATTCCGCCTGCGACTACCGAACCTGAAGGAAGCATCTTGACCGAACTGAAGCGTATTCTTGCCGTGGATGATGAACCCAGCATGCGCCGCCTGCTGGAGATCAGCCTGAAACAGGCAGGCTACCAGCCGGTGCTGGCCGGCGACGGCCGTGAAGCATTGGGGCTGTTGCGGCAGGGCGGCATCGACCTCGTCGTCAGTGACCTGCATATGCCCGGCATGGGCGGTCTGAAGCTGTTGGAAACCATGCGCGAAGACGGGCTGGAGATGCCGGTCATCATCGTCACCGCACAAGGCGAGATCGCTACCGCCGTCTCTGCCATGAAACTCGGCGCCTCCGACTACATCCTGCGGCCGTTCGATCTGGAAACCCTGGAGATCGCCATCGATCGCGCGCTATCGGTCAGCCGCCTCAAGATCGAAAACCAGTTCCTGCGCGAAGAAGTCACGCCCGGCGGCAAGCATCTGGTCGGCGAGAGCGAAGCCATCCGCAAGGTCAAACAGGCGATTGCCCAGGTCGCGCCGGAAAAGGCGACAACGCTGATTGTCGGCGAGACCGGCACCGGTAAGGAACTGGTCGCCCAATCCATCCACCAGCTCTCGCCCCGCAACAAATCCCTGTTCGTCGCCGTCAACTGCGCCGCCATCCCGGCCGAGATGCTGGAATCCGAATTGTTCGGCCATGAACGCGGCGCCTTCACCGGCGCCATCAAGGAACGCATCGGCAAGTTCGAATTGGCCGATGGCGGCACGCTGTTCCTCGACGAAGTAACGGAGATGCCGCTTGCCTTGCAGGCCAAGCTGTTGCGCGCGCTGCAGGAAGGCGTCATCGAGCGGCTCGGCAGCAATCGTCCGCTTGCAGTGGATATCCGCGTGCTGGCCGCCACCAACCTCGACCCTTTGCAGGCGGTACAGGACGGCAAACTGCGCGAAGACCTTTACTACCGGCTCAACGTCTTCAGGATAGACCTGCCGCCCTTGCGCGAAAGACGCGACGATATCGAACTGCTGGTCCGGCATTTTCTGCAACCGCGTCATCTGCAACTCGATGCAGCCGCGCTGCAGGCGCTGCAGGAATACGCCTGGCCCGGCAACGTGCGCGAACTGGCCAACATCCTGGAACGGGCCGCCATCATGTGCAGCGGCGACACCATCACATTGCGGCAATTGCCGGCGGACCTGCTGCAAAAAGCCGCTGACACCACATCTGCCAGTCCGGCGACTGATTCCGAGGCCGAACTGCCCAAACTGCCGGACGCCGTCACATCGCTGGAAAAATCCCTGATTCAGGCTGCACTGAGGCAAACGCAAGGCAACAAGAGCAAGGCCGCCAAGCTGCTCGGCATCAGTGAACGCTCACTGTGGTACAAGCTCGGCACCTACAGCAATGTGGAGACGCCCACGCAGACCGGCGAAGACCAATCCTGACCATCAAACTCCACAGGCTTAAGCTATAATCGAACGATTACATTTTTTAGCCTGATCAACACCATGCAGACAGAACAAGCTCAAACCAACAGCCGTGAGCAAGCCCGCTTCAACATGATCGAACAGCAGATCCGCACTTGGGAGGTGCTGGACACCAAGGTGCTGGACCTGTTGCAAGCAGTGCCGCGCGAGGATTTCGTACCACCGCAGTATGCCGGTCTGGCATTTGCCGACATCGAGATCCCGATCGGCGAAGGCCAGAGCATGCTCTCGCCCAAGCTGGAAGGCCGCATCCTGCAGGCACTGGAAGTCAGGAACACCGACAAGGTACTGGAAATCGGTACTGGCAGCGGCTATCTCACCGCCCTGCTGGCCAAATCCGCCAGGGAAGTAGTCAGCGTCGAACTGAGCCCTGCACTGAGCAAGCTCGCCGGAGAGCGCCTCGCCAAGTCCGGCATCAGCAACGTCACGCTGGAAACCGGCAATGGCGCCGAAGGCTGGCCGGCACAAGCGCCTTACGATGTCATCGTATTTACCGGTTCCCTGCCCGTCAGCCCGGAAAGTGTGAAACAAAGTCTCACCATCGGTGGTCGTATGTTCGTTGTCACGGGTGATGCACCGGCGATGCAGGCGACCATGATCCGCCGCATCAGTGAAGACAGTTTCAAGCATGACGTCATCTTCGAGACCTGCATACCGCCCTTGAACAACGCTCCGCAACCCGAACGTTTTCAATTTTAAGGTTTTCATGCC
>PHCQ01000169.1 GCA_002840835.1 Betaproteobacteria bacterium HGW-Betaproteobacteria-16 | reverse complement strand
GCCCACCATCCAGCCCATGTCGCTCATGAAGAAGAAACGGTCGCTCGACTTGAAATCGGCACAGATGTGCATGTCGCGCGTGACCATCGAGCCCAGGAAGCCGACGTGCGTCCAGACGCAGCCCTTGGGCTTGCCGGTGGTGCCAGAGGTGTAGAGCAGCACGGCGGGCGCGTCGGCGGCCATCTCGGCGGTCGGCATGTCGTGAGGCTGGCCGGCGACCAGGCTGGCCCAGTCGTGGTCGCGTCCCGGCGTCATCGGGCAGGGGGCGGCGTCGCCCAGGTGGCGCAGCACCACCACGTGCTGCACGCTGGGCACCTCGGCAAGTGCTTCGTCCAGCACCGACTTCATTACGCCGGGCGTGCCGCGCCGCCAGGTGCCGTCCACCGTCAGCACCGCCTTGGCCTCGCCGTCGTTCAGGCGGGCGACAATGGGCTGCGGCCCGAAGCCGGAGAACAGCGGCATCAACACGGCGCCAATTTTCAGTACGGCAAAGAATGCGACAAAGGTCTCCGGCAGATTGGGCAGGTACAGGCCGACCCGGTCGCCCTGGCCGATGCCCAGCGACTGCAGCGCTCCGGCCAGGCGGCAGACTTCGGCGTCAAATTCGCGGTAGCTCAAGGACTTGCGGTTTTTCGGGTCTTCGCCCTCCCACACCAGGAAAGGCTGGTCCCACACCGGCGTTCCGCGGTGCCGTTCCAGGCAGTTCAGCACGATGTTGGTGGTGCCGCCGATGCACCAGCGTGCCCATTCGATGCCGCGCGAGGTGTCAAGCATCTGCGTGTAGGGCTGGTAGAAGCGGAAGTCGCAGAACTCGAACACCTCTTGCATCAGCCAGGCCGGATCGGCGTCGGCACGGGCACTCAAGTTTTCGAAGTCGGACTCGCCCACTTTGTGCAAAAAAGCGGTCAGGTTGGACTGCGCCATCAGTTCAGGGGAAGGCGCCCAATCAAACGGTTGTTTGGTAGAATTCATGTGGCAATCCTATCCGAACGTCGTATTGGAGTCCAGCGGTGCAGTCTCACCGCGTCGTTTCTTCTCCGCAGCTCTACGTAGTCAGAAAGGCGGTCTATCCGTGCATGTCGACGAAGCGATCCGCAGCCGAAAATCGGTCAGGCGGTTTCTACCTGCCTCCGTTCCTTCCTCGGTGGTGCAGCACATTCTGAGCGTGGCGGCGCGTGCCCCGAGTGGCAACAACGTGCAGCCGTGGAAGGTGTATGCGGTGGCGGGTGAGGCCCGGCAGCGCCTGTGTGATGCCTTCATTGAGGCGGCCACGCACGAGCCTGACCGGCATCAGCCCGAGTACGCGTATTACCCCACGACCTGGGTCGAGCCTTATCTGGAGCGCCGGCGTCGCTGCGGTTTCGGTTTGTATGCCAGCCTGGGCATCGCCCGCGACGACGCGGCGGCACGCGAGCGCCAGATGCTGCGCAACTACACGTTCTTCGACGCGCCGGTGGGGCTGCTCGTCACGCTCGACCGCCGTTTGAACACTGGCAGCTTCATGGACCTGGGCATGTTCATCCAGAACATTCTGGTGGCCGCGCGCGCGCAGGGACTGCACACCTGTGCGCAGGCCGCGTTTGCCTGGTTCCACAAGGTGGCGCGCGCCCAGTTGCCGATCAGTGACCACGAAATCCTCGCCTGCGGCATCGCCCTCGGGCACGAGGATCTGTCGGCCCCGGAGAATGCCTTCATTACCGAACGAACCGATGTGGAGGCGTTTGCCAGCTTCCATGGTTTCGATCCCCAGAGCTGACCAAAGCTTTTCGTTGATTTAATCAAAATTTTCTGAAGAAACTACTCATGATCCTGCATTCGCCTTCTACGATTGAACACTACACTGCCGCCAAACTTTGGGGGGGCCGCACCCTGCTTGATGTGGTTGCGGCACATGTTGTCGATGTTCCGCAACGAGTGGCCATCGTCGATACACCAGACCGTGAGGCGCTCATCGGCACGCCCGCCACCTCGGTAACTTGGAGCGAGTTCGGCAAAGCCGTCGACGCGATTGCCACCGGGCTGATTCGCCGTGGACTTAAAAAAGACGATGTTGTGGTTGCGCAGTTACCCAATGTCTGGGAGTTGATTGCGTTGTACTTTGCTGTGTCCCGCGCCGGAGGCGTGCTGTCTCCGGTGGCCATGCAGTGGCGCGAAACCGAGTTGCGCAACGTCGCAGAGGCCAGTCAGGCGCAGCTCTACATCGGCGTAAAA
>PHCQ01000107.1 GCA_002840835.1 Betaproteobacteria bacterium HGW-Betaproteobacteria-16 | reverse complement strand
GATTCAAGGGTGGCCGCTCAGTACAGGGGATCGAAATGACCTCACAAGCGCATGTCAGCGAGCATCAACTGCTCTTTTCGTCGCTGTCCCATCCCGGCTGCGGCATTGCCGTACCGTGCGATGCCCATGGCCAAGTGCACATGGATGAGCTCTCCGAGCGCCTGAAGAACGCCTACCTTGGCGCGCGTGCCCTCATCGGATGGGAGTACGAATTGCCGATCGTGGAGCCGACGTACACCTTGCATTGAGTTGCACGCGCGCACACCGGCCTGGGTGGCGTGCAGACCAATGGTTTGACGTCTGGGGCGTGTGCGCTTCAGTCCGGGTTGCCCGGCTCGATCAGGCCCATGGCTTCAAAGGTGGCGATGGACTGCCGCGCCCCGTCCGCCCGGGCAACGAGCAGGCGCCGGCGTGTGTCCAGTGCGCTGCGCTGGGCATCCAGCACATCCAGAAAGCCCGACAGACCGTTGTCGTACAGCACGCGGGCCTGAGCCACGGCGGCGCTGGCGGCGGCATGGCTGCGCTCCAGGGCCTGGGCACGCTGTCGGGCACCACTGGCTGCCACCAGGGCGGCCTCGGTCTGTTGCAATGCCTGCAGCAGGGTCTGCCGGTACACCTCCACCGACTCGCGCATCCGTGATTCGGCCACGGCCACGCCAGCGCGACGCTGGCCGCCGTCGAACAGGGTAGCGTCCAGCACGGCAGCGATGCTGGCGCTGACGATGTTCAGCACCCCGCCGCTGAGCGCACTGGAAGTGAGCGTGATCGAGCCCGGCAGCCGCAGGCGGGGGTAGAGTTCGGCCCGCGCCACGCCCAGGTCGGCGGCGGTGGCGGTCAGCGCGTTGCCGGCGGCGCGCAGGTCGGGGCGCAGGCGCAGCAGGTCCAGTGGCCGCACCACAGGTTGAGCCCCGGAGAGGGCAGGCAGGCGCAATGCATCGCCGCCGTCAAGCGGGCCAGGCCTTTCGCCCGCCAGCACCTGCAGGGCCGCACCGGCCTGCCGCACCCGGACCACCGCATCGGCCGCATCGGCGGCCAGGGACGCGGCTTCTGCCTCGGCACGGTTCAGGTCCAGCGTCGGTGACAGGCCCGCCTGCACCCGCACGCGCACCAGGCGCAGCACCTCGGCCTGCAGGTCCAGTGCATCGGTCAGCAGGCGTTCTTCCAGCAGGGCCTCGCGCCAGGCCACATAGGCGCGCGCTGTCAAGGCGGCAGTGGACAGGCGTGCCGCCTGCACCAGGTCTTCGCTGCGCAAGGCCGCTGCAGCAGCAGAGCGCTCGGCCTGCTGCAGGCCGCCCCAGAGGTCGGCGTCCCATTCGAACAGGAGGGCGGCTGATGGGTCCGGCGAGCGCTGGTTCGCCTCGCGGCGGCTGCGGCTCTCCACCGATGCTTCGGCGTCGACCTGGATGCCGCGCTGCCCGCCCGCCTGTTTCAGCAGCGCGCGCGCCTGCTCGGCGCGTTCTCGCGCCACGGCGATGTCGGGGCTTTGGGCGAGGGCGCGTTCCACCCAGCTGGCCAACGCCGGGTCGTCGAATGTTTGCCACCAGCGGAGGTCGGCCAGCTGCGCGTCCGGCGCATCTGCAGGGGCGGCTTCGAAACGGGTGGTGTCGGTCAGTCCGAGGACAGGGACTTCAGGTGGCACCGTCGTGCTGGCACAGGCCATCAGGCCCGTGCATACCGCGGTGCCGGCGAGGCGGCGCCAGGTGGCTCCAGGGTGGTGGGTCATACCGGCTCGTTCTGTTCGTTGACGACTGCCAGCTTCATCTCGCTCGCCAGGCGGTCGGCCTGGTTGGCGCGGGGCCGGGAGAAACGGGCGATGCCCAGGTAGACCACAGGTGTGAGGAACAGCGTGAACACCGCGGCCAGCGACAGGCCGCCGAAGATCACCCAGCCAATGGCCGCGCGCGACTCGGCGCCGGGGCCGCTGCCCAGCACCAGCGGCAGTGCGCCCAGCACGGTCGAAGCCATGGTCATCATGATCGGGCGCAGGCGCGTGGCAGCGGCCTCCTGCGCGGCCTCCAGCACACTGCGACCGGCGTCGCGCAACTGGTCGGCAAACTCGACCATCAGGATGCTGTTCTTGGCCATCACGCCCACGAGCAACAACAGGCCGATCTGGCTGTAGATGTTCACGGAGGTGCCGCTGAGCGCCATGGCGAACACGGCCGCGGCCAGGCCGAACGGCACGCTGATCAGCACCACCGCTGCGCTGGTCACGCTTTCGAACTGCGCCACCAGCACCAGGAACACCACCAGCAGCGCAATGGCGAAAGTGATGACCACGTCGCGTCCGGTCTGCTCCAGTGTGGCGGCGTCGCCCCGGAACAGCAGGCCCATGCCGGGTGGCAGCTCGGTGGCGGCGAGTGTGCGCAGGTCGGTCACCGCCTGCGCCAGGGGCACGCCTTCGGTGGTCACGGCGCTGAGCTGCACGGCGCGGCGCTGGCCCAGCCGTTCCAGTTCGGAAGGAATGGCGGTTTCTTCGAAGCGCACGAATTGTGAGAGCGGCACCAGGCGCTCACCCGCAGGCCCGCTGGCGCGCACGCTGTAGCTCAGCAGATCCTGCGGGTCGGTGGCGCCGCGCGCGGTGGACTGCAGGATCACGGGCACGGTGCGGTCGTCCACGTTGAGTTCGGCCACTTCGGTGCCGTCCACCAGGGCGCGCAACACAGTGTCCAGGCCCTCCACCGGCACGCCCAGCGCAGTGGCACGCTCGCGGTCCACCTGAAGCGTGAGTTGCGGTTGCGAAGCGCTGTAGCTCACGCGCACGTCGCGCAGGCCGGGCAGCCGGTCTTCGATGGCGGCGGCAAAGCCATAGGCCGCGTCGGCAATGCGCGCGTAGTTGTCGCCTGTCACCGCCATCTGCACGCTGCCGTCGCCGCCGCCCACACCCAGGCTGTTGCCACCGCGAATGCGCACCCGCGCACCCGGCAGGTCGTCCAGCAGCTTCTGCACGCGCGCCGTCAATTCGGCCTGCGAAACGGTGCGTTCGCCCCAGTCGGTCAGCGGCGCGACGATCTCGGCGCGGTTGAAATCCCAGCGGCCGGTGATGGTGAAGAGGTTCTCCACCAGGCCTTCTTCCTGCAGTGGCGTCACTGCGGCGAGCGCGGCTTCGAGCTGGCGATCGCTGTAGGCCAGGCCCACGCCGTCCGGACCGTCGAGCCGGATCACCAGAACGCCCCGGTCTTCGGTGGGTGTGAGTTCCTGGTTCAGCTGGGTGAAGGTCAGCACCGCTCCGGCCGCCAGCAGCACGCACACGCCCACCACCCACCAGGCCCGCTTGAGGCAGGACGCCAGCCAGCGGTCATAGATGTCGATGCCGCGATTGCCCCAGGCGGAGAGGCGGCGCCACACCGGACCGGGTGCGCGCGCTTCGGGCAGGCGCGAACTGATCATGGGGCCTAGCGAGAGGGCCACGAATGAAGAGATCGCCACCGCGATCGCCATCACGAAGCCGAATTCGGCAAACAGGCGGCCTGCCGCCGAAGGCAGAAAGGAAATGGGCACGAACACCGACACCAGCGTGGCGGTGGTGGCCACGATGGCGAAAAAAACCTCGCGGGTGCCCAGCACCGCCGCCGCGCGCGGCTGCAGCCCCTGGCCGCGGCGGCGCTGGATGTTCTCAAGCACCACGATGGCGTCGTCCACCACCAGGCCAGTGGCCAGCAACAGCGCCAGCAGCGTCAGCAAGTTGACCGAAAAACCGAGCAGCCAGATGGCGCCGAGGGTGCCGATGAGCGCCACCGGAATGGCCACCACGGGCACCAGCGTGGCGCGCCACTGACCCAGAAAGGCACCCACCACTGCCACCACGATCAGGACAGCCAGGCCAAGGCTAAACACGACTTCACGGATCGCGCCGCTGATGAACACCGCGTCGTCTGACACCACCGACACGGTCAGGTCGCCGCCGTTCTGGTTGAGGCGGTCCACCACCGCGCGCACGCCTTCGGAGATGGCCACGCTGTTGGACTGCGCCTGGCGCACCACGCCCAGGCTGATCACCGATTCGCCGTTCAGACGCACATAGGACGTGGCGTCGGCTGGTCCGTAGAACACATCGGCCACCTGGTCGAGCGCCAGATCACCGTTCAGGCGCAATGCGCGGAGTTGCGCAGGGGTGGCCACAGAAGCGTTGGCGCGCACCAGCACTTCCTGGTTGGCCGATTCCAGGCTGCCAGCGGGCACGTCCACGCGCGCGCTGCGCAGCAGGTCGGCGATGTCGTCCACCGAGACGTTGTAGGCCGCCAGGCGCAGTGGGTCGATGCGCACCCGCATGACACGCTGCCGTGTGCCGAACAAGGTGATGTCGGCCACGCCTTCGACCGACACCAGTTCGGATTCGATCTGCTCTTCCACCACGCGCGAGAGCTCGTCCACCGCCAGCGTGCGGCTGGACACAGCCAGTTGCATCACGGGCTCGGCGTCGGCGTCGGCCTTGACCACGATCAGGTTCTCCACCCCCTCAGGCAGGCTGCCCTCTACCCGGGCGACTGCATCGCGCACATCATTGGCCGCCGTGACCAGGTCAACGTTCGGGTTGAATTCGATGATGACGCGGAAGTTGCCTTCCTCGCTGGCCGAGCGCACCAGGTACACGCCTGGCACCCGCGCGGCAGCGCCTTCGATCAGTCGGGTGACCTCCGAGTCCAGCGTCTCGGGTGCAGCACCGGGGTAGTCAGCACGCACCGCCACGATGGGTCGATCGATGTTGGGCAGCTCGCGCACCTCCACACCCAGCCAGGCACCGAGCCCGGCAATCACGATCAGCAGGTTGATCACGATCACCAGCCAGGGCCGGCGAATCGAGAGGGCGGGCAGGTCGCTGGCGCGGTCGTCGGTCATGCGGGTGCCGTGCTCACGATCCGTTGCCGATCACGCGCACCGGCCGGTCCGCGCGCAGGCGTTGCACGCCTTCAACCACCACGTTTTCACCTGCTTTCAGATCGCCATCGATCAGCACGCGGCCAGCGGTTCGACGCACCGGGCGCGCTGCCACCTGCACCGCGTTACCGTTGCGCACCGCCCAGACGAAGGAGCCGTCCCGGCCCCATTGCAAGGCCAGTTCCGGCACGCTCACATAGGCCTGGCCGGGCAACTGGAGCTGCACCTGAAACGACATGCCCGATCGCAGCAGATCGTCGCTGTTGGGCAACGTGGCCCGTACCCTTACGTTGCGGGTGGTCGGGTCGACGCGGCTGTCGATCTCGGTGATCTCGCCTTCAAAGGTTCGCTGGGGGTAGGCCGGGTTGACCGCTGTCAAGGACTGTCTGGCGGCCACGCGGGACAGGTAGGCCTCAGGCACTTCAAAGTCAAGTCGCAGGACCCGCTGGTCGTCGAGCGTGACCAATGCCGTATCGGTGGTGACCCGGTCGCCCGCTTCGACGCTGGGCAGGCCCAGCACGCCATCGAAAGGGGCCCGCACCACACGATCGGCCACGGCCTCGCGCGCCTGCTCCAGCTCGATCTGCGCGGCGCGCAAGGCGACGCGTGCCTCGTCCACCACATTCTCGGGCACGGCGCCGGTGCCACGTGTGCCTTCGTAGCGCCGCGCGAGCACCTGCGCAGCATCGACACGGGCTGCCGCCAGGTCGGCCGCCAGCCGCTGGCTGCGGTCCACCAGGCGGAACAGCACCTGGCCTGCCTTCACCTTCTGGCCGGTGCGAAAGCTCACGTCGGCCACTTCGCCGGCCACGGCCGGGTAGAGGGTGACCGACTGCCGTGCCACACCATTGCCGATGACGTTGAGCGTGACGTTGTCGCGGGCTTCGGTGCTGGTGGCCACAATGACCGGAGGCGCGCTGGGTGCAGCGGCGGGTGCCTGGGCATGGGATGGCAGCGCCCATCCGAGGGCAAGACTCAGGGCGGTGGCCAGGATGAAAGGGCGGTTAAGTCGCAGCAAGTTGGAACAGACAAAAAGGGAGGCCGCTGCTGCGGAACGGTGCGCCAGTGAAGGCGCATCCACTTGATGCGCCGCAAGGCATGAGCTGGGGGATGGAGGCATGTGCGGAGCCAGAGTTCCCGGTTCGGGCCGGTGCAGGGGAGATGCTGCCGGCCACTCAGCCCACGGGCACGGTGTAGTTCAGCGTCATGCGCCCGCCGTCCACCGTGACGATCTCGCCTGTGACATAGCTGGCCGCATCGCTCGCCAGCCAGGCCACCACGTCGGCGATTTCGTCGGGCTCCCCCAGCCGCTGCATGGGTGTGCGGCTCAGGATCTTGTGTTTGGCTTCTTCGCTGGTGAGCACGGCTCTGGCCGCCAGTTCGGTGGCGATGGTGCCGGGCGCCACCGCGTTGACGCGGATGCCTTTGTCGGCCAGGGCCAGCGCCATCACACGCGTGAGCTGGTTGATGCCGCCCTTGCTCACGTTGTAGCTGGCGATGTTGGGAATCGCGAGCACACCGTTGACCGAACTCATGTTGATGATGCTGCCGTCGCCGTGGGCGGCCATGACGCGCGCCACGGCCTGGCCCATGAGGAACGAGCCTTTGAGATTGACCCGGAGCACGTCGTCAAAATCTTCCTCGGTCACTTCCAGGAAGTCGGCGGCCTTGAAGATGCCGGCGTTGTTGACCAGCACGTCGATGCGGCCATGGCGCTGCAGCGTGGCGGCCACCAGATCATCCACATCGATCTTGTCGCCGACGTCGCAGCGCCTGTAGGTGGCACCCAGCTCAAGAGCCAGCGCATGCCCGCGCGCGTCCGCCACGTCGGCGATGACGACCTGCGCGCCCTCTTGGGCAAAGCGACGGGCACAAGCCTCGCCAATGCCCTGGGCGCCGCCGGTGACGATCACGACGCGGTCCTGATGACCGAAATGCACCGCATGGCCGGTGCGCGATGGAGGAGTCGAGGCGTTGTTTGGGGCGTTCATTCGCCGATGGTACCGGCTCGCTGTGGGTCTGCGCCCTATCGCCGAGCGGCGCATGGGTCTACCTGCGCGACACGACGAGAGGTGACTGACAGAGGCAGAAGGGGAAGGCGGCAGCCCTACAGCAAGTCCAGCACCTGATCGTGGCCAGCCTGCCGGGCCAGGTCCGCTGCGGTGAGGCCGTTTCGATCGGTGCGAGTGGCGTCGGCACCCGCATCGAGCAACAGCCGCACCATCGCCAGGTCGCCGCGCGCCGCCGCTGCCATGAGCGCCGTGCGGCCATTCACATCTGCTGCATTGAGGTCGTCGCCTCGCGCAACGGCTTCGCGTGCCATGGCCAGATCGCCCGTTTGGGCCGCGCGCAGCAGCGCCGGCACCGGCAGAGCTTCAGGGGCGGCCTGCGGAGCCTCGGCAGACGCGGTCGGAGGTGCCTGACGGGCCATGGACGGCGCAGCGGCGCGGGAGCGCTCAGCAAGGGATGCGGGCGGCGACAAGTCCGCGTTGGCCTCGGGCGCCTGACGCTCCAGTCGGGGCGCCGGTGCGGCGACCGGTGGCGGCGCGGCCACCTGGTTGTCGGGCGCCATGGGCCGTGCGGATTCGGATTTCTGGGGCGCCGCTGGCGCAGGGCGCTTGGGTGCCGAGGCGGCTTCCGCACCGTGGTCTGAATCACGCGCCATGGCTGGGGCTTCCGCTGCTTCTGGGGCCGTGGTCATGTCTTCAAGCGTGGGTGTCTGGACGACGCTGGGCGCCGATGGCAAGGGCGGTGGGCCGAAGGCGACTTCACGTTCGTCTGGCGTGCCCTGGTCGAACTGCAGCACGAGCAGCCCCACCAGACCCAGCGCGGCGAGGGTGCCCAGGGCGCGAAGTGTCCAGGTGCGGTCGTTGGCAGCTTCAGTCCTTTGCTGCTGGGGCGGGATGGGGAGAGTGCCCTTCGTCGACTGCTCGCGCGCTCGCGCCAGCACGGCGTCTCGCAGACGCGGTGCGGGGCGTGCGTCGTCCATCGCATTGGCTTCCCGGTAGCGCTGCAGCAACCGGTCCGATGCAGCGTCGGTCGTGGTCGGGTCGTCGGTGGGTCGGGTCATGCGAAGGTCTCCAGCGCAGCGCGCAACTGGGCGCGTGCGTAGCGCAAACGGCTGCGGGCGGTTTCCATCGGCACACCGGTGGCCTGCGCAATCTCGGCCACGCTCATGCCGGCTTCTGCCTGCAGCAGAAAGGCTTCGAGTTGTGCAGCAGGCAGGGCGGCCAGGGCATCCAGCAGGGCCTGCGCCTGCTCGCGCGAGTCCAGCCGCCGATCAGGGCCAAAGCCCGACTCGGCCGCCAGCGTGTCGGCCAGCGCAGCGCCTTCTTCGGTGTCCGCGTCCAAGGGGCTGTGCACCTTGTGGGTGCGCCAATGGTCCACCAGCCGGTGGTGCGCCAGGGTGAACAGCCAGGTGCGAAAGCGGGCCCTGGGCTGGTAATCAGGCGCTTGCCGCAGCAGGTTGAACCACACGTCCTGCACCAGGTCGTCGGCCAACGCGCTGTTGTTCACACTGCGCTGCACGAACCGCCACACCGGCATCGCATGGCGGTCGTACAGCATCTCGAACGACTGCGCGTCACCCGCCACAAAAGCGAGCATCAGGGATTCATCAGCGGGCTCGCCTTCGGGGGTCATGTCCCGCATTATGTAGGGCCCCCACGCTCCACCGCTGCGCGGGTCGCTGCCCCCCGAGGGGGCTGACCTTGCTTGGGGCGGCCCTGCGCTGCGGTCGGTGTGCCCCACGTTCCACTGCTGCGCAGGTCGCTGCCGCCATCTTCAATAGGGGTCGGGCGCGTAGCCGGGCGCCACACCGCCGGGAAACGGGTTCGGGCGTGGCGGTAGCGCGCGGCTGGGGATGATGCCCATGGCCATCAGGTTGTCATGGCTGTCGTAGCGGATGCGTACAAGTTCGTCGGGTCGGTGGCTGCGTCGCTCGAAGGTGGTGTGTGAAATCCAGTCGTGCTCCCTCGCGCCGTGGCCTGTGCCCAGGCGCGGCGCAGGGCTGGCCGGTGCCATGCGCCGCTCCATGGCCATGGATTCAGCAGGTTCGGTCTTTTCCGATCGATCGGCGCTTTGCGGGCCGAACGAGTTGGACGGTGGTGCCCCGTCGGACTCAGCTGCGCGGCCGAGTTCCCGCGATCGAGGATATGGAGCCGGGTCTGGCATGAGCACCGCTGGCGGGGGTGCCTGTCTTTCGCGAAACACCGCCACGCCGATCACCCCGACATTCGCGGGACGCCCCGTGCGTTCGGCGTACGAGGCGGCAGAGGCGGTGAAGTGAAAGGCCGCCACTTCGTTGTTGCTCTTGCGCCATCCGGCCACACTGTATTGCTGCCATGGCGAGATCACGTAGCCGGTCTGGTGCCACGCGGCTGTCTCGCCCGATACGACGTTCACACCGTCAACCGACACCACCCCCAACAGGCGGGCAGAGCTGGCGTTGCGCACTGAGACGGCGTACCGAGCGCCGGGGCGTCCAGCCACCCAATGCTCGCCCTTGTGTGTGTAGACCGGCAAAGTTTCGCCGCTGTCGCGGTCGATCACCTGCACATCCATCAGTCGGCCAACGGCATGTGCGTGTGGGGCGGCCAGCAGGCCGAGTGCGGCCACCAAGGCGAGGCCGTGCAATGAAACTGTGGCGCGTCGAGAGGTCATGAGAAGCTCCAAGTGGTGGGGTAGGAGCTGAGTGAAACGAACGAGACCACCCGACGGGGTTAAACGACCTTTCAAATATCTGTAACGCTTTGTTTGACAGGCGTGGTCACGATCTGCAGCTGTCGCAAGCCGCGATCGCGCTGACCACGCGCAGCCGGGTCTGCTCGGTGAGGTAGTCCAGAAACACCTCGGTGCGGCGGGGCATGAATTTTCGGCTCGGCAGGGCGGCGTACAGCGTCAGCCGGTCGGTGATCCAGGGAGACACCACTCGAACGAGATCACCGTTGTTGAGCAACGGCGCGGCGAGTTCGACCGTGGTGGCGGTGATGCCCGCGCCGTCGAGCGCGGCGCGCATGAGGGTGTCGATGTGGTTGGACCACAGCACTGGCTGCACATCAATGTCCACGAAACGATCCGGCTCATCGGCGTGCAGCAGACGCCATGTTCGGCTGCGGCCGGCCGCTGGCTTCAGGCGCAGACAGTCGTGATGCTGCAGGTCTTCAGGCGTCTGCGGTGTGCCCTTGCGTTTCAGGTAGTCGGGGGAGGCCAGAAGAATGGCTTCGGTTGAGATGACCTTGCGCGCGATCACGTTGGCATCAAAGGTGTCTGTCGCACCCATGAGCGTGATGTCGTAGTCTTCGATCGGGGGTTCGCGGTGCGATTCCACGTCGATGTCAAGCAGGATCTTGGGGTAGGCCTGACGAAATCCGCTGACCAGCGGCGCCAGCACATGGGTGGCCAGCACCGGGGGTGCGAGCAGACGCAACACACCCGCGAGTTCCTTTGTCTGGGAGCTCACCAGTCCATGGGCCTCGTCCAGATCTTGCAGGATGACGCGCACGCGCTGCAGATAGATTTCGCCGGCTTCGGTGAGCGACAACCGGCGCGTCGTTCGGTGCAGCAGACGTGTCCCCAGATGCTCTTCAAGATCAGCCACCAGGCGCGTGACCACGGCAGGCGAAATATCCATCACTCGCCCGGCGGCTGCAAACCCGCCCTCGTCGATCACTTTCTGAAATACGCGCATTGATGTCAGACGGTCCATAGCGTTCCTTTATGGCCTTGAAAGGCGTTTTCAAGCGGCTTATTGTTGCTGATTTGGAAATGTAGTGGTGGAATTTGTGCTGTTTTTCTTCTGATTCAGAAACTTTACAGTTCAACCCATCGACGCAAAACACTTCAGTTCAGGCGTCGAAGCCGAGCCCACCAACCTGTGGTTGGCCGGCATCTTCAACACACTGAAAGGAAAGCTTCTCATGAAAAACGCCCGCATCTCCGTTCTCGCCCTCGCCCTCTCCACCCTGGTGGCTGGCCAGGCCCTGGCAGCCGATCCTGCCGCTGCCAAGACCCGTGAGCAGGTTCGCGCCGAATACATCCAGGCCCAGCGCAACGGCGACGTGATCGTCAACGGCGAAATCGGCCTGACCGCCAGGCAGTTGAACCCTGGCCTGTACCCCGCCCAGGCTTCCGCACAGGGCAAGAGCCGCGCCGACGTGCAGGCCGAACTGCGCGAAGCCGTGCGCACCGGTGCCGTGGTGGCGGTGGCCGAGAGTGGCCAGACCCGCAGCGACCTGGACCCCCAGCGCTACGCCAGCGCCAACACCGTGGCCGGCAAGAGCCGCGCTGAAGTGAAGGCCGAGCTGGCCGAAGCCCGGCGCAACGGTGATGTGGTGGCCAATGGTGAAATCGGCCTGACGGCCAAGCAGATCAACCCCGATCTGTACCCCACCGAAGTGACCGCCCAGGGCAAGACCCGCGCA
>PHCQ01000020.1 GCA_002840835.1 Betaproteobacteria bacterium HGW-Betaproteobacteria-16 | reverse complement strand
GGCCAGCACCGCCACATCCTTCCAGTTCTTGGCGGCGCTGCGCACCATGGCCGGGCCGCCAATGTCGATGTTCTCGATGGCATCTTCCAGCGTGCAGCCGGGCTTGGCCACGGTGGCTTCAAACGGGTAGAGGTTGACGATCAGGAGATCGATGGTGTCAATGCCATGGTCCTTGAGCGCGGCCATGTGCTCAGGCAGATCCCGGCGCGCCAGCAAGCCACCGTGCACCTTGGGGTGCAGGGTCTTGACCCGGCCATCGAGCATTTCGGGGAAGCCGGTCACCTCGGCCACCTCGGTCACCGGCAAGCCATTTTCAGCCAGCAGCTTGGCGGTGCCGCCAGTGGAGATCAGGGCCACACCCAGACCATGAAGAGCCTGAGCGAGTTCGACGATGCCTGTTTTGTCTGAGACGGAGATGAGTGCGCGCATGGACAGTGTTTTGTTAAAGGTTTCAGATCGGCTCGAAGTGCGGAAGGGTCTCGGAGAAGGAACGCCATCCAGGGGCACTGCGGAACCGGCTATGCCGGGCCGCAGGAGCCGCCCCCTTCCCGCCGGGGGGTGACGCGAAGCGGCGCGGGGGGAGCTTTATTCAATGAGGTGGTGTTCGAGCAACTTCTTGCGCAAGGTGTTGCGGTTGAGCCCCAGCCACTGCGCGGCACGCGACTGGTTGTTTTGCGACTGCTGCATCACAACTTCAAGCAGTGGCTTCTCTACCGCCTTGACCAGCATCTCGTGCAGGCCGGCAGGGTCCGTGCCGTTGAGGTCGCGAAAATAGGCCTCCATGCTGGTGCGAACGCAGTCGTGCAGGTTGGGGGTACTCATAAAAAGCCTTCTTGCTCCGTTCTGCTTTGTTCTTGCGTTGCGCTCACTGGAACACTTCCGCTCTTCAAGCTGCGGTGCGAGCTGGCTTGGGAGCGGCCCGGCGCTGCGCTCACTGGGACACCTCCGCTCATCGAGCTGCGGTGCGAGCTGGCTTGGGAGCGGCCCGGCGCTGCGCTCATGCCGCCATCTTCCATTGTGTGTCGCTGCCAGGATGGTCCGCCGTGCCCCATGCGACTTGAGTGACTTGTGCGTCACGCCATTCGTCCAGGCTCTCGCTCACGCAGCGAAGCTGCGCTTCACAGCTGGTGAGTTCGTTGATGCGGCCACGGAACACCGCAGCCGCACCCGGTGGCAAGGGCAATGCCCTGGCGTACCAGCCCAGATGCTTGCGGGCGCTGCGCACACCGGTGAATTCGCCATACAGCGCGTAATGATCTTCCAGGTGCTCCAGCAGCCAGGTGCGCACCTCCGCCAGATCAGGCGGCGGCAATTCCTCGCCGGTGGCCAGGAAATGGGCGATCTCGCGAAAGATCCATGGGCGCCCCTGGGCAGCGCGTCCGATCATGATGGCGTCGGCCCCCGTTCGCCGCAGCACCTCCTGGGCCTTTTGCGGGCTGTCGATGTCGCCGTTGGCCACCACCGGAATGCGCACGCGGCTCTTGATGTGCGCCACGGTGTCGTGCTCGGCCTGGCCCTTGTAGCCTTGTTCGCGGGTGCGTCCATGCACGGTCAGCATCTGGATGCCGGCAGACTCGGCCGCCAGCGCCAGCGTGGGCGCATTGCGCACGGACGCGCACCAGCCCGTGCGCACCTTGAGCGTGACCGGTACGCCACGGGGTTCACAGGCGGCGACCACCGCCTGCACGATCTCGATCGCCAGGGCCTCGTCCTGCATCAATGCGGACCCCGCCCACTTGTTGCACACCTTCTTGGCCGGGCAACCCATGTTGATGTCGATGATCTGCGCGCCGCGATCGATGTTGTAGCGCGCCGCGTCGGCCATCATGGCCGCGTCCGTACCGGCAATCTGCACGGCGATGGGATCGCTCTCGCCATCGTGGTTGGCACGGCGCGACGTCTTCAGGCTGTCTTGCAGGTCCGGGCGGGAAGTCACCATTTCGCTCACCGCATAGCCCGCACCCAGCCGCTTGCAGAGCTTGCGGAATGGACGGTCCGTGACCCCGGCCATGGGCGCGGCGAACAGGGCATTGGGCAGGGTGAAAGCCCCGAGTTGCATGGCGGTGGGAGAATCCGGTGGGAGCGAAGACGAGGCCGGGATCGAATGACGGATCGGCGAAAGCGGACTCGCATTGTATCTGCCTGTTTTTTCAGCAGGCGATAAATTCATTCAACTGAACAGGCCTCACTTCAACGTGCAAACCCCCTTGCCCGACTGGATCGTCACGCTGACGCATTGGCTCGCTTTGCCCGAAATCGGGTTGAGCACCGTGTTCGTGGTGGCCTTCGTCTCTGCCACGCTGCTGCCCCTGGGTTCCGAGCCCGCCGTCTTCGCGCTGATCAAGCTCAACCCGGAGCTGTTCTGGTCGACCATTCTCGTGGCCACGGCAGGCAACACCGCAGGCGGTGCCTTGTCATGGCTGATGGGCCTGGGCGCCCACAAGGCGGTCGACAAGATGCGCCATGGCACCCCCACCAACGCGCGCGCGCTGCGCTGGCTGGAGCGATTCGGTCCCAAGGCCTGCCTGCTGAGCTGGCTGCCGGTGGTGGGCGATCCGCTGTGCGCCGTGGCGGGCTGGCTGAAATTCCCCTTCTGGCCCTGCCTGATCTACATGGCCATCGGCAAGTTCGCCCGCTACCTCACCATGACGGCCGCCCTGCTCTGGGTGTTCCCTGGGGGACTCCCTTTCTGACCCCGGGGCATTGCTTCGCGGCGATACTGCCGCTGCCCATGGATCCGAACGCTCCCCGATCGAGGCCCGCGCCGCCTCGCACCACTTCATGAACTCCGCCCTGTCGACCACCGGCGCCTCAAGGGCAGCCTTGCCTCGCGCGCTGTGGGCATTGATGGTGGGCAACTTCGTGATCGGCACCGGCGTGATGGTGGTGCCCGGTACGCTCAACGACATCAGCGCATCACTGGGCGTGTCGATTCCCCAGGCGGGCCAACTGATCACCGCAGCGGCCATCCTGATGGGCCTGGGCGCACCGGCCTTTGCCACCCTTGTCGCTGGCTGGGACCGGCGGCGGCTGTTGACACTGTCCCTGCTCTGGTATGCCGCCCTCATGGGCATCTGCGCGCTGGCGCCCAGTTATGGCGCCCTGCTGCCGTTGCGGGTGCTGGCCGTGATTTCACCGGCCATTTTCACGCCACAGGCCGCTGCGTGTGTGGGCCTGCTGGTGACGCCGGCGCAGCGCGGCCGCGCCATCACGTTTGTGTTCCTGGGCTGGTCGGTGGCTTCGGTCATGGGCATGCCGCTGTCGGCCTGGATCGGCAACGAACTGGGCTGGCGCTGGGCTTTTGGCCTGGTGGCACTGATGTCCCTGGGCAGCGCCGCCTGGGTGTGGCGCGACATGCCCAATGGCATCAAGCCCGCCGCCCTGTCGCGACTCGCATGGGGCCAGACTCTGGGTTCACCCGCGCTGATGATGGCGGTGGGCGTGACCCTGCTTTCGTCGTTCGGGCAGTTCACACTGTTCTCGTACTTCGCCCCCTATTTCCTGCAGACGCTCGGTCTGGGTGGCGGCGGTCTGTCGCTGCTGTTCCTGTGGTTCGGGGCCTTCGGCCTGGCGGGCAACGTCGGCCTGACGCGCGTGATCGACCGCGTCGGCGCGGGTCACACCGTGTTGTTCACACTGGGTGCCATCATGGTCAGCCTCGCGATGTGGCCGCTGGGGCGCCACGGCCTGTGGCAACAGGCGCTGGTGCTGGTGCCCTGGGCCCTGGGCTGCTTTTCTGTCAACTCGGCTCAGCAGGCGCGCCTGGTGCACCTCTCGCCGGCACTGGCACCGGCCACGGTGGCACTGAACACATCGGCCATGTATGGCGGTCAGGCGTTGGGCGCGGCCCTGGGTGGTGTGATGATCGCGCAGGGCCAGATGCTGCGCCTGCACGAGGTGGGCCTGGTTGTTCTGCTGCTGGCGATGGGTCTGAGCCTGTGGGCTGAACGGGCTCAGAAACGCTCGTAAGGCATCAGAAAGCGCCACTCGCCGACGGGCAAGCCGGCCAGCGAAATGCGGCCCAGCCGCAGGCGGCGCAATGCGGTGAGCTGCAGGCCCGCGCGCTCACACAGGTGCGCCACCTGGCCTGGCCGGTTGCCCTTGATGGCCAGGCGCAGGCGCAGCTCGCTTTGCCAGCTGGCGCGCGCCGAGGGCACGGCCCAGCCGTCAAAAAACAGGGCCTTGCCCAGGGACTTGAGCGCCGCGTCGCGCCGGGCATCGTCTTCCAGCTCGGGATCGCTCGCCACCTCGGCCAGCCACTCGTGCTCCAGTTGCCCCGCGTCATCGGTCATCTTGCGTGCCACCGCCGGGTTCTGGGTGAACACCATCAGACCACTCGCCTTGGTGCCCAGCGGAGACACCGGCAACAACTTGTGCAGGTGCGCCTTGAGCAGGCGCACGCCGGAGCGGTCGCCCTTGAAGCGGTTGGCGTCGGTGAACCATTTGGCGGCCAGGGCATCCGGCAGCAGCGGCTCGTCGGGCAGTACCCGGTTGGCTGGCTTGTGCCAGATCAGCGTCATCGACGCCAGCGGCTCCAGCCTGGCCTTGGGATCCAGCTGCACGGTCTGGTCGTCGCGCACACGCTCCATGGGCTCCTGCACGACCTTGCCGTCCACCCGCACCCAGCCGCCTGCGATGTAAAGCTCGGCGTCGCTGCGGGAACAGGGCAATTGTGCGGCCAGGCGCTTGGCCAGGCGCTGCGGTTCGGGCTGGCCGGGGAGCGTCATGGCGGGGTTCAGCTGCTGAACAGGAAGTTCATCACATCGCCGTCCTTGACGACGTATTCCTTGCCTTCGGCGCGCATCTTGCCGGCGTCCTTGGCGCCCTGCTCACCCTTGTAGGTGATGAAGTCGTCAAAGCCGATGGTCTGGGCGCGGATGTAGCCCTTCTCGAAATCGGTGTGGATCACGCCGGCCGCCTGTGGCCCGGTGTCGCCCACGTGGATGGTCCAGGCACGAACTTCCTTCACGCCGGCGGTGAAGTAGGTCTGCAGGCCCAGCAGCTTGTAGGCAGCGCGGATCAGGCGATTCAAGCCGGGTTCGTCCTGGCCCAGTTCCTGAAGAAACTCCAGCCGGTCGGCGTCGTCCATCTCGGCCAGTTCGGCTTCGATCTTGGCGCAGATGGCCACCACCGGCGCGTTCTGCTTTTCTGCGAACGCACGAAGGCGGTCCAGGAACGGGTTGTTCTCGAAGCCATCTTCGGACACGTTGGCCACGAACATGGCGGGCTTGGCGGTGATCAGGAAAAACTGTTTGAGCTGGGCCTGTTCTTCCTTGCTGAAGTCGATGGTGCGCACCGGCTGCGTGTCGTTCAGCGCGGTCTGGCACTTCTCCAGAATGGCGAGCTGCTTGACCGCCTCCTTGTCGCCGGAACGGGCGATCTTGCTCACGCGGTGAATGGCCTTTTCCACCGCGGCCAGATCGGCCAGGCAGAGCTCGGTCTGGATGACTTCAATGTCGGCGATCGGGTCGACCTTGTTGGCCACGTGGATCACGTTGTCGTCTTCAAAACAGCGCACCACGTTCACGATGGCATCGGTCTCGCGGATGTGCGCCAGGAACTTGTTGCCCAGGCCTTCACCTGTGCTGGCGCCAGCCACCAGACCGGCGATGTCCACGAACTCCACGATGGCCGGCACCACGCGCTCGGGCTTGACGATGTCCGAGAGCTGCTGCAGACGCGGGTCAGGCACTTCCACCACGCCGGTGTTCGGCTCGATGGTGCAGAACGGGTAGTTTTCGGCCGCGATGCCGGCCTTGGTCAGGGCGTTGAATAGCGTGGATTTGCCGACGTTGGGCAGGCCCACGATGCCGCATTGGAGACTCATGAATTACCTCGAAAAACAGCCCGCCAGTGTATGCGATGGGTGGCAATGGGGTACGCTGCGTCCAGGAGGCGGCCTGCTCACGCCCACCTGAACGCCTTCATCTACGCGCGGAGATCCCCATGAATGCAATCGCTGGCAACATCGCCGCCCCGCAGCCTCTGGTGGGCGCGGTGCTGCTCGCTGCTGGCGCCGGTTCGCGCATGGGCCACCGGCCCAAGTGCCTGCTGGAACTCGATGGCACCCCGCTGATCCGTCGCCTGATCGGCGCGCTTCTGGACGCCGGCGTGCATGAACTGGTGGTGGTGCTCGGCCACCATGCCGAACGCATTGCGCCGGTGATCGGATCGCTGCCCGTCACGGTGGTGCGCAACCCCGACCCCCAGGCCAGCCAGAACACCTCGCTGCACATTGGCCTGCGTGCGCTCTCGCAACAGCCCGACGCCGTGCTCGTCGCCCTGGCCGACCAGCCTTTGATCCGCACACAGGACATCAGCGACCTGATCGGCGCGTACAACCAGCGGCCGACCCACACGCAGGTGGTGCAGCCTCAGGTCAACGGCTTGCCCGGCAACCCCGTGGTGTTCAGTGCAGCGGTGCGCGAGCAGATCCTGTCAGGAGACACCAACGCCGGCTGCCGCCAGTGGCAGGCCGCCCATCCGGAAGCGGTCTGCCGCTGGGTAACGACCAACCAGCACTACCGAACCGATATGGACACGCTGGACGACATTGAAGCGCTGGCCGCAGGCACCGGGCACCGCCTGTGCTGGCCCGCTGACCTCGCGGTCAAATCATGAGCACCTGACTGCCTTGAACCCGTGCATCGGGCAACGGGCCGTGGCCTCCAGCCTCAGTCAAACTTCCAGTCAGCGCCCACCACCTGGCCCACACGCAGGATCAGGCCATCGCCTTCGAGCACGATGGCGTTCATGCCGAAGGTGATGGCGCCGTTCAGGCGCTGGTCTTGCCGGTAGGCCTGCAAGGTGTCGCTCACCGCCGGGCTGGACTCGGCCGTGGCCGGGTCGATATTGGGAATGGGGCAGCGCGAACAGGGCTTGACCGTCTCGATGCGCGCCACGCCTGTTTCGGTGACGATCTGCATCGGGCCCAACCGGTCTTCGTCGTGGGCCTCCAGGCCACCCAGCACGATGTTGGGACGAAAGCGGGTCATTTCCACCGGCAGGTGACCCGCCTTTGCCAGCCGCTCATTGAGGTCGGCCAGTGAAGCCGTGCTGGTCACCAGCATGGCGAACCCGTCGGCAAACTGGGTGGTGGCTTCGCGTCCGCCCGTCCACTTCAGGCTGCTCAGGCGGCGCACCTCGGGGTCGAATCGCACCAGTCGCAGGCGCTTGAGGTTGGCAGGGGCGTCAGGCCCCAGAAAATCGCTGAACCACTGCGCGGCCAGATCACCCATGTCGTAGGCGGGCACTTCATCGTCCCAGACACGCACCTTGACGGGCCATTCGGCGGCATCGAGCGCCAGGTGCAGCGCCAGCATGCCCGGTGCGCGCAGCACCAGTTGCCCCATCTTGAAGGCGGGCGTGATCAGGGCCATGCGCGGCAGTTCGCGCTGTGTCACGAATTCGCCCTCCTCGTCCACCACCATCCAGGCGCGGTCCCAGGCCAGGCCGGCGTCGGTCAATTCGGCCTCGGGCATGGCCATGGCGCCACAGGACTTCACGGGATAGATCCAGAGCTGTTCGATGGTGGCCTGGATCTCGGATGGGGGAACGGCACTGGCAGAGGTCATGACAACAGCGGTGGGTGGGCCAAAGAACAGGATGAATCGCAGATTGTGCCCTGCTCCTAAAATGCCCCTCATGTCATCCCCCTCTTCCCGCCCTGCCTCCCAATGCCGTTTTGACGTGACCATTCGTGGGGGCGGTGTGGTGGGACAGACGCTGGCTCTGTTGCTGGCGCGCGATCGCCTGAAGGTGGCGCTGGTGGAACCGGCTGTGCCACAAGGCCAGTCACCGCGAACCGATGTGAGGGCTTACGCCCTCAACGCCGCGTCGCGCGAACTGCTTCGATCCGTGCGCGCCTGGCCGGAAGCTGGAGCGGCCGAGGACGGATCGCCCACCACCGTCACCCCGGTGAGCGGCATGCACGTCTGGGGCGACCAGGGTGGCGCGGTGCATTTCGAGGCGCACGATCAGGACCTGGACGCGCTCACCTGGATCGTGGACGTGCCGGCGCTGGAGCGGCGCCTGGCCGATGCGGTCAGCTTTCAGGCCAGCATCGAACGCTTCCATGAAGCGCCGCCCGCCGCGCTGACCGTGGTCTGCGAAGGCAAACGCAGCCAGACACGTGAAGAACTCGGGCTGGATTTCAACGTACGCCCTTACCCTCACAAGGCAGTGGCTGCCCGGTTGCGCTGTGAACGGCCCCACGGTGGTGTGGCACGCGAGTGGTTTCAGGACGGCGAGATCATGGCCCTGCTCCCACTGGAAGGCACCCAGGGGAACTCCGTGGCGCTGGTGTGGTCTGTTCCTACGCAGCAGGCAGATGCCTGGCTGGCCGAAGCCGGTCAGAACCTGACCCAGGCCGTGCAGTCGCGCTGCGGCGATGTGCTGGGTCAAATGACGCTGGAAAGCCCGCCGCAGGCGTGGCCGCTGGAACTATCGAAAGCGCAGCGCTGGATCGCCCGCACGCCCCAGGGCAGTGTGGCGCTGGCGGGTGACGCCGCGCACGCCATGCACCCGCTGGCGGGTCAAGGACTCAACGTGGGCCTGGCTGATGCGGCAGAGCTGGCCAGGGTGCTGCACGGCCGCGAGTACTGGCGCGAACTGGGCGACCTGAAGCTGCTGCGGCGCTACGAGCGCGCACGGGCCGCCGACGTGGGTGCCATGAGCTGGGTGACAGACGGCCTGTTCAGCCTGTTTGCCCACAACGACAGCCGCGTTCAGGCGCTGCGCAACTGGGGCATGAAGGGATTCGAGCGCAGCGGTGCGCTCAAGCACTGGATGGTCCGCCAGGCCGCCGGGCTGTGAGACACAAGCTCTCTATTTGTTCTTTTCTGGCTTTTTCTGGAACCCGGCAACGGGCACGTACATGACTCTCTTCAAGACCCTCCTGGTGACCCTGCTGGCGGCGGTTTCTTTTGGCGCGCTGGCGCAGGAAGCCACCATTCGCAAGAACCTCACCGAACGCCTGCCCAACCTGCCCAGGATCGACGAAATCAGCAAGACGCCCATGAACGGTCTGTTTGAGGTACGGGTCAACGAGAGCGAGATCTTCTACACCGATGCCCAGGGCAACTTCCTCATCCAGGGCTCGCTCATCGATACGCAGGCGCGGGTCGACCTCACCGCCCAGCGCATGGACCGCCTGACTTCCATCGCCTTCAAGGACCTTCCTTTGAAGGATGCGTTCACCATCGTGCGCGGCAAAGGCACCCGTCAGATGGCGGTGTTCGAAGACCCCAACTGCAGTTTCTGCAAGCGCTTCGAACGCGATCTGCTCACCGTCGACGACGTGACCGTGCACGTGTTCCTCTACCCCATCCTGGGCCCCGACTCGGCAGACAAGTCGCGCAACATCTGGTGCGCCAAGGACAAGGGCAAGGTCTTTCTGGACTGGATGGTGCGTAACGTGACGCCTGCCCCAGCCAAATGCGACGTCGCCGCGCTGGAACGCAACGTCGAATTCGGACGCAAGTACCGCATCACTGGCACGCCGGCCAGCTTTTTTGTGGACGGCAGCCGCGTGCCCGGCGCGGTGGGCGCAGACCGTATCGAACAGGCGCTCGCCACTGCCAAGCCCTGAGAGGCTGAGGTCGGCCTCTTTCCCCATACCCACTGACCGTCGCATCGCCGAGCGGCTGTATGGGCACTCGTGCACTCTGAACCTCCTGCCATGACCCTGTCCAAACGTGCCTCCGCCGCGTCAGCCCGCAAAAACAGGCGCGCGTCAGCGGCGCCGACACTGAGCTACCGAATCTCTGTGCTCAACGCCCATGCGCACCTGTTCGCCATCACGCTGACCATCGACCAGCCCGCAGCGCGCCAGCGGGTGGGTCTGCCGGTGTGGATCCCGGGCAGCTACCTGGTGCGCGAGTTCTCGCAACACCTGCAGCACCTGCAAGCGATCCAGGGCGCAGAGCCCGTGCCGGTACGGCAGATCGACAAGCATCAGTGGGAGATCTCAGCGGTGCCCGGCCAGCCGCTGGAACTGCACTACGAGGTCTACGCCTTCGACGCCTCGGTGCGCACCGCCTACCTGGATGCCAACCGGGGTTTCTTCAACGCCACCAGCCTGTGCCTGCGCGTGGCTGGCCAGGAAGACCAGCCCCACACGGTGGGGGTGGAGCCCGGTGCATTCACGAGCGGGTGGCAGGTCGCCACTGGTTTGTCATCGGTCGATGTGGACGCGGCTGGCTTCGGCCGGTACGAGGCCGCGCACTACGACGAACTGGCCGATTGTCCTTTTGAAATGGGCCACTTCTGGAGCGGCGAGTTCGTCGCCCACGGTGTGCCTCACCGTTTTGTGGTGAGTGGTGCAGGCGCATGGGTGGACTTTGATCGGCTGCTGGCCGACACACAGCGCATCTGCGAAACCCAGATCGCGTTCTGGCATGGCGACCAGGCACCACCGTTCCAAAACTACCTGTTCATGCTGTACGCCAGCGCCGACGGCTACGGCGGGCTGGAGCACCGAAATTCCACGGCATTGATCTGTGAGCGCAGCGACTTGCCTCGGCTGACCGTAGCGCCCCCCACCCCCGTGCCCGCACTGAAGGCCACCGACGGCTACACCACCCTGCTGGGTCTGATCAGCCACGAGTACTTTCACACCTGGAACGTGAAGCGGCTGCGCCCGGCCGAGTTCAAACGCTACGACTACACCGGGGAGAACTACACCGAACTGCTGTGGTTCTTCGAAGGCTTCACCAGCTACTACGACGACCTGATGCTGCGCCGCGCCGGCTTGATCGATGACGCGGCCTATCTGAACCTGATCGCCAAGACCATCAACCAGGTACACCAGACCCCTGGTCGCCAGGTCCAGAGCGTGGCGCAGGCCAGTTTCGACGCCTGGGTGAAGTACTACCGCATGGGCGAAAACACGCCCAACGCCACGGTCAGCTACTACACCAAGGGATCGCTGGTGGCGCTGTGTCTGGACCTCACCCTGCGCAGCGAAGGGCACAGCCACCTCGACGCCGTGATGCGCGAACTCTGGCAGCGCAGCGAAGGCGGCCCCATCCGCGAGGCCGACATCGCTCGTGCGCTCAAGCGACTGGGCAAACGCAGTTTCGAGAGGGAATTGCGCGACTGGGTGCACGGGACCACCGATCTGCCGGTGGTGGCTCTGCTGGAAGCCCACGGCGCCAAGGCCAAGGAAGAAAAGGCGCCGCTGGCACAGCAGCTGGGCCTGCGTGTCACCGAAAAAGACGGCATTGCCCTGAAGACGGTGCTGCGCGGCGGGGCCGCCGAGGCGGCCGGCATGGCCGCTGGCGACGAATGGCTGGGTGTGGAGTTCGCGCCCGCCAAGCGCGGTCAGGCCGCCGAGGCCTGGCGGGTGCACAAGCTGGACGACGTGGCCGGACTCAGAGGGCGGCGAGAGCAGCTCACGGCCCTGATCGCTCGCGACAAGCGACTGCTGCGCTGCAAGTTGACCTGGCCCACCGAGTCGCACACGGTGCGGTTGCAGGTGGGCGAGACGGCCAGGTTGAAGCCCTGGATGGCGAAGTAAACACCCCCGCGCCGCTTCGCGTCACCCCCTCAAGGGGGCGGGTTGAGGCACACCCCCGCAGCGCTTCGCGCTACCCCCTCAAGGGGGCACACCTTCGGACCGGCAAAGCCGGATCTTCGGTGTCGCTGGATGAAGCATTTCGCGCCGGAAGTACGTGGGAGCACCGATGCGCTTCGCGCTACCCACCTTGGCAGGCCGAGCCTCAGAACTTCAGGCCGAGGCTGAGCGTGTAGCCGTCGATCTTCACGCCGCTCTTGTCGAGGTAGTTCATGTAATCCAGGCTGAGGGTGAGGCTGTCGGTGGGCAGCAGGCGCACACCGGCACCGTAGGAAAAACCACTGTCGCTGCCTGTGCCCAGCCCTTCGAAGCGCACCCGGGTTTCGGCCACGCCGGCCCGACCAAACAGCTCCACCGGACCCAGGTTCAGGCGCGACGCGAGGTAGACGCCCAGAAATTCGTCCACCTTGACCCGGGAGTCAATCGCCACGTTGCCGCGCAGGCCGTCATCGCGCACACCGGTACCGATCATGCCCTCCACGCCCAGCCCTGCAAATGGCGAGATGCCGATCATGGCGCGGGCCATGGCCGGCTCTGACTTGACCGACACGCCCAGCACGGGCACCGACACGCTCGCAGACAAGGCGGAATAGCCCAGCTCACCGTACACGGACTGCGCCTGCGCGGCAGGTGCTGCGATCAGGCCTGCGAGGCCGGTGGCAAGAGCGAGGTGGCGCACTTTGTTCATGGGGAATCCTTCCTGATATGAATGAAACCAGCATTCTAGGAAGGGCGAGCGCCCAACAACCGGCTTGGGGACTTTGCGCACTGCGTCGCACCCTGTCCGCATTCGCGTGGATGTTGGTGGGGTTGATGTCCCCGCGAACTTTCAAGCAGTGGGCAGGTGAGCTGCGATCTCCTGGTCGAACTGTTGCACCGTGGCCGAGCTCTTGAAGTTGCGCAGCCCATCGCGGATGCGTGGCAATGCAGCCTGCAGATCGGTGGCGTTCTTGCAGGACTCCACGCGCATGGCCAGGGTCTCCCCCATGGGGCCGAGCTGGTCGTTGATGAAACGCACGACCCGCCGACGGGCATCCGGGAACGGCCATGTCTCTTCGACAAAGGGGGGCAGCGTGTCCACCGCCGCCTGGCCCCCGCCGGCCTCTGTACCGGCTGCCAGCGGTGGTGTCGTGGGGCCGGTGCCAGCCTGGCCTTGCACCCACCCCTGGGCGACGAGTTGTTCCAGCAGCGGCCCCGCCGCACCATCGGCACCCAGCATCTTGTCGAGCTCGGCCACGGTCCGCTTGCCGTCGGTCATGATCAGCAGCGAACGCAGTCGGGGCGTGAGACCTGGTGGACGGCTGGTCAGAGCCTCCCGCCCTTCATCCGTCTTGGAGAAGACCGCAGTTTTGTCCATCTGGAAACTTCCTTTGAGCAGGAATGTAACGACAGCCCCCTGGAACGGCTAGGGGGTTTGACCTCAGGCGTGACAACTACGAGACGGACATATTTAACGCTGAAGCCAGGAATCTGCAGGCATGCCCTGCCTTCATCGCCTGGCGCAGGCGCGCGTGCTTCAGCGCGAACGCTGATCCACCACCCGCTTGGCTTTGCCCTGGCTGCGCTCCACGCCTCCTTCGGGTCTGAGCTGCACTTCCACGCTGCTGCCCACGAACACCTTCACTTCGTGTTGCAGCATCTTGGCGGCGGCGCGCGCTTCGATGCTTTCAGGCGCCAGGCCGGGCCTCGTCTCCACCACCACGGTCAGGTTGTCCATCGGCCCTTCACGGGTCAGCAGGCACTGGTAGTGCGCCGTCAGTTCAGGGCGCTTGAGGATGAGTTCCTCGATCTGTGTGGGAAACACATTGACGCCGCGCACGATCATCATGTCGTCGCTGCGGCCGGTGATTTTTTCCATGCGGCGCATGGTGCGTGCAGTGCCGGGCAGCAGGCGGGTGAGATCGCGGGTGCGGTAGCGGATGATGGGCAACGCCTCTTTGGTCAGGCTGGTGAACACCAGCTCGCCCATTTCGCCATCCGCCACCGGTTCGCCGGTTTCGGGGTCGATAATCTCAGGATAGAAATGGTCTTCCCAGATCGTCGGGCCATCCTTGGTTTCCACACATTCGTTGGCCACACCCGGGCCCATCACTTCAGACAGGCCGTAGATGTCCACCGCATCGATGTTCATGCGCGCCTCGATGGCCACACGCATGTCGTTGGTCCAGGGCTCGGCGCCGAAGATGCCCAGGCGCACACTGCTCTCACGCGGATCGATGCCCTGCCGCTCGAACTCGTCGGCAATGGCCAGCATGTAGCTGGGTGTCACCATGATGATGTCGGGCCGGAAATCCTGGATCAGCTGTACCTGGCGCTCGGTCTGCCCGCCACCGAAAGGCACCACGGTGAGACCCAGCTTCTCGGCGCCGTAATGCGCACCCAGACCGCCGGTGAACAGCCCATAGCCGTAGCTCACGTGCACCAGATCGCCGGGCCGCGCGCCGCTGGCGCGGATGCTGCGCGCCACCACGGTGGCCCAGGTGTCAATGTCCTTCAGGGTGTAGCCCACCACCGTGGGCTTTCCGGTGGTGCCGCTGCTGGCGTGGATGCGCGCGCATTTTGCGCGCGGCACGGCAAACATGCCGAAGGGATAGCTGTCGCGCAGGTCTTTCTTGGTGGTGAAGGGAAACTTCGCCAGATCGGCCAGGCTGCGGCAGTCGTCCGGGTGCACACCAGCGGCATCGAACTTGGCCCGGTAGACGGGTGAGTTTGTGTAGGCATGGCGCAGCGTGGCCTGCAGGCGCTTGAGCTGCAGCGCACGCAACTCGTCGATGCTGGCCTTTTCAATCGGTTCGAGCGGGAAGTGATTCATGCACCCACCTCTTCAGGAAACACCTGGCCGGGAATCTGCGCGCTTTTGCCCCGAAACATGGCCACCACCTCACCCTTCTGGTTAGTGACCTTCATGTCGTAAATGCCGTGCCGGCCTTGCAGCGCTTGCTCCAGCCCCTCGCAGGTGAGCACATCGCCTTGATGGCCGGGCTTGAGGAACTCGATGCTGCATCCCGCCGCTACCGCGTTCCGGTTGTAGCTGTTGCAGGCGTAGGCGAACGTGGTGTCGGCCAGGGTGAAGATGAAGCCACCGTGGCAGATCTGGTGGCCGTTGAGGTGCAAAGGCTGAACGGCCATGCGCATCACGGCACGCCCGGGCGCCACGCTCACCAGCTCAATGCCCATGGTTTCGCGGGCCGCCACGTCTGCCGAGAACATCGTCTCACCCACCTGGGTGGCGCGGTCTTGAGGTGTCACCGTCATTCCCCTTTGAACCGCGCTGGGCGTTTTTCGCGAAACGCCATCACGCCTTCGATGTAGTCGTGGGTTTTGCCCAGTGCCGACTGCGTGTCTCGTTCCATATCCAGCTGTTCACTGAAGCTGCGCGTGCCCGCCTCGCGCAACAGCGCCCGGGTGGCCACCAGCGCCTTGGTCGGCATGGTGGCCAGCCTGTCGGCCAGGGCGAGGGCGGCGACCACCGGGTCGTCGGCCACGTCCCAGATCATGCCCCATTCCTTGGCCTGCTGAGCGGGCAGCTTGTCGCCCGTCATGGCCAGCGCCATCGCCCGCGCCAGGCCCAGTCGCTCCACCAGCAGCCAGCTGCCACCGGCGTCCGGTATCAGCCCGATCTTGCTGAATGCCTGGATGAAACTGGCCGAAGGCGCGGCAATGGCCATGTCGCAGCACATCGCCAGCGAAGCGCCCGCCCCCGCTGCCACGCCATTGACGGCGGCAATGCTGGGCATGCGCAGGTTCTGAAACCGTCTGGCGGTCGGGTTGAAGGCCTGTTCGATGACCGGGCCGGGATCGGCGCGCTGCACCAGGTCGGGACCGGGTTCAAAGTCGAATTCGGCCAGATCCGCACCAGCGCAGAAGCCGCGGCCCGCACCCGTGACCACCAGCGCCCGGATCGCGGGATTGCCTTCGGCGCGATCAAGCGCGGCCCAGAGTTCGCGGTGCATGGCGCGGGTGAAACTGTTGAGGGCATCGGGCCGGTTGAGCGTGACCAGGGCCACTGCGCCACGCTCCTCATACAGGATAGAACTGGCCGATGGCGTTGCCGTTGACGGGGCATTCATGTGATGTTGTCTCCTCGGATGCAGGTGCCAGGCACCCTGTCGGTTGATGCTTCAGGCCAATTTACCATTAACCGACCCAACGGTCGGCTAATGTTTTCCCTTGGTGGAGACCGCTATAGTCGACCTTGACGTTGACGTGCACGTCAATTCACCCCACCACCCCCATCCAACAGAGGAAAGCCATGAGCGAGACAGCCACCCCAGAACTCATCACCGTGCGCACCGAAGGGCGCGTGGGCATCGTCACCCTGAACCGCCCCAAGCAGCTCAACGCCCTGAACAACCAGCTCATGGACGAGCTGGGCGCCGCCCTCAAGGCCTTCGACGCCGACGAGGCCATCGGCTGCATGATCGTCACCGGCAGCGAAAAGGCCTTTGCGGCCGGTGCCGACATCGGCGCCATGGCGACCTACAGCTTCGCCGACGTCTACAAGGGCGACTACATCACCCGCAACTGGGAAACCATCCGCAGCGTGCGCAAGCCCGTGATCGCAGCCGTCAGTGGTTTCGCCCTGGGCGGTGGCTGCGAACTGGCCATGATGTGCGACTTCATCATCGCCGCCGACAACGCCAGGTTCGGCCAGCCTGAAATCAAGCTCGGCATCATTCCCGGCGCGGGCGGCACCCAGCGCCTGCCTCGCGCCGTGGGCAAGGCCAAGGCCATGGACATGGCCCTCACCGGCCGCATGATGGACGCCACCGAGGCCGAGCGCGCGGGCCTGGTCAGCCGCGTGGTGCCGCTGGACAAGCTGATGGACGAAGCCCTGGGCGCCGCCCTGCAGATCTGCGAGTTCTCGCTGCCGTCGGTGATGGCTGCGAAGGAATGTGTCAACCGTGCCTTTGAAAGCGGCTTGTCGGATGGCGTGATGTTCGAGCGCCGCCTGTTCCACGCGATGTTCGCCACCGAGGATCAGAAGGAAGGCATGGATGCTTTCGTGAACAAGCGCAAGGCGGTGTTCAAGCACAACTGAACTGTTGCCCTCACGCATCCCCCGATGCCCTGCGCCGCGGTCCCGGGCAATGTGAAAGGACTCAAAAATCTGGCTATAATTCCGGGCTTCGGCGATATAGCTCAGTTGGTTAGAGCGCAGCATTCATAATGCTGATGTCGGTGGTTCAAGTCCACCTATCGCCACCAAATTTCAGAAGCGGACTCCGGCGACGGGTCCGCTTTTTTGCATTCATGGCCCTCAAATCCACCATCTTCAAGGCCCACCTGCAGGTGGCCGACATCGACCACGGCTACTACGCCGACCACGCGCTCACCCTGGCCCGCCACCCCAGCGAGACGGACGAACGCATGATGGTGCGGCTGGTGGCTCTGGCCATTCACGCGCACGAGTTGCAGGACACCTGCGGCGGCGACGGCACGCTGGCTTTTGGCGCTGGGCTGTCTGACCCCGAAGACCCGGACGTGTCGCTCACCGACTTCACTGGCCGCAAGCGCATCTGGATCGAAGTGGGCCAACCCGAAGACAAACCCCTGTTGAAAGCCTGCAGCAAGGCCGACGCGGTGTTCGTCTACGCCTTTGGTTCGGCCGCTGACGTGTGGTGGCGCGGCATTGAAAACAAGCTGACCCGGCTGGACAGGCTGCAGGTATGGCGCCTGCCCACCGAGGTGGCGCCCGCGCTGGCCGCGATGGCCGAACGCAGCATGCAGCTGCAGGCCACGGTGCAGGAAGGCGTGCTCACGCTGTCCAGCACGCAGGGCAGCGTGCCCATTGAGCCGCTGCGCTGGAAGTAAGGTCTTCCCCAGGATTCGCTCGCCCGGGAGTATGTCCATGCTGTGCCCGGTGTGCGAAAGCCCGCAGTGCCAGGTGTTTCAGACCGTGGGCGATCGCACCTACCTGCGCTGCCCCACTTGTCTTGCGACCTTCCTGCATCCCGATCAGCGGCCCGGGCCCGACGCCGAACGGGCCGAATACCAACTGCACCAGAACGCGCAGGACGATGCTCACTACCGTCGGTTTCTTCGCAAGCTGAGCGACCCCTTGCTGCAGCGCCTGCCACCCGCCAGCCACGGCCTCGACTATGGCTGCGGTCCGGGACCGGCACTGGCCGCCCTGTTGCGTGAGGCTGGCCACACGGTGGCGCTGTACGACCCTTTCTTTCAGCCAGACCCATCGGTGCTGTCAAGCACTTATGGCTTCATCACCTGCACCGAAGTGATCGAGCACTTCCACCAGCCAGCCGCTGAATTCCGCCGGTTTGACGCCCTGCTGGCGCCCGGGGGCTGGCTGGCATTGATGACGAATTTCCAGACCGACGACAGCCGGTTTGCCGGCTGGCACTACCGCCGCGACCCCACCCATGTTGTGTTCTACCGCGAGGCCACGCTGCAATGGCTGGCGAAACACCACGGCTGGCGCTGCGAGATTCCCTGCCCCAACGTGGCCCTGATGCAAAAGCCAGGCAGCAGGTCTTGAACGTGGTGTGTCAGCCCGCGTGCTTGCCTGGCTGCCAGCCCTGTGCGCCGAGGGCCTGTGTGGCAACCGCCTCGGGCACGGCCTCCAGAGGCGTGGCCATGGTGTCGTTCCAGCGATTGAGGAAGGCAAACATCGCCACCACGCCCAGGATCTCCACGATGGCACCGTCGCTCCAGTGCTGGCGCAGCTCGGCGAACTGCTCGTCGGTCACGGCATTGGGCTGTGAGGCAGCGGCCAGCGCGAAGTCCATGGCCAGTCGCTCGGCTTCGCTGTAGTGCGGGCTGTCGGCATAGCGCCAGACATCGGCCAGCTTGGCTTCTGACACCCCGAAGTTCTTCGCGCCCAGCACGGTGTGGGCCTGGCAATAAAGGCACCCCGCCACCTTGCTCACCACATGGCCGATGAGCCGGCGAAATCCCAGATCGACCTCGCCCTCAGGGTCCATCACCGCGGCGTTCATCACCGCCAGTGCCTGCGCCAGCTTGGGCTTTCGCTGCATGGTGAGCACGCTGTTGGGTGTGAAGCCCAGAGTGCCCAGGAAGAAGTCGAAATGGGGCTTGAGTTCGGGTGTGGTTTCGGGCGGCAGGGGAGGCAGGCGGGCCATGCGGTTCCTTGGTGGGGCGCTCACGGGAAAAGCGCCAGGGCGACGGTGATGCTTCATTCTGCGCAAATGCGCACGGCCTGACGAGCCCCCGGGCGACAGCCGCCATGCGACAATCCACGCCTGTTCGCCGCCGGCGTTCTGCCTCTTCCACAGCCTCTGGACACATACCATGAACCGCTGCCTTGCTGCCCTCTCCGTCACCTCATTTCGCGCACGCGCGCTGGCTGCCACGCTGGCGCTGATTGCTGCGCCGTGGGCCGTTGCCCAAACCCAGCCGGTGCGCAACTTCCCGGACAGCGCGATGCGCGCCAAAATGGTCGTGGTGCAGCCACCTGAAATCACGCTCAACGGTGAACCGGCCCGCCTCTCGCCGGGCTCACGGATCCGCAGCCAGAACAACACGCTGGTGCTGTCTGGTGCCCTGGTCGGCCAGGAGGTGCTGGTGAACTATGTGCGTGACGGCCAGGGCCTGATCCACGAAGTCTGGGTACTCAACCCTGCAGAAGCGGCCGAAAAGCGCGCGGGTGGGGCCGCCGAGCGCAATTTCCGGTTCTCCTCAGAATCGGCGCCCAACCCGAACGCCCCCGCCAGGTCCAACTGAGGCCTGTTGCCAGCAGTCCGCTCGCGCTGCGAAACGCGTGCGCCCCCGACCTTTCCGAGTGAAGTGGTCCAACCAGGTCCTGTTCAGGGCCAAAGCGTGATATCCGGATTCCCCCATGAGCAAAAAAGTCTTCATCAAAACCTTTGGCTGCCAGATGAACGAGTACGACTCGGACAAGATGGCCGACGTGCTGGGCGCCGCCCAGGGCTACGAACCCACGCAGGACGTGGAAGAGGCCGACCTGATCCTGTTCAACACCTGTTCGGTGCGAGAGAAGGCACAAGAGAAGGTATTTTCTGATCTGGGCCGCATCAAGCACCTGAAGGAAAAGGGCGTGCTCATCGGCGTGGGTGGCTGCGTGGCCAGCCAGGAAGGCGCCGAGATCATCAAGCGCGCGCCGTATGTGGACGTGGTGTTCGGCCCGCAGACACTGCACCGCCTGCCCGAGATGCTGAACCAGCGTGCGCGCCTGTCGTTGCCGCAGGTCGACATCAGTTTCCCCGAGATCGAAAAATTCGACCACCTGCCTCCTGCCAAGGTGGACGGTGCTTCGGCGTTTGTTTCCATCATGGAAGGCTGCTCCAAGTACTGCAGCTATTGCGTGGTGCCCTACACCCGCGGTGAAGAAGTGAGCCGCCCTTTCGATGACGTGCTGGTGGAAATCGCCGGGCTGGCCGACCAGGGCGTGAAGGAAGTGAACCTGCTGGGCCAGAACGTGAACGCCTACCGCGGCCCCATGGGAGACACCGCCGAAAACGCCGATTTTGCGCTGCTGCTGGAATACGTGGCCGAGATCCCGGGCATCGAGCGCATCCGCTACACCACCAGCCACCCCAACGAATTCACGCCGCGCCTGATCGAGGCGTACGCGAAGATCCCGAAACTCGTGAACCATCTGCACCTGCCCGTGCAGCACGGCAGCGACCGCATCCTCATGGCCATGAAACGCGGCTACACCGCCATGGAATTCAAGAGCACGGTGCGCAAGCTGCGCGCGATCCGGCCCACCCTCTCAATGAGCAGCGACTTCATCGTGGGCTTCCCCGGTGAGACCGACGAAGACTTCGACAAGATGATGAAGCTCATCACCGACGTGGGCTTTGACGCCAGCTTCAGCTTCATCTTCAGCCCGCGGCCCGGCACGCCTGCGGCCAACCTGCCCGACGACACGCCGCACGCGGTCAAGCTCAAGCGGCTGCAACACCTGCAGGCCACCATTGAAGAGAACGTGAAGCGCATCAGCGCCAGCCGCGAAGGCACGGTGCAGCGCATCCTGGTGGAAGGGCCATCGCGCCGGCCGGGCAAGGACGGTGCAGCGGAGCTCATGGGCCGCACCGAGTGCAACCGCATCGTCAATTTTGACGGCGGACCGAATGCGTCGCGCCTGGTGGGCCAGCTCATCGACGTGCTGATCACCGAAGCCCGGCCACATTCGCTCCGTGGCGAAGTGCGGGTCCACGAGACCCACTGATCTTCAGATTTTGTGAGAGCGCCTCGCTTCTCCTTTCCACAGCTGTTGCTGGTCGCCTTTGTGCTCATCGGCGCGTTGCTGGGTGCTGCAGCCGTGCGCGCCCTGTTCACGCTCGACACCCTCATGGCACAAAGCCGTGAGAGCGCCGCCCAGGCGATCGCCCTGACCACCGCCGCACAGTCGCTGAGCGAACGCAGCCAGAACATGGAGCGCGCCGCGCGCCAGTCGCTGGTCTTGCGCGACAACCAGCTGCGGCTGCGATTTGAGGAAACAGCGGCCAATGCCGCCGACATCCTCGCCAGCCTGGAAAGCAACGAGCTGCCGCCTGAACAGGCCGCCACCTGGCGCAACCAGTTGGCGGCCATCGCCAGTCTGCTCGATGGCACACCCGAGACGGCCCTGGACCGCGAACGCGATGTGACGCTGGCGTTTCGCGACCTGGACGTGCACAGCGGCGCGATTGCGCAAACCGTTCAGAACATCATCGGCAACCGCAACGACGCCTTGCAGGCCCGTTTCGCAGACAGCCGCCAGCAGCTCACCCGCCAGGTCCTGGGATCGATCGTTGTGGCGGTCGTGATGGCGCTGGGGTTCGGCATCTGGCTGGCGCGCCCCTTCAAGCGGCTGGAAAAGGCGATCAAGGGTCTGGGTGAAAACCGGCTGGACGTGCCGATCGACATCGCAGGCCCTTCAGACGTGCGGCGCGTGAGCCAGCAACTGGAGTGGTTGCGCCTGCGGCTGACCGAACTCGACGCCGACAAGGCGCGATTTCTGCGTCACATCTCACACGAGCTCAAGACGCCGCTGGCTTCGCTGCACGAAGGGGTGGCGGTGCTGGGCGACGGCGTGGCCGGGCCGCTCAACCCCAGTCAGGCAGAGGTGGTGAACATCCTGCAGCACAACACCCAGATGCTGCAGGGGCAGATCGAAGCCTTGCTGCGGTTCAACGCGGCCGCGTTTGAGGCCCGCCAACTGCGACGGGAAAGAACCGACTTGCGCGAACTGCTGGAAGAACAGGTCGATGTGCAGCGCCTGCACTGGCAGTCTCACGCCCTGACTGTGCGCATTGAGGGCCCTTCCCTGGTGCTGCAGGTAGACCGGGAAAAGATGGCTTCGGCAGTGGGCAACCTGTTGTCCAATGCCATCCGTCATTCGCCACGCGGCGGCCATGTCCGCCTTACGCTCTCGGATCAGCCCGGGCTCGCCTGCATCGACATCGTGGACCAAGGTCCCGGCGTGGCAGAGACCGATCGCGACCGCATTTTCGAACCCTTTTTCCGCGGTGAACGCCAGCCAGTAGATGCCGTTCGTGGCACGGGCATCGGTCTGTCCATCGTGCACGAGTACATTGTGGCCCACGGCGGTCGGGTCTTCCTGCTGCCAGACAGCACCAGCGCCCACTTCCGCATCGAATTGCCCCATGTTCAATGAATCCCGTCTGGTCCCGGCCGCCCTTCGGTCGCAAGCCCGCTTGACGCGGCCCGCCGCATGGCTGCTGGCCTCGGCCATGAGCCTGCTCCTGGTGGCCTGTGCCAGCCCGCAACCGGCCGGTACCGTGCCTTCTTCACCGGCGTCGCCTGCACCCGCTCCCGCCATTGTTCCCACTCAGATCGGCTCCCCGCCTGCACCGGTTGCCACCCCGGTGCCAGCCGAACCGGCACCCGTCCCGACGCCAGCGATCACGGGCACCCAGCTGTTTGCCCTTGGCGACTTGCTTTCGTTGCTGGAGCACGCCGAACGCCTGCGCAGCTTCACCCCGGCCGAGCTACAGGCACACATCGCGACACTGGGGGACCCCGGCAGCAACCCGGTGCGGCAAATGCAGCTGGCACTGGCGTTGTCCTATACGCACCAACCCCCCGATACGGCGCGCGCACTGGGCCTGCTGCAGCGGGTCATCAACCACCCCTCACCAGAGAGCGCCACGCTCAAACCGCTGGCGCGCCTGCTGGCTGCCAAGCTGATGGATCAGCGCCGGCTGGAAGACGCGGTGGACAGGCAGTCACAACAATTGCGCGACAGCGCGCGCCGCATTGAACAACTCAATGAACGACTGGAAGCCATGCGTGCGATCGAACGCAGCCTGATTCCGCGCCCGCCACCGCCGGCCAGCAACGGCAACCGCCCTTCCACCCCATGAGCACCGCCCGGCCGTTCCGAAGGTGCTCAACCCCGAAGTGCGCAGCACGGAGGGAAAGTCCAGTGAGCACCGCCCGGCCGTTCCGAAGGTGTTCAGCCCCGAAGTGCGCAGCACGGAGGGTTGTCCAGTGAGCGCCACCTCCTATGCACCCCTCGCAGCGCCGCCAGGAAAGCCGCGCGCCCGCATTCTGGTGGTGGACGACGACGCCGACATGCTGCGCCTGCTGGCCATGCGACTGGGGGCGGCGGGCTACCAGGTCACATCGGTGGGATCGGCCGAAGCAGCATTGAGCCAGCTCGATATCGAGCGGCCCCAGCTGGTGCTTTCCGATGTGCGCCTTCCAGGCAAGGATGGTCTGGCCCTGTTTGACGAAATCCGCTCGCGCCACCCTTCACTGCCGGTGATCCTGCTCACCGCCCACGGGACCATCCCCGACGCGGTTGAAGCCACCGCACGGGGCGTGTACACCTACCTCACCAAACCGTACGAAGCCAAGGAACTGCTCGAAAAGATCGCGCAGGCCCTGGCCATGGGGGCGCCCGCCAGCCCGAGCTCGCAAGCCGATGAAGAATGGCGGGCCGACGTGATCAGCCGCTCCAACCGCATGGCCGACCTGCTGGCCGAGGCCCGCATGATTGCGCAGTCTGACGCCAGCGTACTGCTGCGCGGCGACAGCGGCACGGGCAAGGAAATGCTGGCGCGTGCCATCCACCGCGCCAGTCCCCGCGCCAAAAAGCCTTTCATTGCGGTGAATTGCGGCGCCATTCCAGAAGCCTTGCTGGAATCCGAACTCTTTGGCCATGTCAAGGGTGCCTTCACCGACGCGGTGGCCAATCACAAAGGGCTGTTCCAGACCGCCGATGGCGGCACCCTGCTGCTGGACGAGATCGGAGACATGCCGCCCGCATTGCAGGTGAAGCTGCTGCGCGTGCTGCAGGAACGCGCCATCCGGCCACTGGGCTCCAGCCAGTCGATTCCGGTGGACGTGCGCATCATCTCGGCGACCCACCGGAACCTGGAAGAAGCCATGGCCGAAGGCCAGTTCCGCGAAGACCTGTACTACCGGCTCAACGTGGTCACGCTCACCCTGCCCACCCTGGCCGAGCGGCGTGAAGACATCGCCCTGCTGGCCAACCACTTTCTCGCCAAGCTGGCCAGCAAGTACGGCAAGCGCAGTTCCGGCTTTGCACCAGAGGCACTGAAGGCGCTGACCATGGCTTCATGGCCAGGCAACGTGCGCCAGCTCTACAACGTGGTCGAGCAGGCGTGTGCGCTCACCACCACACCACTGGTGTCGCTGGCGCTGGTGCAGCGCGCACTGCGCACCCCTTCCACCGAGGTGCTCAGCTTCACCGATGCCCGCCAGCGTTTCGAGCGCGACTACCTGGTCGGCCTGCTCAAGATGACCGACGGCAACGTGGCCGACGCAGCGCGCCTGGCGCAGCGCAACCGCACCGAGTTCTACCGGTTGCTGCAAAAGCATGAACTGACACCTGGTCTGTTCAAGAGCGACGGCACAGGCGGTGCGGTACCCCCCCACGAAGACTCTGTCGCTGATGAGTGACAGCAGCAAGTCTTTGTTTTTAAACGCATTCTTTCTCTATCTCGGGTGAATTGTCGCTGTTTGGCGACAAAAACAGGGGCTGAGAAGCACCTGATCGGGCCAGGCTCCGGGAAAACCCGCGCCACGCGTGCACAAGCCTTTGATTTCAAAGCCTTTTTCTCGGCTGGCACGGGGTTTGCCCTCTACAGGGCATGGCACCACTTTTTTCCCCAATTTCTTTCTCTGGCCGCATGCGCGGCTGGGTGCTGCTGGGCGGGCTGGTTGCCACGCTGGCCGGGGCGTCGGCCCATGCGCAGGCCTTTGATTTCGATGCCCTGACTCAGCTGGCCCAAACCCGCGCCAGCGAGCCCTTGCGCGCAAACAGCGACAAGCTCCCCCCCGCACTGGCCAACATCACTTACGACCAGCTGCGCGACATCCGCTTCAAGACCGACCGCTCTGTGTGGCGTGCCGAAAAGCTGCCCTTTGAAGCCCAGTTCTTCCATCTCGGCCTGTACCAGACCGACCCGGTCCGCATCCACGAGATCACCCCGGACGGCACCGTGCGCCACCTGCCCTACAGCGGCGCCGACTTCCACTACGGCAAGAACACCTTTGACCCGAAGCCCTGGGGGGATCTGGGCCACGCGGGCTTTCGGCTGCATTACCCGCTCAACAACAACGCCTACAAAGATGAACTGATCGTCTTCCAGGGCGCCAGCTACTTCCGCGCTCTGGGCGCCGGCCAGCAATACGGCCTGTCGGCACGCGGCCTGGCGATTGACACCGTGGGCGGCAGCGGCGAAGAATTCCCGCGCTTCACCGAATTCTGGATTCAGCGCCCGGAGGCCAACGCCACCGAGGTCACGGTACTGGCCTTGCTGGAATCACCACGCGCCACCGGCGCCTACCGCTTTGTGGTGCGCCCAGGTCAGCAGACAACCACCACGGTGAACGCCCGCGTGTTCCTGCGCAAGGGCGCCAGCCCGGTCAGCACACTGGGCATCGCACCGCTGACCAGCATGTTCCTCTCGGGGGAGAACCAGCCCATGGCGGGCGACTTCCGCCCTGAGGTGCACGACTCCGACGGTCTGATGATGGTCACCGGCCAGGGTGAGTGGTTGTGGCGCCCGCTGCAGCGTCCCGATGCGCCGGTGGTGAGCTCTTTCGGCATGACCGATCCGCGCGGCTTCGGCCTGATGCAGCGCGACCGCCGCTTTGCCAGCTATGAGGACGTGGAAGCGCACTACGAGCGCCGCCCCAGTGCCTGGATCAAGCCCCTGGGCCAATGGGGTGCTGGCCGGGTGGAACTGGTGCAGTTGCCCACGCCGGACGAAACCCACGACAACATCGTCGCGTACTGGGTGCCGGCGGCGCTGCCCGCCCCTGGCCAACCGCTGGAGCTGAGCTACGAGCTTGCCTGGCAAGGCGAAGCGCAACAGCGCCCACCTTCTTCCTGGGTCACGCAGACACGCCGGGGCTATGGCTACACCAAGCTCACGCCCGAAGCGCAAAAGGCGCAGCCCCAGTACGTGATCGATTTCGCCGGTCCCGCGCTTGATGCCCTGCCCGCCGACGCCATGGTGCGCGCCGAGGTCAGTGCTGACGCCAACGGCCGCCTGATCGAAACCCTGGCCTACCCCAACCCTGCCACGCGCTCATGGCGCGTGACCTTGCGCGTGCAACGCATCGACCCCGCCAAGCCGGTCGAATTGCGCGCCTTTCTCCAACACCAGAACGACACAGTGAGCGAAACATGGACACATCTGCTGCTACCCGAATGAGCGCCGCGCAGGGCCGCTCCCAAGCAAGCTCACACGACGACAGTGCCCATCAAGGAGGTGCCACAGTGAACGCCGAAAAGAACGCAACCATTCCGGCTCGCAGCCTGCTGCGCGAAGACCGCCACCCCAACGCGTTCACAGCACCGCCGCTGAATCGCGGCGCCATGGTGCCACGACCATGGCGCGGCTTCTGGAACAGCATCGGCACGACCCTGCTCAGCACGGCCAGCCGAATGCTCCCGCCCCGCACACCGGCTGAGCCAGACACCGCCGTTCCAGAGACCTGGGAGCGGGCCGCCAACCGCCGCCGCGGTGTGTTTGCGCTGCTCACGTTGCTCACCACCGCCTTCGCCACCTTCCTGTTTGCTCAATCCCAGCCCGTGCACGACAACGCCTGGCTGCAATACGGTCAGCTGGCGCTGTTTGGGGTGCTCTCTGCCTGGGTGGTCACCGGTTTCGTCACCGCCGTCATGGGCTTCTGGGTCACGCTGCGCGGCGACGCGCACACGCTCACGGCAGCGTCGGTGCGCGACCACACCATGAACCCCGATGCCCGCACCGCGATCATCATGCCCATCTGCAACGAAGATGTGGCCACGGTGTTTGCCGGCCTGCGTGCCACCTGTGAATCGCTTGCGGCCACAGGGCACAACAAGCAGTTTGATGTGTTCGTGCTGTCGGACAGCTACGATCCAGCCATCGCTGCCGCCGAGCGCGCCGCCTGGGAACGCCTGCGTGGCGATCTGGCGGCACAGACCGACCTGCCTCCCATCGAGGTCTATTACCGCCTGCGCACCCGCCGCACCCACCGCAAGGCCGGCAACGTGGCCGATTTCTGCCGCCGCTGGGGCAAGGACTACCGCTACATGGTGGTGCTCGACGCCGACAGCGTCATGAGCGGCAGTTGCCTGGTCTCGATGGTCAAGCTGATGGAAGCCAACCCCAAGGCAGGCATCGTGCAGACCGCCACCCAGGCCATTGGCCACGCAACCCTTCACGCCCGCGCACAGCAGTTCGCTTCCCGCGTCACTGGCCGCCTTTTCACGCTGGGCATGCAGTTCTGGCAACTCGGTGAGTCGCACTACTGGGGCCACAACGCCATCATTCGCGTCGAACCTTTCATGAAGCACTGCGCGCTCGCACCCATCAAGGGCACGGGCGGCATGTCGGGCGGCATCATGTCGCACGACTTCGTCGAGGCCGCGCTGATGCGCCGCGCCGGTTACCACGTGTGGCTGGTGTCCGACCTCACCGGCAGCTACGAGCAGCAGCCGCCTGACCTGCTGAGCGAGCTGCAGCGTGACCGCCGCTGGTGCCAGGGCAACCTGCAAAACTCACGCCTGATGGCAGAGCCCGGCATCCACCGCGTGCACCGCGCCATGTTCGTCATTGGCGCCATGTCCTACCTGTCCGCTCCCATCTGGCTGGCCTTCATGACATTCGGCACGGCACTCTGGGTAAGCAACACCAGCGTTGTGCCGCAGTGGAGCGCCATCCCCGCCGAGATTCGTACGCTGTGGGTCTGGACGCTGTGCATGCTGTTCATGCCGCGCGTGCTGGGTTTGCTGGCGGTGTTCCTCAAGGGTGGTCAGAAAGCGTTTGGCGGCACCGGCGCTCTGCTGGGCAGCGCTGCCATGGAAACCGTGCTGGCCATGCTGCAGGCCCCTGTGCGCATGCTCGCGCATTCGCTCTTTGTGCTCACGGCCATCACCGGCATCAAGCTCGACTGGAAATCGCCACCCCGCGAAGCCTCCGGCATTTCATGGGGAACCGCCGTCACCCGCCTGGCACCCATGACCTTGATCGTTGTTCTGCTGGGGGTTGGTGTGGCCCTGCTCAACGTCTACGCCCTGCTGTGGTTGGTGCCTATTGCGTTGCCGCTGTTGCTGGCGGTGCCGATCACGGTGATGACCAGCCATGTGACGCTGGGAGAGCGCATGCGGTCGCTGGGTGTGCTGCTGATTCCTGAAGAATCGTGGTCCCCCGCCGTGCTGCGCCGGGCCTGGCGCCACGCCGCTCGCTTGGCCTTGCCCCAGGCCGCCTGAACGCTGACCACCGCCACTTGAGCGAGGGTACCGACCCGCTCAGGCAGCGTGCGGCTTCAGAGACTGAGCGCTTTTCGGGCGGGTCCGAGCAACGCGCCAGGACGTGCCCAATCAAGGCGCAATGCACAGCCATGGCTCGCGCTACTAAAGGAGGCGCATCTTCAACGCAGAGCGGGTGCGTTATGGCGGCGGAGCAGGCACGAACGAAAGACGCTCAGCCTCTCAAATAGCGTTCATCTGACCAAGTGGCCAGGTATTGCGGCGCAAACGCCACGCCAATGGCGGCGAACATTCCCGTGAGAAAAGCGTCGCCCCAGGCCATTAGCCAGCGGGCCACCAGCGCCTGCTCCAGGGCCAAGCCGCCCACCTGATGATGGGTCACCTCAAACAGCGCACCGACCAGAAACACCACCAGCGCGGTGGCCAGAAACCCGCGTCCCAGCGTGTAAACAAAAAGATTCGAAGGCAACCAGCGCCGGATCAAGGCGCCCAAGCCCAGCGCCAGGGTGGCAGGCAACAACCCCACCCACACCCATTGCGACAGTGCGGCGTAGCCATCTGACGGCCCTAGCCCCCACACCACAAGCGTGACCACGGCCAGCACCGGCACGGCCAGCGGCCAGCCCAGGGCCAGCACCAGCAGGCAGGCACCAGAGAACTGGATCGGCAAGCCATTCGGCAGGAACTGGGGCAGCAGCCACAGCAAGGGCAGCAGCACCACGGCCGACAGGGTGGGTGTCAGCAGCGGGCCTCGCAACATGCGCCAAGGCCGCAGGGCCAGCGCAGCTCCCATGCACAGCACGGCTATGGCGAATTCAAGAATCATCAACATGGTGGACCCATTTTCGCCACCATCCGAGAATCCGGCCTGCGAAAGATCAACCCATGTTCAACCCATGCCGGGTAGCTTGGGCATGCCCTTCATGCCGCCCATGCGCTTGATCATCTTCATCATGCCGCCGCCCTTCATCTTCTTCATCATGCCCTGCATCTGCTCGAACTCCTTGAGCAGTCGGTTGACTTCCTGAACGTGCACGCCGGCGCCAGCGGCAATGCGGCGCTTGCGTGTGGCCTTGATGATGTCCGGACGGGTGCGCTCCTTGAGCGTCATGCTGCAGATGATGCCTTCCTTGCGCTTGATGTCTTTTTCGGCGCGGTTCATGTCGACCTCGCTGGCCTTGGCCGCCATGGCGCCCGGCAGCTTGTCCATCAGGCTGGAGAGTCCGCCCATCTGCTTCATCTGGCGAATCTGGTCGAGGAAGTCGTTCAGGTCGAAGCCCTCACCGCTCTTGACCTTGGCGGCCAGTTTCTGCGCGGCGGCCATGTCCACGCCGGCAGTGACCTGCTCGACCAGGGCCACGATGTCGCCCATGCCCAGGATGCGCCCCGCATGCCGTTCGGCATCAAACACCTCCAGCCCGTCGATCTTTTCGGAGATACCGGCAAACTTGATCGGTGCACCCGTGATGGCCCTGACAGACAATGCGGCGCCTCCGCGCGAATCGCCGTCGGTCTTCGTCAGGATGATGCCGGTGAGAGGCAGGGCTTCCTTGAACGCCTTCGCGGTGTTGATCGCATCCTGGCCCTGCATCGCGTCGACCACGAACAAGGTTTCCACCGGATCCAGTGCGGCGTGCAACTCCTTGATCTCCCGCATCAGCGCCTCGTCGATCGCAAGGCGGCCGGCGGTGTCGACCAGCAGCACATCAAAATAGTGCTTGCGTGCGTAGTCGATGGCCGCGCGGGCAATGTCCACCGGCTTCTGGTCCGCTGTGCTGGGGAACCATTCCGCCCCCGCCTGTGCGGTCACCATCTTGAGCTGCTCGATGGCTGCAGGGCGGTAGACGTCGCCCGAAACGGTGAGCACCTTCTTCTTGCGCTTCTCGATCAGGTGTTTGGCCAGCTTGGCGGTGGTGGTGGTCTTGCCTGCACCCTGCAGGCCCGCCATCAGGATCACCGCCGGCGGTTGTGCTGCCAGATTGATGTCGGCCACACCGGCGCCCATGAGGGCCGCCAGCTCGCGATTGACGATGCCCACCATCGCCTGCCCAGGCGTGAGCGAACCCACCACCTCCTGCCCCAGGGCCTTTTCCTTGACCTTGGCAATGAAGTCGCGCACCACTGGCAGTGCCACGTCGGCCTCCAGCAGGGCCATGCGCACCTCGCGCATCATGTCGGTGACATTGCTCTCGGTGATGCGGGCCTGGCCTCGCATTTCCTTGACGATGCGTGAGAGACGTTCGGAGAGGGCTGATGCCATGGTGCACTCGGGTGAGGGGACAGACGCCACCGCAAGGGCGGCTGGAAATGGGGCAGATTGACCAGTATTTCTCACAAACAGGTGTGCTGGCCTGCAACGGCATTCGTAACAAGGCCGTTAAACTGTGCAGATGATTTTAGCTGTGCAACCCGCACGCGCGCGGGTGGTGGTGCCCGGTCGATGAACCTGCTGCCCACCCTCATGTCGAACCCATCCGCCGCCCTGCTCTCGTCAGTGGCGGCCTTGTCGTACGCCGTGCTGGCCTGGGCCCATCAGCGAATGACCCCTCCTCAGGTGCGCGGCCTGCTGGCCACCGCATGGTTTCTTCACCTGGTGGTGCTGATGCAGGGCTTGTTCACCCAACCCGTTCGATTTGGTTTCGCGCCGGCCCTCTCCATCACCGCATGGCTGGTGTTGACCGTCTATGTGGTGGAAAGCCGCTTGTACCCACAGTTGCGTGCGCGATGGACCCTGGCCGCTCTGGGTACTCTGGCGGTGCTGCTGGCATTGATCTTCCCAGGCTCTCCTTACCCCGCACTTCGTTCCGCCTGGCTGCCCCTGCACTGGGCGCTGGGCATTGCATCCTATGGCCTGATTGCCGCCGCCGTGGTCCACGCCTGGCTGATGCAGCGCGCGGAGGCCGCGATGCGCCAGGGTAATGCCACCGAGTCCACCATGCCCCTGCTGATGCTGGAGCGGCTCACCTTCCGGTTCGTTGCGGCTGGTTTTGCCCTGCTGAGCGCCACCCTGCTCGCCGGGGGATGGTTCTCTGCCATGTTGCATCACGAATGGGTATGGGAACACAAGACGGTGTTCTCCGTGCTGGCGTGGCTGACCATGGGCGTCTTGCTCCTGGGACGCTGGCGCCTTGGCTGGCGCGGGCGAACCGCCGTTCGGACCATCTACCTGGGCGCTGGCTTTCTGCTGCTGGGCTATGTCGGATCTCGCTTCGTGCTTGAAGTGGTGCTCCACCGCGCCTGAAACATCCATTCCATGAAATACCTGCTCGTTCTGGCCGTGGTCCTGGTCGCCATCTACATCTGGCGGAACAACCGGCTCAAGGGCGACGACCCTCCCAGTGCGCAGCCGGCGAAACGGTCGCGCAAGCTAGCGCCACCCACCGTGATGGTCGCCTGTCTGCACTGCGGCACCCATCTCCCTGAGAGCGAAGCCGTCAAGGGTCGGCGCGGGGCCTATTGCTGCATCGAGCATCGGCAGCTGAGCGAAAGCGGCGCGGCATGACGCCTCCCGGCACAGCCTGACATGGCACGGAACACCCATTCCCATTTCGCGCCGTCCTGGTTTTCGGTCTTCGAAACCGGCAGTTCGCATGGGCGCGAGCAGCGACTGAGGGCCTTCGTCCGGCTGTGGAGCGCGTTCATGCGCGCACGTGTCTTCATTGCTGCGGTGCTGCTGGCGCTGCAGGCGTTCGTGCTGATCACCAAGGCGGGCGGCCCGGACTGGCTGGTGGCGCTGTGTGCCGCGCACCTTTGTGCCACCCTGGCGGTGTTGTTCTGGTCGCGGCCGATCGATCATGGCCAGGTGTTTCGCCTGCAATGGGTGTTGACCATCGGTGTCGACATGGTGGTGTTTGCACTGCTGCAGTACTTCCAGCAAGCCAGCCTCAACTACACACCGCTGTTTGCCCTGCCGGTGCTGCTGGCATCCATCCTCGGACCATTGACGCTGGGTCTGGCCACCGCCGCCAGCGTGGCCTTGTACCTGCTCGGTGAGGCCTGGCTCAGCGCACCTTTGCTCAGCGAAGTTTCCACAGCGCGCTTTCTCCAGGCAGGACTGACAGGCACGGGATTCTTCCTGGTCGCGGTGCTGGCCAACCAGCTCGCCATCCGGCTGGCGAAAGAGGAGGCGCTGGCGCAAAGCAGCCAGGTGGCCGCCCGCAACCAGGCCGAGGTCAACGAACTGATCATCGAAAGCCTGACCGAGGGCGTACTGGTGGCAGATCCGCATGGCGTCGTGCGCAGCGCGAATCCCGCCGCTCTGGCGATGCTGCTGGGCGAGGGACATTCCAGTGCGACGCGACTCCTGCTCTCCGTGAAAGAGAGCTGGGCCGGACTGTCCCACCTTGTGAACGAAACCTTCGTGCTGGGTCAGCCGCTTCAATCAGAGATCACGCTCGACATCGACGAGCTCACGACGCACCGCCTGTATGCGCGCACGCGCCTCACGGTGCAGGGGGGCCGAGGTCGTGGCCTGTGCGTGGTGTTTCTCGAGGATCTGCGCGAGGTGGAAGCGCGCGTGCGAACCGAAAAGCTGGCCTCGATGGGCCGGATGTCGGCCGCGGTTGCACACGAGATCCGCAACCCGCTTTCAGCCATCACTCAGGCCAATGCCTTGCTCGACGAAGAGGTGCAAGGCCCGGGCCAGAAGAAGCTCACGCAGATGATCGAGCACAACGCGCAACGCCTCTCGCGCATCGTCGATGACATTCTCAATGTTGCGCGGGCCCAGCCCAGCCAGATCGAAGGCCTGATCCCTTCGCTCCCGCTGGACCCTTCCATCCGCTACATCACGCAGGAATGGTCGCGCCAGAACCAGACGCGCGGCGTGCTGGGCGTGCACACACACGCGCCGGCAGCCCATGTGGGCTTTGACCCCGAGCATCTGCGCAGGCTGCTGGTCAACCTGCTCGACAACGCGATGCGGCACGCCAGCGGCCAGCCTTCGTCGATCCGCGTCATTTCACAACCCAGTGGCAACGACCGGGTGCGTCTGTCGGTCTGGAGCGACGGTGCACCGCTGGAGGCCGGGGTACTCAAACACCTGTTTGAACCCTTCTTCTCTTCAGAAAGCCGGTCAAGTGGGCTGGGGCTCTATATCTGCCGTGAGCTCTGCGAGCGGTATGGCGCGCACATCGCCTACCAGCGCACGCGCCTCGACCAGCGCGATGGCAATGAGTTTTATGTGATCATGGCTGCCTCGAACGGACAGAACCGCCAACCCGTCCAGCAGAACCTGGCCTATGCGCCGGGGGACTCCATTCCGTCCATGACGAGGCCCGGGCACCTCCGCGGTGCCACCTGACAGGCCCACCCACCCCACCGCCCAGAATGACTGCGCCACCCATTGCTTCGGTCCTCGTCGTGGACGATGAGCCCGACCTTCGGACCCTCTACGAACTGACGCTGCTGCGAGAAGGTCATGAAGTGACCTCGGCGCCCGACCTGGAGCAGGCCCGCGAATGGCTGGCGCAGAAACACTTCGACGTGCTGATCACCGACATGCGCCTGCCCGACGGCCTGGGACTGGAACTGCTGCGCGAGCTGGCAGAGTCCCAGCGCACCGAAAAGAGCATCGTCATCACGGCCCACGGGTCGGCCGAGAATGCCGTGGAGGCACTCAAGCTCGGTGCCTTCGACTACCTGACGAAACCGGTCGATCTCAAGCAGTTGCGGGCCGCCGTGACCGCTGCGCTGCAAAGTCAGCGCCACCCGCCGGCCGCGATGCTCGATCGCAACGCAGACACCCGGCACCCGGACGACAGGCTGAATGCCCTGGCACTCTCCAGTTCACCGCTGCCACCCGCAGGCGTGCGCTCTTTGCAACGCATCGTCGGCAGCGCACCCAGCATCGTGCAGATCAAGTCGCGCATTGAAAAGGTGGCCACCAGCATGGCGCCCGTGCTCATCATGGGCGAGTCCGGCACCGGCAAGGAACTGGTGGCGCGCGCCGTGCACGAATGCAGCCACCGCGCCAGCGGCCCCTTTGTGGCGGTCAATTGCGGCGCCATCCCTGAAAACCTCATCGAGGCCGAATTCTTTGGTGCACGCAAAGGCGCCTACACCGGCGCCACGCAAGACCGCGAGGGCTACTTTCAGGCCGCCAAGGGAGGCACACTTTTTCTCGATGAAATCGGTGACCTGCCCATCGCCATGCAGGCCAAGCTGCTGCGCGTGATTCAGGAGCGCCGCGTGCGCCCGCTGGGTGGCGTGCAGGAAAACGCCGTGGATGTGCGTCTTGTCAGTGCGACCCATCGCGACCTCTCGGCACTGGTCCAGACCAGTCAGTTCCGGCAGGATCTTTTCTACCGGCTGAACGTCATCGAGTTGCGCACGCCAGCCCTGCGGGAACGCCGCGAAGACTTGCCCGATCTGGCACGCGCATTGATGAGGCGCATTTGCAAGGAAAGTGGACAACCAGCGCCTGAGCTGTCGGAACGTGCCCTGTCGTGGCTGCAAACAAGGGCCTTGCCCGGCAACGTCCGTGAACTGGAAAACCTGCTGCAGCGCGCCCTGGCGCTCAGCAGCGGCGATGCCATCGAACCCAGCGATTTTGGTGATCTTGAATCGGTCCCGTCCGATGTGGCGGCCGATACCGCGACACAAACCCTTTCGGCGCAACCCGCTTCTTCACCAGACACATCGCCGCCACCGGTCGACATCCCCAACGATCTGCAGACCTACCTGGATGAGCAGGAGCGACAGGTGCTGCTCAAGGCCTTGAGAGAGTGCGACTACAACCGCACCGCGGCCGCTGCACGCCTGGGTCTGAACCTGCGGCAGATGCGCTACCGCATCCAGCGCCTCGGACTCAACATGCCCTCCGACGACAACGATGGTGCCTGAAACGCCGACCGGCTTGCGTTGGCAAGGCGGTTGGCTGGACGGCGTCCGCCACTGCCCTTCGCCCAACTTCGGCCCCCGTCCTGCCCATGCGCTGATCGATCTGATCGTGGTGCACTCGATCAGCCTGCCGCCAGGCCAGTACGGCGGCCCCGAGGTGGAGCAACTGTTCACCAACCAGCTCGACTGGCAGGCGCACCCCTACTTTGAACAGATCCGGGGCGCCGAGGTATCGGCACATTTTTTCATTCGACGCGATGGCTCAATGGTGCAGTTTGTCGATACCGATCAGCGCGCCTGGCATGCTGGTGCGTCCCACTGGTGCGGGCGCGACAACCGCAACGACGACTCGATCGGCGTCGAGCTCGAGGGGCTCGAAGGCGACGTGTTCGAGGCACCACAGTACGCTGCACTGGCCCAGTTGTGCCAGGCCTTGGCCCGGCGCTACCCCATCGCCCACGTGGCCGGGCATGAACACATTGCCCCGGGGCGCAAATGCGACCCGGGATCGGGCTTTGACTGGGCACAACTCCGGCAAGGACTTGGCTGGCCCATCGGGTGTTTCCCTGATGTCACACTCGGCGACTCCGGCACACTGGGCTGAACGGAAAACCCGGACAACTGCTTTGCTGCGGTCACCACGTCAATAACCGCGCGGTCTTCGAAGGCCTTTTGCGCTGAGAGCCGCGGTCCCGCAAGGCTTCTGTTGAGAAGTTCAAGCCCGCGAAGCGCCAGCGGCGTCTTGGGAAAATCAAGCCGCCAGCGGTTACAGCCTGACGCCCTCGCTGCTGAAAAATGGGCTCAAGCCAGGCAATCAAAAAAAACGCGAAACACTACCGGTAGTGGCTTGAACCACACCCGCACACCAGATATAGTGTGCGCTGCGCCACGCCAGCCGAGTTGTTTCACACCACTTCGCATCTACCGCCGCACATTTCGCAGCTGGGCAGCGCACCGAACCTGACCAGGAACCGGCACACCGCTACCGCTCGACAAGAACGGGCGCTCCCAGCGCCCCGATACACAAAACAATCGAAAGAGGAACCATGCAGACCACATCATCTTCCGCCACCCAGCCTTCCATTTCTGCCAGCCTGGCTGCACCGGTTTCACCCAAACCCTCAACAGGTTCGGCCAACGCCGCCTACAGCCACTACCAGATCATTCGCCGCAACGGCGCTGTGGTGTCCTTTGAACCCAGCAAGATTGCCGTGGCGCTGATGAAGGCCTTCCTGGCCGTGCACGGCACCCAGGGCGCGGCGTCAGCCAGCGTGCGCGAGACGGTCGACGCCCTCACCCAGACCGTGGTGAAGGCCCTTGTTCGTTCGCGTCCGGGCGGTGGCACCTTTCATATTGAAGATGTGCAGGATCACGTGGAACTCGGCCTGATGCGCAGCGGCCACCATGAAGTGGCCCGCGCCTACGTTCTGTACCGCGAGCGTCGCACACAGGAGCGTGCCCACCAGGCAAAGCCGGCCGTCGCAGAGGTGGAACTGCACGTGATCGATGGCGGCCAGCGCGTGCCGCTGGACCTGAACCGCCTTCAGCACCTGATCGAAGACGCATGCAAAGGGCTGGGCAACGACGTCAAGGCCGACCCCATCGTCGCCGAGACCAAGCGCAACCTGTACGACGGCGTGCCGATCGAAGAGGTCTATAAGGCATCCATCCTGGCCGCCCGCACGCTGATCGAAAAGGATCCTGACTACACCTACGCCACCGCGCGCCTGTTGCTGCACACCATCGTCAAGGAAGTGATCGGCGAAGAAGTGCCGTCCAGCGAAATGGGCGCGCGCTACGCCGAGTACTTTCCGCAGTTCATCAAAAAAGGTGTGCAGAACGAATTGCTCGACGAGAAGCTGCAGCAATTCGACCTGGCCCGACTGGGCGCCGCGCTCAAGCCCGAGCGCGACCTGCAGTTCGACTACCTCGGTCTGCAGACGCTGTACGACCGCTACTTCCTGCACGTCCGCAAGAACCGTATCGAGCTGCCGCAAGCCTTCTTCATGCGCGTGGCCATGGGCCTGTCGCTCAATGAGATCGACCGCGAAGCCCGCGCCATCGAATTCTACGAAGTGCTCTCCTCGTTCGACTTCATGTCGTCCACCCCCACGCTGTTCAACAGCGGCACGCTGCGCTCGCAGCTCTCCAGCTGCTACCTGACCACCGTGCCCGACGACCTCGACGGCATCTACGAGTCCATCAAGGAAAACGCGCTGCTGTCCAAGTTCGCCGGTGGCCTGGGCAACGACTGGACCCGCGTGCGCGCGCTCGGCGCCCACATCAAGGGCACCAACGGTGAATCGCAAGGGGTGGTGCCGTTCCTGAAGGTGGTCAACGACACGGCTGTGGCGGTGAACCAGGGCGGGAAGCGCAAGGGCGCGGTCTGCACCTACCTGGAAACCTGGCACCTCGATATCGAAGAGTTCCTGGAGCTGCGCAAGAACACCGGTGACGACCGCCGCCGCACGCACGACATGAACACGGCGAACTGGATCCCCGACCTGTTCATGAAGCGCGTGATGGAGAAAGGCGAGTGGAGCCTGTTCTCGCCCAACGACGTGCCCGACCTGCACGACCGCTTCGGTGCCGACTTCGAACGCGCCTACGTGGCCTATGAAGAAAAGGCCGCACGTGGCGAGATCAAGCCCTACCGCAAGGTGCCCGCCACCGACCTGTGGCGCAAGATGCTTTCCATGCTGTTCGAGACCGGCCATCCCTGGATCACGTTCAAGGACGCCTGCAACGTGCGCTCACCGCAGCAGCACGCCGGCGTGGTGCACAGCTCCAACCTCTGCACCGAAATCACGCTCAACACCAGTGACACCGAGACCGCCGTGTGCAACCTGGGTTCGATCAACCTGCTGCAACACGTGAAAGACGGCGACATCGACCGCGTCAAACTGCAGAAGACCATCACCACGGCGATGCGCATGCTCGACAACGTGATCGACATCAACTACTACGCGGTGAAGAAGGCGCGCGACTCCAACATGCGCCACCGCCCGGTGGGTCTGGGCGTGATGGGCTTCCAGGACGCACTGTATGAATTGCGCATTCCCTACGCTTCCAGCGAAGCCGTGGCCTTCGCCGACCGCTCCATGGAAGCCGTCTGCTACTACGCCTACTGGGCATCCACCGAACTGGCGCGCGAGCGCGGCAAGTACGCCAGCTTCAAGGGCTCGCTGTGGGATCAGGGCATCCTGCCGCCCGACACCCTGCAGATGCTGAGCACCGAGCGTGGTGGCTATGTCGACGTGGACCGCTCCAGCACCATGGACTGGAATGCGCTGCGCGACAAGATCGCAGCCGACGGCATGCGCAACTCCAACTGCGTGGCCATCGCACCCACCGCCACCATCTCCAACATCATCGGCGTGGACGCTTCCATCGAGCCCTGCTTCGGCAACCTCTCGGTCAAGTCCAACCTCTCTGGCGAGTTCACCGTCATCAACGGCTACCTCGTGAAAGACTTGAAGCGCCTGGGACTGTGGGACGACGTGATGGTCATGGACCTCAAGCACTTTGACGGATCGCTGCGCCCCATCGACCGTGTGCCGCAAGATGTGAAGGCGTTGTACGCCACCGCATTCGAAGTCGAACCGCTGTGGCTGGTGGAAGCCGCTGCACGTCGTCAGAAGTGGATCGACCAGGCACAGAGCCTGAACATCTACATGGCTGGCGCGTCGGGCAAGAAGCTCGACGACACCTACAAACTCGCATGGTTGCGAGGCCTCAAGACCACCTACTACCTGCGCACCACCTCGGCCACACAGGCAGAAAAATCAACGGGTCGCACCGGTCAACTCAACGCAGTGGCAGTGGGCGGAAGCGATGCATCGATGCACGCAGTTGAAGCGGTGCATGCACCTGTTGAAGCCGCGACCGATGTGAAGTTCTGTGCGATTGACGACCCCGGATGTGAAGCCTGCCAGTGATCACGCTGCGCAAAGCGCGATGCGTTGCGGTGTCGAACATCTCGCATTCGATGCGACACCGCAACACAAAACCATCAACGAGTGCATGAGTCCTTTGCTTTTCATGCCGACACTTCGATAATCCGATGAATTGGACACAACTATGTTGACCTGGGACGAACAAGTCACTCCCTCCTCGAAGCCCGCTCCTCTTCCACTTGCATCTGCTATGCCGGGTGTGCAAGCGTCACTGTCGAGTGCGGTCCCCTCCTCTTCCCCTTCCGAAGTCAAGGCCTCTCCGGCTTCTGGCGCGCGTCGTGTCAACGCGGCCGACAAACGCATCATCAATGGTCAGACCGACGTCAATCAGCTGGTGCCCTTCAAGTACAAGTGGGCTTGGGAGAAATACCTCGCCACCTGCGCCAATCACTGGATGCCGCAGGAAGTGAACATGAGCCGCGACATCGCGCTATGGAAAGACCCGAACGGTCTGACCGAAGACGAGCGCCGCATCGTCAAGCGCAACCTCGGCTTCTTCGTCACCGCAGACTCGCTGGCCGCCAACAACATCGTGCTGGGCACCTACCGCCACATCACCGCACCTGAGTGCCGCCAGTTCCTGCTGCGCCAGGCATTTGAAGAAGCGATCCACACGCATGCGTACCAATACATCGTGGAGTCACTCGGCCTGGACGAGTCCGAGATCTTCAACGCCTACAACGAAGTCCAGTCGATCCGTGACAAGGACCAGTTCCTGATCCCCTTCATCGAGGCGATCATGGACCCGAACTTCCACACCGGCACACCCGAGACCGACCAGCGCCTGCTCAAGAGCCTGATCGTTTTCGCCTGTCTGATGGAAGGCCTCTTCTTCTACGTGGGCTTCACGCAGATTCTGGCGCTGGGTCGCCAGAACAAGATGACCGGTGCTGCAGAGCAGTACCAGTACATCCTGCGCGACGAATCCATGCACTGCAACTTCGGCATCGACCTGATCAACGCGATCAAGATGGAGAACCCGATGTTGTGGACGGCCGAGTTCAAAGCCGAAATCAAGGAGCTGTTCCTCAAGGCAGTGGAACTGGAATACCGCTATGCCGAAGACACCATGCCGCGCGGCGTGCTGGGCATGAACGCTTCCATGTTCAAGGGCTACATGCGCTACATCGCCAACCGGCGCGCGACGCAGATCGGTCTCGAACCCATGTTCCCGAACGAGGAAAATCCGTTCCCCTGGATGAGCGAGATGATCGACCTCAAGAAGGAACGCAATTTTTTCGAAACCCGTGTCATCGAGTACCAGACAGGCGGCGCCCTGTCCTGGGACTGAATCCCCATCCACCGGGGCTTACCGCAGTCACTCACCATCACATGTGTCTTCAACATTCAAAACCCTGCACTCGGCGCGCTGGCGTCCAAGGCAGGGTTTTGTCACTGAATTCAGCGCCTTGGTGTCGTTCGTGGATGCATCCACTGGACCCCAGGGCCTTGAATCATTTCGTGGGCGAACGTGCTCATGAAGTGCTCTTTGCAACTTGATCAAGGAGAAAATAATGGCAACTGCGAAAAAAGCCCCGGCCAAAAAGGCCGTCGTGAAGAAGGCCGCACCGGCCAAGAAAGCCGCACCGGCTAAGAAGGCCGCACCGGCCAAGAAAGCTGCACCGGCCAAGAAGGCCGCACCGGCCAAGAAAGCTGCACCGGCCAAGAAGGCTGCACCGGCCAAGAAAGCTGCACCAGCGAAGAAGGCTGCACCGGCAAAGAAGGCTGCACCGGCTAAGAAGGCTGCACCAGCGAAGAAGGCTGCACCAGCGAAGAAGGCTGCACCGGCTAAGAAGGCTGCACCGGCTAAGAAGGCTGCACCGGCTAAGAAGGCTGCACCGGCCAAGAAAGCTGCACCGGCCAAGAAGGCTGCACCAGCCAAGAAAGCTGCACCCAAGAAAGCTGCGCCCGCCAAGAAGGCCGCACCTGTGAAGAAGGCAGCCCCAGCAAAAAAAGCTGAGCCGGCCAAGAAGCCGGCAGCCCCTGCGGCCCCTCCAGCACAAACGAAGCTGAACCCTCAGGCTGCCTGGCCGTTTCCTACGTCCAGCAAGCCCTGAAGATCTTCATCTGAAGTGCAATGGCCCGGCGCGCAAGCGTCGGGCCTTTTTATTTATAAGAGGTAGTTCTGGCCGCCTCTGCTGGCGATCTTCAGTGCGCCCATGCGATTGCCCAATTCGACGCACTGCTGAATCGGCCACCCCTGCTCAATGCCATGCAACAGCGCCGCCCGGAACGCGTCGCCGCAACCCGTGGGGTCCAGTACCTCGGTCGCCTTGACACCTGGCACCAGCGTTTTCTGGCCATCCGCCCACACTTCGCAACCCTGCTCGCCCAGGGTGACCACAAGACCCCGGACCTGTTCGGCAATGCCCTCGAGACTGAGTCCCGTGCGGTCGGTCAGCATCTTGGCTTCGTAGTCGTTCACGGTGACCCAGCTCGCCAGCTCGATGAAACCCCGCAGCTCTTCGCCATTGAACATGGGCAGCCCCTGGCCTGGGTCAAACACAAAGGGAATGCCCGCGTCGTGCAACTGCCTGGCATGAACCAGCATGGCGTCGCGGCCATCTGGAGCGACGATGGCCACAGCAATGTCGGTGCGCGATGGCACCGGGTTCTGGTGCGCGCTGGACATTGCCCCAGGATGAAACGCGGTGATCTGGTTGTTGTCGAGATCGGTCATGATCATCGCCTGTGCGGTGTAGCTGTCTTCCACCCGCTGCACATGGGCCGTGTCAACGCCCATCCCCGCCAGCCGCTCCAGATAGTCTTGCCCGTCGCTCCCCATCGCTGCCAATGGCACCGCCTGGGCACCGAGCTGGCGCAGACCATACGCAATGTTGCCGGCACAACCGCCGAATTCGCGACGCAGGCCGGGCACAAGAAAGGACACATTGAGAATGTGCAACTGGCTGGGCAGTATCTGCTCTGCGAAGCGCCCTTCATAGGTCATGATGGTGTCGAACGCGAGAGAGCCGCAAACAAGAATGGCCATGAGGGATTCCAGATTCAGGGATAAAAAACCAGTGCGCGGTAGCCCGCCATTGGCAACGAATCGCCAACGGCGATGGACAGGCGCAGGCTGACGGACAAGGAACTGCCTGCGGCCAGCAATTCAGGTACCGCCGGCAAATCTTTCGGCAGAAACACCCGGCGAGAAATGACGTTGTCGCCAGCGTCGGTCAGACTCAGCTCCAGCGCCGGCGTCGCCACGCTGATGGGCGCGGTGTTCTTGAGCACCAGATCAAAGGAATAGAAGTTGCCCAGCCGGCGAACCAGGGCCGTGCTGTCGATCACGATCGCATCGATGCGTTGGACCGGTGCCAGCGTGCAACCCAGTGCGCCACACAAGACCTGGAAGGTGGGCTGCAGTCCTGGCTTCCAGGCCACCAGGCGGTTGCGTTCAAACAAGGCCCACTGCGCTACCAGTAGGCTGGCCAGCAACAACACCGCACCGGCGAGCAGGGCACGCATGCCAGGCGTTTGCCAATAGGCGCGACGCCGTGCCTGCTGGATGAACTCCGGTTCCGCAGGGGGCGGTGGCTCCACCTCTTCTTCAGCTTCGACCACCACTGCCGCGGGCGGCACGGGGTCTCTTGCCACCGCGGGCGACACCACCATCTCGCCGTCGCCGGTTGAAGGCGCCTGTGAAGGAGCATGTGAAGGCGGTGCAGCAGGCGGTGCTTCTTGCCCCTTGGCTTTCACCATGGAGCGCTTCAACCTGAAGTCAGGTTGCTCACTGTCTGCTTTCGGTTCTTCGCCGCTTGCCTTGGCGGCAAAGCGCTGCAGCTCCGTCAAAAAATCGGCTTCTCCCACATCTGGGTTGTCCTGCACAGCGCCCGATGAAACAGGGGGATCGCTCGGTCCCACCATGGTGGAGGTCGGCCCTCGTCTGGGTGGCGAACCCGGCACACTTCTCGGCGCCCCGCCTGCGGACGGCGACAGCATCCGTTCAGAGGTTTTGACGGGTTCACCCTCCAGCGGCGCCGGCATGGTGACATCAAATGGGTCCCCGCCGCTGGCGGGCAACTTGACCGGATCTTCCGCACGAAGGCCGTTTGCTGGCGGTCTTGCCGCAGACGGTTCTGTCAGCGGTCGTCGCTGGACCACCCCGGCCGTCGTGGGCGTGGCATCACCTGAAACGCCTGTGGCAACACCGACCTGGGTTCGCTGCTCCCGCCGGATGAATCGGTCCGTTCTGAGCGTCGAGGGCGCCTCGGGCAATTCCACATCCACGCCCGCACCATCCGTGCCGGAAGATGCACTGGGCGGCATGGCCGGCGGTGGGGGTGGCGCGGGAATGGGCGGTCGAGTGAGGTCTGGCGCGGTGGCGGGAGGCACCCAGGTTTCCAGGTGCAAGGTGGCGTCAAAGACATCAGCGCAGTGGCCACAACGCACCCAGCCATCGGAAATCTTGAGCTGGTCAGGGACGACCCGGAACATCGTTCCGCAAGCAGGGCAGCGAGTGGTGTAACTCATGCTCCGATTATTGCAGCCGGCTGCTGCCTGACCAGGTCAACCAGGGCAGCCACCGCTTTCAGCGTTTGGCGGCGGTCATGAGGATCCAGCCCTCTTCCTCGTCACTGACTTCAAGCGCGGCCCAGGGCGCGTACGCGTCGCGCAGCTCATCGGCCTGGCGCGCAAGAATACCGGCCAGCACGAGTTGACCGCCTCCCTCTGCCACATGGCTACAAAGCAAGGGTGCCAGCACTTTGAGCGGGGTGGCCAGAATGTTGGCCAGCACCAGGTCAAACACGCCATGGGCCAGCTCCGGCAGGCCCGCTTGCAGTGTCACATGGTTGGCGGCTGCATTGAGTCGGGTGGCTTCCACGGCGGCCGGATCGATGTCAACCGCCACGATGTCATTGGCACCAAACTTGGCGGCGCCGATGGCGAGAATGCCGGAGCCACAGCCGTAGTCCAGCACACGGCGCGCGGTCTGGTCGCGTTGCGCGGTCCAGCGCAGGCACATGCGGGTGGTGGGATGCGTTCCAGTACCAAACGCCAGCCCCGGATCGAGGCGAATCACTTGCTGCGCCGCCGCCGGAGGTTCATGCCAGCTGGGCACGATCCAGAAAGTGGATGTGATTTCCACCGGCTCAAACTGGGATTGCGTCAGGCGCACCCAGTCCTGCTCGGCAACGGTCTGAACGCCCAGCGTCTGGCACCCGACAAAAAAGTCCTGCAGCGCCAGCAACCGGGCGGCCTCGCGGGCCGCCGCTTCCTCGGAGAACAAGGCAACCACGCGGGAACGTTGCCAACCATCCTTGGGAGGCGGCATGCCCGGCTCTCCGAACAAGGCCGACTCTGCGGGTGTCAGGGCATCTGCGTCTTCGACCGATACGCTGAGCGCATCGAGCGCGTCCAGTGCATCGCTGACAGACTCGACCGCCGACTCCGGGACCAGCAAAACCAGTTCAAACAGGGACGCCATGCATCAACCTAGCATCGCAGTTGGAAAGCTCAGCGGTCACGCTGCGACAGCCACTCTTCAAGGTAGTGGATGTTGGTTCCACCGGTCACGAAATTGGCGTCCACCATCAATTCCCTGTGCAGGGGTATGTTGGTCTTGATGCCTTCGATGACGGTTTCCGCCAACGCGGTGCGCATGCGCGCCAAGGCCTGCTCCCGGGTGTCGCCGTGCACGATGATCTTGCCGATCATGGAGTCGTAGTTCGGCGGCACGAAGTAGTTGGTGTAGGCATGCGAATCCACACGCACGCCCGGACCGCCCGGCGCATGCCACGTGGTGATGCGCCCCGGTGAAGGCGTGAACTTGTACGGGTCCTCGGCATTGATCCGGCATTCAATGGCATGGCCACGCAGCTGGATCTGACGCTGGGTGAACGGCAGTTTTTCGCCCGCAGCCACCGCGATCTGTGTGCGCACGATGTCCACACCGGAGATCCACTCGGTGACGGGGTGCTCCACTTGGACGCGCGTATTCATCTCGATGAAATAGAACTCGCCGTTTTCGTAGAGAAACTCGAATGTGCCCGCACCCCGGTAGCCGATCTTCTTGCAGGCGGTGGCGCAACGGTCACCGATCTTCTCGATCAGGCGGCGTGGAATGCCTGGTGCAGGCGCTTCTTCGATCACCTTCTGGTGGCGCCGCTGCATGGAACAGTCGCGCTCGCCCAGGTACACCGCGTTGCGGTGCGTGTCGGCCAGAATCTGGATCTCGATGTGGCGAGGGTTCTGGAGAAACTTCTCCATGTACACCTCCGGGTTGCCGAACGCAGCACCGGCTTCGGCCTTGGTGGTCTGCACCGCGTGCAGCAGCGCGGCTTCCGTGTGCACCACACGCATGCCTCGCCCGCCACCGCCGCCAGCGGCCTTGATGATCACCGGATAGCCCACCGCCTTGGCGGTGCGCTTGATCACCACGGGATCGTCCGGCAGGGCGCCTTCTGAGCCTGGCACACAGGGCACGCCCGCGCGGATCATGGCCTGCTTGGCCGAAACCTTGTCGCCCATCAGACGAATGGACTCAGGGGTGGGTCCGATGAAGGTGAACCCGCTGCGCTCCACCCGCTCGGCAAAGTCCGCATTCTCTGACAGGAAGCCGTAGCCCGGGTGGATGGCTTCGGCATCGGTCACCTCGGCTGCCGAGATGATGGCAGGCATGTTGAGGTAGCTGTGCGTGCTGGATGCAGGGCCAATGCAGACCGCTTCATCAGCCAGGCGCACGTACTTGGCGTCGCGGTCGGCTTCGGAATACACCATCACCGCCTTGATGCCCATTTCCCGGCAGGCGCGCTGCACCCTCAAGGCGATTTCGCCACGGTTGGCGATCAGGATTTTCTTGAACATGGGCTCCCAGCCAGTTATTCGATCACGTAGAGAGGCTGACCGTATTCGACAGCTTGCCCGTTTTCCACCAGGATCTGGGTCACGGTGCCTGACTTGTCGGCCTCGATTTCGTTGAGGATCTTCATCGCCTCAACGATGCAGATGGTCTCGCCTTCCTTGATCGAATCACCGATTTCGACGAACGGCTTGGCGCCCGGGCTGGAAGCGCGGTAGAAGGTTCCCACCATGGGCGACTTCACGGTATGGCCCTCCGGCTGGGCAGGTGCTGCTGCCACTTCCACGGCGGGTGCCGCCGGCACGGGTGCGCTGGGTGCTGCGGCCGGCGCAGGCGCCATGGTGTAGGTCACGGGAGCCGCTGCACCGGCGGGCGCACTCTTCACAATCCTGACCTTGCCTTCGGCTTCGGTGATCTCGAGCTCGGACACGTTCGATTCCGACACCAGATCGATCAGGGTCTTGAGTTTTCTTAAATCCATGGTATCTCCAACGAAAATCGCTCAAGTCGACTTAAGTTCTCCTATTTACCAACGGAAAAACCTGCCAACCCGAAAAAGGTGTCGCAGTGTACACGATGACACAATCATCGGCACCATCCGAATCGACCGGGCGTCGGACGACGGCCCCATTGAAGCTGCCAAGCCAAAGCGAAACATTTCAGCACTTTTCACCTGATTTCAATGAACTTCGCTGCAAGTTGGTGAAAACCGGCCTGTGCGTCGCGCCGTCACCGTTGCGCTGCACCGCAGATCACAAAGCCCAGGTCACTACATCAGTTGCGCCCACAACTTCAGGTCTTCTTCCGACACCTGCCCGATCTTGCGATGGGCAACCTGCCCTGCTTCATCGAACACGACGGTAAAAGGCAAGCCGCCAGTGAGGTTCCCCAATGAGCGACTGAGCTCCGTGCCCGCGAACCCGGCCATGCCGACGGGAAAACTCAATGGCAGCTTTTCAAGGAAACGACGCACCGCAGCAGGTTGATCCACCGCCAGACCAAGTACCTGCCAGCCCTTTGCAGCCTGGCTGCCGTGGAAAGCATTCAACAGCGGCAGCTCTTCCACACAGGGTGGACACCACGTGGCCCAAAAATTCACGAGCAGTGGTCGACCGCGCCATTCCGCCAGCCGAACGGTCTCGCCCATCGGCCCATCAAAGCGGGCGTCCCAGAACGCCGCTTCGGCACCCGACGCCACCGCCGCCGGACGGAACCGCCACCAGGCCACACCCGCACCCGCGGCCAGCGCCCCCACGCCGACCACTGCGGTCAACAATCGCCTGCGCCTCAGGTTCATAGGACCTTCATCATCCAGCGGTCCGATGGGGGAATGGTCAGGGGTTGCGCTCACTGGATGACCTCCCCCGATGGCGCGTTCAACAGGCTGCGCACCGCCGCAGTGTCCCCACGCGGTTTGCGGCCCTCGGCGTCGGGGCGCAGTGCGCCGCGCAGGTCATCCAGATCGTGCACCATCAGATGCACCAGCACCCATTGCGCCAGCGCGTCGCACCGGGTGCGCAAAGTGAGCGCCTGCACCGGTTCGCCGCTCCGACCGGTGGCCATTCCCGGGTGGTAGTCCACCCGATGGTCAAGCAGCGCCCATTCGGCTTCCTTGGGATCGTCGCAGAAAAGGTGCAGGTGAACGTCGCTGTGGCGGGTCGCCCAGCCATGCCAGACCGCCCCCGAGAGATGGGGACGGAAGCGCGACAGCCGCTCCATCCACATCAGCGCGGTCTCCCGCAAGGCGCGCAATTCTTCCGCCTGCGTCTCGGAGCAGAACACGGCGATGTACTCGCGCACAGCCGCTTCCATGATCGCGTTGTCGGGCATGGCCGTGCGTGCACCCAACCCCATCTGCCGGATCGCCCGGCGCTTGGCCGCCGCAAAGTCCAGTCCTTCTTCCACCACCATGCGCGCGGCCACGGCTGCAATTTCTTCGAGGGGATCTGCTCGATGAATGTTCATGGGTGCATTGTGCCCGCTGATGGATTCAGAACGTGCCGATGCGGCCACAGGCCCTACTGAAGGCGCACCCTAGAATCTCGACCATGCATATACATATCCTGGGCATCTGCGGCACGTTCATGGGCGGCCTGGCCGCTCTGGCGCGGGAGGCCGGGCATCGCGTCACCGGCTGTGACAGTGCCGTCTACCCCCCCATGAGTGACCAGCTCGAGGCCTTGGGCATCGATCTGATGGAAGGCTACGGAGCCGATCAAATGGCCCTGAAGCCGGACATGTACGTGGTGGGCAATGTGGTCAGCAGAGCCCGCCTGCCGGACGGCACGCCCAAATTCCCCCTGATGGAGGCCATTCTGGAGAGCGGGGCGCCTTACACCAGTGGACCTCAGTGGCTGGCCGAACACGTGCTTCAAGGCAGGCACGTGCTGGCAGTGGCCGGCACGCATGGCAAGACCACCACCACGGCCATGTTGACCTGGATACTGGAATGTGCCGGACTCGAGCCGGGCTTTCTCGTGGGTGGCGTGCCGCTGAATTTCGGCGTATCGGCGAGGCTGGGCTCCACCCCCACCCCATCCGCACTTGCAGGCGACGGGAAAACTGACCTGCCACTGCGGCGTGCCCTGTTCGTGATCGAGGCCGACGAATACGACACGGCCTTCTTCGACAAGCGCAGCAAGTTTGTCCACTACCGGCCGCGAACCGCCATCCTGAACAACCTGGAGTTCGATCATGCAGACATCTTCGACGATCTGACAGCGATTGAAAGGCAATTCCATCACCTGGTCCGCACGGTGCCGGGCTCCGGCATGCTGGTGGTGAACGGCCTGGAGGAAAGCCTCGATCGTGTGCTGCACATGGGCCACTGGAGCGGGGTAAACACCTTCGGCTCCACCGTCAGCGACTTCACAGCCCAGGGCGAACCGCATGCGTTTGACGTTTTGCTCCGAGGAAAGAAGGTGGCCCGGGTGGAGTGGAGCCTGACGGGCGTGCACAACCAGCTCAATGCGCTGGCCGCCATCGCGGCAGCCAGTCATGTGGGCGTTTCACCGGACACCGCGGCCCTTGCCTTGCAAAGATTCGAGAACGTGCGCCGTCGCATGGAAGTGCGCGGCTCAGTGATCTGCCCAGGCGGGGGTGCCATCACCGTCTATGACGACTTCGCCCACCACCCCACCGCTATCAGGACGACCCTGGATGGCCTGCGCCGCCACCTGGGGGACCGCCGTACCGGCGGAGAGCGCATCCTTGCCGTGTTCGAGCCGCGCAGCAACACCATGAAACTGGGCACCATCAAGTCGCAGTTGCCGTGGAGCCTGGAACAGGCCGATCTGGCCTTCTGTCATGCGGGGGGGCTCGACTGGAACGCCGCCGACACCCTACTCCCCTTGGGAAGTCGTGCTCAAGTGGCTTCCGACATTCCCACCCTGGTGAGCCAGGTTGTCGCCTCGGCCCAGCCGGGCGATCACATCGTCTGCATGAGCAATGGCGGGTTTGGCGGCGTGCACCAACTGCTGCTGAATGCGCTGGCGAAGAAGAACTGACCCAGACAGCGCAACGCAGGGCTCTGCCTGATCACCCTTCAACAGGCTCAGGAAGAACCGGCCTCAGGAAAGACCAATGGTGACGCCCGCTAAAGCGGTAGCGCAAAATGCTGCGGGTGGCATACCCAAGCCCTTCCGAAGCGAAGTGCCCCCGTCCAGAGATACCGTCGGGCCGGCTTTGCCGGACGACTGGTATCGCCCCCTTGAGGGGGTAGCGCGAAGCGCTGCGGGGGGGTGTCCCTAGTCAGTACGCCAGCGCCTGTGCTTTCACGTCCACCGTGACCGCTGGCTTGCCCAGTGCAGCACTTGCCGCGCGGGCAAACGCCATGGCCCAGGCTCGATGCGCCTTGTCGCGGAACCGTTCTTCCCCTGCGGCCTGCGCAACACACAGGATCTTGTCAGCCGTGAGCACTTTGCCGGTCGGCCGAATGGGGTCGCAACCAAAGAAGTTGAACTGATCGTCGAGCCAGGTGCGCGCCAGTTCATGAGGCATCGGCTGCACCTCATCCAGATCGAAACGGTAGGTGGCGGGCTCGCCCCAGGTCACTGTGAATTGGCTTCGCATTGCTGATGCTCCTAGAAAAAACGGCCAGGCATTCGACCATCTGTTCATGGATTGTGACGCCGGTCGGGTCCCGTGCCAACATGGGCCACGCAAGCGTGACACAGGTACCCGGCAGGCCCGGTGGAAGTCGTGTCGGGTTGCCACAAGGCGACGCCGAGCAGAATCATCGTCGCCCTAATACGGCATCTTCAGTGACCGATGCTCGTACGGACCGGGCACCACCGCACGCAATGGCGAATGCCTCGTGTCCTTCAGGATGCTGGACAACGCGGCCATTTCCGAGATATCCGGACGCGAATGCGCCACGGTTTCGGGCGAGCTCTTGTCGAAATGCAACGCCACCAGGGCCCGGCGCGCCGTGGGCTCGGCGCGACGCGCACTCTCAGGATCGGTGGTCAGCCCGCCACCGTAGTAGAGGGCGGTGACGCATTGCTCGATCTCCACATCCGTCACGTCCATGCGAGCCCGCATCTCGTCCAGGGTGCCGGGCCTGACCATCAGTTCGCGCATGAAGCGCAGGTGCGACTCTTCAAACCACCTGGCCGGCACACGGGGAACCCGACGCAGATAGATCGTGCGCTCGCGATAGCGCGCTGGCAGCACCTGGCGCACCGTGCGCACGGCAAACGTCCACAACACGCGGTGCAGCGACAAGCGCATGAACGAAGGAGGAATGTCATGCGATGGGGTCGCAGCCGCCACCCAGCGCACCATGTCCAGATCAATCGGTCTGGCAGGCGTGTGGAGACCGACCTGTCCACGATCCATATCGATGACCGCGATCAGTTTTTCCTCCTGCAGGAGGTGCACGACACCTTTGGGAAACTCTCGCATGCGCTCGACAAGCTGCGCCCCCAAGGCGAACTGGGTGCGCAGCGGGCGCAGCCAGGCTTCAAACCGCTGCAGCCGCTGGCGCACACTGCCTTCATCGGCGGCATCAAAAAACTCGGCGGACGCAAATCCCTCGGGCAACGGCGTGGAAAAGGCAAGCGGCCGGTCCACCTCAGCCCGATTCAGGGTGAACTGCTGCCCCGACTCGTGAGGGTGATTGATCACCAGCGCGTCCCGCCCCAGCACCTCCACCGACTGGCCACAGATCATCCATGCGTCAGCGCTGTGCGGATCGCACACGGACCACAGCGGCCAGCCGGGCTGCTGCTGCGCGATCCAGCGCTTCATGCGCTCCATGTCTGCCCCGGAGAAGCCAAGCAATCCGAGCCGAAGTACCGGCTGTTCCACACCCACTCCAAAATAAGACAACCAATTTGCGCAACAAGCACGCAAAGCGTCCTTGAAGGACGCCGTTCTTTGCGCAGGATACCGACATCGGCCGCATCTGGCGCACCGAATCCACATTCAAGTCGCCGAACGTGAAATTCCGCACGCTCGGAACACGCACAAATGACAAGCGCCTCCTCAGCCCTTGTTCTGCCTCGCTGTCTGCACTGATTTTGAGAGCACGTCGAGCGCTTGCAACGAGTCTTCCCAGCCCAGGCAGGCGTCGGTGATGCTCTGTCCATAGGTCAGCTTGGCCATATCGTCCTTGCCGGGCGTGAACTTCTGCGCCCCTGCCTCGATGTGGCTTTCAATCATCACACCGAACACGCTGCGTGACCCTGCAGCAATCTGCCCGGCGATGTCGCGCGCCACCTCCAGCTGCTTCTCGTGCTGCTTGCTGCTGTTGGCATGGCTGCAGTCCACCATCAGGCGATTGGACAACTTGGCCGCTTCCAGCTCCTTGACCGACGCTGCCACGCTCGCCGCATCGTAATTGGGTGATTTGCCCCCGCGCAGGATCACGTGGCAGTCCTTGTTGCCACTGGTCTGGACGATGGCCACCTGACCGTTCTTGTGCACCGACAGGAAATGGTGCCCGCGCGCAGCCGCCTGAATCGCGTCGGTGGCGATTTTGATGTTGCCGTCGGTGCCATTCTTGAAGCCGATCGGCGCCGACAGGCCCGAGGCCAGCTCACGGTGCACCTGGCTTTCGGTGGTGCGGGCGCCAATGGCTCCCCAGGAGATCAGATCGCCGATGTACTGAGGCGAGATCACGTCCAGGAACTCACTGCCGGCCGGCAAGCCCTGGCGGTTGATCTCGATCAGCAGCTGGCGTGCGATGCGCAGACCCTCGTCAATGCGGAAGCTCTCATCGAGATAGGGGTCGTTGATCAACCCTTTCCAGCCGACGGTGGTCCGGGGCTTTTCAAAGTACACCCGCATGACGATCTCCAGCGTGTCGGCGTACTTGTCGCGCAGCGGTTTCAGGCGGCGCGCGTAGTCGAGTGCTGCAGCGGGATCGTGAATGGAGCACGGCCCGATCACCACCAGAAGGCGATCGTCCTTGCCATGGAGCATGTCGTGAATGCGGCGCCGGGTCCGGCTGATCAGGCTTTCCACCGGGGTACCGCCAATCGGGAAAAAGCGGATCAAGTGTTCGGGAGGGGGCAGCACGGTGATGTCCTTGATGCGTTCGTCGTCGGTCTGGCTGGTTTTGTCGACGGGACGGGCATGCCAGGCATCGCTGCTGGCGGGGGTGTTTTTGTTGGTCATCAAGAGGCTCCTGGGGTCGGGTTGGCTGGAAAACTCAGGGGACGAAAAAAAACCGCCGGGCTTGGGGCTCCGGCGGTTTGATCGAGATTCGGTGATGCGCTTACAGCCTCGCCTCTCGTCCGCCGGGGACTGAGAACCAAAAGTAAAAGGCAAAAAAGGCGAAGCGCGAAGTCATGGGGTCGAAATGTAGCACAGCCTGGAAAAAGCGGCGATTCTGGTCAGTCAAGGCTGCAAGTGCTTCCGGAGTGAGGTGCCTCAGTCCAGAGATACCGTGGAACCGGCTTTGCCGGGCCACTGGTATCGCCCCCTTGATGGGGTGACGCGCGCAGCGCGGCGCGGGGGTGGGTCAATTCAAGCCGTACCGCCCACAGTGAGTCCGTCGATGCGCAACGTGGGCTGCCCCACGCCCACCGGCACGCTCTGACCTTCTTTGCCACAGGTGCCCACGCCGCTGTCCAGGCGCATGTCGTTGCCGATCATGCTCACGCGGGTGAGCGAATCAGGCCCGTTGCCCACCAGCGTGGCTCCCTTGACCGGGTACTGGATCTGACCGTTTTCCACCCAGTAAGCCTGGCTGGCCGAGAACACGAACTTGCCGGAAGTGATGTCGACCTGGCCGCCGCCGAAGTTGGTGGCGTACAGGCCCTTCTTGATGCTGGCCACGATTTCTTCGGGGGCCTTGTCACCACCCAGCATGTAGGTATTGGTCATGCGCGGCATGGGCACGTGGGCATAGCTCTCTCGGCGGCCATTGCCGGTGGGCTTCACTCCCATCAGGCGCGCGTTCATTGCGTCCTGGATGTAGCCACGCAGAATGCCGTCCTCGATCAGCACATTCTTCTGCGAGGTGTGCCCTTCATCGTCCACGTTGAGCGAACCGCGCCTGTCTGCGATGGTGCCGTCGTCGAGCACGGTCACACCCTTGGCCGCCACACGCTGGCCGATGCGGCCCGCAAAGGCGCTGGAACCCTTGCGGTTGAAATCCCCTTCCAGACCGTGCCCCACGGCCTCATGCAGCAGAATCCCCGGCCAGCCGGAACCCAGCACGACCACCATCTCACCGGCCGGCGCAGGGCGCGCGTCGAGATTGGTGAGCGCATTGGCCACGGCTTCGTCCACATAGGACTGCACCATGGCGTCATCAAAATAATCCAGCCCGAAGCGACCGCCGCCGCCCGAGGAACCGACTTCGCGGCGCCCCTTCTGTTCTGCGATCACCGTGACCGACAGGCGGATCAACGGGCGCACATCGGCGGCCATGGTGCCGTCGGCCCGGGCCACCAGCACCACATCGTGCTCGGCTGCCAGGCCGGCCATGACCTGCACCACACGAGGATCTTTCGCCTTGGCCAGGCGCTCGACCTTCTCCAGCAGCGCCACCTTGGCGGTGCTGTCCATGGTGCCGATCGGGTCCAGTCCGGGATAGAGCGAGCGTGATTTCGACACCTTGATCGCCGGCACGCGCACTTTGCGCCCCTGGCCCTGTGCAGAGATGGAGCGCACGGTGTGCGCCGCATCGATCAGCGAATCCCAGGACAGATCGTCAGAGTAGGCAAATGCGGTTTTTTCGCCGCTGACGGCTCGCACGCCCACGCCTTGGTCGATGCTGAAGCTGCCGGTCTTGACGATGCCCTCCTCCAGACTCCAACCTTCGCTGCGGGTGGTCTGGAAATAGAGGTCTGCGTCGTCCACGCCGTGGGACATGATCTCCCCCAAGGCCCGCTGCAGAAGAGCCGGCGTCAGGCCGAACGGGTCCAGCAGGGCGCTCTGGGCAGTGGCGAGGCGGGCAAGGGTGGGTTCGCGTGCAATCATGCGCCCATTGTAAGAAGGACCTGCTGTACGCATCGCAAACATGGTTTTGTCGAAGGCGTCTCGCAAGGTCACCCTCGGCTCAATCGCCTGGACCCGGCTTCGCGGACTGCCGCAGCCACGGCAGCAAGGCGGCATCGTCCAGCCCGCCAAGTCCGGCGGCACTGGCTTGAGCAAATACGGCGGCGGCCTTTGCCCCCAGCGGTCCCGCAAACCCGACATGCTGAGCGGCCCGCACCGCCAGGCGGGTGTCTTTCTCCAGCAAGGTCACATGGGCCCTGGGAGCCAGATCACCGGCAATGGCGCGGCGCATGCGGTCCGAGCCGATCCAGCTTTGTCCGCTCGACTGCTCGATCACATCCAGCGTCAGCGAGGCATCCAGCCCCATGCGCTCTGCCAGTGCGAGGACTTCGGCCGCACCCACCAGGTTGATGCCTGCCAGCAGGTTGTTGACCAGTTTGGTGCGCGCAGCATCGCCCACGCGATCACTGATGCGAAACACCCGCGAAGACAAGGCGTTCAGCAGCGGTCGGTGCCGATCCAGCACAGCGCCAGGGCCGGCGACCATGAGGCTCATGCTGCCGTCTCGCGCCCGTGCGGGGCCCCCTGACATCGGCGCATCAATGCATGCGATGCCCAGTGCCCCGAGCTGCCGGTCGATCGCCTCGACATCATCGGGGGCAAGGGTGGGGCACATCAGCACCACCTGCCCTGGTCGCATGGCCCTCGCAGCGCCGGTCGGGCCAAACAGCACCGTATTCGTCTGCGCGGCGTCAACCACGCAGACGATCAGAACGCCTTCTTCTTCCAGCAGGGCCGCCGCCGCATGCGGGCTGTCGGCCCCTTGTGCGCCGGCCCGCAAGGCCTGCTGCTGCCTTTCCGGATCAACGTCGCATGCCACGACGGGCCAGGACCGGTCACAGAGACGACCGACCATGCCACCGCCCATGTTGCCCGCGCCGACCACCGCCACCCGAGGCTTTGCAGGAATCATCGACATGACATGCACAGCTGCGGAGCGGTCACGATTGCATCAACCGTTTGGAGCGGGCGATCGACATCAGCATGCCCAGACCCACCCCCAGCGTGACCATGGCCGTGCCGCCATAGCTGATGAACGGCAACGGCACACCCACCACCGGCAAGATGCCACTGACCATGCCCATGTTGACGAAGGCATAGACGAAGATGTTGAGCGTGAGCGCTCCTGCGAGCAAGCGGGTGAACAGCGTGGGCGCATCCAGCGCAATCATCAGACCGCGCACGACCAGAAAAATGAACCCCGTCATGAGCGCCAGCGTGCCCAGCAGGCCGAACTCTTCCGAGAATGCCGCGTAGATGAAGTCGGTGGTGCGCTCGGGTATGAATTCCAGATGGGTTTGGGTGCCCTGCATGAAACCCTTGCCCCAGACACCACCGGAACCAATGGCGATCATGCCTTGGATGATGTGAAAGCCTTTGCCCAGCGGATCCTGAAAAGGGTCCAGCAGTGTGCAGACGCGGATACGCTGGTATTCCCGCAGCACCTTCCAGTCCACCCCCGGCGCACACCACTGATCTTCCATGAAGATCAGCGTCACCACGCCCACCACCGCCAGCAACACAGGGGGAAGGATCAGCTTCCAGCTCAGCCCGGCGAAAAAGATGACGAAGATGCCCGAGGCGACCACCAGCAGCGCCGTGCCCAGATCGGGTTGTTTCAAGATCAAGGCGGCAGGAACGCCAAGCAGGACAAACGCCACCAGGAAGTCGATGGGCTTGAGTTGTCCTTCACGTCGCTGGAACCACCATGCCAGCATCAGCGGCATGGCAATCTTCAGGAGCTCGCTGGGCTGGATCACCACACCCACATTGAGCCAGCGTTGCGCACCCTTGCGCTCGATACCGAACAGCTCCACGCCCACCAGAAGCGCCACACCGACCAGGTACAGCGGCACCGCCAATGACATCAGACGCTGAGGCGGCACCTGGGCCACCAGGAAAAGCACGCCCAGCGCAATCAGCATGTTGCGCCCGTGCGCCGAGAAACGTGCGCCGTGATCGAAGCCCACCGAATACATCGTGACCAGGCCCGCGCCGGCCATGATCAGAATGCCCAGCACCAGCGGCACGTCAAAGCCCTGAAAAATCGGCGCAATGCGCTGAAGCAGGGAAGGTTTGTCGAATACGGCGGCCATGGTCTGCCATTATCCTTTGCCCGATGAGCACAAGCACCAACCCCACCACACATCTGCTCTACCTTCACGGATTTCGGTCGTCGCCCCTGTCAATGAAGGCGACCAAGGTGGCCAACCGGGTGCGCAGCGAACACCCTGACGTGGTCTGGTGGTGCCCCCAGCTGCCACCCTCGCCGAGAGAAGCCACTGCCCTGCTGATGAAGGGCACCGCCTCATGGCCCCGTCAGAGCACGGCGGTGGTGGGATCTTCGTTGGGCGGCTTTTATGCCCGCTGGTTTGCCCTGCACACCCATTGCCGGGCCGCGTTGCTCAATCCGGCCGTCTTTCCCGCACGCGACCTGGCCAGGTACATCGGTGATCAGACCACCTGGCAGAACCCCGAAGAGCGGTTTTTCTTTCAGCCGGGCTACATCGACGAGCTGGTCGGCCTCGAAGCCGACATCCATCGCCTGGCGCCCTCGCAACCGGGACAACTTGCGCAGCAATTCGCCCTCATTGCCAAGGGCGACGAGGTGCTGGACTGGCGGGAAATGCAGGCTTTCTGCGCCGGAGGCACCATCCACTTGCTCGAAGGCGGTGACCATGCCATCAGCGATTTTGATGATCACATCGACGCGCTGTTCGACTTCCTGAACCTGTTGCGCCCTGGTCAGGCCTTGCCTGGCACGGCCAGCGCTGCAGGGTGAACCTGCCGTCCCGGCTCTTCACGGGGTCTTCATTTCCTCGTGGGACAATCGCCGGATGCATATTCTGTTCGACGAGGCCGGCAAACTTCTGACCGGCCGCCTGCTCTCTGAAGCAGAGAGTTCCCTGCAAGTAGAGCTGGATTCGGGCAAGCGGGTCAAGGTCAAGACCGCCAACGCGCTGCTCCGCTTCGAGAAGCCTGCGCCCACGCAGTTGATGGCCGCCGCCGGGACCCTGGCTGACAGCATGGAGCTGGAGCTGGCCTATGAATTCGCTCCCGAAGACGAATTCGGATTCGCCGATCTGGCACGAGAGTATTTCAGCGCCAGCGCGGGCACTTCCGAGCAGGTCGCCGCCCTGCTCTGCCTGCAGGCTGCGCCCCACTATTTCCGCCGGGCCGGCAAAGGGCGCTACAAAAAGGCAGCACCCGAAATCGTGGCCCAGGCCCTGGCCGCCATTGAGAAAAAGAAGCAGGTGCAGGCGCAGATCGAGGCCTGGGCGGGCGAACTCGCCGCCGGCACCTGCCCGGCGCCGGTGCGCCAGCAGCTCTACAAGATCCTTTTCAAACCCGACAAGAACGCGCCCGAGTACAAGGCCGTGGTCGACGCGGCCCGCAGCACCCACACCGCGCCACTGACCCTGCTGCACAATGCAGGCGCCATTGAAAGCGCCTACCAGTTCCACTGGCAGCGCTTCCTGTTTGACCAGTTTCCCAAGGGCACCGGCTTCCCCCAGCTACAGGCACCCGCCATTGCCGATGAACTGCCATTGGCCAGCGTGCAGGCGTTTTCCATCGACGATTCGCACACCACCGAGATCGATGACGCCCTGTCGCTGCAAGGCTTGGGCAGCGGATCGGTGACGCTGGGCATTCACATTGCCGCGCCGGGTCTGGCCGTGCTGCCCGAGAGTGTCATCGACCAGGTCGCCCGCTCTCGCCTGTCGACTGTCTACATGCCAGGGCACAAGATCACCATGCTGCCAGACGATGTGGTGCAGTCCTACACCCTGATGGCCGGGCGGGATTGTCCGGCGGTGTCGCTCTACGTGACGCTGGACGAAGCCACGCTGGAGGTTCGCGAAAGCCGCACAGCGCTCGAGCGGGTGCCGATTGCATTGAACCTGCGTCACGACCAGCTCGACGATGTGATCACCGAGGCCTGGCTGAACGGTGAAGTACCTGCCCAAGCGCCACCGAAGGAGATTGCGGCACTGCAAAACACCCTGGCCTTCCTGTTCCGACTGGCTCGCCACCTCAAGGCGCAGCGCGAGGTGGTGCGTGGCAAACCCGAGAACTTCAACCGCCCTGACTACACCTTCCGCCTCGAAGGCGTGACCGGTGACGAACCCAGAGGCGATGAGCGCGTGCAGATCGGCACCCGAAAGCGCGGAGCGCCGCTGGACCTGATGGTGGCCGAAGCCATGATTCTGGCCAACAGCACCTGGGGCAACTGGCTGGCCGAATGTGGTGTGCCGGGCATCTACCGAAGCCAGGCGAGTCTGATGCCGGGCGTGAAAGTGCGCATGGGCACCAAGGCACAGCCGCATGCCGGCATTGGTGTGAAGAGCTATGCCTGGAGCACGTCTCCCCTGCGCCGCTATGTGGACCTGGTGAACCAGTGGCAGATCATTGCCTGCGCCCGGCACGGCCGCACCGCTGCGCTGGCGGCCCCTTTCAAGCCCAAGGACGCCAACCTCTTTTCCATCATCAGTGGATTCGACGCCGCCTATTCGGCCTACAACGGCTTTCAGAACGGCATGGAGCGTTACTGGACACTGAAATACCTGCAGCAGAACAACCAGAACGAGCTCACAGCCACGCTGGTTCGCGACAACCTGGTTCGCGCAGACACCCTGCCTCTGGTTTTCCCCGCGATGGGTACCGACAACCTGCCGCGCGGCGCCCATGTGCGCGTTCGTCTGGGGGCGGTCGATGAAATCTCCCTGGAAGTCTCCGGCACCGTGATCGAACGCCTGGATCTGCCAGTGGACGAACTCGATGACGCCGCCAGCGACGAGTCCGACGGTGACGACGAGGGTCTGGCCGCGCCCCTGGCGCTGGCGATCAGCGTGGATGAAGCAGACGCGGAAGAAACCACGACTGCAAGCGCAGCGGCATCGCCGCCCGTCGGCGACGGACATTGATCGAAGACCCCCTCAGCTTGCGGATAATGGCCTTGTGAAAACCGCGTTGACGTTCCTGAAGCAACTCAGCACACTGCAGGTGGCACTGGCGGTGTCTGTCGCGGTGCATGCCGCATTGCTGACAGTTCGCTTTGTGAACCCTGAAGGTTTCAACCGGGTGTTCCAGGACACGCCGCTGGAGGTCATTCTGGTCAATGCCCGCAGCGACGAGCGCCCCGAGAAGGCCACGGCCATTGCGCAGGCCTCGCTGGCCGGTGGCGGCGACGTCGAGCGCGGCCGGGCCACATCGCCGTTGCCTCCTTCTGCCGTGGCCCGGCTGGGCGACAACCCCGACGAAGACGAGCGGCGCATCGAGGCGCTCAAGCAGCAACAGAACCAGATCCTGGCCCAGGTTCGCAAACAGCTCGCCAGCATGCCCCCGCCTGACCTCCAGGCCGTCAACACGAGCCAGGAGTCGATAGAGCGTGAGCAAAAGCGCCGCGCATTGATCAAGATCCTGGCCGAAATCGAGAAGCGCATCAGTGAAGAAAATGCGCGGCCCAAGAAGCGCTACATCAGCCCGGCCACGCGGGAAGAGGTCTATGCGATCTACTACGACGAGTTGCGCCGCAAGATCGAGGACCGTGGCACCACCAACTTCCCCGTGGCTGCGGGGCGCAAACTCTACGGCGAACTGACCATGGTCATTACCGTCAACCACACGGGCGACGTGTTGGGCACAGAGGTGGCGCAGGGCTCAGGCAACAGCACCCTGGACCGCAGAGCCGAAGCCATTGTGCGCAGCCTGGCCTTTGGCCGCTTCAACGATGCCATGCGCCGCCAGGCCGATCAGATCGTGGTGGTCTCCCGTTTTCGTTTCACACGCGACGAAACGCTGAGAACCCAGATGTCCAGCCAGTGAGCGCCTGCCCATGAAGCCGGTTCTGCGCTGGTTGATGTGGGTGCTGCTCGCAGGCGTGGCGCTGCAGCTGTTTTTCGCCTTGCGCATCGCGCTCATGGTCGTGATCGATCCGCAAAGCACGGCCTTCATGCGCTCGGAGGCCTGGCGCATCGGCACAACCAGCCTGAACAATGACAAGAAGCACTGGCGCTGGTCCCAACGCTGGGTCGACGGCGACCAGATCAACCCCAATCTCAAGCGTGCCGTGATTGCATCGGAAGACGCGGGGTTCCTGGACCATGGCGGGGTCGACTGGGCTGCCATCGAGTCCGCCTGGCGCAAGAATGCCCGCCGCCAGGAGCAGGCCGCCCGGCGCAAGGCTGCGTCACCCCGCGCACCCAGGGTCATTGGCGGGTCGACCATCACCCAGCAGCTTGCGAAGAACCTGTTGCTTTCAGGCGAGCGCCAGATGCTGCGCAAGGGCCAGGAACTGGTGCTGGCGCTGATGCTGGAGACCTTTCTGAGCAAGGAGCGGATCCTGGAGATCTACCTCAACAGCGTGGAATGGGGAGACGGTGTTTTTGGCGCCGAAGCGGCTGCGCAACGCTACTTCAAGAAGCCCGCGAGCAAGCTCAGCGCGCGCGAGGCCGCGCGGCTGGCGGTCATGCTGCCCTCACCCAAGTTCTTTGAAACCCGGCAGGGATCGGCTTACCTGGCCGGCCGCACGTCCACCATCGTGGCGCGGATGGGCGCGGTGAAAGTACCATGATGACCCCCCTGCGTCGCTTCGCGCCTTCCCCCCTGAAGGGGGGACGACACCTGAGGCCGGGCAGAGCCCGTTCCTCGGTGTCTCTGGATTGCGTTCCTGCGTGCGTGGGGTTTTTACCCTGCACGGGAGAGCCTTGGTGAAGCTCGGGGCAGGCGTCATGAGTGTGTTTCTCCTGGGCCTGGTTCGTCTGCTGACCGGGGCTCAGGCGCGCTGGCATGGTTGCCCGCCCAAGGCGGAGCAGCGTATCTATTTCGCCAACCACCAGAGCCATGCCGATCTGGTGCTGATCTGGGCGGCGTTGCCGCAGGAGTTGCGCAGCATCACCCGGCCGATTGCCGCCAAGGATTACTGGACAGGCTCCCGGTTCAAGCGCTGGATCACGACCGAGGTGTTCAATGCGGTTTACGTAGAGCGCGAACGCAAGGGTGAAGAAGATCCGCTGCAGCCGCTGATCAACGCGCTGGAAAGTGGTGACTCCCTGATCCTGTTTCCCGAAGGCACAAGAGGCTTTGCCGAAGATCCCCAGCCGTTCAAGTCGGGCATTTACAACCTCGCCAGGCGCTTTCCCGACGTGGTCCTGGTGCCCGCCTGGATTCACAACGTGCAGCGTGTGATGCCCAAGGGCGAGGTTGTCCCGGTGCCGGTGCTGTGCTCGGTGACGTTTGGTGAGCCGATCAGGCTGGAGGCGGACGAGGACCGCGCGGCCTTTCTGGTGCGCGCGCGGGAGTCGGTCGTGGCGCTGCGGGAGGTCTGATGGGCAGTTTTCTGCGCAGTCTGTCACCGGAACAGCAGGTCAGCCTGTTGTTTGTGGTGTTGTTTGGCCTGCTGATGCTCGCCAGCGCCGTGAGCGTGCTGCTCTCGCTGCGCGAGCGCCGCACCGCCTCGCCGCTCAGCGAAGACCGCCTCTACAAGCAACGCGACGACCGGGCCTTGTTGCGCAGTTCCTGGCTGATGATGCTGGTGTTCTGGGTCGCCTGGGCGGCCGGCGACGGGGTGGCCATCGTGCTGTTCGGCCTGGTGTCGTTTCTGATCCTGCGCGAATTCATCAGCCTTTCGCCCACACGGCGCGGCGATCACCGCAGCCTGGTGATGGCTTTTTTCCTGGTGCTGCCGGTGCAGTACGGACTGGTCTGGACCGAGCACTTCAACCTGTTCACCGTGTTTGTGCCGGTGTACGTGTTCCTGGCGATTCCGGTGGTGAGCGCGCTGGGCAACGACCCCGAACGGTTCCTGGAGCGCAACGCGAAGCTGCAATGGGGCATCATGGTGTGCGTTTACGGAATGAGCCACGTGCCCGCGCTGATGCTGCTGAACTTCCCGCGTTTCGAAGGCAAGAATGCGTTTCTGGTGTTGTTCCTGGTGCTTGTGGTGCAGACCTGCATGCTGGTCCAGCATGTGGCCGCCCGACGCCAGGGCACGCCCGCCGCGCCGGCCATCAGCGAGACATTCCGCTGGAGCAGCTGGGGCATCGGCCTGCTGGCCGGCGGCCTGCTGGGGGCTGCACTGGCCGGTTTCACGCCCTTCAAACCGCTCGCCGCGATGGGCATGGCCCTGGTGGCCTGCGTGGCTGGATCGCTGGGGCATCTGGTCATGAAAGCCATCAAGCGTGACCGGGGCGTGACGCACTGGGGCTCCGCCGGGCGCTCCGTGACGGGCGCCAGCGGTCTGCTCGATCGCGTGGATGCGCTCTGTTTTGCAGCACCGGTGTTTTTCCACTCGGTGCGCTGGACCTTCGACCTTTAAGCGCCCCCATGCGAATTCTCGGCATCGACCCTGGCCTGCAATGCACCGGATTCGGCGTCATCGACACCGATGGGCCTCATCTGCACTACGTGGCCAGCGGCACCATTCAAACCAGCCCGAAGGACGGCGCCCTGTTGCCAGCGCGCCTGAAGGTGTTGTTCGACGGCATTTCTGAAGTGGTGACGCGCTACCAGCCTGAAGTGTCGGCCTGCGAGATTGTGTTCGTGAACGTCAATCCGCAAGCCACCTTGCTGCTGGGTCAGGCTCGCGGCGCCTGCCTGACCGCGCTGGTGGCCAACCACCTGCCAGTGGCCGAGTACACCGCCCTGCAGCTCAAGAAAGCGGTGGTGGGCTATGGCAAGGCCGCCAAGCCACAGGTGCAGGAAATGGTGAAGCGGCTGTTGAAGCTGCCCGGCCTGCCCGGCAAGGACGCGGCCGATGCACTGGGCCTGGCCATCACGCACGCCCAGGTCAGCCGCACCATGCTGGCGATCAACAAGGTGTCGCCTCTGCAGGCGCGCACGCATGGTGCCTACCGCGATGGAAGGAGCTATTGATTCCCCCCGCGCCGCAGTCCTGACTCCCCCCGCGCCGCCTTCGGCGTCATCCCCCTGAGGGGGCGATACCAGAGGCCCGGCAAAGCCGGTTCCTCGGTATCTCTGGATGGAGTCATTTCGCGCCGGAAAGAGATGGCTACACCAGCCGTTCCAGAATCAGCACGCCGAAAAAGCCGAGGGCGGCGATCACGGTCCATTTCAGAATGATCAGACCCCACTGCCGGTACCTGGCCTGACCCGTGCCCAGGTAAAACGCGAAGCACACGCCGGCAGCGATCAGCAAAAAGAAGATAGCGGCGCGGAACAGCAGCATCAGGCGTTACCGGGTTCTGTGCCCGTGGTCACCACGCGGGTGCCAGTTGCGCGAAACCGGAGGGCGCCTCGCGCTCGCGTTCGAAGCTCACCACCTCGTAGGCGTCGGGCTGTTTCAGCAGTTCGCGCAGCAGCAGGTTGTTCATGGCATGGCCGCTGCGGAACGCGCTGTAGGCGGCCAGCAGGGGTTTGCCGAGAATATAGAGATCCCCGATGGCGTCGAGAATCTTGTGCTTCACGAATTCGTCCTGGTAGCGCAGACCGTCCGCGTTGAGCACCTTCACATCGTCCATCACGATCGCGTTGTCGAGACCACCGCCCAGGGCGAGGCCATGCGAACGCATCATCTCCACGTCGCGTGTGAAACCGAAGGTGCGGGCTCGGGCGATTTCCCGGGTATAGCGGCCGCTGCTGAAATCGAACTCGAAGCTCTGACCGGTTGACGTCACGGCTGGATGGTCAAACTCGATCTCAAAGCGCAGCTTGTAACCGTGGAAAGGGTCCAGCCGTGCCCATTTGCCGGTGCGGCCTTCGCCTTCGCGAACTTCCACCGGCTTGATCACGCGAATGAAGCGCTTGGGCGCGTTCTGCATCACGATGCCCGCGCTTTGCAGGAGGTAAACAAACGATGCCGAAGAACCATCCAGGATGGGCACTTCTTCGGCGGTGATGTCCACGTAGAGGTTGTCCAGCCCCAAACCGGAGCAGGCACTCATGAGGTGTTCCACCGTGTGGACCTTGGCGCCCCCTTTGGAGATGGTCGACGCCATGCGGGTGTCGGTCACAGATTCGGCGTTCACCGGGATCTCGACTGGCTCAGGCAGATCGACCCGACGAAACACGATGCCGGTGTCCGGCGCAGCAGGCCGCAGGGTGAGTTCAACCCTCTGCCCGCTGTGCAGGCCCACGCCCACCGCCTTGGTGAGGGATTTGAGGGTGCGTTGCGAAATCATCCAGCGATTTTAGTTTTCATGACGGTTTCGTGCTCACCGGCAAAGCTATCCCGGCAATATGCATTCCGAAAGAGGCTCCCCGATTGATCGGATGGAAAGCGTAGCGAGCGACCCGAGGTGGCGTTGAAGCGCGGAGCCGTACTCCCGTACGGCGAGCACTGCAGACGTCAGATCGGGCCGCGCAGTAGCTTTACACCGATCAATCAGCTTGTTTGCGCAGGAAGGCAGGAATCTCGAAATCGTCCATGCCACCCGATGCCAGCGCGTCCACCTTGGCGGCCGCCTGGGTGCGGTTGGTGCGCCACACGCTGGGCACCGCCATGGAGTGGTAGTCGGGCTGGCCGTGAGCGGCACCGGGGCCGTCCACCGCAGCGTTCACCGTGGGCACGTGGAACGGCACGTTGTCGGTGCCGGTGCGCAGCACCTGCAACGGAGGGGCCGTGCGGCGCGCGCCCTGGCGGGACAGGCCGGTGGCCACCACGGTGACACGCATTTCGTCGCCCAGGCTGTCGTCGTAGGCGGCACCGTAGATCACATGCGCTTCGGGCGAAGCGTAGGCGCGGATGGTGTTCATGGCCAACTTGGATTCCGACAGCTTGAGCGAACCCTTGGCCGCGGTGACCAGCACCAGCACGCCCTTGGCGCCGGACAGGTCGATGCCTTCGAGCAGCGGGCAAGCCACGGCCTGTTCGGCAGCGATGCGGGCGCGGTCGGGGCCAGCGGCGGTGGCCGTGCCCATCATGGCTTTGCCAGGCTCGCCCATCACGGTGCGCACGTCTTCGAAGTCGACGTTGACGTTGCCGTACTCGTTGATGATTTCGGCAATGCCGCCCACGGCGTTCTTGAGCACGTCGTTGGCGTGGGCAAAGGCCTCGTCTTGCGTGACCTCGTCGCCCAGCACTTCCTGCAGCTTTTCGTTGAGCACCACGATCAGGCTGTCCACGTTGGCTTCGAGTTCGGCCAGTCCGTTGTCGGCGTTGGTCATGCGGCGGCCGCCTTCCCAGTCAAACGGCTTGGTGACCACGCCCACGGTCAGGATGCCCATTTCCTTGGCCACGCGGGCGATCACCGGTGCGGCACCTGTGCCGGTGCCGCCACCCATGCCGGCAGTGATGAAAAGCATGTGCGCACCGGCAATGGCGGAGCGAATGTCGTCCACCGCCTGCTCGGCCGCGTCACGGCCTTTTTCTGGCTTGCTGCCAGCACCCAGCCCGCTGGTGCCCAGCTGGATGGTCTTGTGGGCCGCGCTGCGCGTGAGGGCTTGCGCATCGGTGTTGGCGCAGATGAATTCCACACCCTGAACGGTGCGCGAAATCATGTGCTCGACCGCGTTGCCGCCGCCACCGCCGACGCCGATCACCTTGATCTGGGTGCCCTGGTTGAATTCTTCGACTTCGATCATTTCGATGCTCATGGTGTGCTCCTGGTGCAGTTGCTTTTCGGGTTGCCGCCGGGGCGGCGATTTCTGGATCTGGAAATACAAGGGAAAGGGGTTGGTCTCATCCTGGGGGGCCCGTGTGTTTGACGCAGCGTTGTCGTCGCCGTCGTCGAGTGCCCGGGTCGCCCCTTGGGGGGTCGCGAGGAGCGTGGCGGGGGATATACATCAGAAGGTCCCCACAAACCAGTTCTTCATCCGTTCCAGCGCGCTTTGCACGGAACCGGCTTTCTGTGCCACCTTGTGTCCGCGCACGCGGGCCAGGCGGGCTTCTTCCAAAAGCCCCATGACGGTGGCAGCGCGCGTCTGCATCACCATGTCGGACAACGCGCTGGCGTAGTTCGGCACGCCCCGGCGCACTGGCTTGAGAAAAATGTCTTCGCCAAGTTCCACCATGCCCGGCATGACGGCGCTGCCGCCAGTGAGCACGATGCCGGAAGACAGCACTTCTTCATGGCCTGAGTCGCGCACAACCTGCTGTACCAGCGAAAAGATTTCTTCCACTCGCGGTTCGATGACGCCGGCCAAGGCCTGCCGACTCAGCATGCGCGGCCCGCGGTCGCCCAACCCGGGCACTTCCACCTGGGTGTCCGGGTCGGCCAGCAGCTGTTTGGCGCATCCGGACTCCACCTTGATGTCTTCGGCGTCCTTGGTAGGGGTGCGCAGGGCCATGGCGATGTCGCTGGTGATCAGATCGCCCGCAATCGGGATCACCGCCGTGTGGCGGATCGCGCCACCAGCGAAGATGGCCACGTCGGTCGTGCCCGCGCCGATGTCCACCAGCGCCACGCCCAGCTCCTTCTCGTCGTCGGTGAGGATGGCCTGGCTCGATGCCAGCGGGTTGAGCATGAGCTGGTCCACTTCCAGGCCACAGCGGCGCACGCACTTGATGATGTTCTCCGCCGCGCTCTGGGCGCCGGTGACGATGTGCACCTTGGCCTCCAGCCGGATGCCGCTCATGCCGATCGGCTCCTTCACTTCCTGGCCGTCGATCACGAATTCCTGCGGCTCCACCAGCAACAGGCGCTGGTCGGTCGAGATGTTGATGGCCTTGGCTGTTTCGATCACACGCGCCACGTCGGCAGCGGTGACCTCGCGGTCCTTGATCGCCACCATGCCGCTGCTGTTGATGCCGCGGATGTGGCTGCCGGTGATGCCGGTGTAGACCCTCGCAATGCGGCAGTCGGCCATCAGCTCGGCCTCTTTCAGCGCCGCCTGGATGCTTTGCACCGTGGCGTCGATGTTCACCACCACGCCCCGCTTGAGCCCGTGGCTGGCCGACACCCCCAGCCCGGCGAGCTTGAGTTGGCCATTGGGCTGAACCTCGGCGACCACCACCATGATTTTGGCGGTGCCGATGTCGAGTCCGACAACCAGATCCTTGTATTCCTTGGCCATGATTGCTACCTGATTACCTTGTGTTTTGTGTTGAGCCAGGACTGCTGCCGTCCAGGGTGGTGACGCCGCGAAGCCGCAGTGCATAGCCATTGGGATAGCGCAGATCCACCGCCTGCAATTCACCCGGATAGCGCTGAGTCAGCTGATTGAGCGTGCCGGTGAAGCGGCGCGTGCGTTCGATCAGGTTGTCCGGCGTGCCGCGCCCCAGTTCCATTCGGGCACCGTTGTCGAGATGGGCGCTCCAGTTGCCACGCTCGTTGAGTTCGAGACGTTCCAGGCTCAGTTCCATGCGGGCGAGTTCATCGCTGAGCTTCTGGTAGAGCCCCCACACCAGGGCCGCCTGTGGCAGCGGACCCGCCAGTTCGGGCAGGTTGTCGCTGTCGTCGGGGCTGGCTTCGAACACTTCGCCGTGCAGATTGACCAGTTGGCCCGAACCGGCCTCCCCCCACCACGCCACCGCCTCGTGTTCTTCGAGCGTCACGCGCAGGCGATTGGGAAATTCGCGTTGCACGATGGCGGTTCGCACCCATGGCACCGATTCGAACAACTGGCGCACCTGCTGCAGGTCCACCGTGAGGAAGCTGGTATTCACCCGCGACCGCAGGGCATTGGTCAACTGTGCTTTCAGCGACACGGCGTTCTGGTGCGCCACATCCCCGTGCACTGAAATACCCTGAATCGTCCAGCCAGGGTGGCGAACGGCCCAGTTGCCCGCCATGACCAGACACAGGACAGCAAACACCACCGCCATGGCGCGGGTGGCCATCTGCATGAGTTTGATGTCGAGTGGCAGGTCGGTTTTCACTCAGATCTCCTGGGTGGGCGCTGGGTTGTCGAGTGCGGCATTGGCCAGCACCGAAACACACAGGTCTTCGTAGGACATGCCGGTGGCACGGGCTGACATGGGCACCAGTGAATGGCCCGTCATGCCCGGCGAGGTGTTGATTTCAAGCAGATAGGGTTTGCGGGTGGCCGCATCGATCATCACGTCGGCACGCGCCCAGCCACGGCAGTCCAGCGCGAGGTAGGCCTTGAGCACCAATGCCTGGATCTCGGCTTCTTCGGCCTCTGGCAGGCCGCTGGGCACCAGGTACTGGGTGTCGTCTGTGAAGTACTTGTTCTGGTAGTCGTAGTTGCCTTCTGGCGCCACGATGCGGATCACGGGCAAGGCCCTGGCCTGTGCGCCGGTGCCCAGCACCGGGCAGGTGACCTCGTCGCCGGCCACGAACTGCTCGCACATCACATGAGGGTCCTGCCTGGCGGCGAGTGCGTAGGCGGCGGCGCATTGGGCTGCGTTGGTGACCTTGGTCAGGCCCAGCGTGGAACCTTCGCGCACCGGCTTGACGATCATGGGCGAACCCAAGGCCTTGAACGCGGCTTCGGTCTCCATGGCACTGTGCACCTGGCGCCAGGCTGGCGTGGGCAGGCCCTCGGCCAGCCAGATGCGCTTGGTCATCAGCTTGTCCATGGCCACGGCAGAAGCCATCACACCCGGACCGGTGTAGGGAATGCCCAGCAATTCGAGTGCGCCCTGCACCGTGCCGTCTTCACCCAGTCGCCCATGCAGCGCAATGAAACAGCGCGCAAAACCTTCGCGACGCAGGTCGTCCATCGCCCGCTCGGCAGGATCAAACCCGTGTGCGTCCACGCCCTTGGACTGCAACGCGGCCAGCACGCCCGTGCCCGACATCAGCGACACCTCGCGCTCGGCCGAACGGCCCCCCATCAACACGGCCACTTTGCCCAGCGATTTCGGGTCCATCAACACGTTTTCCTTCGTACTCATGCGCTCTGCTCCCCGGCCAGTTCGATCACCCGGCCCGCCACCGTCCCCACCGTGCCCGCACCCATGCACAGGACCACATCGCCATCGCGTGCGTTGTCGAGCACGGCCTGGGGCATGGTGGCGATGTCGTCCACGAACACGGGCTCCAGCTTGCCGGCCACGCGCAGGGCGCGTGCCAGCGAGCGGCCATCCGCGGCCACGATGGGCGCTTCGCCAGCGGCATACACCTCGGCCAGCAGCACCGCATCGGCCTGGTTGATCACTTTCACAAAATCTTCGAAACAGTCGCGGGTGCGGGTGTAACGGTGCGGCTGAAAGGCCAGCACCAAGCGCCTGCCCGGGTAGGCGCCGCGGGCGGCTGCCAGCGTGGCGGCCATTTCCACCGGGTGATGCCCGTAATCGTCGACCACGGTGCAACTGCCTCCGGAGGGCAACACCGCCTCGCCATGGCGCTGAAAGCGGCGACCCACACCCTTGAATTCCGCCAGCGCCTTCAGCATGGCCGCGTCTTCCACGCCAAGCTCCACGGCAATGCCGATGGCCGCCAGCGCATTGAGCACGTTGTGGTCACCGGGGAGGTTGAGCACCACATTGAGGTCCGGCAGCTCCACACCGTTGCGACGCTGAACGGTGAAATGCATCTGGGTGCCGACCGCGCGCACATTGATCGCCCGCACCTGTGCATCCTCAGCGAAACCGTAGCTGGTGATGGGGCGTGCGATCTGGGGCAGCAGTTCACGGATGGTAGGGTCGTCCACACACACCACGGCGGCGCCGTAAAACGGCATGCGGTGCAGGAACTCCACAAACGCCGCCTTCAGCCGACCAAAATCATGGCCGTAGGTGTCCATGTGGTCGGCGTCGATGTTGGTGACCACCGAGATCACGGGCAACAGGTTGAGGAAGGACGCGTCGGACTCATCGGCCTCCACCACGATGTATTCGCCGGAACCCAGTTGCGCATTGGCACCTGCGCTGTTGAGACGCCCCCCGATCACAAAGGTCGGGTCCAAGTTGGCCGCGGCCAGCACGCTGGCCACCAGGCTGGTGGTGGTGGTCTTGCCGTGCGTGCCCGCAATGGCCACGCCCTTCTTCATGCGCATGAGCTCGGCCAGCATGACGGCACGCGGCACCACCGGCACCAGCCTGGCGTGGGCGGCCACCACCTCGGGGTTGTCCTCTTTCACCGCCGTGGAAGTCACGATGGCATCGGCCCCTTCAATGTGTGCCGCCTCATGACCAATGAACACCTCGGCACCCAGCGACACCAGCCGGCGCGTGACCGTGCTCTCCCCCAGATCGCTGCCGGAGATGCGGTAGCCCTGGTTCAGCAACACCTCGGCGATGCCGCTCATGCCGGCACCACCGATGCCGACAAAGTGGATGTGGCGAATGGCGTGTTTCATGCCTTCTGCCCTTTCACCAGAGTTTCACAAGCGGCCACCACGGCCGCAACGGCATCGGTCTTTTCCATCTGTTTCGCTTTGTTGGCCATCTCCATCAACTGCGACCGTGTCGCGGTCTGAAGGGTCTGGGCCAGAGACTGGGGCGTGAACTGGGGTTGCGGGACCAGCCATGCGGCGCCTGCATCCACAAGGAACCGGGCATTGGTGGTCTGGTGATCGTCCACCGCTGCGGGAAAGGGCACAAACAGGGCCGCGGCGCCCACCGCGGCGATTTCGGTCACCGTGCTGGCACCCGCTCGGCAGACCACCAGGTCGGCATCGGCAAAGGCTTGCGCGGTGTCGCCGATGAAGGGCGTGAGCTCGGCCAGAACGCCTGCAGCGATGTAGTTCGCACGCAGTTCGTCGATCTGTTTTTCGCCGCTCTGGTGGAGCACCTGCGGGCGCTTGCTGAGCGGCAACAAGGCCAAGGCCTTGGGCACCGTGTCGTTGAGCGCCTTGGCGCCCAGGCTGCCACCCACCACCAGCAGGCGCAGAGGGCCGGTGCGCTCCGCGAACCGCTGGGCCGGCGCAGCCTGTTGCAGAAACGGCGTGCGAAGCGGATTGCCCACCCACTGGCTCTTCGTGAGCACACCCGGAAAGGCGGTGAAGATGCGGTCGGCCACGGAGGCGAGCACCTTGTTGGCCATGCCAGCCACGGAATTCTGTTCGTGCAGCACCAGTGGCTTGCCGGCCAGCACGGCCATCATGCCCCCGGGAAAGCTGATGTAGCCACCCAGGCCCAGCACGACGTCGGGCTTGACCCGCCGCACCACCGCCAGCGCCTGCCAGAAGGCACGCAGCAAACGCAGGGGCAGCAGCGCCAGCGTGATCACGCCCTTGCCCCGCACGCCGCCAAAGTCGATGGTCTCCATGGGGAAACCGCGCGGCGGCACGAGACGGCTTTCCATGCTCCCGGGCGATCCGAGCCAATGCACACGCCAACCCTTCTCGCGCAAGGCTTCGGCCACCGCCAGACCGGGAAAGATGTGCCCGCCGGTACCACCAGCCATGACCAGAGCGCACGGTTGGCCGCTCATGTCCTGCCTCCCCGCATCATCTGGCGGTTCTCGTAGTCCACCCGAAGCACGATGGCAATGGCCACAAGGTTCATCAGCACAGCCGATCCGCCGTAGCTCATCAGCGGCAGTGTCAGGCCCTTCGTCGGCAAGGCACCCAGGTTCACGCCGATGTTGATGAAGGCCTGGAACCCGATCCACAGACCCACGCCCTGTGCGACCAGCCCTGCGAAGACCTGGTCCAGTGCGATCGCCTGGCGGCCGATGTGCATGATGCGGCGGGTGAGCCACATGAACAAACCGATCACGACGAGCACGCCCAGCAAACCGAATTCTTCGCCGAGCACGGCCAGCAGGAAGTCGGTGTGTGCTTCGGGCAGCCAGTGCAGCTTCTCCACGCTGCCGCCAAGGCCCACGCCGAAGATCTCACCGCGGCCAAATGCGATCAGGGAGTGCGACAACTGGTAGCCCTTGCCCAGCGCGTGCTCGACGCTCCAAGGGTCCAGGTAGGCAAAGATGCGCTCTCGCCGCCAGTCACTCATCATGACCATCAGCGCAAACGCACCCACCACCACCAGCGCAATCAAGAAGAACATGCGGGCGTTCACGCCACCGAGGAACAGGATGCCCATGGCGATCACCACGATCACCATGAAAGCACCCATGTCGGGTTCGGCCAGCAGCAGCATGCCCACCACCGCCACTGCTACCGCCATGGGCGCCACAGCACGGAAGAACCGCTCTTTCACTTCCATGCGCCGCACCATGTAGTCGGCGGCATACAGCAGCACCGCCAGCTTGGCCAGCTCGGAGGGCTGAAAGTTCATGATGCCCACCGAGATCCAGCGGCGCGCGCCATTGACCCCTTTGCCAATGAAGGGAAACAGCACCAGCACCAGCAACAGCAACGCAAACGCAAACAGCCATGGCGCCGCACGTTCCCAGGTCTTCATGGGGAACTGGAAGGCCATGATGGCGGCCACCACCCCGATCATCATGAACAGGCCGTGCCTGGCCACGAAGTGGGTGTGGGTGTAGTTGGAGAAGCGGGGGTTGTCCGGCAGCGCAATCGATGCCGAATACACCATGATCAGGCCCCAGGCCAGCAGACTCACCACCACCCACAGCAGTGGCTGATCAAAACCCAGTTCGCGGACCGCCAGGTTGCGCGAGCCCGAGTAGGTGCGGTTGGACAGGCGCACCGGAATGCCATCGGTCGATCCGCCGCCCGCCAACGCGCCTGCGAGGTCGCGACCCAGCAAACGACCCAGCAGGGAAGGCTTTTCGACTGGTTTGGCGGCAGAGCGCTTGCGTGACGTGGCCATCAGTGGTTGCCCTCCAGGCTCACACCTTGTTCATGGGCAAGGTCGATCACGGCATCCACGAACACGCGGGCCCGGTGGATGTAGTTGTCGAACATGTCCAGGCTGGCACAGGCTGGCGACATCAGCACCGCGTCTCCTGGGCGAGCATGCGCAGTGGCCAGATGCACAGCCTCGGGCAGCGTGGAGGCATCCACCACAGGCAATTGGTTCTGCGCCATGGCGTCTCCCACCTGCGCACGGATCAGGGGTGCATCGCGCCCGATCAGCACCACCGCACGAGCATGACGGGCCAGGGCTGCGGCCAGCGGTGCAAAATTCTGTCCCTTGCCATCGCCGCCCAGAATCACCACGAGGGTTCTTTCAGCGCCCAGCCCCTCCACCGCAGCGAGGGTGGCACCCACGTTCGTGCCTTTGCTGTCGTCGAAGTACTCAACGTCATGGATGATGGCCACCGGCTCCACCCGGTGGGGTTCGCCCCGGTACTCACGCAGGCCGTGCAACATGGGACCCAGGGAAGCACCAGCGGACGTGGCCAGGGCCAGGGCGGCCAGGGCATTGGAGGCGTTGTGTCTGCCCCGGATGCGCAGCGCTTCCACGGGCATCAGCCGCTGGAGATAGATTTCTTCTGCTTCGTCTGCCGCGCGGCCGCGTTTGCGTGTTTCATCCAGGGCGAGCGCACGCACCAGCCACTCCATGCCGTTGACCGATTCAATGCCCCAATCCAACGGTCGCGTGGGGGCGTCTGTGCCAAAGGTGGCAAACGGACGCGCTGGCTGCTGGCGGTTGCGTCCGCCCACCTTCACGGTCACAAGGCCCGGCTGCATGGCCATGACCTGCGCGTCGTTCCGGTTGAGCAGCATCAGGGCATGGGTACCGAACACATGGGCCTTGGCCTGACCATAGGCGGCCTGGGAGCCGTGCCAGTCAAGATGATCCTCGCTCAGATTGAGCACCGTGCCCGCCGTGGGTACACCGTCCCAGGCGCCGTCGGCCACGCCGTCCAGCTGAAAACTGGAAAGCTCCAGCACCCACACGGAGGGCAGGTGCTTTGGCTGTTCGGGTTCGATCGGTGGCGGATCCAGTTGGGTGGGTCCCTCGTCTTCTTCGACGGGTTCGGCAGGCGCGCCGGGTTGAGAATCTTCGAAGGACTCTTCAGGTTCTATCGATTTTTCTTCGCGTTCTGCACTTTCGCCCCCCGCCTCTTCCGAGGATGCTTCCGACAGCAAGTCGGCATCCGGTGCAACAGACGATGGCTCGGAAGATGCCTGATCCCGGTGCGAATCGCCGTCTGCCGGTTCAGCCATGGAGGCCTCTTCGGCTGCCTTGGCATCTTCTTCGGCCTGCGCAGCCGCTTCCTTGTCGATGGCAGCCGACAGCACGTCCAGCAGACTGGGGCCAATGTTGCCGGCGGTGGCGACCTGCACACCCGCGCGTTGCAGCAACAGGCTGGTCAGCGCGGTCACGGTGGTCTTGCCGTTGGTACCGGTGATGGCCAGCACCTTGGGACGGTAAGGCAGACGCTCCCGCTGAGCCAGGCTTTGCAAAGCCTGTGCAAACAGATCGAGTTCGCCCACCACGGGTACACCCCGTGTTTCGGCCCACTCGCGGACCACTTGCAACTGGCTGGGTGACAGGCCCGGGCTGCGCGCCACCAGGGTCCATTCCGCACGGGCCAGCAAATCTTCGTCCAGCGCACCCGACACGAATTCCGCCTGCGGGCATTCGCTGGCCAGTGCGTCCCGCTGGGGCGGATGATCGCGGGTGTCGGTCACCGTCACGCGCGCACCCTGGCGCAGGCACCAGCGCGCCATCGCCAGACCGGAGAGGCCCAGGCCCAGGACAAGAACGTGTTGGTCTTTGAGGTTGTTCATCGCAACTTCAGGGTGGACAGGCCCACCAGACACAGCAGCATGGTGATGATCCAAAAGCGCACGACGACCTGCGTCTCCTTCCAGCCCTTTTTCTCGAAGTGGTGATGCAGCGGCGCCATCTGGAACAGACGGCGGCCCTGGCCGAACCTGCGCTTGGTGTACTTGAAGTACGTCACCTGCAACATGACCGAGAGCGCTTCCACCACAAAGATCCCGCCCATGATGGCGAGCACGATTTCCTGGCGCACGATGACCGCGATGGTGCCCAGCGCGCCACCCAGTGCCAGGGCACCCACGTCGCCCATGAACACCTGCGCCGGATGGGTGTTGAACCAGAGGAAGGCCAGGCCGGCGCCGGCCATGGCCGCGCAGAAGATCAGCAACTCGCCAGCGCCCGGAATGTGTGGCACCAGCAGGTAGCGCGAGAACACGGCATTACCGGTCACGTAGGCGAAGATGCCGAGTGCCGAACCCACCATGACCACCGGCATGATGGCCAGTCCATCCAGGCCATCGGTGAGGTTGACGGCATTGCTGGAGCCGACGATGACGAGATAGGTCATCACCACGAATCCGAACACACCCAGCGGGTAACTGATTTCCTTGAAGAAGGGCACCATCAGGCCAGCCTGTGGCGGCAGGTCCACGGTGAAACCCGAAGCCACCCAGTTGTAGGCCAGTTGCAGCACCCGCAGGTTGTTGGTCTCGGACACGCTGAACACCAGGTAGAACGCCGCCACAAGACCAATCACCGACTGCCAGAAATACTTCTCACGCGAACGCATGCCTTCCGGGTCCTTGCGCACCACCTTGCGCCAGTCATCCACCCAGCCAATGGCGCCAAAGCCCAGGGTCACCACCAGCACGATCCAGACGAACCGGTTCGACAGGTCGAACCAGAGCAAGGTCGACAGGGCAATGGAGAAAAGGATGAGGACGCCGCCCATGGTGGGCGTGCCACCTTTGCTGAGGTGGGTCTGCATCGCGTATTCGCGAATGGGTTGCCCGATCTTCAGCGCGGCAAGGCGTCGAATCACAAACGGCCCGGCCACCAGACCCACCAGCAGCGCCGTCATGGACGCCATCACGGCGCGGAAGGTCAGGTACTGGAACACGCGCAGGAAGCCGAATTCCGGCGAGATGGTCTGAAGCCATGTGGACAGACTAAGCAGCATGGGGGGTGTCCTTGTTGTTGTGTTGCGCTTTCACGTCCATCGCCGCCAGGGCATGAACCACACGCTCCATCCCCATGAATCTGGACCCTTTGACCAGCACACTGCGCGGCCCCGGAGTTCCGGCATCCGGGCTCATTGCCCGGACCACATGCGCCGCCAACTGAGGCACATCCGGCCAGTGCGTCGGTGCCGATTCGCCAGCGTCTTTCAGTGTGGCCGTGGCCTGCGCCATCCATTCGCCGGTCACATGCACGTTGTCTACACCGCGCGAGGCGGCGTACCGCAGCACTTCGGTGTGAAAGGCCAGCCCTTGATCGCCCACCTCGCCCATGTCGCCCAGCACCAGCCAACGCGGGCCAGGCAGCTCAGCCAGCACATCCACCGCCGCGCGCATGGAGTCCGGGTTGGCGTTGTAGGTGTCGTCGATCAGCGTCACCGCGCCGGTGGGCAAGTGCAGCGCCAACGCACGCGAGCGGCCGCCCACGGGCTCGAAGGCATTCAGGCCTTTGACAATGGTGGGAACGTCAACCCCCGCTGCGAACGCGCAGGCCGCCGCGGCCAGGGCATTGCGCACGTTGTGTCGCCCCGCGACGCGCAGACGGCAGGACCCGACGTTGCCACCGATCACGATGGAGAGCCGCCAGGCGCCCTCTTCCCACACTGCGCTCCGGACCTGCACATCGGCCGCTGCGTCGATGTCGCTGAAGGTGAGCGTGCGTCTTGCACCAGCCAGGCCACGCCACAGCGGCGTGAACGCGTCGTCGGACGGAAAGACCGCCACACCGCTGGTTGGGAGTGATGACAACACGCTGCCGTTTTCCTGGGCCACGGCTTCCACGCTGGACATGAATTCCAGATGTTCACGCTGGGCGTTGTTGACCAGAGCCACGGTGGGCTGTGCGATCGCGGCGAGTTCGGCGATTTCCCCGGGATGGTTCATGCCCAGCTCGACAACAGACAAACGGTGACCTGCATGGAGCCGCAGCAGCGTGAGCGGTACACCGATGTCGTTGTTGAAGTTGCCCTGCGTGGCGTGTGCCGCATCGCCTGCAGCCTCTCGCAGAATGGTCGCGATCATCTGTGTGACCGTGGTCTTGCCGTTGCTTCCCGTCACGGCGATCACCGGCAACGGGAACTGGGCACGCCACAGACGCGCCAGCTCACCCAGCGCGCGTCGCGTGTCGGGCACTTCCGCACCGGGCAGGCCTGCGCTGGCGAGCCCTTGATGTGCCAGCGCTGCCACCGCACCGGCGGCCTTAGCCAGAGGCAGAAAATCGTGCGCATCGAAACGCTCGCCCTTGAGCGCCACGAACAGGTCGCCGGCGCGCAGACTGCGCGTGTCCGAGTGCACGCGAGCGATGGTCACGTCGACATTGCCCACGGTTCGTGCGCCGGAGAGCTGCGTCAGGAGCTGAGCCACCGTTTTCATGCCTGACTCCCTTCGGCGCGGCGGAGCCGAGCGTTCAGCGCCAGTCGCGCGTGGCTCACATCGGAAAACGGGCGCTTGACACCTTGCACCTCCTGGTAGTCCTCATGGCCCTTGCCCGCCACCAGCACCACGTCCTGGGGTCGGGCCTGAGCGACCGCGTGTGCAATGGCCTGCGCGCGATCCACCAGCAGCGAAGCGTCCTGCGGACGGGAGAGCCCTGCGGCCATGTCCCGCAGAATGCCTTCGGGGTCTTCGGTGCGCGGGTTGTCGCTGGTCAGCACTGCGTGCTGCGCCTCGCGCTCTGCTGCCGCTGCCATCAGCGGGCGCTTGCTTCGGTCTCGGTCACCACCACAGCCGATCACCACCCATAGCGCCCCATCCCGCTGTTTCGCCACCGGCTGGAGCGCCTGCAAGGCCTTTTCCAGTGCATCGGGTGTGTGGGCATAGTCCACCAGCACCCAGGGAACCAGCGAAGCGTCACCGTCTGGTGCCACCGGCTGCATGCGTCCCGGTACCGCTGAAAGGACCGCACAGGCAGCGACTGCACGGGCCAAAGGCACACCCAGCGCCCGGGCCGAAGCGAGCACACCCAGCAGGTTGCTCACGTTGTATTCACCCACCACCGGCAGGCTCAGCAGGTGTGCAGCGACCTCGTTGCCAGACACATCCCTTTCCACCACTTCCCACCGCATGCCGTGGCCGGTATGCACCAGGTGTCTGGCGAAGAGTCTGGCCGTGTCGGCGACAGGCCCCGGGCCGACGGCGATCGTCCACAAATCGAGAGGGCCGCCACGCAGCGCGGCGGCCAATTCCCTGCCACGCACATCGTCCAGGTTCACGACAGCGGCGACCAGACCGGGCCAGTCAAACAGCATGGCCTTGGCCGCCCAGTAAGAAGGCATATCGCCATGAAAGTCGAGATGGTCCTGGGTGAAGTTCGTGAACACCGCCACCTTGACCTGCGTGCCATTGAGCCGCCCTTCGACCAGGCCGATGGACGAGGCCTCAATGGCGCAGGCCTTCACGCCTTCGTTGACAAACTCGCGCAGCTGCTGTTGCAGGCGCATCGGATCCGGCGTCGTCAGGCCGGTGGGCACCAGAGCGGCTGAACCGGCTTCATTGACAGCGGTTGGCACGCGGCCCATCCCCAGGGTGCCGACCATGGCGCAATCGCGTCCGCACGCGCTGAGCAACTGCGCCATCCACCACGCGGTCGATGTCTTGCCGTTGGTGCCGGTGATGGCGATCACGTCGAGTTGTTTACTGGGCACCTGACAGAACGCACTCGCGATGGGGCCTGCCTGCGCCTTGAGACCGGCAACCGTGGCGATCGGCGCCTGATCGTCGAGATCAAAGGCGGCCACGCCGTCTCGCTCCACCACAACGCCCGAAGCGCCCGCATCGAGCGCGGCGCGAACAAACTGCCGGCCATCCAGCGCAGCCCCAGGCCAGGCAACGAATCCATCGCCCGGCCGGATCTGGCGGCTGTCGCAAGACAGCGACCCCTGCACGCGGTCGAGCAACCATTTCGTCACGGCCTGGGGGGTGTCGAAGTTCTGCATCAGAACGACTCCTCCACCAGTTCGGTCACGATCTGGGGCTTCACATCCATGTCGGGCTGCACACCCAGAATGCGCAAGGCCTGCTGCACCGTTTCGCTGAACACGGGAGCCGCCACCACGCCACCGTAGTAGTGACCGTTGCGCGGCTCGTCAATCATCACCGCCACCACAATGCGCGGCGCCTCCACCGGGGCCAGGCCCACGAAGAAGCTGCGGTACTTCTTGTCTGCGTAGCCCTTGCCTTCCTGCTTGCGCGCGGTACCGGTTTTCCCTCCGACCGAGTAGCCCATGGTCTGTGCCCGTGTCGAGGTGCCGCCGGGGCTTGCCGACATGGCCAGCATGTTGCGCACTGCCCTCGCGCTTTTCTGGCTGAACACACGGATGCCGGCGGTGGGTTCATCGGTCTTGACGAGGGTGACCGGAATGAGTTCGCCATCGCGAGCGAAGATCGTGTAGGCCTGCGCCAGCTGGAACAAGGACGCCGACACACCGTAGCCATAGCTCATGGTGGCCTGCTCGATCGGTCGCCACGTCTTGTACGGGCGCAGGCGTCCCGTGACCGCACCCGGAAAGGGCACTTGTGGCTTCTGCCCGAAGCCGGCCTGTGCGTAGGACTCCCACATGTCACGTGGCGTCATCTGCATCGCCATCTTGACGGTGCCCACGTTGCTGGACTTCTGGATCACTTCGTTGACCGTCAGCACGCCATTGTCCTTGTTGTCACGGATCGTGGCGCCACCAATCCGCATGTAGCCAGGCGCGGTCTGGATGGGCGTATTGGGATGCACCAGGCCCTTTTCCATGGCAAGCGCGGCAATGAAAGGCTTCATGGTCGAGCCCGGCTCGAAGCTGTCAGTGAGCACCCGATTGCGCAGCTGTTCGCCGCTGAGGTTGACACGGCGGTTGGGATTGAAGCTCGGATAATTGGCCAATGCCAGCACCTCGCCTGTCTGCGAGTCGAGCACCACCACGCTGCCGGCCCGCGCCTTGTGGGTCTGCACCGCTTCGCGCAGCTTCTGGTACGCGAAGAACTGGATCTTGCTGTCGATCGAGAGCTGCAGGTCGGGGCCATCGACGGGCGGCACCACATCACGCACATCCTCCACCACCCGACCCAGCCGGTCCTTGATCACACGGCGCGAACCTGCCCGGCCAGACAGCTGCTGGTTGAACGCCAGCTCCACGCCTTCCTGTCCACGGTCTTCTACATTGGTGAACCCCACCACATGGGCTGCCGCTTCGCCTTCCGGGTACTGCCGCTTGTATTCGCGGCGCTGGTAGATGCCTTTGATGCCGAGGGCGGCGATTTCCTTGGCGATGGGGTCATCCACCTGGCGCTTGATCCAGACAAATGTCTTGTCTTCATTGGCCAAGCGCTTGCGCACATCTGCCAGCGGCATGCCCAGCAGCTTGGCGAGATCCCGAATCTTGGGGTCGCCCTTGTCCACATCTTCAGGAATGGCCCAGATGCTTTGCGCCACCACACTGGATGCCAGGATCAGACCATTGCGGTCCAGCACCCGGCCGCGGTTCGCAGGCAGCTCCAGGGTGCGGGCGTACCGCACCTCGCCCTGGCGCTGAAAGAAATCGTTGCCGAAGACCTGCACATAGGCTGCACGAGCGCCCAGCCCTACAAAAGCGACCGCCAGCCCGGCCACGATGAACTTGCTGCGCCAGACGGGGGTCTTGCTCGCCAGCAGCGGACTCGCGCTGTAGTTGATGCTGCGACTCATGGCCGCCCCCCCTGCGCGCCGGGTCTCGCTGCCTCCAGAGGCTCAGGCACCACCACGTACTGCGTGATGCCGGGCGTGACTGGCCGCATCTGAAGCTGGCGTGTGGCCAGTTGCTGCACCCGTGCCGGCGTGGCCTGTGCCCGCCGCTGCACGACCAGTTGTTCGTATTCGACGTTGAGCTGACGCGACTTCGCCTGCGCCCGGTCCAGCGCTGTGTACAGGCGACGCGACTCGTACTGGGTGTGCACCAGATAGAACGCGCTGACCAGCACCGCAGCCAACAGAACGAGGTTCAACCGGATCATGCCGGTGCCTCTGTGCGCTCAGCCACGCGCATGACCGCGCTGCGGGAGCGTGCGTTGCCCTGCACCTCGGCTTCGCTGGGTTTCACGCGTCGGACATGGCGCAGCGCCATGGGTGCAGGCTCTGCAAACGGCACGCGCCGGTCCACCACGGCACGCGAGTGGCGCGCCATGAATTGTTTGACCATGCGGTCTTCCAGCGAATGGAAGCTGATCACCACCAGTTGTCCTCCGGAACGAAGCACCTGCAGGCTGGCCTCTAGCGCTTGTTGCAACTCTTCAAGCTCGGCGTTGATGAAAATCCGAAAAGCCTGAAATGTGCGCGTTGCAGGGTCCTTGCCCGGCTCGCGGGTTTTGACCGCGCCAGCCACGAC
>PHCQ01000168.1 GCA_002840835.1 Betaproteobacteria bacterium HGW-Betaproteobacteria-16 | reverse complement strand
CCACCGCCGTGAAACTCGGTCCGCTTGAGCTCACGGTCAAGGAAAAAGAAACCGTCAATGTGCCGCTTTGGGCTGGCATCGGTGCCATCGTGGTGGGCGGCGTCCTGCTGGTGGCAGGAGGCAAGCGGGGCTGACTTTCTTCAGAGCCTGGCAACAGGCTCTGGTCAATATCAATACCGCAACTGGCCGTCAGCACCAATGATGGCCAGTTCCACGTAGCTCGAACCGTTGTGGGACTCGGGTGCGTAGCGGGCCCTGAACGGCCCGAAGGCGATCTCACCGACGTTCTGCATGGTCCGGGTGAAGCTCTCCGTGCTGAGGTCGCGGCCGGTGCGGCGCAGGCCTTCAACCAGCAGCCGCGCATGCACAAAGCCTTCGAATTGTGATGCCGATGGCACGGCCTCTGGTGATTTCTTCTTCAGAAGATCCAGGTACTCAGTGACCACCGGCACGGTGGCGCTGCGCAGCGACGGCATGATCTGCGCCAGGATGACGCCACGTGCCTTGTCCTTGAGCTCGCGGTTGATCACGTCCAGGCTCGCCACGGAAAACCCATAGAAGGAGGGCTTGGCACCCGAGGCGTGAACGGCCTTGATGAAGCTGGTGAAGGTGCTGCCGGCCGTGCCGAGCACCACGGCCTGGGGTTGTGCTTTGCCCATGGTCGCGGCGGCCGCGGCAAAGTCGGGCTGTTTGGGGTCCACGCTGACCTCCACCGCGAACGGAACGCCTTCGGATTCCGATGCGCGCTTGAGTTCGCCGAGCAAGGCTTTGCCGAAGCCATCGTCCTGATAGAACACGCCCACGCGGCTGATGCCCATCTGCTTGATCTGCGACAGGATGCGGCGTGCTTCGTTACCGTAGCTGGCGCGCACGTGGAACATCAGCGGGTTGAAGTTGTCGCGGAAAGACGATGCACCCGTGACCGGCCCGAACACGATGGTGCGCGAGGCTTTCACCAGCGGCAGGATCGCGGCCGTCTGCGCCGTACCGGTGTTGTTGTAGATCATGAAGACCTTGTCTTCTTCAATCAGCTTGCGGGTGTTCTCAGCCGAGCGGGCGGGGTCGAAGCCGTCGTCGAGCGTCACATAGCTGATCTTGCGGCCATGGATGCCACCAGCTTCGTTGACCGCGTCGAACAGCAGTCGGGATCCTGCACCGTACTCGGCGGTTTGCGGACCCAAAGGCCCAGAGAGAACCGCAGAGGCGCCGAGGCGAATTTCGGTGGGGGTGACGCCGGCATTGCTGGCGTGGGCGGCTGCGCCAACGAGCAGCGCGAAAACAGAAAACAACAAGCGGAACATGAACAACCTTGCAACCGGCGGGAATCGCCGTTGCAGACGATTATGGTTATGACATGTAGTTATTGCCAGAAACCAATGGGCTGTTTTCTTCAGGGTTTACCCTTGCTGTTTGTGGCGTTTTTCTCGCTTTCCCGCAACTTGAATCGCTGGATCTTTCCGGTGGCGGTTTTGGGCAGTTCCGGCAGAAACTCGATGAACCGCGGGTATTTGTAGGGCGCCAGCCGCTCCTTCACAAAAGCCTGCAACTCGGCCTCGGTGGCCTGCGCGCCGGTCCTGAGCACCACGAAGGCCTTGGTCTTGGTGAGGCCTTCGTCGTCGTCCTTGCCGATCACGGCGGCTTCGAGCACGGCGGGGTGCTGCACCAGCGTGGCCTCCACTTCGAAGGGACTCACGTAGATGCCGCTGACCTTGAGCATGTCGTCGTTGCGACCAGCGTAGGTGTAGTAGCCGTCGGGGTCGCGGGTGTACTTGTCACCGCTCTTGGTCCAGGGGCCCTGGAAGGTGTCGCGCGACTTGGCGCGGTTGTTCCAGTACATCAGTGCCGCGCTGGGGCCCTGGATGTACAGGTCGCCGATCTGGTTGTTCCCCTGGATGACGCTGCCGTCTTCGTCGCGCAGTTGCACCTCGTAGCCAGGCACGGGCTTGCCCGTGGTGCCGTAGCGCACGTTGCCGGGCCGGTTGGAGAGGAAGATGTGCAGCATCTCGGTGGAGCCGATGCCATCGATGATTTCCACGCCGAAGTGCTTCGTCCAGCGCTGGCCGATGTCCTGTGGCAGGGCTTCGCCGGCCGAAGAGCACAGACGCAGGGCCACTTGCTCCTTTGCCGGCAGCTCAGGACTGGCCAGCATGCCGCCGTAGCCGGTGGGCGCACCGTAGAACACCGTGGGCTTCATGTCGACAAAGCGTTTGAAACAGGCGGGTGGTGTGGGCCGCTCGGCCAT
>PHCQ01000167.1 GCA_002840835.1 Betaproteobacteria bacterium HGW-Betaproteobacteria-16 | reverse complement strand
TGCATGACGCAGGAGCGCGGCCTCGATCTCGGCCGGGTAGATGTTCTCGCCACCACGGATGATCATGTCGCTAAGGCGACCTGTAACCCGGACGAACCCACGCGAGTCCATCGTGCCCAGATCCCCGGTGCGCAACCACCCATCCGCGAGCAGCGTTGCAGCGGTTGCATCCGGTTCGCCAATATATTCGAGCATCGTCTGATAACCGCGTGCCTGGATTTCACCTTCTTGCCCAATCGGCAATGTCTCGCCGGTCAAAGGCTCCGCAATGCGGATCTCTACCTGAGGCAACGGGCGACCTGAGGTGGAGGCTCGATCTTCTACCTCGTCGGCAATGTCAGTCGCGCATACGACCGGGCTGAGTTCAGTCTGGCCATAAACCGACACCAACGGACAGCCGAACGCCCGCTCAGCGCGTGCCAGCAGTTCCGGGGCGACTGGCGATCCACCCGAGGCGATCACACGCAGAGTGGACAGATCGCGCGGGCGCGCTGCCTGCTCGTCGATCATTGCCGCCAGCATGGTGGGAACGCCGCTCGTCTTCGTCGCTTTCTCCGACTCAATGGTATCAAGCATCAGCGCCGGATCGAACATGACCGGCAGCACCAGTGTCGATAGCGATACCGCCGAGGTGAGCACGCTCAGCACCGATCCTGCAGTGTGGAACAACGGCATGGGCGTGACAATCACATCACCGTCCTCCCGCGTCCGGGCACCGACGAAAGCAGCGTTGGTCACCAAGCCGTAATGGTGCAGCAACGCTCCCTTGGGATGTCCGGTCGTGCCCGATGTGAATTGCAACTGCGCAGGCGCATCGAACGCTACCTCCGGAAGCGAAATTTCGCCGCGGAACGGCTCTAGAGCAGCATCAAAGTTGTGAATCCTCAACCGTTGCAGGCAGGCACCACCTACCTTTTCCGCCAATGCCGCCATGTCGGTGCCACGGAATGCATCTACATGAAATAATGCGCGTGCTCCGGAACGGTCCAAAATATGATCGAGTTCCTCTGATCGCAGGGAGGGGTTCGCTGTCACCAGCACCATGCCAGCCAATGCCGCTCCATATTGAATAATCACCCACTCGGGCACGTTTGGTGCCCACAGGCAGATTGATGTGCCAGGATCAAATTTTGACAGGAGTAACCCGGCGCACGCTTCCGCGTCGGCCAGTAACTGCGTGTAAGTCCATCGACGGTTCGTCGAGTTCGCCCCGGTCAATGATGACATGCCCTGGGGCATGATTTCGACCAGGGCGGTGCACTCTCCCGCCAGCGACGCGGACCGCCGCAACGCATCGCCAGCCGTCATGCGCCAGACCGGCTGCGAGGTGTCGGCGGGCCAGTAAGACGAGGTCAGCATTGCTCGGCCCCTTGTTTGAGCGTGCTCGTGACCAGCACCTTGGCGGCCGCCACCCACTCGCACAGCAACCGCTCTCGCTTGCCTGGATCACGGCGCAGGATGCCCGAGAGCGCCAGCCCACGGGAAAACTCGATACTGAGGTTGATAACAGTCGTGCCGCCCGGTTGATCGGCGATGTCACCGAACAGGTCAGCAAGGACGCGATCATGATCGCGGCGCGCACCGTGCTCGCTTGTCCGCAATGCCGCGCGGAGCCGTTCGTCTGTGCGCGAAACGGCCCAAAGCTCAAGTTCGGCAAGGTAGGACGGTTGAGATGCCACGTTCGCCATCACCCGGATCGCCCGCTCCAGCGGGTCGGTGACTGATCTTAGGCGCGCCGCCTCCGCCTCGACGAATGCCTCATTGCGGTGCGCAAGTTCGGTGACGGTTGACGAAAGCAGCTCGGCATGGGTGGGGAAATGGTGAAGAAGCGTTCCCCGACCAACATCGCACCTCTCCTGAACAGCCAAGGTGGTGGTGCCAGCCACCCCTTGCTCAATAAGCACAGAAACCGCGCCTTCGAGCAACCGCGCGCGGGTAGCATCGCGCTGATCGCGCCGGACCCCGGACCCTCTCGAACTTGTCGCAGCATCGGCTTTCATGAACGCATCATATTCACAGTCAGCATTGACTGTCAACCACGTTGCGGTTAATCCCCGCAGACCCAATCAGGAGCGAGTCCATGCCTGAATTCTCCACTCTCCGTATCAGCCAGGATGTCTCCAATCCGCGCGTGGCACGCCTGCTACTCAACCGGCCCGAGCGGCTGAATGCCATCACCAACGAAACACCCGGACAGATCAGGGAGGCGGTCGAATGGGCCGAGGCAAATGAAGACGTGCACGTCATCGTTGTTGAAGGTGC
>PHCQ01000166.1 GCA_002840835.1 Betaproteobacteria bacterium HGW-Betaproteobacteria-16 | reverse complement strand
GTTCACCTTGGGGAACTGCTTCGCGTATTTCTCGACATATTTCGGGCTGGTCGGGCGGTAGTAGTGCTTGCCGGCGATGTCCTGGCCTTCATCGGAATAGAGGTATTCCAGATAGCCTAGAGCAACGGCACGGGTCTTGCGTTTGTCGGCGACCTCGTCGACCAGCGTCACCGGCGGCTCGGCCAGAATCGATACCGACGGTACGACGATCTCGAATTTGTCCGGGCCGAGTTCCTTCAGCGCCAGGAAAGCTTCGTTCTCCCAGGAGATGAAGACGTCACCGATGCCGCGTTCAACAAAAGTGGTGGTTGAACCGCGCGCGCCGGAATCCAGCACCGGTACGTTGGCGAATATCTTCTTGACGAATTCCTTGGCTTTTTGCTGGTCGCCGCCGTTACGCTTCAGCTCATAACCCCAGGCCGCCAGGTAGTTCCAGCGTGCACCGCCGGAGGTTTTGGGGTTGGGTGTAATGACGGAAACGCCGGGCTTGGCCAGATCGTTCCAATCCTTGATCTTCTTCGGGTTGCCCTTGCGAACCAGCAGGACGATGGTGGAGGTATACGGCGCGCTGTTGTTGGGCAGGCGGGCTTGCCAATCCTTGGGGATCAGTTTGGCTTTCTCGTGTATGGCGTCGATATCGTAGGCCAGTGCCAAGGTGACGACGTCGGCCTGCAGTCCGTCGATCACCGCGCGCGCCTGCTTGCCGGCGCCACCGTGGGATTGCTTGATGGTGACGTTGTCGCCGGTCTTGGCTTTCCAATGCGCGGCGAATGCCTTGTTGAAATCGACATAAAGCTCGCGCGTCGGGTCGTAGGAGACATTGAGCAGTGTCACATCGGCAGCAGAGGCGCTGAGCGGTACTGCCAGGGCAAATGCCCCGGCGATCAGTACGGATTTGAATGCGTGTTTCATGTGGTTTCCTTTGCTTGTTTCGAGTTTAGAAAGCGACTTGCAGGCGGCTGAACAAGGCTCTTTCGTCTTCCTTGTCATCAACACCGGCGATGCCGCTGTCAAATGAGGTGTGGTCGTAGCTGGTGGCGACCTTGACGTTCTTGTTCAAATACCAGTTGAGGCCGAGCGTCCACGAGCGTGCCTGCTCGGTCGTGCTGGCCGCGTTGGCATAGCCGCCGCTGAACGCATCGTTGTCGACTTCCAGCTGGTGATAGCGCGCGGCTATTTCCCATGCGCCCCAGCCGCCCTTGTCCAGGTCGAAATCGCGTTTGGGCGTGATGCCGGCAAAGCCGTTGTCCTCGCCGGTCAACACCCAGCTGCCTGCAATCTGCCAAGCATCGTTGTCGAGCGTGGTATTTCCAGTTGCATTCTTCACATCGGTCGAACTGCGGGCGTATTCCGCCAGCAGGCCAAACGGACCGTAGTAGTAATAAGCCTGTGGCGACCAGCGAACCTTGTTGCCATCGCTGGTGGTGGAGCCGGCATACTGGAAGAAGGTCTGCAGACCGGGCGAACGGTAGCGGTCGCTGACAGCATCGTCCTTCTGGTCTGCCCATGTGCCAGCCAGACCAAAGCCCAAACCGGCGAGTACGTTGTCTGACCCCTTGAACGGCTCGACGAAGAGGCGGGCGGCGAATTCCTTGTCGGTGTTGGCGTCGCCTTCCTGCTTGCTGCTGCCACCGTCATTGGTGCCGTTGAACACGCCGAAGTCGTAATTCAGTTTCTTGTCCAGCACGTTGCCGTGCACCTTGATACCGACATCACGATTGGGCGAGATGGAGTCGGCGACATAGGAGCGTTCTGCAAACCGTATCCAGTTGCCGCTCTGGATACGCTCCAGGCTGAATGGCGATTTGAACTTGCCGGCCTGCACCTGAAACCACGGCTGGAAGCGTGCGTTGATGTAGGCATCGACCACAGTGGCTTGGGCATCCTTGGCGAAGTCGGTGTTGAAGTCGAAATCGAAGATGTTGTAGAGCGTGCCCTGGAAACGTGGCCGCACGCGGCGCAGCACAGTGTCGTTCTTCAGGTCCGGGTCGTGGTCGCCGAAAAAGCTGCGGTTATCGGCCTGCAAGGTACCGCGCAGTTTGAAAATATGGGCACCGTCGGCAGAGCCGATGGTGAAGCCGCCGCTGTTGGCCTTGATGACGGGCGCGGTCTTCTTGTCGGCGACTGCTTTTTCTTCCGCGATCTCGCTCTTGCGGTCGAGCACGCGGATCTTCTGGTCCAGTTCCTGCACCAGTGCGCGCAGGGCTTCCAGTTCGCTGCTGTCGTTGGCAAACGCGTTGCCGGAAAAAGCCAGTGCGCCGCTGCCGATGAGTGTGGCGGCG
>PHCQ01000106.1 GCA_002840835.1 Betaproteobacteria bacterium HGW-Betaproteobacteria-16 | reverse complement strand
CGCAGCACGAAGGGTAGTCCAGTGAGCGCCGCCCGGCCGTTCCGAAGGCGCTCAGCCCCGCAGTGCGCAGCACGAAGGGTAGTCCAGTGAGCGCCGCCCTGCCGTTCCGAAGGCGCTCAGCCCCGCAGTGCACAGCACGGAGGGTAGTCCAGTGAGCGCCGCGCCGGGCCGTTCCCAAGCAAGCCCGCACCGCAGCCCGAAGGGCGAAGGTACGCCAGTGACCGCCGCTGCAAAAGCCACGACCATGTGCCCCGTGGTGCATTTTGAAATGCCCTACAAGGACCGCGAGCGCGCTGCCCGCTTCTACGCCGCCGCCTTCGGTTGGACGCCCCAGATGCTGGGGCCGGAGATGGGTGACTACATGTTGGTGACCACCGCCCCGCCGGGGGAGCGACCCGGGCTGCCGCCCCAGGCGTCCCTGGGCGCCATCCACGGCGGCTTCTTTCCGTACCGGGCGCACCTGCCCATGCAGCACCCGTCGGTGGTGATCGGGGTGGAAGACGTGCGCGCAGCCATGCAGCGCATCCGCGACGCAGGCGGTGCGGTGATGGGCGAACCCATGGCCATTCCCGGCGTGGGCCAGTACGTGGTGTTCCAGGACACGGAAGGCAACCACAACAGCATCATCCAGCCCGACATGCCCGGCGAAGACTGCCCGGCGAGTTGAAGTCTTGAAGTTTGATCGTCACAGGAGAACCCCCATGCGATTCATGATCATCGTCAAGTCCTGCCCGGAATTCGAAGCAGAAGTCCAGCCCGATCCGGACCCGGAAGTGATGGCCGCCATGGCTACTTACCACGAGGAACTGGCCAAGGCCGGCGTGCTGCTCGACGGCAGTGGACTGCGCCCCAGCCGCAATGGCTGGCGCATCCACTATGGCGCCGACAACGGCAAGCCTTCGCGCCGGGTGGTTGACGGACCCTTTGCCGAAGCCAAGGAACTGATTGCCGGCTACACCCTGATCCAGGTGCGCAGCCGGGAAGAAGCCCTGGAATGGAGCCGGCGCTTTCCCAACCCGGTGCGCGAAGGGGCTGAAGCCATCGTGGAGGTGCGCCAGCTGTATGAGCTGGAGGACTTCACGCCCAGTGAAGCGCTGGACAAAATGAAAAAGCTCGACCAAGGCCTCGGACCGGCCTGAACCATTGATCGCATAAAGGACGCACCATGTTTCGCCAGATCTTCGTCAACCTGCCCATCAAGGACATGGCCCGCTCGCAGGCCTTTTTCAGATCGCTGGGTCTGACGTTCAACAAGCAGTTCACCAACGAACAGGGCGCCTGCCTGGAAATTGCCGACAACATTTACGCCATGTTGCTGGTGGAGCCCTTTTTCCAGGGTTTCACCAAGCTGCCCATTTCCGATGCCAGGAAGGCCACCGAAGTGCTGATTGCGCTATCGTGTGACAGCCGTGCAGAGGTGGACGGCGTGGTGGCCAAGGCGGTGGCGGCCGGCGCCACCACGCCGAATGCGCCCATGGACCATGGCTTCATGTACCAGCATGGTTTTGCCGACCTCGATGGCCACCAGTGGGAGGTGTTCTGGATGGACGAGGCCGCTGCGCCCGCGCAGATGTGATGCCGGCTGCGCCGTGCTGCCATGGACGCAAGGGTGTCATGACCCTGGGTCTGTTCACCCGAACAAAGGCCCGGTAAGCTCGCACCCGTGCATTCCAGCGTCCATCAAAGCATCGCCGCCGTCTGGCGCATCGAGTCCGCCCGGATCGTGGGCGCGGTCGCGCGCCGGGTGCGCGATATCGGCGTGGCCGAAGAGATCGCCCAGGACGCCCTGGTGGCGGCCCTGGAGCACTGGCCGCGAGACGGCGTGCCCGACAACCCCGGGGCCTGGCTCATGACCACGGCCTTGCGCAAGGCACTCGATCACCTGCGCCACCGGCAGATGGCCGACGCGCGCCACGAGGACATCGCCGCCGACCTGCAGGCGCTGGGTGCCGACGTGCAGCCCGATTTTGTGGACGCGCTGGACGCTGCCCGCCAGGACGACATCGGCGACGACCTGCTGCGCCTGATCTTCACCGCCTGCCACCCCGTGCTTTCGGCCGATGCCCGGGTGGCGCTCACGCTCAAGCTGCTGGGTGGTCTCACCACCTTCGAGATCGCTCGTGCTTTCCTGGTGCCCGAAGCCACGGTGGCGCAGCGCATTGTGCGCGCCAAGCGCACGCTCACCGAAGCGAATGTGCCGTTCGAAGTGCCTCGCGGTGAGGAGCTGGCCGAGCGCCTGGCTTCGGTGCTGGAGGTGGTCTACCTGATCTTCAACGAAGGCTACACCGCCACCGCCGGCGCCGACTGGATGCGACCCGCGCTGTGCGACGAGGCCCTGCGCCTGGGCCGCATGCTGGCCGAACTGGCGCCGCAACAGGCAGAGGTGCATGGGCTGGTGGCCATGATGGAGATCCAGGCCTCGCGCACCGCAGCGCGAACCGACGCCGAAGGCCGCCCGGTGCTGCTGGGTGACCAGGACCGCAGCCGCTGGGATCCGCTGCTGATCCGCCGCGGCGAAGCCGCGCTGGCGCGTGCCGAAGCGCTGGGCTCCCTGTCCGGACCGTACCAACTGCAGGCGGCCATCGCGGCGTGCCACGCCCGCGCGGTGTCGGTGGACGCCACGGACTGGGCCCGCGTTGCATCGCTCTATGCCGAACTGGCGCGCCTGCAGCCTTCACCGGTGGTGGAGCTCAACCGCGCGGTGGCTGTGTCCATGCACGAGGGGCCGGCAGCGGCACTGGCCATTGTGGACACGCTGCGCAGCGACAAGGCCCTGCAGCGCTACCAGTGGCTGCACAGCGTGCGGGGTGATCTGTTGGCGCGCCTGGGACGTGGCGACGAAGCGCGCGAGGCGTTCGTGCAGGCGGCTGAACTGGCGGGCAATGAACGTGAGCGGGCGTTGCTGCTGGAGCGGGCAAGCACTTGACCCACCCCCTGCGCGGGTTTTTGCAACACCCCCCGCGTCGCCTTCGGCGCCACCCCCTCCAGGGGGGCGGCACCAGCCGTCCGGCAAAGCCGGCCCGGCGGTGCCTCTGGAAAGAACAACTTCTTGCGCGACGAAATTTCGCGCCGAATCGGTGTTTCAATGATCTGCATATGTTGAGAAAGATGATGATCTTCGGCGGATTCGTGCTGATGGCTTATGCGCTGCTGTGCGCGGCACTGTTCTTTTTCCAGCGGTCGCTGATCTACTATCCGCAGCCTCGCGCGGTGGGGCTGGGGGTGGAGCCGGCGGTGATGACGATGAAGGACGGCACGGCGGTGAACGTGACCGTGCGGCCGAATCTGGGGCCCGATGCGCTGATCTACTTTGGCGGGAATGCCGAGGATGTGTCGCACCAGCTGCCGTCGCTGGCGGCGGCGTTTCCGGACCATGCGATCCACCTCATGCACTACCGGGGCTATGGCGGCAGTGGGGGGCAACCTTCTGAAGATGCCCTGGTGGCCGACGCATTCGAGCTTTTTGATCGCGTGCACCGCGACCACGAGCGCGTGCTGGTGGTGGGCCGCAGCCTGGGCAGTGGTGTGGCGGTGCGCCTGGCCAGCGAGCGGCCGGTGGCGCGGCTGGTGCTGGTCACGCCGTACCACAGCATTCTGGCGCTGGCACGGCAGCAGTTTCCGTGGGCACCCGTGAACTGGCTGCTGCAAGACCGGTTCGAATCCTGGCGTCATGCGCCGAAGGTGACGGCACCCACCACACTCATCGCGGCCGAACAGGACAACGTGATTCCGCGTGCCAGCACCGATGCGCTGCATGCCCACTTTGCGCCCGGCGTGGCCCGCTTTCATGTGCTCCCGGGCACGGGCCACAACACCATCTCGGACAACCGGATGTACCTGCCTTTGCTGCAGGGCAGATCCTGACGGTCAGGCATCTGACGCGGTTCGCCGTTCCCTCCTTCGAGAACGGTCTTCCGACACCTATCTTGTGATGAGGGGCCTTGAGAGAAGCGAAAAGTAGAACGTGGCGCCCTTGTCCACCTGGCCCTGTGCCCACACCCGGCCACCGTGGCGCGCGATGATTCGCGAGACGTTGGCCAGTCCGATGCCGGTGCCCTCAAACTCATCGACGCGGTGCAGGCGCTGAAAGACACCGAAGAGCTTGTTCTCGAAGCGCATGTCGAAGCCGGCGCCGTTGTCCCGCACAAACACCACGATTTCGCCAGCCTCGCCGGGCTGGGTGCCGATCTCGATCCGGGTCTGCTGGCGTTTGCTGGTGTACTTCAGGGCATTCGAGATCAGGTTGAACAGCACCACCCGCAACATGGCGCGATCACCGGCGACCACCGGCAGATCGGCAATCTGCCAGTCGATGTCCCTGCCTTCGGCTTCTGGCTCCAGCTCGTGGATCACGTCCGTTACCAGGCTGTTCAGGTCCACCGGGGCCTTGCTCATTTCCTGGCGCCCCATGCGTGAGAAGGCCAGCAGATCGTCGATCAGTGTGCTCATGCGCCGGGCCGCGTCGGCGATGGTGGTCATGTAGTGCAGGCCTTCGTCGTCGAGTGCCGGATCCACGCGTTCCTTGAGCAGCGCCAGAAAGCCGTCGATGTGGCGCAGCGGCGCGCGCAGATCGTGCGAGACGGAATAGGCAAAGGACTCCAGCTCCTTGTTCACCTGTTCCAGCGCGCAGGTGCGCTCGGCGACGCGCTGTTCGAGTTCCTGGTTGAGCGCACGGACCTGCTCCTCGGAGCGCCGGCGTTGCAGCACGGCGACCACCAGCGAGGCGCTCACACCGAGCAGCAACACGAACGACACGCCGGCGATCCAGGCTGCTTCTTTCGAAATGCTGAGGGTGCTCGGCGGCAAAAAGCGGACCACAGCGCCTGAGGGCAACTCGGACACCGGGATGTCGAAGCGGAGCAGTTGCCGGTAGTCGAACATGGGGGCCTTGCCCGCCCCGCGTCGCACCGGAATGGATCCTGCCCGCACGCCGTGCAGCACCTGCACCGCGATCTCTGCTGCCACGCGCCCCTGCTCGACGCCGCTGATGACGCTTCCCCCCACGGCGCCGTGGCCGACCAGGAAGTCCCAGCTGGTGAACAGCGGGACGGCGGCCGTTGAAGACATGAGTTCGGCGGCGCGCTGGCTGCTGATGCCCTTGCCGTCGCGGGTGCGCATGTTGCCGATGGTGTAGAGCGCGGCGTCGGGCGGGAGGGTCTTGATGTCATCGAGGAGGGCGTCCACGTGGGGGTACACGCGGAACTCGGCCTCGATTTTTTTGGGCAGCACCTCCAGGTCTTTTTCGACCGTCGTGCGGATGCCGCGGTAGGTGAGGTCGTCGGCCATGCCGGGGAAGATGATGCGACGGGTCTGCGGCGCGAGTTGCTGAATCACCTGCAGCGTGCCGAACATGTCGCCGTCTTCGGCCACGCCGGTGATGCCGCGTTCGCCCTTGAGCATGGCGTCATCAAAGCCGTTGAGGCCCATGAACACGATGGAGGCGTCCGGGAACAACTCGGCGCGGTGCGTGCGGGCGAAGTCGAATGCTGCGTTGTCCGAGGTCAGCACCACCTTGAACAGCGTTTTCGAGAGCTTGGCTCGAAGCAGTTCCAGGAGCATCGGCCCCTTCAGCAGGTCCGGGTTGTGAATGGCGTCCAGGTACTCGATTCGAAGGTCGTACATGGAGGCCAGTGGGCCGAAGACGGTATCGATGCCCTCCTGCTGCGAACGGGTCCAGGCGAAGTCCGGGCCGTAGGAGTGAAGGACGAGCACGTGATCGCGCTCAAGGATGTGCGTCTCGGCATGGACGGTGGCCGGCGCCAGCATCAGGAGAATCACCCAGCCCAGCAGCACAACCAGCATGCTCAAGGCAAGGCGCAGCTGACACGGACTGCGCGATGCTTCCTGCTGACAGGCTTTGTTCGTCATTGCATGTCTCGGTCTTGGTGCCTGGACGGAAAACGGGGGAAGATTGCAACGAATTGTTTACAAGTATCAATGAGCCTTCCTTGCGCAGTCAATCAGTGAATTCGCGATGGCCTGTGCCAGAACACACGAAACAGGCAAGCTCAAGGGGCCTCGGCAAGGCCTGCGCGCGGGCCCTGGTGCACCGGAAATGAAAGATTCATAAGGGTGCAACGACTCATGGCCATGAAGAAGACGCTGCTGCTCATCGCCTCCCATGCCACCGTGCTGCTGGTCGGTTTCGCCATCGGCATCTATGCACTGCCCGTTCTGGTCGCACCCCCGGCGCCTGGTGCCGAGGCGGTGGTGGCACAGACGGCTGAGGCCCGTTACCAGGGGCAATTCCGGCGCGATCTAAAGGGCAGCGATCCCCTGCATTGGGGCGAGGGCACGGTGTCCGTGGGCGCCAAAACCATCGGCCTGATGGGCAGGTTGTCCCCGGGACCGGACTACAAGCTCTACCTGTCGCCCGAGTTTGTTGAAACCAAGGCCGACTTCCTGCGCCTGAAGGATCGCATGGTGCGTGTGGGCGATGTGAAAACTTTCAACAATTTCCTGGTGCCGGTGCCTGAATCCGTGAATCCATCGGACCACAACACCGTGATCGTCTGGTGCGAAACCTTCAGCCAGTTCATCACGGCAGCGCTGTACCGCCAAGACGCTGGCAGCCGCACTGGCGCCCGGTGACTCACCAGGACGATCGGCCCTGCTGCAGCACCTCGCGCAGGCCGGCAAAGCGCTTGCGGTACTGGGCCGGCGTGAGGTTGACCTCGCGTTTGAACAGGCGCGCGAAATAGCCGGCGTCTTCGTAGCCCACCTGTTCGGCCACGGCCTCGATGGAGTCGTCACTCGCTTCCAGCAACTGCTTGGCTTCTTCAAGCCGGATGTGGTGCACGTACTGCAGCGGCGAAAGGCCGGTGGCTTGCTGGAAGCGGCGCACGAAGGAGCGCTCGGCCAGGCCTGAGAGTTGTGTCATCGCTGCCACCGGGCTGGGCTCGCCGTAGTGTTCGGCCGCCCAGAGCTGGCAGCGCGTGATCACGGCGTCGTCCGATTGCCGGCTCGCTGAAAGGCGGGCAAACGGCTGCTGGCCGCTCTCGTGCCAGTCAATCAGGAACAGGCGCGCCATCTGCATGGCGGCCTCCAGGCTCACCAGGCGGGCAATCAGGTAGAGCGCCAGGTCTTGCCAGGACGTACCCCCTCCGGCCATGACCAGTCGCTGGCCTTCGCCTGAGGTCACCAACGCGCGCTGACGGTGCAGTCGAATGCCCGGGTGGCGTTGTGCCAGCACGTCGCAGTAGGCCCAGTGGGTGGTGGCGTCTTCGCCTTCGAGCAGCCCGGCCTCGGCCATGAGCAGTGCGCCGGAACACGCCGCAGCCACCACCGCGCCTCTCGCATGAGACTCGCGCAGCCAGGCGGTTTCGGGCTGAAAGCGGCCGTGCAGGTTGGCGGAGGGCAGCAGGAAAACCTCCGGGATGCAGATGACTTGCGGGGGCAATGCCTCGGCGATGGAGGCGTCAGGCACCACGTGGATGCCATTGGCGATTTTCAGCGGCTGGCCGTCGGCCGAGACGATCTGCACCCGCAGCAAGGACCTGCCCGGCCGGCCCTCGACCACCAGGGGCCAGTCGCGCCCCACGCCCACGAACATGTCGCTCAAGCCGAACAGCACCGAGGCCGTGACCTCGGGAAGCGCCAGGATGGCCACGGTGGCGATGGGGGGAGCACCGTTGGATTCGGACATGGCGGTTTTGTCGGGTAGCTGTCGGATTTGGCTGCAGGCGAAAAGGGGCTTCCTGCCTACATTGGCTGGCCGATTCTAGAACGCCCTTTCCCGTTTCACACCTATTGGAGAACCCTGTGTCCTGGCCTGAAATACTTTCGCTGGCGGTCCTGCCCGCCTTTCTTTTGCTTGACGTTGTCACCCCTGCGGCCACCGGCCGTGCACGCTGGTGGCGATCGCGCGCCCTCGTGGTGTCCGTTGCCAACTTCTGGTTCACGCTGTGGATAGGCCTGCTGTGGGGCAGCTACTTCGGAGGTCTGCATGTGTTTGACGGTGCCGTGCTGGGTACCGCCGGTGGCGCGGTCGTGGGCGTGCTGGTCTACGAGTTCTTCCACTACACCTACCACCGCAGCGCCCACCGTTTTGACGCCCTCTGGCGCCTGGGGCACCAGATGCACCACAGCGCCGAAACGCTCGATGCCTGGGGCGCGTTCTACCTGCACCCGCTCGACGCAGCACTCTTCACCACGATCTCCAGCATCGTGCTGTTTCCGCTGCTGGGCCTGAGCCCCGAAGCCGGAGCCTGGGCGGTGGCGGCGCTCACCTTCATGGCGGTGTTCCAGCACGCCCGTGTGCGCACACCTCGCTGGCTGGGCTACTTCATCCAGCGGCCTGAGAGCCACGCCATCCACCACCAGCGCGGCGTGCACGCCCACAACTACGCCGACCTGCCGCTGTGGGACATCGTGTTCGGCACCTTCCGCAACGGGCCGGCACATGCACCGTGGCCCGAACAGGGCTTTCACGACGGCGCGTCCCGGCGCATTGCCGAAATGCTGGCCTTCCGCGACGTGTCGGGCGCACAGCGCTGACCCGCCGCAACCCTTCACCCCCACCCGACCAACTCAACCCAACCACTCACTTGTTCAGGAGATTCACATGAAAGACACCCTCGGCCTCAAGCTCTCGGGCGGCAACGCCCGCGCCATCGACCTGCTGGAGCAGGCCCTGCACGAATTCCGCTGCTTTGCCGGCAACCCGGTCGCCACCGCCGAGGTCGCTCTGGCCGAAGCGCCCGATCTGGTGATGGCCCAGGTGCTGCGCGCCTGGCTCTACCTGCTGTCTTCGGAAGCTGGCGCCGTGGCACCGGCGCGCGAAGCACTGGCTGCCGCTCGCGAGCTCCCGCACAACGAACGCGAAGCCTGGCACCTGCGCGCCATTGCCCAACTCTGCGACGGCCAATGGCGCGCCGCTGCCCTCACGCTGGAGGACCTGAGCGCCCACTACCCGCTGGATACGCTGGCCTTGCAGGCGGGTCAGCAGATCGACTTCTTCGTGGGTGACTCCCGCATGCTGCGCGACCGCATTGCGCGCGCCTTGCCGGCGTGGTCCGCCGGCATGCCTGGCTGGCACGCGGTGCTGGGCATGCAGGCCTTTGGCCTGGAAGAAACCGGCGACTACCTGCGAGCCGAACGCGTGGGTCGCCAGGCGGTAGACCTGCAGCCCAACGACGCCTGGGCACAACACGCCGTGGCCCACGTGATGGAGATGCAGGGTCGGCGCGACGAAGGTATTGAATGGATGCGGGGCAACGAGGGTTGGCAGACCGACAGCTTCCTGGCGGTGCACAACTGGTGGCACCTGGCGCTGTACCACCTGGCGCAGGGCGACAGTGCCGAAGTGCTCGCGCTGTACGACGGCCCCATCCACGGGCACCGCCCGGAGATCCATGTGGAGCTGGTGGATGCGAGCGCGCTGCTGTGGCGCCTCACGCTGGCCGGTGCTGATGTGGGCACGCGCTGGTCCGCGTTGGCCGAGCGCTGGGCGCCGTTTGCGGGCGACGGCCATTACGCCTTCAGCGACTGGCATGCGGCCATGGCCTTCGTGGGCGCAGGGCGCGAAGACCTGCTGCAAACGCTGTTGCAGGCTCAGGCCGACGCCATGACCCGCAGCGACGACAACGCCGCTTTCACCAGCGAAGTGGGCTTTGCCGCCACCCGCGCCTTCATCGCCTACGGCCAGCAGGACTGGGCGCGCGCGGTGGCCCTGCTGCGCCCGGTGCGCAATCAGTCTCACCGGTTTGGTGGCAGCCATGCACAACGCGACGTGATCGACCTGACCCTGATCGCGGCAGCGCAGCGCAGCGGGCAGACTGCCCTGGCGTCCGCGCTGACGCAGGAGCGCCGCTTGCTGGCGCGTCAGCGCGCCGGGGCCGGCGCGGCACTTGCAGAGGCTTGAGATCATGGACACCGAATCGCTCTCGCTGCCCAAGTCGGTCATTCACGCCATCGAGCGACCGCAAGGCTGGCGCATCGAATGCGTGAGGGGAACGGTCTGGGTGACGCACGACAGCCATCCCCGCGACCTGGTGCTGACGGCTGGCGAAGGCCACACCTGTGTGCGGTCGAGCCGTGTGCTGCTGCAGGCGCTGGAGCCTGTGGTGGTGCGCCTTGAGGCGCCGGCCCGGCGGGCATGGCCGGCCAGCGCCTGGGGCGCGGCATGGTGTGCCGCCCTCAGGCGGCTGGTGCCACCTGTTGTGCCAGGTAGACCTGGTGCAGTGTGATCTTGCGCACTTCCACCTGGCTGGACTGGATGTGCGAGCGCAGCAGCAATTCGGCCCGGTCGACCTTGCGCGCGATGATGGCGCGCAGGATCTTGGCGTGCTCGTCGTAGGTGGCGTCGATGCGCATCTGCTTCAAAAAGTCCAGCCGGCGGATGATGCGGATGCGCTCGGTCACGTCGTGGTGCACGCGAGCCATCTCGGCGTTGCCGGCGGCCTTGACCAGCGTTTCGTGAAAGGCCTCGTCCCAGGCCGCCACCTGCGTGGCGTCGTTGCTGCGTTCGGCGGCGGGTACCAGCCAGCGGTCCTTCAGGCCTTCCAGCAGCGGTGAAGATTCGCCCGCTGCCTGCTGGCACAGGCGCTGCGCGGCGGTGGTTTCCAGCACCATGCGCAGGTCGTAGAGCTGGTCGAACTTGTCGAAGTCGAACGGCAGCACGCGCCAGCCGCTGCGGAACATCACCTCCACCAGGCCTTCCTGCTGCAGGCGGAACAGCGCCTGGCGCACCGGTGTGCGCGAAACCGCCAGGCGGTTGCAGATGTCGTGCTCGCTGAAGCGGTCGCCGGGCACCAGGCGGAAGTCGGCGATGTCCTTCTTGAGCTGGGCGTAGACCTCTTCAGCGCGAGAAGGCTGCATGGGGACCGGTTTGACGGGATGGGGGTTGAAGGTGGTGTTGCGCACGTTGAAACTCTAGCAGTCTTGGTGCGCCACGTTGGCGAGTGCGGTCAACAGCGAGGAACTGGGTGCGGTCCAGCCCACAATGCCGCCCTGGGCGCGCAGCATGTCCACAGTGGCGGCCTTGAAGTGCGGGAAGTAGCTTTCAGTGCAGTCCTCCAGCAGCAGGCAGTCGTACCCCCGGTCGTTGGCCTCGCGCATGCTGGTCTGCACGCACACCTCGGTGGTCACGCCCATGAACAGCAGGTGGGTGATACCGGCCGCCTGCAGCGTTTCATTCAGGCCGGTGGCATGGAAGGCGCCCTTGCCCGGTTTGTCGATCACCCATTCGCCGGGTGCCGGCGCGAGTTCCGCAATGATCTGGTTGCCCGGTTCACCCGCCACCAGGATGCGCCCCATCGGCCCCACATCGCCGATGCGCAGGCTGGGGTTGCCGCGCAAGCGCTTGGCCGGTGGGCAGTCCGACAGATCCGGCGCATGCGCCTCGCGCGTGTGCACCACGGCCCCACCGGCGTCACGCCAGGCCTGCAGCATCGCCTGGCACGCCGGCACGATGGCCTGCAGCAGCGACACGTCGTTGCCCAGCGTTTCACCAAAGCCACCGGGCTCGACGAAATCGCGTTGCATGTCGATGATCACCAGCGCGGTGTGCGCCAGCTCGAAATCAAAGGGGAAGGGTTGGGCAGGAATCTGCATGTTCAGTGTCCTCCGCCCATGTGGGCGCCGATGGTCTGGCGGTCAGCGGAAATGCCGGGTGTCTCGAACACGATGCGCCCGTCGCTCATCACCACGATGCGGTCGGCCAGCTCCAGCAGTTCGTCCAGGTCTTCGCTGATGAGCAGCACCTTGACGGCGGCGAAGTCCAGCCCGAACACGGGGTTGGCCGCGATCAGCACATTGATGTCGCCGTGCGGCTCGCGCGCCAGCACGGCGCGCTGCACGTTGCCGCCTGAGAGGCTGCGAATGGGTGCGTTCTCGCCCTGGGTCTTGATGCCGTAATCGGTGATCCATTCGCGCGCCCGGCTGCGCCAGTGGCCGAAGCGCAGGCGGCCGGCGCTGCACAGCGGGGGGCGGTCGAAGTCGCGCAGCGCCATGTTTTCTGCCACCGACAGGTCGCCCACGCAGGCGTTGCGCAGCGGTTCTTCGGGCAGGCTGCGTACCTTCAGGGCGTGGTTCTCTTCGCGCCGGGCCGCATAGGGCTGCCCTTGCACTTGCACGCTGCCGGCTGTGCGTGCGCGCTGTCCCACCAAGGCCTCCACCAGTTCGCGCTGGCCGTTGCCGGAGACGCCGGCCACGCCCAGGATCTCGCCAGCGGCCACCGCCAGGCTCAGGTCCTGCACCGCCAGTGCGCCTCGGTCGCCCATCACCTTCAGGCCGTTCACCACCAGCGAAGCGGTTGCCGCAGCGTTTGTTGCGCCTGCAGCTCTCCCGGCAGTGCTTTCGCTGGCCGCTGTTGAATCGCCCACCATGGCCTGCGCCAGCAAGGCCGGTGTGGTGCCGGCCACGGCGCAGTGGTGCACCGCCTGGCCGCGCCGCAGCACGGTCACGTCGTCGGCATAGGCCATCACTTCGCGAAACTTGTGCGTGATGATGAGCACGGTGCACTGGCCGCTTCGCGCGAATTCGCGCACATGGCCCAGCACCTCGTCCGCCTCTTGCGGCGTGAGCACCGAGGTGGGTTCGTCCAGGATCAGCAGGCGGGGTTTCAGGTAGAGCTGCTTGAGCAGTTCCAGCTTCTGTTTTTCGCCGGCGGCCAGTTCCTGCGGGCGCGCGTCCAGGTCGAGCTGGAAGGGCGTGGTTTTCAGGAACGCTGCCAGGTCGGCGCGTTGCTGTTTCCAGTCGATGATGGCCGGTGTCTTGCCGCCAGCGAGCAGCAGGTTCTCAGCCACCGTCATGCCCGGTGCCAGGGTGAAGTGCTGGTACACCATGCCGATGCCCAGCGTGCGCGCCACCACCGGGTTGGGGATGGCCTGTTCGCGCCCGTCGATGAGGATGCTGCCCGAGGTGGGCCGCTGAAAGCCCGCAACGCACTTCACCAGCGTGCTCTTGCCGGCACCGTTTTCGCCCAGCAGCGCATGCACCGTGCCGGGTGCCACCTTCATGCTCACACCCTGCAGCGCGTGGAAGCTGCCGAAGCGCATGCCCATGTCGTAGGTGTCCAGCGCCAGCGCACCGGAAGGGGTCGGCAGGCCGCCGATCGGGGTGGCCGGATCGTTCATGCGATGCCTTCCAGCACGGCGATGGATGTGGCGTGTGCACCGAACACGCCGCCCTGCATGGTGATCATCTTCAGCGCGGCTTCGTGGTTGCCGCGGTCGGTGGCGGCGGTGCAGTCCGAGAGCAGCAGGCACTCGAAGCCGCGGTCGTTGGCGTCGCGCATGGTCGTGTGCACGCACACGTCGGTGGTGATGCCGGTGAGGATGAGGTTGCTGATGCCGCGCGTGCGCAGCAGCAGTTCCAGGTCGGTCGCGTAGAACGAGCCCTTGCCCGGCTTGTCGATGATGGCCTCGCCGGGCAGGGGCGCGAGTTCCGGAATGATTTCCCAGCCAGGCTCGCCGCGCACCAGGATGCGCCCGCACGGCCCGTCGTCGCCAATGCCCACGCCGTCGGTACCGATCTGCCGTGAGCGCCAGCGTTTGTTGGCCGGCAGGTCGGAGAGGTCGGGTCGGTGGCCTTCGCGGGTGTGGATGATCGTGTAGCCGTCTTTTCGCATCACGGCCATCAGCGTCTGCAAGGGGGCGATGGGAGCGCGCGTGAGCGAGATGTCGTAGCCCATCTTGTCCACGTAGCCACCCACGCCACAGAAGTCGGTCTGCATGTCGATGACGATCAGCGCGGTGTTGTCTGGACGGAGGTCGCCGTTGTACGGCCAGGCATAGGGGTTGGCGTCGATGAAGCGTTCCATGGTTTCAGGCGGCTTTCTTGATGGGCAGCACCTTGGCGTCTGGCACCAGTGGGTGTTCTTCCGGGCCTTTGTATGGGCGGGTGGGAGTTTCGAAGCCACACGAGGTGCCGTCGGTCACCTCCACCTGCCAGGGCAGGCGGTAGGTGCCGGCGGCCATGTCGTGCATGTAGGTGTAGGGGCAGTCCTGCGCGCCGCCTTTCACCGCCACGTAACCCCGGTGGTAGAGCTGGTAGATGTTGTTCTCCACGCCCCAGCCCTGGCGCGCCTCGCGCACCAGGTCGGGCCGCAGTTCGGCGGTGATGATCTCGTCGACCTGTCCACCGCCTTCGGTGATCACGGTGCCGTCGAAGCTGCAGAACATGCCTTCGCCCATGGAGTCGAACGTGCCGTCGCTGCCGCACAGGCACACGCTGGCGGTGATGGCCAGATTTTGAAAAGCGTTGGCCTGGTTGGTGATCTTCCAGGCGTGGCGGATGGGCGCGGTGTAGCCGGCGGTGCGCAGGATGATTTCCGCGCCTTTGTACGCGGCCTCGCGCGCCATTTCCGGGAACATGCCGTCGTGGCAGATGATGAGCGACAGCTTGCTGCCGTTGGGTCCGTCGCACACCGGCACGCCCAGGTTGCCGGGCTCCCAGGGCTCTACCGGCACCCAGGGGTGCAGCTTGCGGTAGTAGAGGCGAATGGCGCCGGTGTCGTCGATGATGAGGCCGCTGTTGTACGGGTTGCCGCCGGGGTTGGCTTCCATGATGGAGAAGCAGCCCCAGATGTGGTGCTCCACGCAGGCCTGTTTGAAGGCCGCCACTTCAGGGCCGTCCAGCGAAACCATAAGCTCGGGCGCCGTGCTCATCGAGAGGCCGTGCAGCGCGTACTCGGGGAACACCACCAGGTCCATGGTGCCCTGGTTGCGCCGCGCCTTGCCCACCAGCTCGCAGATGCGCTGCGTCTGCGCCGCCAGTTGCGCAGGTGTTTCCACCACTGGCAATTGCAGCTGCACCAGGCCCACGACCACGCCGTGCTTCGATTTGTTGAGACCGCCCAATCCGCTCATGTGTGTTCTCCTATCTGGTCGATGAAAGTTCGCCCGGGCTGCCAGGCACGACGACGCCGGGCCGGCAAGTGATCACCAGGATCAGCAGCGTGAGCACATACGGCACGATGTTGAACAGGTGGTAGCCCCAGCCGATGCCCACCGACTGCAGCGCCGGGCCGATGGCGCCCGCACCACCAAACAGCAGGGCCGCACCCACACAGCGCAAGGGGCTCCAGCGAGCGAAGATCACCAGCGCCACCGCGATCAGGCCCTGCCCGCTAGAGATACCTTCGTTCCAGCTGCCGGGGTAGAACAGGGTGAGCGAGGCGCCGCCCAACCCGGCGATGAAGCCGCCGGCGGTGGTGGCCGCGATGCGGATGCCGGACACCGAATAGCCCAGTGCGCGCGTGGCGTTGGCCGAGTCGCCGGCCATGCGCACCAGCAGGCCCAGGCGGGTGTTGGCAAACGCCCAACCCATCAGCAGCGCCATCACCACGCCGATGGGCAGCAGTGCGTTTACCTCCAGCGCGGAACGCACGGCGGCAGAGTCGCTCCAGCCGCCCAGCGAGAGCGCTGGCAGCTGCGGTGCCTGCGGTTGAATGAGCGGCTTGCCCAGGTAGAACGCCAGGCCCATGCCCAGCAGCATGAGGGCGATGCCGGTGGCGATGTCGTTCACACGCGGCAGCGAGCACAGCACGCCGTGCAGCGCCGCCAGCAGGGCACCTGCACAGGCACCTGCCAGCACACCGATCCAGGGCGAACCGCTGAGGTAGGCCGCACCGAATGCCGTCATGGCCGAGAGCACCAGCACGCCTTCCAGACCCAGGTTGATGCGGCCCGACTTTTCGGTCAGGCATTCGCCCAGGCTCACGAACAGGAAGGGCACACCCACGCGCAGCGCGCCACCGACGATGCCGCTGAGGAAGATGATCAACTGGTCTGCGGTCATGACTTCTCTCCCTGTGGCACAGGCTCCACTGGCTGAATTCGCGTGAGGCGCGCGAGCAGTGCCTTCCAGTCGGTGTCGCGCAGCGCTTCGCTCGCCAGGATCAGCACAAACGCGATGCCTTGCAGCAGCAGCACGGAAGCGTCGGGCAGGCCCAGGCGGCGCTGCAGCAGGCTGCCGGCGGCGCCAAAGCCGCCGAACACAATGGCCACCGGCACCACCGCCAGCGGGTTGTGCCGAGCGATGAAGGACACCAGGATGCCGGCATAGCCGTAGCCGGCGATCAGGGCGGCGTTGGCACTGGTGTGTACCGCGGCCACTTCAATGGCCCCGGCCAGCCCGGCGGCCGCGCCACCCAGTGCGCAGGCCAGCACCACCAGCCGCGTGGCGGGCAGGCCCACCAGCTGCGCGGCGCGCGGATTTCCCCCCACCACGCGCACCGCAAAGCCCGAGGGCGTGAGCCGCAGCCACAGCCCCGCCACCACGCACACCACCACGCCGATCACCAGGCCCCAGTGCACATCGGACCCACTGATGGTGCCGATCAGCAGGCCCTCGTCCAGCGCCGGGGTGGACGGCTTGTTCAGGCTGGACGGGTCGCGCAGCGGCCCTTCCACCAGGTGCTTGAACAGGCCGATGGCCACATAGGCCAGCAAGAGGCTGCTGATGGTTTCGTTGATGCCCCGGTACTGGCGCAACCAACCGGCCAGCGCCATCCACAGGCCACCCACCACCGCACCCGCCACGCACACCGCTACCGTGCCCACCACATTGACCGGCAGCGGCACCGCATGCGCCAGCGCCGCACAGGCCAGGCCGCCCAGCACCAGCGCACCTTCGCCACCGATCACGGTGAGTCCCGCGCGCGCCGGAATGGCCACGCACAAGGCCGTGAGCATCAGCGGTGCGGCGCGCTGCAGCGTGTTCTGCCACGAATACCAGTCGCCAAACGCCCCCTTGAACAGCAGCACCCACACCTCCACCGGGTTCACGCCGGCGAAGGACACGAACAGGCCGAACAGCAGCAGGGCCGCGAGAATGGCACCGGTGGGCAAGGCGAAGTTGAGGGTGGCGTTGTTCATCGGGGCGATCACTCCGGCGAGCGGGCTTGTTCAAAGGCCACCGCGGAACCGGCTCTGCCGGGCCGCGGGTGGCGCTCCCTTGAGGGGGAGGCGCCGAAGGCGCTTCGGGGGTGTTCTCTATCTAGACCGTGCCTTGCACGCCTTCAACCAGGTAGTTCATTTTTTCCAGCTCCAGGTCGGTCTGCTTGAACGCCTTGCCTGCCGGGATGATGGTCGCGCCCTTGTTGTCCTTGAGCGGTCCCTTGAAGATGTCGAAGCTGCCGGCCATCATCTGGGCCTTGATGCCGTCGGCCTGCTTCTTGGCCGCATCGGTCACCATGGGGCCGTAGGCCGAGGGTTTCACGAAGCCTTCTTTCAGGCCACCGCGCACGAAGTTGGGGTGGGGCTTGCCGCTTCGGGCCGCTTCCACGAAAGCGGTGTAGGCGGTGAGCCAGTTCCATTCGGCGCCGGTGAGGTAAGCCTGTGGTGCCAGCTTGGCCTGGCTGGCGTGGTAACCGCACACCATCTTGCCGCGCTTGGCCGCGGTCTCCACGATCACCTTGGGGCCGTCCACGTGCATGGTGAACACGTCCACGCCCTGGTCGGCCAGGCTGTTGGTG
>PHCQ01000165.1 GCA_002840835.1 Betaproteobacteria bacterium HGW-Betaproteobacteria-16 | reverse complement strand
CATGGCCAAGGCCATGTACGACAACATCGATACCCTCTACGCCGCTCACAACGCGGCCAAGTCCATCAAGCGCGACAACGCCATCAAGGGCATGCCCGTGCCACTGCACCCAGGCGCCGAGCGCTACTACAAGGAAGTGGGCCTCATCAAGTGATGACACCCTGAAACCAGGGGGGCGATGATCGCCCTCTTGAGAGACTCTGGCGCCACTCCCCGGCGCACGGGAAGCGGCCCACACCTGGACCGCTTCCTCTCCCAGACCCGAGGTTTCCATGAACGACAAAAGCAGAGACAACACCCCGAGCAGCGCCCCCACCGGCACACCGGACTCGCACCACAGCGAACTCACCGGCGCCATTTTCTGGGTGGCCATCCTTTTCTCCTCCTTCCAGATCTGGATGGCGGCCTTTCACCCGTTTTCGAGCCAGGTGATCCGTGCGCTGCACGTGGGTTTCGTGCTGCTCATGATCTTTGCCCTTTTCCCGCCCATGGGTGGGCGCAACCTGGGCTGGCGCGCGCTGGGCTGGGTGCTGGGGGGGATCGGCTTTGCCACCGGCCTGTACCAGCTGGTCTTTGAAGCCGACCTCACCCTGCGCGCCGGTGAACTCACCCAGGCCGACTGGGTGGTGGGCGTGATCGCCGTGGCGCTGGTCTTTGAAGCAGCGCGTCGTGTGATGGGCTGGGGGCTGCCGCTGATCTGCCTGATCTTCCTCGTCTACGCCGTGTTCGGGCAGCACCTGCCCGGCAACCTCGCTCACCGCGGTTACGGCCTCGACCAGATCGTGGGGCAGCTTGGCATGGGACTCGAAGGCATCTACGGCACGCCGACCTACGTGTCGTCGACCTACATCTTTCTGTTCATTCTGTTCGGCGCCTTCCTTGAACAGGCCGGCATGATCCGCCTTTTCAACGACTTCGCCATGGGCACCGTGGGCCACACCCGCGGCGGGCCGGCCAAGGTGTCGGTGATTTCGTCCGGCCTCATGGGCACCATCAACGGTTCGGGTGTGGCCAACGTGGTGACCACCGGCCAGTTCACCATCCCGCTCATGAAGCGCTTCGGCTACAGCCCCGCGTTTGCGGGTGGTGTGGAGGCCACTTCCAGCATGGGCGGGCAGATCATGCCGCCGGTGATGGGCGCGGTGGCCTTCATCATGGCCGAAACCATCAACGTACCCTACCTGGCCATCGTGCAGGCGGCCGTGATTCCCGCCATTCTGTATTTCGTCACCGCGTTCTGGATGGTGCACCTGGAAGCCGGCCGCAAAGGCCTCACCGGTCTGGCCAAGGAAGACTGCCCCAACCCTTGGACCGCCGTGCGCGAACGCTGGTATCTGCTGATTCCGCTGGCCGGCCTGGTGGCGCTGCTGTTCTCGGGCTACACGCCGCTGTTCTCCGGCACCGTGGGCCTGGCGCTCACTGTCATTCTCATCTTCGGCGCGGCGGTCATGACCGGCGTCAAGGGCAATGCGCTGCGTGGCCTCTTCTGGGTGCTGCTGGGTCTGGCCTGTGCGGGCTTCATCGAGTTCGGTGTGATCACCTTCTTCGTGATCACGGCGGTGCTGCTCACACTCACCTTCGTTCGCAAGGTGGGTGGCGATGCCCGCCAGCTGGCCGTGCGCGCGCTCGTGGAAGGCGCGCGCCATGCACTGCCCGTGGCCATCGCCTGTGCACTGGTGGGTGTGATCATCGGCGTGATCAACCTCACCGGTGTGGCCGCAGAGCTCGGTGGTTACATCATTGCGGTGGGTCGCGAAAGCCTGTTCCTGGCGTTGCTGCTCACCATGTTCACCTGCCTGATCCTGGGCATGGGCATTCCCACCATCCCGAACTACATCATCACCAGCTCGCTGGCCGCGCCCGTGCTGCTGGAGCTGGGTGTGCCGCTGATCGTGTCGCACATGTTCGTGTTCTATTTCGGCATCATGGCCGACCTCACGCCGCCGGTGGCGCTGGCTTGTTTTGCTGCCGCGCCCATTGCGCGCGAAACCGGACTCAAGATCAGCATGCAGGCCATCCGCGTGGCCATCGCCGGTTTCATCGTGCCCTTCATGGCGGTGTACAGCCCGGCGCTCATGCTGCAGTCGGGCGACTGGACCGACACGCTCTGGATCGTGTTCAAGGCCCTGGTGGCCATCAGCATGTGGGGCGCCGGTGCCATTGGCTACCTGTTTGGCCGGCTGAACGTGGTGGAACGCGTCGTGGCGGTGGTTTCGGCCAGCTTCCTGGTGGTGGCGTTGCCGCTGACCGATGAGATCGGTCTGGGGGCGGTGGCGGTGTTCGTGGCATGG
>PHCQ01000105.1 GCA_002840835.1 Betaproteobacteria bacterium HGW-Betaproteobacteria-16 | reverse complement strand
GGCCCCGCCGTGGGCATCGGCACCACCCTGCTGTTCCATTGCGACCTGGTCTACGCTGGCGACAACGCCGCGTTTTCCATGCCCTTCGTGAACCTGGGCCTGTGCCCTGAAGCGGCCTCCAGCCTGCTGGTGCCGCAGATGATGGGCTACCACCGCGCGGCAGAAGCCCTGCTGCTGGGCGAACCCTTCATGGCCGAAGCCGCGCTGGAAGTGGGCCTGGTCAACCGCGTGCTGCCACCCATGGAAGCCGCCGGCTACGCACAAGGCGTGGCCCGCAAGCTCGCGGTCAAGCCCATCAGCTCGCTGATTGAAACCAAGCGCCTGATGAAACAAGGCCAGACCCAGCAGGTGATGGCCGTGATGGCCGAAGAGGGCGCCAGCTTCGGCCGCATGCTGCGTGAACCGGCGGCAAAGGAAGCCTTTGGCGCGTTCATGGAACGCAGGAAGCCGGACTTTTCGAAGGTGTGATGCGGTGGGGCGCCATCGGGTTGGTGTCAAGCGGGCTTGCACTGCCCACCGCATGGATCAGAGGCGCTGAAACATCACCAGTGCGTCGGTGTAGCCGTGTACGGGGTGCAGAAACGCCTCCGGCAAGCGCCCCACGGTCTCGAATCCCATGCCGGTCCACAGCTTCACCGCCCGGTGATTGCTGGCGATCACGAAGTTGAACTGCATTGCCCTGAAGCCCTGTGCTCGCGCCGTGTCCAGCGAATGCGCACACATGGCGCGTGCCACGCCTTTGCCGTTGGCATCCACCGCTGTCATGTAGCCGCAGTTCGCCACGTGTGAACCTCCGCCGCTGCGGTTCGGGTGCAGCACGTAGGTGCCTAGCACCTGATGCTGCGCGTCTTCCGCCACAAAGCACTGGAAGCCCGGCGCCAGCCACGCGGCCAGCGCGGCGGCCCGGGTGGTGTCGCGCGGGAAGTCATATGTTTCACCCGCGCGGATGATCGGCTCCATGATCTGCCAGAGGCTGTCTTGGTCGGCAGAGGTGGCGGGGCGGATCGTGATCATGCGGGGGGGCTGGTGGGTTTTGCGGGCAGCGGCGCTGGTCTTCGATGGTGCACGAAACCTGCTCGCCCTTCACAAGTTGGCTCATGAACCCATTGGAGTGTCAGGCGAACTGCTCTTGCGACGCGCTCGTGTTGCCGACCAGAATGGTTGCAGTCTGTCCTCCTGGAGTGTGCATGACGAAAAGGTCAGAAGCTTTCCCAGTTGTCCGCTTCGCTCTTGCTGTCCGCCCGGGGCGCAGAGACTGTCCGGGGAGCTTGATCGAGTGCAGGGCCGGGCCGTGTTGCACGGGTCGCTGGGCGCGAGTGCGGGCGCGCTGCAACGGATGCGGTCCCCTGTGGTGCGGACGGCGCAGCCTCAACACGGTGTGAGGAAGCAGGGTGGGCGTTGCTCCCGGACATTCTGAAATGCTCCACCGCCTGCACCAGAAGTTGCGCCTGGCTCTTGAGGCTGGCCGCTGCCGCCGCAGACTCTTCAACGAGTGCAGCATTTTGTTGGGTGGTCTGATCCATCTGACTGATCGCCTCGCCAACTTGACCAACCCCCGCGCTTTGCTCGACGCTGGAGCTGCTGATCTCACCCACGATATCGCTGACGCGCTGGATCGAGGAGACAATTTCCTGCATCGTGGCGCCCGCCTGGTCGACCAGAGCCGTTCCCTGTTCGACTCGCTCCACGCTTGCCCCAATCAGCCTTTTGATTTCCTTGGCCGCTTCGGCACTGCGCTGGGCCAGGTTGCGCACCTCGGCGGCCACCACCGCAAAGCCACGGCCCTGCTCACCGGCGCGTGCGGCTTCGACCGCTGCGTTCAGCGCGAGGATGTTGGTCTGGAAGGCGATGCCGTCAATCACGCCGATGATGTCGCTGATTCTCTTGCTGCTGTCGTTGATGTCGCGCATGGTCTGGACCACTTGACCAACGACCGCGCCACCCTGTTTGGCCACGGCGCTCGCACTGGACGCCAGTTGATTCGCCTGTCGGGCGTTGTCGGCGTTCTGGTTGGCGCTTGAGCCCATTTGCTCCATGGAGGCAGATGTTTGTTCCAGAGCCGATGCCTGTTCCTCGGTGCGCTGACTCAGGTCGGCGTTGCCCTGCGCGATCTGTGCACTGGCGGTGGCCACGCTATCTGCGTTGCCTCTGACTTCCCCCACCACCTTCACCAGACTGTCGTTCATGGCTTTGAGGGCGCGCAACAGGTCGGCGGTCTCATCTTTGCCGTGGACCGAGATCTGCGACGTCAGATCGCCACCTGCCACGGTCTCTGCCACTTTCAGAGCTTCATTGATGGGTCGGACGATGGAGCGCGTGATGCCGATGGCAATGCCGATGCCCAACAGCAACGAAAAGGCGGCGGCTGCCACCATCACCATCTCGACGAGCAATTCGAGCTCACGGGCCTGCTTGAATTCCTGTGCGGCCACGTTGATCTGGAGCTGGGTGAGCTTTTCGGACAGATCAATGGCGGTTTGGGAAAGCGGTTCGAGCTTGTTGTTGTAGATGAGCCGCGCGCTCTCAATGTCACCGTTGCGTACCGCCGCCAAGACGGGCAGCAAACCTTCGTTCACGAAGGCTGCGCGGGCCGGAATATAGGCCTTGGCCAACTCAGCTTCTTCCGGGGTGTGGTGGGTGGCCATGAAGCCTTCCCAGATTTTGCTGATCCGCTCGGCGTTGGCCTGGACCTGTGCCTGATTCTGTTCAACGTCGTTTGGTACGAGCATCGAGTCCATGGCGAGCACGCGATTGCTCATCATCAGCTGATTGATGGTGGCCAGGTCGCCTAAGGGCACGGTGCGGTCTTCGTAGATGGTTTTGGTTCCTGCAAACAGCTTGGCCGCTCCCACGAAGCCAGTCGCAGCCATGCCCAATATGAGCAGCAGCATGACGCCGAAACCGATTGCCAGTCTGGTGCCGATCCTGAGGTTCTTGGTGAAGTTCATGTATTTCTCCGTTGCATTGAGCGATATTGGAATATGACCAAGGGAGCCGTGCCCCTAATACCTGGACGCCGGAACCGCCTGCTGGTTGGATTGATCAGTAAGGCGATGTAAGAAGCATCGGGATATTCGGTGGCGGGCTAAATGCAGAAATGGCGGTGAAATCCGGGTGAAAGCCGGAAATCGTCTGGCTAAGTGACGAAACGCGCATGAGTGACGGAGCGCATCGATTTTTCTCAATCGAAATGCGATCAGAGGATGCTGGAAGCGCCGTCAGCAAGAGAGAGTTGAAGTCGCCGGAAAATGGCGGGATCGAAGCCAGCTCACAATGCGCTGCGTGAGGGGCTGAAACCAACCCCCGCCTTATGGGTGGCGTCTTTCGACTGTGCTGTTCAGGAGCGATCTGCAATCAGCCGTGGTGAGCACGCCATGCCAGCGATCGATCTTCTTGAACAGGCCCTTTTCGATCAGAAGCGTGATGTGCCTGGCAATGGTCTCGCGCCGCGCTCCAAGCACATGGGCCAGTTCGGTATGGCTGGGAATGCGAAACGCCTGGCTGCCTTCTTCTGCTGCAATCAGATGCAGAGCAACGCACACCTTGACAAGGTAGCTCTCCTGACGAAGCAGGTTCGACCAGTCAGCTATGCAGCCAATGAAATCGGCGATGGTCTTGTATAGCGCTTGCAGGAACGGTGGATGAAGCATCGCGAGGTCCCTGATCGTCTGAATATCCACTTCACATACACGCGTGGGTGTGATGGTGACCAGACTCAACGTGGCAGATTGACCAAAAGGCTGCGTGAACCCAATCAAGCGCCCTTTGCCCATCAACACAATGGGTTTGTCCACGTCGCCGGGACCTCTTCGCAAACCCTTCAGCAATCCGACCTTGACCACACCCAGCGTCTGGCTACGCGCGCCCTGAATTTCCAGTGTTTCTCCGACGGCCACCGAGCGCTCGCGAACCATCGACCAGAACGGCTCATGTTCCGTTTGAGACATGGTGGAGAAAAGGCAGCGTGCTCTCGTCGAGCAGTGTTCACAGCGTGGACGCGTGGCTTGTTCGATCGACGGCTGGCTGCTCCTCTTGCTCACGTGCATGGATTTTCTTGGAAATGCTTGTAAGGCCGCATGCTTGGTGCGGCCAAATTGAGAACCTCCACCTGTTCGGCCAGCGACGCCAGCGCAGACGATGCTAACGAGCCAAACCTACTGATCTGGCCACCTGTGACAGGCGTCTGTGAGTCTGATCACTAAGCCTGCAGGTAATTGCAGCAGATCACCCATTCGTGTCGATGATGAATGTCAAGAAAGTCGCTGGACGCTCATGCAATCTGACGAAGGGTTGCTGGAGCAGGCTGAAGCCCAATCCTCTTGATGAGAAAGGATCCCATGCTGGATACCACTGACGAGCTCACTGACATGGCTTCCTGGCTGCTCATTCTGGAGAAGGTTGTTGAACAGAGCGCCAACATGGTGGTGATTGCCGACGCGTCGCGGCGGATTCACTGGGTCAATCAAACCTACACCAAGGTCACTGGCTGGGAGCTGGAGGAGGTGCAGGGCAAACTGGCCGGCGAGCAACTGCATGGGCCATTGACCGACAAGCGGATCAGACAGCAATTGCGCGACCGCCTGAGTCAAGGCCAGTCCGTTGCCGGCGTCGAGATCGTCAACTACAGAAAGAACGGGGAGCCTTACCTCGCGTTGCTGAATATCGAAACCATTCGCGACAACCACGGCCGCGTGCTGGGCTACTTCTCCATTCAGAGCGACATCAGCGAGAAGCGGGCGCTTGAAAAAGCCAACGTCGAGCTCCAGCATCATCTTCAGGTGGCCCAGCGATTGGCCCGACTCGGCCGCGTCGAAGTCGACGCCGGAACAGGAATGATGCGATGGTCTTGCGAGGTCTACGACATTCTTGACCTGCCCATTGAGGAGTCGCCAAAAACCTGTGATGACTTTCTCGCTTTCATTGACTCAGAGTCCAGGCAGGATTTTCACAACCAGCTGAAGCGGGTCATGCAAAGCGGTGAAGAGTTTGACCACGAACTCTCCATCTCGACCAAAAATGGCAGACGCCGCTGGGTCCGGTGCCGTGGCGTCCCCGAAAAGCACGAGAGCGGCATTCGGCCTCCAGGCACCTGGACCATCCAGGACGTGACCGTGTACAGGGAGTTGATCGAGCAGAAGCGGCTGACGAATGAAAAGCTGCGGGCCATGGTGCAGGAACGCACGCTCCACCTTGAAGAGGCCAACAGCTCGCTGGAAGCATTCAGTCAAGCGTTGTCGCACGACCTGAAGAAGCCGGTTCGGCACATGACCAGCTATGCGGAAATCGTGCAAGAGTCCTTGGCGGCCGGTGACATCGATACAGCCAAGGCGTATTGCCGAAAATTGGTGACGGCTGGCACCCAGATGCGGGCGCTGATGGACGGGTTGCTGGCGTTTTCGCGCCTGGGTCGGCGCAGCCTCAAGCCTTCATGGGTTGCCATGGCAGAGCTGCTCTGCGACTGCGTGGGTGAAGCGGCCGCATCGTTTCCGGACCTGCGGTTCCGCGTTGTGGGGACGGAAACACTCCCCCGCGTGTGGGCCGACCCCGTTCTGATTCGCGAGGTGTGGGCCAATCTGGTGGACAACGCCTTCAAGTACAGCGCCGGTCGTGATCTGATCCTGCTGGAACTGGCGTGTGCCACCACAGACGGCGGCTGGACCTTGTCCCTGCGGGACAATGGTTGTGGCTTCAGCCCAGCGATGCAGTCACACATCTTTCAGATGTTCGGCCGGGCCAACCCGGACCAGGCGGTCGCTGGCGACGGCATTGGCCTGGCGATGTGCCAGCGCATCATCCTGGCGCACGGTGGCAGCATATGGGCCGAGTCCGCACCGGGGGAGGGTTCAACTTTCTCTGTCTTTCTTCCTGTCGCCACCCCGACGTCCAACTTCGAGCCACACTGAAGTAGCCTGCCGTTGGAAGATCAGGGAAGGCATGAATTCATGCGATCCGTGAAGGCGTCTTCTCCTGCGAGCAGGTCCTGTCGGTCAAACCGATGCACCCACCCGCGTCATGCGTCGGGACAGCGCAGTGCGACGAGCCAACAAAAAACCCCGCAGCAGTTCAGGATAGTCCGGATGGACCGCCTCGATCACAGAAGGCCTCATTGCCAGCGCTTGGCGCCAACGCTGCGCCCTTGGCAAACCGTCCCAAAACCCGAATTCGCCGATCGCATCGAAGACATCGAAATAGCGGAAGACCGGCCCGAAGACGGCGTCGACGATGCTGAAGTGTTCGCCGGCGAAGTAGGGACCTTCGACCAGAGTGGCTTCGATCTGCCCGAGGCGGTCCCGGATGTCCGCTGCCCGGGCAGCAAGTGCGTGCTCGTCTGCGGCGTTGTAGAACGCGCCGATCAGGTTCAGCAGCGCTGATCCAAACTCCATCCAGGAGCGGTGCCACGCACGCTGCAGCGGATTGTCCGGATGCAGACGGGGCAGCCCGATCTCCTCAAGATACTCGCAGATCACGGACGACTCGAAGATGGACTCGCCACCGACCAGCAACACCGGCGTCTTGCCGAGTGGCGAGATCTTCAGGAACCAGTCGGGTTTGTTCGCCAGGTCGATGTCGCGACGCTCGAAGGGGATGCCCTTCTCGGCCAGCACGATGGCGGCGCGCTGCACATAAGGGCAAAGCACGTGCGACACGAGGACAAGCGGCCCGCTCATTGCATGTGCCTTCCGGGCATAGGGTGCGGTCGACGAAACAGAAGACGCCATGGGACAACTCCGAATATGTGCAGATGTCCAGAGTGTGTGGTTGCATGCCAGAAACTGGAATAGACTATTTCGCACACCATGATTGCAGCCACGCAATACACAATCACTCCGAATGACCTGGAGGTGACCCTTGCGCTCGTCCGCAGCGGCACGCTCGCCAGCGCGGGCGAGCGGCTGGGGGTCGATGCGTCCACGGTGTTCCGAGCGCTGCAGCGCATTGAGCGCGGTCTGGGGCGCCCGTTGTTTGAACGCAGCCGATCGGGCTACCTCCCCAATGAGCTCGCGACCGAGCTCGCCGCGCACGCCGAGCAGATGGAAGCGACACTGGAGGCTGCCCGCTCGACCATCGACGCTGCGCCGTCAAGGATCTCCGGTGCAGTGCGCATCACGACCACCGACACCATCCTGCACGGCGTGGTCGCCCCCGCGCTGCACGGTCTGCGCGAGGCGCACCCCCACTTGAACTTCGAGCTGCACACGGGCAACGAACTGGCCAGCCTGACCCGTCGCGATGCGGACATCGCCGTGCGCGCAACCAAGCGTCCACCGCAGCACCTGGTGGGCAAAAGCGTTGGGCCGATCCGTGTCGCGCTGTACGCGACCCGGCGGGGAACATTGCACGGGCTCGCCAGGGTCGAGGCCGGCCAGGTCGACTGGATCGCGCCGGACGATGCTTTGCCGGACCACCCCTCCGTGATATGGCGCAAGCGCCATTTTCCGAAGGTAACCCCGCGCTATCGGGTTCACAGCATCCTGTCCGTACTGGAACTGATAGCGCTGGGAATGGGCGTGGGCATCGTGCCTTTGTTCCTGGCTGAAGGTCGCAAGGACGTCGTGCGCCTGACCGACCCGCTGGACGAGTGCGAGACCGAGCTGTGGCTGCTCACGCATCCTGAATCGCGCCATCTTCGTCGAGTGGGTGCGGTCTATTCGCACTTGGCTCAGACCATGCGCATGCCTTGAGTCTCTGCCGCGAGGGCAGCTACGCGTATGCGGCGCACGCCAGGACACTAACGCGGCAGAAGGTCTTTTCTGGTTCGAAATGCGTCTATGAGAACCCTCGGCACCGCTTCTCAGAATGCCTTGGATCCATTCGGATCATGTGCATTTTGAGTAGATCCCTGTGCCTCCCACCCATGGTTTCCAGGCACCCCGTCTCCTGGCATTGGCCTGACTCGAACACCGGGTTCGGGGCAAAACCAGACAGGAGACAAGAGCATGGATCTGAAAATTTTGGCAGCCGCGTCCATTGGTGCCGCGGTCCATGTCCTCTGTCGCAGCAGTTGATGTATGGTGTGGCGCCGTGAGCGCAGGGCGGTTTCATTTTGCCGATGCTGCGGCGCCTTCTTTTGCACGCCCATGACCGACACCACCGAACAGGCCAAAGCCCACTTCTTCGAAGCCAACGCCCACTTTGAAGCCGGCCGGCTTGAAGACGCGCTGGGCAGTTTCCGGGCTGCGCTGTCCTTGGCGCCAGGACGACCGTCCATCCTGGCCAACCTGGGTATCACCCAGGTGCGCCTGGAACAGTGGGCCGTGGCAGTGGACACGCTCACGCAGGCCACGCAAGCTGATCCATCGAACCGCGACGCCTGGCTGGCACTGGCCCATGCGCACGAAGCTCTGCAGCATTGGGCGCCTGCCGTGCAAGCTCTGCAAAAGGCATTGCCGCTGGGCTCGCCCACCGCCGCCATCTGGCTGGCGCTGGCGCGTTACCAGTTGCGCCTGGAGCGGCCGGCCGAGGCACTGCGTGGGTTTGAAGAGGCCCTGACCCTCGATGCCACGCTGGCCGAGGCCTGGAGCCAGCGCGGCAGCCTGCTGCGCGATGCGGGAGAGCTTGCAGAGGCGGCGCGCAGTTTCCAGCAGGCGCTGGCCCATGGCGGGGACGATGAGCTGAATCGGTTCTATCTGGCCTCTGTGACCAAGCAGCCCGCGCCGGAGCGGCCTCCTCTGGCGTATGTGGAGGCCTTGTTCGACGAGTACGCCGACAACTTCCAGACGCATCTGGTTGAGAATCTGAACTACCAGGCTCACCGCACCTTGCTTGCACCTCTGGTGGAAAGCGGTGCGCGCTTTCTGCGGGTGCTGGACCTGGGGTGTGGCACCGGCCTGTGCGGCCAGCTGATCCGCCCGCAGGCGGATAGCGTTGACGGCGTGGATGTGTCCGGTGCCATGGTGGTGCAGGCACGGGCCAGCGGCATGTACCGTCAGGTGGTGCAAGGCGATCTGTTGCCGTTTCTGGAGGCTTCCACCGAGCCGGCCGATCTGGTGATGGCCGCCGACGTGTTCATCTATGTGGGCGCGCTGGAGGCGGTGTTTGCCGCGGTGCGCCAGCGCCTGGCGCCGGGCGGATGCTTTGCGTTTTCAGTGGAACGGACCGACGCGGAACAGGACCTGGTGCTGCTTCCCAGCCTGCGTTACGCCCACGCCAGTGCCTATGTGGAGCGGCTGGCGAGTGCAACCGGTTTTCGTGTGGTGCGTCAGTGGGAGGCGCCCCTGCGCGAAGACCAGCGCCGCCCGGTCATGGGGCTGTACTTCCACCTCGCGCCCGCGGTGTGAACCGGCACAGGGTCGCCAGGGCGAGGCTCATTCCGCCGGGGTGGCCGGAAGTGGAAACCGCTGAACGGGTGCGCCAGATGACCACACCGGCGCCTTGTGCATGCAGGCAAGAAAGTGGTGATTCGTCAACCAGCCTTGCAGCCAGCTCCGCGTCCGGTGCCAGGGTGAGCCTGCCCACCAGCCAGGGTCCACACCGGCGAACTGCCGCACAAAAGGGAATGCTGCAGCGTCGGCCCAGCAGGCTTGCTGGCCGCCCACCTGGGCTTGCGCCGCCAGCCGCGCCTCCAGGGGTTCAATGAGGCAGCGCACGGCCTCTTCGCGCCATTCGGTGGCGCTGCGTTCGGGAAACCGCTCGGCGTACTTGTAGCGATCCAGCCAGTGCTTGAACGCGCCATCGGTGGTGTCGACCAGCCACTGGTTGAAGGCCGGGTCGCCGCGTTGCAGCCAGCCTTCGGGGTCGTTCTGCTGCAGGGCCCAGAGCAGAATGTCCAGACTCTGTTTGAGCACCCGCCCATGCCCCAGGTCGAGCACCGGTACCGTGGCGGTGGGCGAGATCGCCAGCAGTTCTGCGGGCTTGCGTTTCAGATCCACCTCGCGCAATTCGACGGTGGTGCCCGAGCAGCAGAGCGCCAGCCGGGCCCGGATGGCGTAAGGGCAACGCCGGAACGAATAGATCACGGGCAAGGTGCTCGGCATGGGCGTTTTCAGCCCCGCACCAGTGCGAGGTAGGCCTGGCGGGTCTGGGGCGACACGGCGGCCACCACCTGTTCGTAGGCCGTCTTGTGCAAGGCCAGCAGCCGGGCCGACGCCACCGAGCGCGAGCGGCAGAACCAGTGGCAGCTGTGCTGGAACAGCAGCAGCTCGGCCGTAAGCCGGAACGCCTGGTCGCGACGGGGCAGTCCGTCGTCGTTGCGCAGCGCGGTCTCGAACCCTTTGGCATGCACCTCCAGCAGCGTGCGCAAATCAAACGTGCTGGCGGGAAACAGGCGGGTGGAGAAGGGCACCGCCAGCGGCCAGCGGCTCACGCGCGTGCGTTCATTCCACACCTCGTGCAGGTCGCGTGCCAGCTGTGCCAACTGCTCCTTCACCGTGGCCTCGATGCCCTCCAGATTGCGCCAGATGGGTTCGCTGCGCTCCGGGTCCTTCTCGCCCAGGGCTCGCAAATAGCCGCTGATGAGCTGTTCCATGTGCTTTTCCAGCTGGAACTTCTGCAGGTGGCTGCCCAGCAGGGCAATGCGATTGCGCTGTTCCGCCGTTTTGGCGGCGTGAACGCCCATGGCGATGAAAAAGAGTCCGATCAAAAGGTCCATGCGGGTATTGTCGCCGTTGGGTCCTGGGCCTTCCCTGAACGTGTGCAAACGCCACCCGGTCTGTGTAGCATGTGGCCTTTGCCGAGACCCAACACCCGGTACCCAACACCTGAGGGAGACACGTCCATGTCCTACATGCTTCTCATCATCGAACCCACGGAACAGCGCGCCACCCGCAACGAAGCCGAAGGGCGCGAGGTGTACGCCCGCATGCAGCGTTTCGGCGAATCATTGAAGGCAGAGGGCAAGCTCAAGGCGGTGGAGTCGCTGGCGTCTCAGCGCGATGCCGTGCGGGTGAGCACGCGCGGCGGCAAGGCACAACTGCTGGATGGCCCCTTTGCCGAGGCCAAGGAAATGATCGGTGGCTTCTTCCTGCTCGACGGCGTGAGCCGCGAAGAAGCCCTGGCCATCGCACAGCGCTGCCCGGCGGCCGAATGGGCCACGGTGGAGGTGCGGGCGCTGGCGCCGTGTTACATGTGACGACCCCCCCGCGTCGCCTGCGGCGCCACCCCCCTGGAAGGGGGGCGATGCGAGTGGCCCGGCGGAGCCGGTTCCACCGCATCTCTGGATTTTGGGTTTCGCGCGCCGGATGCTGAGTGAGTGGTGTGACGCTCCGGCTTGAATGCCGTGTGTGCGCCCCCTTCCCACAAGAATAAAAAAATGTGGATCGGGTATGTCGAATTCCCAGGTTCCGCTTCGTCGTGCATGCAGGGGCATCGGTTGTCGCCCTTTGACGGGTATTGGACCCATCCTGAACCCAAGGAGACCTTGCATGAAAACCCAGCATTTCGACATCTTCATCAACGCACCCCGCCGGCACGTGTGGACCACCATGTTGCAGCCGCCTGGATACGAACAGTGGACCTCGGCGTTCTGCGAAGGCTCACGCTTTGAGGGTTCGTGGGAACAGGGTTCCAAGATCCGCTTCCTGGACCCCAAGGGGGCGGGCATGGTGGCCGAAATCGCCGAACACCGACCGACGGAGTTCGTCTCCATCCGGCATCTGGGGTTCATCCAGGACGGCGTGGAAGACACCACCAGCGAAGCCATCAAGGCCTGGGCGCCCTGCTACGAAAAATACACCTTCACCGACGAAGCCGGGGGTACCCGCCTGAAGGTGGACAGCGATGTGTTCGGTGACTATGAGGCCTTCATGACCGAAACCTGGCCGCGCGCGCTGGCACAGCTCAAGGCGCTTTGCGAAGGGAAATCGGCATGAGCGCCGCCCGGCCGTTCCGAAGGCGCTCAGCCCCGCAGTGCGCAGCACGAAGGGTAGTCCAGTGAGCGCCGCCCGGCCGTTCCGAAGGCGCTCAGC
>PHCQ01000019.1 GCA_002840835.1 Betaproteobacteria bacterium HGW-Betaproteobacteria-16 | reverse complement strand
GGCTATTGCCGCAACTTCCCCGCCGTGTTTGCATCCGCCAAGGGTGCGTGGATGACCGACACCCAGGGCCGTCGCCATCTCGACTTCTTCAGCGGTGCCGGCGTGCTCAACTACGGCCACAACCCCGACAAGATCAAGCAGGCCCTGATGGCCTACCTGATGCGCGACGGCATCACGCACACGCTGGACATGTACAGCGAAGCCAAGGAAGCGTTCATCAAGAACTTCCACGAAGTGATCCTGCAGCCGCGCGGCCTTTCCTACAAGTTCCAGTTTCCTGGCCCCACCGGCACCAATGCCGTGGAAGCCGCCCTCAAGCTGGCGCGCAAGGTCACCGGTCGTGAGCAGGTGGTGGGTTTCACCAACGCGTTTCACGGCATGACCCTGGGTGCACTGTCGGTCACCGGCAACGGCTTCAAGCGTGCCGGTGCCGGCGTCCCCCTGGGCAACGCGGCCTCCATGCCGTTCGATGGCTACATGGGCGCCGACACCGACACGCTCGACTATTTCGAATCCATGCTGGTGGACAACGGCAGCGGCATGGACATTCCTGCCGCCGTGATCCTGGAAACGGTGCAGGCCGAAGGCGGCGTGAATGTGGCCAGCACCGCCTGGATCCGCCGCCTGCGTGAGATCACGCAGCGGCATGGCATCGTGCTCATCGTCGACGACATCCAGGTGGGATGCGGCCGCACCGGGCATTTCTTCAGCTTCGAGGAAGCCGGCATCGTGCCCGACATCGTCACGCTGTCGAAGTCGCTCTCCGGCTACGGTCTGCCGCTGGCACTGGTGCTGATCAAGCCAGAGATGGACCAGTGGGCGCCGGGCGAGCACAACGGCACGTTCCGCGGTCACTGCCCGGCGTTTGTCACGGCCACCGCTGCATTGAGCTACTGGCGCAACAGCCTGCTGCAGGAAGCCGTGGAACAGAAGAGCGTCATCGTGCAGGAACGGCTGGCCCAGATCCTTCGCAAGCAAGGCGCTGAGGGCACGGTGCGTGGCCGGGGCCTGATCCAGGGTGTGGAGTTCGCGGACGCCGGACTGGCGTCGCGCATCTCGCAGGCCTGCTTCGAGCGCGGATTGATCATTGAAACCGCCGGCATCGACGACCAGGTGCTCAAGCTGCTGCCCAGCCTGACCATCAAGGAAGACGAGCTGCTGCACGGCCTCGACATCATCGAAACCAGCCTGCACGCGGTCATGAGCCAAGGCCTGCGCAAGGCCGCCTGATCCCGCCCTATCCGACACAAAGAACAAAGGAAACACACATGATCGTCAAACACCTCGATGACATTCTGGGCACCGCTGCCGACGTCGACACCGAAGGCTGGACCAGCCGTCGGCTCATCTACAAGGACGCCGGCATGGGCTATTCGGTCAACGACACCGTCATCAAACCCGGTGCCGAGCTGGAGATGGAATACCGCAACCACCTGGAAACGGTGTATTGCATCGAAGGCGCAGGCGAGATCACCGACCTGGCCACCGGCCAGACGCACGACATCCGCGTCGGCACCATTTACGCCCTCAACAACCACGACCGTCACATCCTGCGTGCCAACAAGGGCACCCACATGCGCATGGTCTGCGTGTTCAACCCGCCGCTCACCGGCCGCGAAGTGCACGACGCCACTGGCGCCTACGCGCTCGCCGACTGAGCGCACGAAAAGGAGGAACCCCATGAGCAATGCCTCACAAGCCACATCGGTCGAAGACCGCTACCCTTCCCGCATCGCCCCACAGGCGCAGGTCACGCCACGCAAGGACCCGGTGGTGCACGGCAGCGCCGACGACGGCCCGCTGAGCGCCCACCAGTTGCACTTCTATGAAGACAACGGCCACCTCACCTTCGACGAACTGCTGAGCGACGCCGAGATCGCCGAGTGCCTGGCCGAACTGCAGCGCCTGCGCAGCGACGAAGCCCTGAAGGACACCGACGAAGCCGTGATCGAACCCGGCAGCCGCGAGTTGCGTTCCATCTTCGCGGTGCATCAGAGCAGCGAGGTGATTCGCCGCCTGTGCAACCACCCCAAACTGGTGGCCATTGCCCGCCAGTTGCTGGGCAGCGATGTGTACATCCACCAGTCGCGCATCAACTACAAGGGTGGCTTCCGGGGCAAGGAGTTCTATTGGCACTCCGACTTCGAAACCTGGCACGTGGAAGACGGCGTGCCGGCCATGCGCATGGTGAGCTGCTCCATCAGCCTCACGCCCAACACGCCGCACAACGGCCCGCTGATGATCATCCCCGGCTCGCACCAGCGCTTTGTGGCGTGCGTGGGTGAAACGCCCGACAACCACTACAAGAAATCCCTGAAAAGCCAGGAAGTGGGCGTGCCCGACGACGACAGCCTGACGCAACTGGTGAACGACTTTGGCATCACCGCGCCCACCGGCCTGGCGGGGTCGGTCACGTTCTTCGAGTGCAACATCATGCACGGCTCGAACTCCAACATCACGCCGCTGCCGCGCAGCAACGTCTTCGTGGTCTACAACAGCGTGCACAACACCCCGGTGGACCCGTTCTGCGGTCTGGCGCCACGCCCGAACTTCATTGCCGAGCGCATTGACTTCACGCCCGCCGGCCTGCCCGAAGCCCGTTGACCGCAACTTCTGGAGAAACCCATGTCCACACGATTCCACATCCGCCGCACGATCCTGACCCTGCTGGGCGCCACCGCCCTGCTCTCCACCAGCCTGGCCAGCGCCCAGACCACGCTGGATAAGCTGCGTGAGCAAGGCTACATCCGCGTGGGCTTCGCCAACGAAGCCCCTTATTCGTACGCCACCGCCTCGGGCCAGCTCACCGGCGAATCGCCCACGGTGTTCCGTCATGTCATGAAGCAGTTGGGCATCAAGGAGGTTGACGGTGTGCTGACCGAATGGGGCTCACTGATTCCGGGCCTGCGCGCCGGCCGCTTTGATGCCATCGTGGCCTCGATGTACATCACACCCGCGCGCTGCAAGCAGATCATCTTCGCCAACCCCACCTACGGCATTGGCGAGGCGCTGGTGGTCAAGACCGGCAATCCCGATGGCATCAGCACCTACCAGCACGCGGTGGACAAGGGTGCCAAGATCGCTTTCGTGGCAGGCACCGCCGAGATCGAGCACGCTCGACTGGCCGGCATGAAGCGCGACCAGGAAGTGACGGTGCCCGACTTCGCTGCAGCAGTAGCCAACGTGAAGTCCGGCCGCGCTTCGGCTGCGGCCTTCACCTCTTTGACGGCGCTGGACCTGGCCAACAAGGACGAGGGCATCGAGCGCGCCAAGCCCTTCACTTTCACCCACAACGGCAAGATCTACAAGGGCGAAGGCTCGTTCGGTTTCCGCCCGGAAGACACCTCCCTGCGCGACGCGGTGAATGCCGAACTGGCCAAGTTCATCGGCACACCGGAGCACCTGGCAATGGTGAAGCAGTTCGGCTTCGACGAATCCAACCTGCCTGAGAAGACTGCCGAGCAGCACTGCGCAGGGGAATAAGTGGGACACCCCCCTGCGCCGCTGACGCGGCTTCCCCCCTCTCTGGCGCGCCTTCGGCGCTTGGAGGGGGGACGCACCCTGTGGCCCGGCGAAGCCGGTTCCACGGGTGCCCTGGATCGAAGCACTTCGCTCCGGAAGCACTTTGGGACGGCCTCGTGCTCCTATCCGCAGCTCGCTTGCCCTGTAGTGAGCGGGCGCCGTCTTTGAAATGCACAAATCGACCCCTCTGCTCCTGGTAATGGCCATCGTCGCGTTTGCGGCGGGCTTGCACGTGGCCAGCCTCACGGCGTTGGGTGAGCTGTTGCCTGAGCTGTTACGTGGCGTCCGCATCACCGTGCTGGTGGCGCTGGGAGGTTCGTTGCTGGCAATGGTGATGGCTTTGCTGGCTGGCCTGGCCAAGTTGTATGCGCCACGGCCATTGCGCTGGCTGGCCGTGGCTTACATCGAAACCTTTCGCGGTACATCGGCGCTGGTCCAGCTGTTCTGGTTGTTCTTCGTGTTGCCGCACTTCGGTATCACGCTCAACCCGATGACGGTGGGCATTGTCGCGCTGGGCCTCAACGTAGGCGCGTATGGGGCCGAGGTGGTGCGTGGCGCCATCGGTGGCGTGGCGAAGGGCCAGTGGGAAGCGGCGCAGGCGTTGAACATGACGCACACGCAGGCCTTGCGCCGCATCGTTCTGCCACAGGCGTTTGTGGCCATGATCCCGCCCTGGGGCAATCTGCTGATCGAACTGCTCAAGGCCACCTCGCTGGTGTCGCTGATCACACTGTCGGACCTCACCTTCAAGGCGCAGCAGGTGAACCAGAACACCCTGCGCACGGTGGAGGTGTTCAGCCTGGTGTTGCTGATGTACCTGGCGTTGTCGGTGCTGATCACGGTAGGCACCCGGGCGCTTGAACGCAAAGTCAAGCTGTGAATCACCCGCCGCGCCGCTTCGCGTCACCCCCCTCTCTCGCCTGCGACGGGAGGGGGGGCGGCAGCTTGTGCCGGCGGAGCCGTCCCTCGTTGCCCCTGGATGAAGGCACGCCTGCCGGGATACGTTCTTTTTTGCAGTAGACCAGTCGCATGAACACACAAATCTGGGACTGGGCTTACGCTTGGGAGATCCTGCCGATTCTTGCCGAGGCTTCGGTCGTGACCTTGCAGGCCACGTTGATGGGCTTTGTGTTGGCGCTGGTGCTGGGGCTGGTGTTTGCAGTGGGTCGCATGGCCGGGCCGGCGTGGCTTCGGCTGGCGGTGGCAGGGGTGGTGGAGTTTGTGCGGTCCACACCGCTGCTGATCCAGATCTTTTTCCTTTACTACGTGATGCCCGAATTCGGTCTCACGATTGACGCCATGCCGGCCGGCGTGCTGGCGCTGGGTCTGCACTACGGCGCTTATTGCTCCGAGGTGTACCGGGCCGGGCTGGAGAACGTGCCCAAGGGGCAGTGGGAAGCCTCGCTGGCACTCAACCTTTCGCCCTTCACCACATTCAAGGACGTGATCCTGCCGCAGGCCATTCCTCCGATCGTGCCGGCCCTGGGCAACTACCTGGTGGCGCTGTTCAAGGAAACGCCGCTGCTGTCCGTCATTGCCGTGCTGGAGCTCATGCAGACCGCCAAGATCCTGGGTTCCGAGAGCTTTCAATACACCGAACCCATCACCTTGGTGGGCCTGTTCTTTCTGGTCTTCAGCCTGGTGTCTGCGGCGCTGATCCGCCGGGTGGAACAGCGACTCAAACAACGCGCAGGGAGACGCACATGACCACGACCACCACGCACATCGACCTGCCCTCATCAGACGCGCCAGTGGATGCTGCTCCCATGGTGGTATTCGACGCCGTGACCAAGCGCTACGGCGATCTCACCGTGCTTGATCGACTCGACCTCTCGGTGGCGGCGAATGAAAAGGTCGCCATCATCGGCCCCTCGGGCTCGGGCAAGACCACGGTGCTGCGCATGCTGATGACGCTGGAGAGCATCGACGATGGCGTGATCCGCGTCGACGGCGAACCCCTGACCCACATGCAACAAGGCGACCGGCTGGTGCGCGCGAACGCCCAGCACCTGCGGCGCATGCGCGGACACATCGGCATGGTGTTCCAGCACTTCAACCTGTTCCCGCACATGACAGCGCTGAAGAACTGCATGGAAGCCCCTGTGACCGTGCTTGGCCTGAGCGCCGACGAAGCGCGCGAACGCGCTGGCGAACTGCTGAACATGGTGGGCCTGGGCGACAAGCTCGACCACTACCCGGCGCAGCTCTCGGGCGGGCAGCAGCAGCGCGTGGCGATCGCACGCGCCCTTGCGATGCGACCCAAAGTGATGCTGTTCGACGAAGTCACATCGGCCCTCGACCCCGAGCTGTGTGGCGAGGTGCTCAGCGTGATCCGCACCCTGGGCAGCGAACACAACCTCACGATGTTGATGGTCACGCACCAGATGGGTTTCGCCCGCGAGTTCGCCGACCGGGTGTGCTTCTTCGACCAGGGCCGCATCGCCGAACAGGGGCCAGCAAAGTCGTTCTTCGAAAACCCACAGGAGCCTCGCACGCAACAGTTCTTGCGGGCGGTGATGGACGCCGTGTAGAAATTGTGCCCACCCCCGTCGCTTGCTCACTGCGTGTAGCCGCATCCCCCCTCAAGAGGACGATACCAGTCGTCCGGCAAAGCCGGCCCGACGGTATCTCTGGATAAGGGACACTTCAGGCTGGAAACATGCAGTCCCCTCAAAGAGCGAAGGCACGTTCGCTTGAGGGGGAGTCCGATCCCGATCCCCCTCTTCGCCGTGTGGCCGGGCTGAGCCGCGCAGCGTCGAGCGGATCAGGGCGGGCGTTGTCTGAGCCGAAGGCGAGTTCAGCCCGACCCCCCTCGACGCGAGCAGCGCAAGGAACCCCGTAGGGGCCCGGACTTCGGCTCGCCTTTCTTGGGCCTACGTTTCTTCGGCGAAGCAAAGAAAGGTAGGTCGCCCGCCGGGGCGAGACCCGGCCAAGCCAAGCTTCCGTAGAGAAAAGTGAATGCAGGGAGAAGCCGTCCGCGCCGCCCGCAGCGTCACCAATCTCTGCTGCTCAACGCTGCCGCTGCACACCCACCGGCAACGCAGCAGCTGCCTCCCAGGCGCCGCTTGTGAACCAGGCGCCATCATCGAGGTAGTCGCGCAACATCGGCAGGCCATCCAGACCCCAGAAGACGAGCCCATTGACCACCATGGCGGGCACACCGAACAGGCCAAGCGCGAGCGCCTCTTCGGTGTTGGTGCGCAGACGCTGCTTGACTTCTTCACTGTCGGGCGCGAGCCAGGGTTTCTGGCGCTGCCGCATGTGGTCTTGCAGCAGCGCTTCCAGCGCAGCAAGGCGTGCGGGTTCGTTGGGGTCCTGACCGCCACGCCAGACGTGGCGAAACACCTGTTCGGCCACATAGCGGTTGCACTCGCCTGGCGCATCATCGGTGGTGCAGGCCAGGGCCAGGCGCAGCAGCGCCAGCGGGTTGAAAGGGTGTGCCGCGGGCAGGTCCAACGGCACGCCGTGGTGCTGTGCCAGCCAGCCAACGTGGCGGTAGGTCCAGTCGCGCTTCGGCACGATTTCGGCCGGGCCGCGTTGCCCATGTGCCTTGAGCAGGCCGGCGAACAGCACGGGTTTGTACCGCACCCGCACGCTCAAGCCCATGAGTGTTTCCGGTAGTCGCTCGAACGCCAGGTAGGCGTAGGGCGAAATGGGGTCGAAGTAGAAGGTGATGTCGTGCAGCCGTGGTGGACTTGCAGGCAGCGCGTTGGCGGTTGGAGGCTGAGGGTCGTTCATGGTAGCGGCGCAGGTGGTGTCAAGGCCAGAGCGTCGCGCTGGCGCGCTTCGATGCGTTCCCAGACCACGAGCTTGTCGGCCTCGGCCATGCGACTCCAGGCGGCAATTTCTTCGATGCTGCGCCAGCAGCCTTCACAGACCGCGCGGTCGCGGTCCATGCGGCAGACCGAGAGGCAAGGCGACGGTACGCCCAGGGCGCCATGACGCACACGCGCTGCGCGCAGGTTGACCGCTGGCTCATCCATGGGGAAGCTCCTGGGTGGCGACCACGGTCACGTCGCACACCGGCGCACCTGTGAGCACCACCAGCTCATCCGGACTCAAGCGAAACACCGCATGGGGATGGCCGGCGGCCGCCCAGATGGTGTCGAACCGGAACAGCTCCTTGTCAATCAGCGTGACAGGCGGCAGGGCATGCGCCACCGGGGACACACCACCAATGGAAAATCCCGTGCGAGTCTTGACGAATTCGGCATCCGCGCGCCCCAGCTTTCCGCCGTCGGCGCACACCAGGGCCTGCACTTTTTTTTCATCCACGCGCAAATCGCCCGAGGTGACCACGAGCACAGCCACGTCGTCAGACTTGCGACGAAAGATGATGCTCTTGGCAATCTGCCCCAGCGCCACACCCAGCGCATCGGCCGCCTGCTGTGCGGTGCGCGCGGCGTCATCGAGCATCACAGGTGTGTGCGGGTGACCCAGACGGGTTAGCTCGTCGACCACGCGACGCACAGGCGCTGGCCAGTTCAGGGAAGGCGAGTTTTCAGTAGCGGAGGCTTCAGACATGGCTAAGGATGGTAGTCGCATGGCGCATTCCATGCAGTCCAGAGAATAAGAGAACAAGTCATCCGGAGCGAAGTGCATCCCTCCAGGGGCAGTAAGGGACGGCTCCGCCGGCCCAAGATGCCGTCCCCCCTCCCAGCGCCGAAGGCGCGTCAGAGAGGGGGGAAGCTGCGTCAGCAGCGCAGGGGAGAGTTCCGAATATTTTCCGGAGCGAAGTGCATCTATCCAAGGGCAGCAAGGGACGGCTCCGCCGGCACAAGATGCCGTCCCCCCTCCAAGCGCCGAAGGCGCGCCAGAGAGGGGGGAAGCCGCGTCAGCGGCGCAGGGGGGTGTTCCCTAAACCACTCTCTTCACCATCAACAGACTCGCCCCCATGGCCAGCAGCACGCCGCCGAACACGCGGTTCTGCGCACGCCGGGCGCGTGCGGAGGCCAGCCAGCGCTGGGCACGCGATGCCAGGAAAGCGTAGCCATGCATCACCAGCAGGTCGACCCCGACCGAGGTCACCAGCAGAATCAGCAATTGCAGCCAGAGCGCGCGCGTGGGGTCGATGAACTGGGGCAGCACAGCCACCATGAAAACGATGCCCTTGGGGTTGGTCACGTTGGTGAAGAATCCGAGGGTGATGCGGCGGCGCACCGATGGCAGGCCTGGCTCGCCCACGGCACCATTGGCCGAAGCACCTTCGGCAGCAACGGCCACCGGCGCGCGCCACTGCTGCACACCCAGCCAGATCAGGTAGGCCGCCCCCAGCACCTTGACCACGGTGAATGCGGTAGCGGACGCCAACAGCAGCGCGCCCACCCCCACCCCGGCCACCAGCAGAATCACCGCCAGCCCCATTTGCAGGCCGGCGATGGTGGCACTGGTCTGTCGCACACCGTAGGCCAGCCCATGGCTCATGGACAGCACGGCACCAGAGCCGGGGGAAATGGCAATCACCCAGGAAGCGGCGAAAAAGGCAAGCCAGACGTGGAGTTCCATGAAGCACCCGAAATCAATAAAAAGCAAAACAGCCTGTGATGATGCCACCAGCCTGGCCATCTGTTGGGCAGCTCACTGGCCCCACCTCACGGCAGGTGGGTGAATTTCCATTGATCGATCAGTTAGCGAGCAGCTTCAGTTTTTTCAACAGGGCATCCGGCATCTCCAGACCGTCGCGCTCGGCGGCCAGCCGGCGCGCGGGGCGCTGATCACCCGGCAGGCGCACGCCTTCATCCTGCAGCATGGCCTCGACCATGCTTTCGATCCGCCCGGCATAGGTGTCACGACCGGCCAGCGCCGCCGGGTCAATGAACAGGAACACCTGACCCACACAGGGCACGTTGCCGGTTTCATCCAGCAGGGAGTCCGCCTCAAAGCCGAAATGCGAACCCGTGAGTGTGCCCACCAGCAGGTCCACCAGCAGCGACAGCAGCGTTCCCTTCACACCGCCCGCAGGCACCATGGAACCTGCCAGCCCGGCCACCGGATCGGTCGTGGGCTGTCCTTCGGCGTCCAGCGCCCAGCCCAGCGGAATGGGCCTGCCTTCGCGCGCCGCCACCACCAGCTTGCCCCGGGCAACGACCGAGAGCGAAAGGTCGATCAGCAACGGGGCGTGACCGTCTCGCGGAAACGCAGCCGCAATGGGGTTGGTGCCGAACATCGGCCGCTTGCCTCCCCAGGCGGGCATGGCTGCCGGGGCGTTGCCCATCGCGATGCCGACCAGGCCTGCTTCGGCCGCAGGTTGCAGGTGGTACACCGCCGCGCCAAAGTGGTGGCTGTTGCCCACAGCAGCGAACGCCACGCCCTGCTGGCGCGCGAGTTCCATGCCCTGTTGAACGGCCAGGTGGCAGGCCGGGTAAGCCAGGCCGGTGCCTGCATCCACCAGCATCACGGCACCACCGCGGCGCACCACGGTGGGCTCGGCGCTGCCGTTCGCGCGCCCGTTGCGCAGGTGGGCGGCGTAGGCAGGCACACGGGCCACGCCGTGCGAGGTGAGTCCCTGAATGTCGGCATCCACCAGGGCGGTGGCGGTTTTGAGGGCCATGTCCGGATTCGCGCCGGAAGCGGCCAGGGCCCGCTGCGCGAGTTCAAGCAATTCAGTGGGGGTGATGTGGGTCACGGCGGGCTGGCTTGGTGCGGAGATCAGCCAGCACGCTTGGCCAGCAACGCCCGCGCCACGCGTGAGCCTGATGGCCGGCCCAGTTGCTCGCTGATGTAGGCGCCGGCGTCCACCAGCGCGTCCAGATCAATGCCGGTCTCGATGCCCATGCCGTGCAGCAGGTAGACCAGGTCCTCGGTGGCCACGTTGCCCGTGGCGCCCTTGGCATAAGGGCAGCCGCCCAGGCCAGAGACGGAAGACTGGAAGTTCCACACCCCCATCTCCAGCGCCGCCAGCGTGTTGGACAGCGCCTGGCCATAGGTGTCGTGGAAGTGGCCAGAGATGTGATCGATGCCGAAGTGCTGCAGCGTTGCCTCAATGGCGGCCTGCACGCGCCGGGGCGTGCCGACGCCGATGGTGTCGGCCACGTCCACGCGCTGCACGCCGATGCCCTTCATCAGCCCAGCCAAGTAGGCCACGCGCTCAGGCGCGATGTCGCCTTCGTACGGGCAGCCCACGGTGCAGCTCATGGCGCCGCGCACCGCAATGCCCTTCGCCAAGGCCGCCTCCACCACCGGCGCAAAGCGCTCGATGCTCTCAGCGATGGAGCAGTTGATGTTCTTCTGGCTGAAGGCTTCGCTGGCGGCACCGAACACCACGATCTCGTCGGGCGCGTCCAACACCGCGGCCTCGAAGCCTTTGAGGTTGGGCGTGAGCACCGAATAGGCCACGCCCGGCAGGCGCGTGATGCCCGCCATGACTTCGTGGTTGTCGGCCATCTGCGGCACCCACTTGGGGCTCACGTAGCTGGTGACCTCGATCTCCTTCAGGCCGGCGGCCTGCAGGCGGTGCACCAGTTCGATCTTCACGGCAGCGGGCACCGGCTGCTTTTCATTCTGCAGGCCGTCGCGCGGGCCGACGTCGATGAGTTTCACGCGGGAAGGGATGGTCATGGTCATTCTCTTCAAAGGGTTTCAATAGCCGCGCACCGGGTCCACCAGCCCGGCCACGGTCTCGCCTCGCGACATGGCCAGCATCTTGCCGGCGATCTGCGCAATGCTCTCTTCGCGCAGCGTGCGCGCCGAGGTGTGTGGCGTGACCGTGACTTTCGGGTGGTTCCAGAAAGGGTGGTCGGCGGGCAGGGGTTCGGTGCGGAACACGTCCAGCGTGGCGCCGGCCAGGTGACCGCTGTCGATCAAGGTCAGCAAGTCTTCTTCCACCAGGTGTGCCCCGCGCGCCACGTTGACGAGGTAACCGCCAGGTTGCAGCAGCGACAGGGTCTGGGCGTTCAGGATGTCCGTGGTGTCCGGGGTGAGGGGCAGCAGGTTGACCAGCACGCGGCAGGACGACAGAAAGGTGTTGAAGCCGTCGCTGCCGCTGTGGCATTGCACTCCCTCGATCTGCTTGGGCGAGCGGCTCCAGCCGTGCACAGGGAATTCGAACACGCTCAAAGCGCGTGCCACGCGTTCACCCAGCACACCCAGACCCATCACGCCCACGGGGAAATCGGCGCGCATGCGCGGTTTGCGGTAAGACCACTTGCCGGCTTTCACATCGGCCTCGTAACCATCCAATTCGCGAAAGTGGCGGATCACGGCGTGGCACACGTATTCGGCCATCTGCACCGACATGCCGGCATCGTCCAGCCGCACGATCTTGCAACCGGGTGGCAACTTCAATTTCAAGAGCGCGTCCACACCGGCGCCGATGTTGAACAGGGCCTTGAGCCTGGGCTGTTCGTCCAGAAAGGCCTGAGGCGGCGCCCAGACCACGGCGTAGTCGGCTGGCGCATCGCCGGGCTTCCAGTTGCTCACGGTGGCACCAGGCAACGCGGCGCGCAGGCCGGTTTCCCAGGGTTCGGGCTTGGTCTGCGCCATGCAGAGGGTGATGTTCAGAGAGGTGCTCATGCAGGCGAGCTTATCAACCCTTGTGGCAGGGCGATGTCACGCGGTGGCCAGACGCAACAACTCCGCGCCTTCATTGACCTGATCCCCCGGCGCATACAACAACTCAGCCACCGTGCCGTCGGCCGGCGCGGCGATCGTGTGTTCCATCTTCATGGCTTCCATCACCGCCAGCGGCTGACCCTTGGTGACCGTGTCGCCCGCCTTCACAGCGAAGGACACCACCTTGCCCGGCATGGGCGCGGTGAGTCGGCCGCCTTCGTGTGCGGCTTCACCAGCGTGGGCCAGGGCGTCGATCTCCAGGATCTGCGTGGCGCCGTGCGGCGTGAAGATATGCACCATTTCGCCCTGGGTCCAGGTCTGCACCTCCTGGCGCTGGCCAGCGTATTGCAGGTCGAAACGGCTGCCGCCGGCCACCGTTTCAAACACCAGCGGCGACGTGGTCTCGCCCACCTTCAGCGTGAGCGCGCCACCGCGCTCGTAGGTGAGGTACGCGAGAAGGCCTTCGCCCTGGTATTCGAAGTCGAAGCGGCGAACGGTGAGGCCGTGGGAGCGGAAGCCGTCGCGGCGGGAGAACGGGTCGGCCCCTTCGGCTGCGCGTTCGGTCAGCAGGGTCTGGGCCACGGCGGCGGCCACCGCCTGGTCGCGGCCGACGCGGTCCTGGTTGAACAGCACGGCGGCTTCGCGCGGGATGAGTGCCGTGTCGAGCTTTGCGCTGGCAAACGATTCGCTGGCTGCCACATGGCGCAGGAACTGCACGTTGGTCGCCAGGCCGACGATTCTTGTCTCGGCCAACGCTGCGTCGAGCCGCGCCAGCGCCTGGTCGCGTGTGTCACCGTGCACGATCAGCTTGGCCACCATGGAGTCGTAGAACGGGCTGATGGCATCGCCCTCGCGCACGCCGTCGTCCACCCGCACCGTGCCTCGTTCGAACGCGGTGTGCGCCGGCTTTCGGTACACATTGAGCGTGCCGGTGGCGGGCAGGAACTGGTTGTCGGGGTTTTCGGCGCAGATGCGCGCTTCGATGGCGTGGCCGTGCATGCGCAGTTCGTGCTGCTGCAGCGGCAGCGGCTCGCCACTGGCCACGCGCAATTGCCACTCCACCAGGTCGAGCCCAGTGATGGCTTCGGTGACCGGGTGCTCCACCTGCAGGCGCGTGTTCATCTCCATGAAGAAGAAGCCCATGTCTTCCGGTTTGCCATAGCCACCGGGCTGCTCGACGATGAATTCCACCGTGCCGGCGCCCACATAGTGCACCGCCTTGGCCGCGGCCACCGCGGCCAAGCCCATCTGCTGGCGCAGTTCGGGTGTGAGGCCGGGCGCAGGTGCTTCTTCCAGCACCTTCTGATGGCGGCGTTGCACCGAGCAGTCGCGCTCGAACAGGTACACGCAGTTGCCGTGCGTGTCGCCGAACACCTGAATCTCGATGTGGCGTGGGCGCAGCACGTATTTTTCGATCAGCACCGCGTCGCTGCCGAAGCTGTTGCGGGCCTCGCGCTGGCAGCTCGCCAGGGCGGCTGCGAAATCGGCGCTCTTTTCCACCACGCGCATGCCCTTGCCGCCGCCACCGGCGCTGGCCTTGATGAGCACCGGGTAACCGATGCGGTCGGCCTCGTGCTGCAGCATGTGCGGGTCCTGATCAGCGCCATGGTAGCCGGGCACCAGGGGCACGCCGGCTTTTTCCATGAGGCGCTTGGATTCGGCCTTCAGACCCATCGCCTCAATGGCGGAAGACGGCGGGCCAATGAACACCAGACCGGCCTCCGCACAGGCGTTGGCAAAGGCTTCGTTTTCGCTGAGAAAACCGTAGCCGGGGTGCACGGCCTGTGCGCCGGTGGCCTTGGCTGCATCAAGGATGCGCTGCCATTGCAGGTAGCTCTCCTTGGGCGCGCTGCCGCCGATGTGCACCGCTTCGTCGCAGGCGGCCACGTGTTTGGCGCTAGCGTCGGCGTCGGAATACACCGCCACGGTCTTCACGCCCATGCGGCGCGCGGTAGCGGCGACGCGGCAGGCGATCTCCCCCCTGTTGGCAATCAGAATCTTGTGGAACATAGGTGTTTCTCCAGAGGGTCAGGGACGCACAGGCACGGCGTCGGGGTTCAGGTGGGCCGCCACTGCGGCGGCGATGGGAGGATGCAGGCGGGGCACGTAGCCCCAGCAGGGCGCGTCCAGCACGGTTTGCAGGGCGGCCAGGTTGTCATTGAGTTGGGGGAGCGGGGCCTCAAGCGTGTTCGCCACCCAGCCCGCGAGCGTGAGGCCGCGCGCGCGCACGGCCTCGGCGGTCAGCGCAGCGTGGTTGATGCAGCCCAGGCGCAGGCCCACCACCAGCACCACCGGCAGGCCCAGGTCCTGCGCCAGATCGGCGGTGTCCCAGCCTTCGCACAGCGGCACGCGGAAACCGCCCACGCCTTCGACCACGGTGAGGTCGGCGCGCGCGGCGGTGGCGCGAACCAGCGAGACCAGCCATTCGCGTTCGATGGGGCGGCCTTCCATGCGCGCGGCAATGTGTGGCGCACAGGCTGCGCGGAATTGCAACGCGCCCACTTCGGCCTCGCTCAGCCCGGCCGACTGGGCGGCGTGCAACAGGCGCACGTCTTCGTTGAACCAGCGCCCCTCGGCGTCCTGCGCCTGGCCCGCCGCCAGCGGCTTGACCGCCGCGACACGCCAGCCCTGCTGGCCGAGCAGATGGACCAGGCCCGCGCTTACGCAGGTCTTTCCGATCTCGGTGTCGGTGCCGGTGACGAACCAACCCTTCATGCCGTGGCCTCCAGGCGTTCGTCAGCGCATTCGGCCAGGGCTTGCAGCAGCCGATCCACGTCTCGCGCGGTGTGCGCAGCACACAGGGTGATGCGCAGCCGCGCGGTGCCGGCGGGCACGGTGGGCGGGCGGATGCCGGGCACACGCAGGCCCAGTTGTTCCAGCCTGGCAGACAGGGCCATGGTGGCGGCGTTGTCGCCAATGATCAGGGGCTGGATGGCGGTGTCAGACGGCAGCAGTTGCCAGGGCGTGGCGGGACGATCGGCCAGCAGGTCGGCCATGCCGCTGCGCAGGCGCCCCACCCGCTGGGCCAGCAGCGCCCGGCGTTCGCTGCCTTCGTCGCTGTCGATCAACTGCAGCGCGGTCAGCACCGCATGTTCCACCGCCGGCGGCGCAGCGGTGGAGAAGATGAGGTTGCGCGCCGTCTGCAGCAGGAATTCAATGACGGTGGCGTGCGCCACCACGAAGGCGCCGGCCACTCCGGCGGCCTTGCCCAGGGTCCCCACCAGCACCAGGCGTTCGCTGCGCAAGCCCAGCGCCTCCACCGCACCCAGGCCACGTTCGCCCAGCGTGCCAAAGCCGTGTGCGTCGTCCACCACCAGCAAGGCGTCGTGCGCTTCTGCCAGCGCCAGCAGTTCGCGCAGGGGCGCGATGTCGCCGTCCATGCTGAAGACACTGTCGGTGACGATGAGGCGGCGCGGCGCAGTGCTGGCCGCCAGCGACTGGGCCAGTGCCTGCACGTCGCGGTCGGGGTAACGCGTCACGCGGCCTCGTGCCAGCCGGGCACCGTCGATCAGCGAGGCGTGGTTCAGGTCTTCGCAGAACAGTTCGGTATCGGCATCGCCCAGTGCGGTGAGCACGCCCAGATTGGCCATGTAGCCGGTGCAGAAGCCCAGTGCGCGCGCCTGCGGAATGTGGGCGGCGTAGGCCTGCCCCAGCCAGTCGGCCACCGCCGCGTGCGCTGCCGAGTGGCCGCTGACCAGAGGCGAGGCACCGGAACCGCCACCCCAGCGGCGCGCGCCTTCGGCGAGTGCCTGCGCGATGGCGGGGTGCGCGGCCAGGCCCAGGTAATCATTGCTGCAGAACAGCAGCAGATCGCGCGCAACGCCGTCGGCGCCGCTGACGCGCTGGTGCGGCGCGGTGCCGGATAACACGGTGCGAAGGCGCCGGGTGAGATCGTCGGCCGCCAGTGCATCCAGGCGCGATTGAAGGTGTTCAAACCACATCGTTGAGGGTGTCTTGAACCGCCTGGGCCAGCCAGGCAGCGGTGGGTGGATCGATGAGATACGGCGGCATCAGATACACCGTGCGGCCAATGGGGCGGATGAGCAGTTCGCGGGCGCGACCAGCCATGTGGAAGCGCTCGGCAAAACCGGGGGTGGCATCGGGCACGTCAAACGCCACGATGGTGCCGCGCTGGCGCCAGTGGGCCGCGCGGGGGTCAGTGGCCAGCGGTTCGAAAGCCGCGCCCAGCCAGGCGGCCTGCTGCGCATTGGCCTGTGCCTGCCCGGCGTCGAAGCGGTCGAGCACGGCGTTGGCGGCGGCACAGGCCAGCGCATTGCCGGTGTAGGAATGGGAGTGCAGGAAACCGCGCGCCGGGTCTTCGGACCAGAACGCCTGGAACACCGCATCGGTGGTGAGCACCAGCGACAGGGGCAGCGTGCCGCCGGTGATGCCTTTGGACAGCAGCAGAAAGTCCGGCCAGTCTTGCGCGCTGGAAGGGGTGGTGTGCTCCCAGGCAAAGAAGGTGCCGGTGCGGCCACAGCCCACGGCGATCTCGTCGGCAATCAGGTGCACTTCGTGTTCGCGGCAGATCTGGCGCAACGCGCGCAGATAGTCCGGCGAATGCATCACCATGCCGGCGGCACCCTGCACCAGCGGCTCCACGATCACGGCGGCGATGTCCCCACTCTGATCGGCCAGCAGCGTGCGCAAGGCTTCCAGCGCTTGCGCCTCGTTGCCCAGGCGGGCGTCGGGCGCTTCCACGATGTGCGCGCGCATCAGCATCGGGTCGTAGGCATCGCGGAACACGGCCACGTCGGTCACGGCCAGGGCACCAATGGTTTCGCCGTGGTAGCTGTGGCGCAGGCAGACGAAGGCGCGCTTGTGTTCGCGGCCCAGGTTGCGCCAGCTGTGAAAGCTCTGCTTGAGCGCGATCTCCACCGCGCTGGCGCCGTCGCTGCCGAACGAGCAGTGCCCCAGCGCGCCACCGGTACGTGCGCGCAGCCGCTCGGCCAGGCGCACCGCCGGTTCGTGGGTGCAACCGGCCAGCATCACGTGGGGCAAGGTGGCCAGCTGTGCGGTGATGGCAGCGTTGATCCCAGGGTCGGCATGGCCGAACAGGTTGACCCACCAGGAACTGATGGCGTCAAAGTAGCGGCGCCCGTCGTGGTCGTACAGCCAGGCGCCCTGGCCGCGCGCCATCGGCAGCGGCGGTGCGTGGTGCGCGCGCGCCATTTGCGTGCAGGGATGCCAGATGGCATCGAGACTGCGTCGTTGCCAGCCTGCAGAGGTGTCTGGTGTGTAGGCAGTGGAAGTCATGTCGAAGAGGAGTCGGCAGAGCGGGCAGCAGTTCGGCCGCCCAGGCGTCGCAAAGCGGCGCGCAGGAACCTGAAAAGCGTCCAGGTGAGATACCACATCAGGATCACCGCGATGACCAGCAGCACGCCGAACACCAGCGGGTGCTGCGTCGCCAGCCAGATGGCGCCGACCACCAGACCGTCTTCGAGCAGGCTCATGCCCACATTGGAGAAAGGTTCGGGCGAGCTGTTGATGGCTGCGCGAGTGGTGGTCTTGGCGGCCTGGCTGGTGGCGGCCAGCGAGCCGCCGAGCAGCGCTGCAACCAGCGCCATGGCCGCACTGTCGGCACCGAACACACCGGCCGCCAGTGCCGCACCGGCAGGGATACGCACCACGCTGTTGACCATGTCCCACAGCGAATCGACCACCGGGATCTTGTCGGCAAAGAACTCGACGAACAGCATGAAGCCGCTGACCCAGAGCACCACAGGGTGCTGCAGCACCTGCAGACCGGCGGGCAGTTCCATCCAGCCCAACGCGCCAGCGGCACCCACCAGAAACACCACCGCATACAGCCGAAAACCGCTCGCCCAGCCCAGCGCGCCGGCCAGGGCCAGCAGCTCGGGGGTTCCCAGGGTGGCAAGGGCTTCATTCATGACGGGTCAGACACAGGCTCAGGCTGAAGGCAGCCAGCCGGCAGGGCGCTTGTTCAGGAACGATGCCAGCCCCTCACGACCCTCATCGCTGGCGCGGACGTCGGCGATGCGGCGCGCGGTCTCGCCCCGCAGCTCGGCCGTGATGGACACACCGCTCACGTCACGCACCAGTCGTTTGCATTCGCGCACCGCCTTCGGGCCGTTGGCCACTAGCGTGGCCACGACTTCGTTCACCTTGGCGTCCAGCGTCTCAGGCGTGGCCAGTTCGTGCACCATGCCCAGGGCGTGCGCGCGCACTGCGCTGAAACGTTCGGCCGTGACCATGTAGCGGCGCGACGCCTGTGCGCCCAGCGCGCGAACCACATAGGGGCTGATGGTGGCCGGCAACAAACCCAGCCGCGCTTCGGACAGGCAGAAGGTGGCGCCCTCCACCGCCACCAGCACGTCGCAGATGGCGGCCAGCCCCATGCCACCGGCGTAACAGTCGCCCTGCACGCGACCCACCACCGGCACCGGGCACTGGTCCAGCGTCCAGAGCATGTCGGCCAGCTTCTGGGCATCGGCGCGGTTCTCGTCCCAGCTGTAGCCGGCCATGGCCTTCATCCAGTTCAGGTCAGCCCCGGCGCAGAAAGCCTTGCCGTGTGCGCCCAGCACGACCACGCGCAGGTCTTCATCTTTGGACAGGCTGGTGAAGGTGTCGGTGAGCGCGGCGATCACGTCGTCGTTGAACGCATTGCGCACATCCGGGCGGTTGAGCCACACGTGCGCCACATGCGCACTGGGGCGGGAGACATCCAGTACATCACTCATTACAAATCCTCTTTCATGTCTGGTCCGCCTGCCCGTCCTGATCCAGGGACACCGCGGAACCGGCTCCGCCGGGCCGCTGGTGTCGCCCCCTGGAGGGGGTCGCGCGCAGCGCGGCGGGGGTGTTCAAAATCTCTTTCAATACCTCTTTGCAACCTCTTCGAGCATCACTTCGGTGGCGCCGCCGCCAATGGCCAGCACGCGCGCATCGCGCCACAGACGTTCAATCGCCGTCTCGCGGATGAAGCCCATGCCACCGTGGAACTGCTGACAGGTTTGCACCACCTCGTTGACCAACTCGCCAGTCAACGCCTTCAACATCGACACCTCCTGCACGATGTCGTGGCCCTGCGTCACGCTCCAGGCGCAGTGGTACATGAACTGCCGCGCCGCGCGCACCTTGGCGTCCAACATCGACAAGCGCTGTCGGATGGTCTGCTGGTCCCACAGCGTGGCGCCAAAGGCCTGCCGCTGGCGCACGTAATCCAGCGTGAGCTTGAGCGCCTGCGTGCAGTGGCCAATGGCCATGGCACCCAGGGCGATGCGTTCGGTCTGGAAGTTCTTCATCACCGAATAAAAGCCCTTTCCCTCTTCGCCCAGCAGGTTCCCAGCCGGAATGCGCACGTTGTCAAACACCAGTTCGGCCGTGTCGCTGGAGAGCCAGCCTGTTTTCTTGAGTGCGCGGCCCACGGTGAAGCCGGGCGTGCCTTTTTCCACGATGAACATCGACATGTCGTGGCGCGCGGTGCCGGTCTTGGCGGCCACGAAGTACAGGTCGCCGTGCACGCCGTTGGTGATGAACATCTTGGTGCCGTTGATGACCCACTCATCGCCATCCCGGCGTGCGGTGGTGCGCATGCCCGCCACGTCGGAACCCGCGCCCGGCTCGCTGATGCCCACGGCTGTGATGAGCTCGCCCGCCGTCACCCTCGGCAGGTACTTGGCCTTCTGCGCGGGCGTGCCGGCGTGGTGCAGGTGCGGGCCGGCCATGTCGGTGTGGACGAGCACGGTGATGATGAACCCGGCAAAGGTGCTTTGCGACAGCGCTTCGGCAAACACCAGATTGGTCAGTGCGTCGGCATCGGCCCCACCGTATTCGCCCTCGAAAGCAATGCCCAGCAGACCTGCCTGCCCCATGCGGCGCAGCACGTCGCGCGGCACCATGCCCGTTTCTTCCCAGGCGGCCGCATGCGGCTCCACTTCACGCGCCAGAAAACGCGAGACCTGGTCGCGCAGCAGTTCGTGGTCGGGGGTGTCGTAGATGGTGGCACTCATGAGCTTGTCTCTTTCGTTCTGGTGGTGATGCTCAAGGGTTCTGCTGCAGGAAGTACACCAGATCGAGTTCGGGCGCCGGCTGGCCCAGGAAGGTGAGCGCGGCCGTGATCTGCCCCCGGTGGTGGGTGCCGTGGTTGAACACGTGGGCCAGCGTGGCAGCGAATGGCAGGCTCATGGCCTGACCGCGCATGTTGGCGTAGTTAAGCTTCCCGTCAAAGCGCTCGACCGGCCATTCGGCGATCAGCCGCTCCCACACTTTGGCGCCGCCCTTGAGTGCCTGGGCCAGCCGCTCGCGGTCGGGCTCCACTTCGGCGTCCAGCGACAGCGTGGGGCTTTCTCCGCGCGCAAAACGCCGCTGCCACAACATTTGCTCACCCACCAGCAGGTGGTTGAGCGTGCCGTGAATGCTCTTGAAGAACAGCCGCAGATCGCGCCGGTAGTCGAGTTCGCTCACCGGTTCAATCGCTTGAAGCAGGCGTTCAGTGGCCCACACGTTGTAGCGGGCGAGCTGAGTGAAATGGGCTTGCCAGGGGGTCAGTTCGGCCATGTGTCCAGGTCTCCCAAAGTCTTGAGCGATTCGAAATCGGCGTCTCGGTGCAGCAGCACGTGGCCATGCGTCATGCAGTAACTGGCGAGCAGGATGTCGATGGGGCTGCGGACGGTGCGGCCTTGCGCGCGCAAGCGTCGGTATCGTTCAGCGGCCTTCAGCACTTGTTCTGTGCCCCCGATTTCCACCTGCGGCAGTGCACACATCAGCTTTTCCGCCTCCCGCATCAGCTTGCCCTCTCGAAACCCTCGCATCACTTCGAACAAAACGAGATCGGCCATGCCGACTTCCACACTGGCGTCGCCCAGGCACTGCGCCAACGCTGCAGACGATGCCAGGCGCTCACCACGAAAAAAATCGATCCATACACTGGAATCCACCAAGATCATCGAGGCTTGCTCCGCGCGCGGGTAGCTGGTTTGGTTGAGGTTGCCGGCTTCGCCTTCGGGGCTGCAGAGCGCCGGTCTCGGGCAGCGTATGACGTCTTCGGCTCCTGCACCGCGAACGGCTCGGCTTCTTCGGTCCGGGCGTGCGCCCAGGCTTCGTCGGAGTCGTCCCACTGCAACTTGCCGCGCAAGGCCAACAAACCCTCGTAAACCTTGCGGCGGCGCACGAGGCGCAGGCCCTCCTCGACCGCCTCTTTTTTTGTCTTGAAGCCACCCGCCGCCATGGCGGCTGCCATCAAGTCGTCATCAATCTCGATGTTCGTTCGCATGGCGCAAGCCTCCGAATGTGTATAGATTCATTGAATCATACACATCACATGCGGAACACGCCAAACTTCGGTTCCGGAATCGGCGCATTCATCGACGCCGACAAAGCCAGCGCCAGCACGCGTCGCGTATCGGCCGGGTCGATCACGCCGTCGTCCCACAGGCGGGCGCTGGCGTAGTAGGGGGGCGACTGGTGGCCGAACTGGTCGAGCACCGGCTGCTTGAAGGCGGCCTCTTCTTCCGCGCTCCAGGTGCCGCCCTTGGCCTCGATGCCGTCGCGCTTCACGGTGGCCAGCACGCCGGCGGCCTGTTCGCCGCCCATGACGCAGATGCGCGCGTTCGGCCACATCCACAAAAAGCGCGGGCTGTAGGCGCGGCCGCACATGCCGTAGTTGCCGGCGCCGTAGCTGCCACCAATGATCACGGTGAACTTGGGCACGTTGGCGGTGGCCACGGCGGTGACCATCTTGGCGCCGTGGCGGGCGATGCCTTCGCTTTCGTACTTGCGGCCCACCATGAAACCGGTGATGTTCTGCAGGAACAGCAACGGCACCTTGCGCTGGCAGCACAACTCGATGAAGTGCGCGCCCTTCTGCGCACTCTCTGAGAAAAGCACGCCGTTGTTGGCCACGATGCCGATGGGCATTCCCTCGATGTGCGCAAAGCCGCAGACCAGGGTGGCGCCATAGCGCGCCTTGAACTCGTGGAACTCGCTGCCGTCGACGATGCGGGCGATGATCTCGTGCACGTCGTAGGGCTTGCGCGTGTCGGCTGGGATGACGCCATACAGCTCTTCGGTGGGGTACAGCGGCTCGCGAGGTTCGGTCAAGGCATGCGGCGTGGGCTTGCGTTTGTTCAGCGTGGCCACGGCTTGGCGCGCCAGCGCGATGGCGTGCGCGTCGTTCTGCGCGAGGTGATCGGCCACGCCGGAGAGGCGCGTATGCACATCGCCACCGCCCAGGTCTTCGGCGCTGACGATTTCGCCAATGGCGGCTTTCACCAGCGGCGGGCCGCCGAGGAAGATGGTGCCCTGGTTCTTCACGATGATGGTCTCGTCGCTCATGGCAGGCACGTAAGCGCCACCGGCGGTGCAGGAGCCCATCACCACCGCGATCTGCGCGATGCCGTTGGCCGACATGTTGGCCTGGTTGTAGAAGATGCGGCCGAAGTGGTCTCGGTCGGGGAACACGTCGTCCTGGTTGAGCAGGTTGGCGCCGCCAGAGTCCACCAGGTAGATGCAGGTGAGGTTATTCTGCATCGCCACCTCTTGCGCGCGCAGGTGTTTCTTCACCGTCATGGGGTAATAGGTACCGCCCTTCACGGTGGCGTCGTTGCACACGATCAGGCAGTCCACCCCGCTCACGCGCCCGATGCCGGTGATCACACCAGCGCAGGGCGCGCTGTCGCTGCCGTCGCGGTCCGGGTACATGTTCATCGCCGCCAGCGGGCTCAGCTCCAGGAAGGGGGTGCCGGGGTCCAGCAGCATCTGCACCCGGTCGCGCGGCAGCAGTTTGCCGCGCGCGGCGTGCTTGGCACGCGCGGCCTCGCCGCCACCGAGTGCGCTGCGGGCGATCTGCTTCTGCAGGTCTTCAACCACGGCACGCATGGCTGCGGCATTGGTCTGGAAGTCGGCGGAGCGGGCGTTGAGTTGGGTTTCCAGGATCGTCATTTCGTTGGTCCGGTGGGAATGGTGTCTGTGGAAAGGGTCACGCGGTCGTTTGCTCGGCCAGCCCCAGCTGTTCCTTCATCGCATCGCGGATCTTGAATTTCTGGATCTTGCCAGTCACGGTCATGGGGAAGCTCTCCACAAACCGGATGTGGCGCGGCACCTTGTAGTGTGCAATGCGGCCCTGGCAGAAATCGCGCACGGCGGATTCATCCAGCGCTTGCCCAGGCTTCAAAACGATCCAGGCGCACAGCTCCTCGCCGTACTTCGCATCGGGCACACCCACCACCTGCACGTCCTGCACGGCGGGGTGGCGGTACAGAAATTCTTCGATCTCGCGCGGGTAGATGTTTTCACCGCCGCGAATCACCATGTCCTTGATGCGACCGACGATGTTCACATAGCCCTCGGCGTCCATGGTGGCCAGGTCGCCGGTGTGCATCCAGCCCTCGGCGTCGATCGCCTCCGCCGTCTTGGCCGGATCGTCCCAGTAGCCGTGCATCACCGAATAGCCGCGCGTGCACAGTTCGCCGGACTCGCCGGGCGGCATCACCGCGCCGGTGTCCGGGTGCACGATCTTCACTTCCAGGTGCGGCTGCACCACCCCCACCGTGGACACGCGCTTGTCCAGCGGTGTGTCGGTGCTGCTCTGGCAGCTCACCGGGCTGGTTTCGGTCATGCCGTAGGCAATGGTGATGTCGGACAGGTGCATGTCGCTGACCACGCGCTTCATCACCTCGATGGGGCACGGCGAGCCGGCCATGATGCCGGTGCGCAGGGTGGACAGGTCGAATTCCTTGAAACGCGGGTGGTCCAGCTCGGCGATGAACATGGTGGGCACGCCGTGCAGCCCGGTGCATTTTTCAGCCTGCACCGTCTGCAGCACCGTGAGCGGGTCGAAGCCGTCGTTCGGATACACCACGGTGGCACCGTGTGTGAAGCAGGCCAGGTTGCCCAACACCATGCCGAAGCAGTGGTACAGCGGCACCGGAATGCACAGGCGGTCGGCCGGTGTGAGCTTCATGCATTCGCCAATGAAGAAGCCGTTGTTGAGGATGTTGCGGTGCGTGAGCGTGGCGCCCTTGGGGAAGCCGGTGGTGCCGCTGGTGAACTGGATGTTGATGGGGTCGCTGGCCTTGAGCGTGGCGCCCACCTCGGCCACCCGCGGGTCGTGTTCGTCGCCCTGGGCCATCAGGGCAGAAAACGGCAACAGGCCGGCGGTGTCCAGCTCAGGTGCGTCTGCCGGGCCGTCGATCCACACCACGGTGTGCAGGCTGGGCAGCCGTTTCGCCTGCAGCTGTCCGGGTGCCGAGCTGGCCCATTCGGGCGCCAGTTCGCGCAGCATGCCCAGGTAGTCGCTGGTCTTGAACTTCGCCATGGTCACCAGCAGCTTGCAGCCCACCTTGTTGAGCGCGTATTCCACCTCGCTGGTGCGGTAGGCCGGGTTGATGTTGACCAGCACCAGGCCGGCCTTGGCCGTGGCCAGCTGCATCAGCACCCATTCGGCGTTGTTGTGCGACCAGATGCCCACGCGGTCGCCGGGCTGCAGGTTCTGGCGCAGCAGCGCACTGGCCAGACGGTTGGCTTGCGTCTGCAGTTCGCGGTAGGTGTAGCGCAGGTCCTGATGGACGCTGACCAGGGCTTCGCGGTCAGGCTGCCGCGCCGCCATGGAATCAAAATGCGCGCCAATGGTCAACTCGATCAGCGGCACGTCGGTGGCGCCAACGGCCAGACTCTGCGTCAATGGCGCGGCGATGCTAGCGGTGCTCATGGTGTTGTCTCCTGCGGTTCTGCGGCGCACCCTGTGTGGCCTGGGGCGGACCAAGGCACAAGCATAGGTGCACAGGCACGTCACTGGTTGCCACATTGGTTGCAAATCACGCCACCGTTCGGGCACACTGGCCGCATGACCAGCCTGCCACCGCCACCCACCACAGATGCACCAGCCGTCACGCCCATGGCGTTTGCCCGGGCCATGGTATGGGCCTATGAACAGCGCGGCATGGACCCGGGCAAGGCCCTGGCCCAGGCACAGATTGCGCCAGAACAATTGCACCAGCCAAACGCGCGCATCACCGCCTGGCAGATGGAACGCATTTCAGATGCCGCCATGCGCGAGCTTGACGACGAAGGGCTGGGCTGCTTCGGCCGCCGCCTGCCCTGGGGCAGCTACGGCATGCTGGCCCGCGCCTCGCTCAGCGCACCGCAGCTGGGCCTGGCGCTGCACCGCTGGTGCCGCCATCACAGCCTGCTGACAGACGACATCGCCCTGACGGTGGAAACCGGGGGCGACACGGCGCGCATCGCACTGCGCCCGCACCGCAACCCCAAGCCGCCCACGGAGTTTTGTGTGGTTTCCGTGTTGCGCAACATCCATGGCCTGGCCAGCTGGTACATCGACTCGCGCATTCCGCTCAAGGGCGCACAGTTTGCCTATTCCCCGCCGCCGCACCTGGACGCCTACCGTGTGCTTTTTGATGGCCCGTGCACCTTCGATGCAGCCCATGCCGCCATCGAATTCGATGCCCGCTATCTTGCACTTCCCGTACAGCGCGACGAGCTTGCCATGACCCAACTGCTGCAACGCGCACTGCCCTTGACCGTGCGCTCCTACCGCCGCGACCGCCTGCTGGTTCAGCGCGTGCGCCAGGTCTTGCTGGCCCAGCCACTGGGCGCCCACAACGCCGACGACCTGGCCGCCTTGCTGAACCTCTCTGCCCGCACCCTGCACCGCCAGTTGAAACTGGAGGGGGCTTCGCTGCAGGCACTGAAAGATGAGGTGCGCCGCGACCGCTCCATGGAACTGCTGCAGCGCACGGCCAAGCCCATCAAACAGGTAGCCGAGGCGGCCGGGTTTTTGAACGAGAAGAGTTTCATTCGCGCGTTCAAGGGCTGGACCGGTATGGCGCCGGGGGAATGGCGGGCTTCGCGTTGAATCGATGCAGGCAATGCTGTTAGCCTCACATGCCCGGCAAGGCCCCAGCCCTGCCAGCCAAGGCAATCGTGCCCAATTTGAAAGCGAAATCACCATGACCAGCCCGCTCTACAACGCCTCCGTTCCCGTCATGCAGCAGATGCTGCGCGCCTTGTCGGATGTGCTCAAGAAGGCCGAAGACCACGCGACACAGAAGAAGATCGATCCCAATGCGCTGCTGCAGGCACGGCTGTTTCCCGACATGTTGCCGCTGATACGTCAGGTACAGATCGCTGCGGACTTTTCCAAGGGCATTGCCTCACGCCTGGCCGGCGCCGAGGTGCCGTCCTGGCCCGACACAGAGGCCAGCTTCGCGGATTTGCAGGCGTTGATCGAGAAGGCGTTGGCCCATATCGGCTCCTTCAAGCCCGAGCAATTTGATTCCAGCGAGAGCCGGGAAATCGTTCTGCGCCCCGGCACCCCAAAGGAAAAAACACTGACCGCCACCGCCTATCTTCTGCACTATGGCCTGCCGCAGTTTTTCTTCCACGTGACCACCGCCTATGCCATCTTGCGCCACAACGGTGTCGAGGTCGGTAAGCGCGACTACATGGGTTCCTATTGACACCTGACTCACGACCCGTTGCGAGTGGTCGGCGCTGGATTTCGGAGGGCGGCTGCGCAGCGGGTGCCGTCGGTCGCGGCCGGGAGCTGGGTTCACGGTGCCTGGCATTGAGCTGACATCGGCTCATCCGGCAGCGCGGCGGCATCAGTGAACGGTATCGAGGGAGCTGCGGTCATGCACCGTGGCAGGCTGCAGGGTGGCAACTAGGAATTCCGGTGCAGGATTTTGTCGCGACACACCGCGCGGCTGATGATGCGCTGGCCACTGGAAATTGCGGCGTGATCCTGAAGCACGCGTTTATCCGATCCACACCACATGTGTATTCACCGTCCTTGTTGGATCCTCTACATAGGGGATACCGAGGCCTCACTTGAGAAACATCGCACACTTCCGGCGACTGACAGAGATTTGCAAATCGGATCGTCGGACAGAATGTTGTTGTCTTCTCAAAACTTCGGTACAGACCAAATGAAGCCCTAGCAATGAGCATTCGCAACGGCTCGAAATTTTGACTATGCGCCAGATATGACTGACATGAAGAATAGTTACATCACACGGTTGTTCGTAGCTATGTTGCTCACCGCCACAACGCTCGTTTCGCATGCAGAGGAGGTGTGCGATGTGCTCCAGGACGCTGTCATCATTGGGCAGGATGGTGGCAACACCTATCTCGGAAGAATATCCAGCAGCTTCGACAGGGACTCGATATTCAATGAGTTCGGGGCCTACGGTAATGAGTTCAGCGGCAAGTCGATCTGGAATGAGTTCTCCACCTTCGGAAATGAGTTCAACAACAACTCTCCTTTCAACGAGTTCTCGTCAAGTCCACCCATGCTCATCAAGAATCGAAAGTTGCTTGGTTACCTGACCAGCAACGAGAGCATGAAGAGCGCCATTTCTCCCAATCTCCTTAAGGCGCTCTGCAAAGAGACTTATTGACCCATATGACGCTGAGTGACTACCTAAGAGGCCCTGATCACAAACGCAAGGCTCAGGAGCTGGAGAACCAGTTGGGAGAGTGGCGAGATCGGTATTCGCAACTTCAGGAGGTTGCCAAGAAGTTCGGCGCCATGGGTGTTCAGGAGGCTCAGCAGCTCGTTGAGCGGGAAAAACAATCGCTGGCAGCAATTAGCCAGCAGGTTGAGGCGGAACAGAGAGAGGTGTTTTCTCTGCGCAATCAGATTGCTCATCTGCGCAGCGAGGTTCTGGTGCTTGAAGAGACTCTTCTCCTCGAAAGCTATGCACTCTACGAACCCAAGTTCAAGTTCACTGCCAGCCACGAGTACAAAACCCGGCTCGGCACAGTACGTGAGCGCCAAAAGTCAATGATAAAAGGTGGTCTGGCCGCCACCGGAGGCGAAGGCTGGACGGTCAACAACAGCAAGGCCGAGGGAAAGAGGCTGGTCAACGACATGATCAAACTGGTTCTGCGGTCCTTCAATAATGAAGCGGACTACTGCGTGGACAACGTCAAGTTCGACAATATCGAGTTGGGCGAGAAGCGGATCCGCCAGTCGTTTGAGGCGTGCAACCGGTTAGGCCGCGTGATGACGGTGCGGCTGTCGGATGAATATTTGAATCTGAAGCTTGATGAGCTCAGGCTGGCCCATGAGTACCAGGTCAAGAAGCAGGAGGAGAAGGAAGAGGCCAAGCGCGTAAGAGAGGAACTGCGCGAACAGCAGAAGCTCGAGCAGGAGATTCGAGCTGCACGGGACAAGATTGACAAGGAACGCAGGCACTTCATTGCGGCCATCAGCGACCTCAACAAGCGGCTGGCCAAGGCCACCACCGAGGATGAGCGATCCGCACTGCAACTGAAGATCGATGAGGTCGAGACCGGTAAAGCCGAGCTGGATAACGAGGAAAAGCTGATTGACTACCGAGAGCGCAATGCCAAGGCAGGTTACGTCTACGTGATCTCCAATATCGGTGCGTTTGGAGAAGGTATCTACAAGATAGGCATGACCCGTCGGCTGGAACCTTTGGAGCGCATCGATGAGCTGGGCGATGCGTCAGTGCCTTTCTGGTTCGACGTTCACGCACTGGTGTTCTCTGACAACGCTCCGGCACTCGAAGCCAAGCTCCATGAGCGGTTTGCTGCAGGACGCCTGAACAAGGTGAACGGCAGGAAGGAGTTCTTCCGCGCAGACATCGCCGAAATCGAGGCGGTCATCCGTGCCAACTACGACGCTGTGGTGGAGGTCTCGCACGAGGCCCCTGCCGAGCAGTATCGCGAGAGCCTGCGCATGGTCCTGCCCACGCAGGAGATCATGGAGACCGAAAAGGCTTTAGCTCATTGATTGCAGAGCGCCTTCAGCCCGTTGGGTGAGATGACGCCCTCATTCCCCCTTTGGAATGCAGCCTGCTGTAGCGGTTCTAGGCCTTCCGGCCCCGCCTAACAGCGGCGACCGCTCTGATTCGCTCCTGACCGGCGCGCCAAAGATGGATGTCGTACACCCGCTCGTAAAACCAAGGAGCCCTCTCGCAGCAAACGCGCAGAAGGTGCTTGTTAATTTATTTGCCCCAGCGTCTTGGACCCGCCAAGCTCTTGGTAGCGTGCAAACGAGTTGGCAATGGTTTGCTTGCAGTCATATTCCGTTGCGGCTGCGCTGCGAAGCGTCGAAGGACTTGTGTAGCCGGAACTTGATGAGATCGCCTGTTCGCGTGCTCTGGCTTCACCAGCGACCGCGATAGCAGTCTTGCATGTGGCAATCCTTCGCTCCAGGCTGGCCAGGGTACGTGCCTTTTGCAACTCCCGCTCGCGAGCTGCCAGTTCGATGGCCCTCCTCTCATTTTCTGCGGCCTGAATCCGCCGGGCTTCCTCTGCTGCAGCCTCGTTCTGCCTCCTTTTGGCCACCAGGACCTCAATCGCTTTGGGCACGAGTCGCTCCGGATCGTGGGCGGTGTACCGGGAGATGAAGCGCTCGAGCAGACGAGCCTCGCGCGTGCGAGTGGCCAGTTCAAACAAGTTTCGGTATTCCGCCATTGCGGCGCTCTCTGCTTCGCGCTTCGCTGTTGCGGCCTGGCGCAGTGCTTCAGCCTCCATGCTGGACACCTTGCCTGTGGCCTGTGCTTTGCCTGCCTCACCCAGGATCATTTCGCACTCGCCCATCACGCCTTGCACAGCAGGAACGGTCTCGGCTGCATCCAGGCGACTCTGGCAATCCTTGCGGGCGGCCTCGGCATTGGATGTGATCATCTGCGTGGCCATCGCCATGCCTCCAGAACTCACAAGGGTCGCCCTAAGCTTGTTTTGGTCCAGAGATCTGTTGTCGGGGTCGCTGGGGCCACCCACAAAGAAAAGTGAATTGCACGGATGCCGACCCGACACTTTCACCCTTGGGCTGCACTGGTAAATCCGGTTGTTGATCGATCCAGGAAATGACAGGTAGATAGCCTGACTCACCAGGTCGAATACGACGAGTTCATGGCAGTCGTTGCCGGCGGTCGCGGGCTCGATTGCTTGCCACAGGGCATCCGGACCCTGCCCGGTCTGGTACAGGCAGACTTTGACGTTGTTCCGTCCGAACCCATCAATGTCCGAGGAAATCCTCCAATTTGAAACCTCGGTGGCGAGGGCTATGGCTGGCATCGCCAGCAAGGTCATCAAATATGGTTTCACTAACTCGTTCCTCAGCAATCTATGATCGGTCACATCTTGAAATCATCATAACGGCAGGCGACAGAAGGCATTCCCCATTTGGGCGGAATTACGTGAAGTTGTGCATAGCTGCACTCGCGCTTTTGCCGCGGTTCTATAAACTATTCGCAGTCGTCAATCTCCTTGAGCTCTCAGGTGAGGCTGGCCGGAACTGAATGGCGAGCGCTGACTTGAGCGTCTGTGCCAGTGTCATGATCCATCCCTCTTATCGGAGACGCCGGCAATACTTCAAGAGGACCTATCTCTAATCCGCGAATGCGACCCAGAGCATTTCAGGTGCATGACCGAGTTGGTAGCCCCGCCCGTGCTTCAGGTCGCCAGAAACTAGAGATGAAGGCGCCTTCGAAGGACGGCATATGCAGGGGATAGAGCGGCGCGACCGCAGTTTGCCGGGTGTCAAGTCTTTGCGGCACTGCAGTCGCACAAGAGCTGGCTTTCGAATTCCCGGTGATGAAAAGCGCAAGCTTTCGGGATGGCGGTATCGAGTGTCTCAGTTCAGCCTGCAACTGCCCCACAAGCTGCGGCAGCCTCCTGCCTCAAGTAGCCCCCCATCAACACAAGCAGGCCAAGGCGCACAAACCCTGCCCTACGGACCAGACGCCCACCAGCGCCCGGCAAATCCGCCGGCATCAGTCGGTCGATCCAGAATTCAGCTGTCGGACTCGTTGCGCGACTGCCAGAGGTCGACCACCATCATGGCCACGCCGATCAGCACCACCACGATCATGGCGGGCTCCTTGATCTTGATGACGAAGCTGGCCAGGAAAGCCATCATCACGACAGCGCCAAAGAGGCCGTACAAGAGTTTCATGAGGAGCTCCTTGATGGGGTCCGGGTCATTGGGCAGCGGCCACTGTCTGCATCAGCCACTGCGCCGTGCGCAGCAGCCGGGCGTCGTCGCCCCGCTGCCCCACCAGTTGCACGCCCAGCGGCAGCCCGTTTTCGCCATGCAGCAGCGGCAAGGTGATGGCGGGCATGCCGGCGAAGGTCCAGAGCGTGCACATGATCGGGTCTCCGGTGGAGGCCAGTCCCTGTGGTGCCGTGCCCAGCGTGGCGGGGGTGAGCAAGGCTGAAAAATGCTCGAACACGTTGTCGAAGCCGGCGTTGATCAACGGGATGCGAGAAGCGGCCTTGCGGTAGTCCACGGCACGCACGTCGCGCCCACGCTCGATCTGCGCCCGCAGCGATGCCGACAACATGTCGGCGCCCTGTTCGTACTCGGCTTCGAAGGAACCCGCAATGTCGGCTTCCATGATGGTGCGGTGCCACTCCACCGCATCGCGCGCTGTCTCTGGCAACTCGAACGGGGCAATGCGCCCACTGAGCAGACCGACCAACTCGCCAAACGCTTCCCGAGCATCAGGTGCCACGCGGTCCCAGAAAGGGGTCTGCACCCAGCCCAAGGTAGGCGGCAGCGGTGGTTCTTCCAGCGCGGTGCGCAGCAACGGCGGCATGGCACGCGGCACGGTGGCCGGATCGCCCTCGTCGAACCCGGCCAGCACCTGGGCCAGCAAGGCCACGTCGGCCACGCTGCGACCGAACACACCCACCTGGTCCAGCACGGGCGACTGCGTGAGCACGCCGGTGCGCGGAATCAGCCCGAAACTGGGCTTGTAACCGACCACGCCACAGAACGAAGCGGGCCGGATCACGGAACCATTGGTCTGGGTGCCAATGGACAGCGACACATGGCCGGCGGCCACGGCTGCGGCTGATCCGCTGGAAGAGCCGCCCGGTGTGTGGTCCGGATTGAACGGGTTGCGTGTTTTGCCCGGGCTGTAGGTGGCCATTTCGGTGGTCACGGTCTTGCCCATCACCAACGCGCCGGCCGCACGCAGACGCTGCACCAGCGCCGCATCACGGCGTGCCATGCGGCCGCTGTGCAAGGGCGTGCCGTGCTGCGTGGGCAGGTCGAACGTGTCAATGATGTCCTTGATACCGACCGGCACGCCGAACAGCGGTCCGTCGGGTTCCCCCGCCGCATGTCGCTCGTCGGCGGCCTCGGCCTGCTGCCGCACGTACGCCGCGTCCAGCGTGGTCCAGGCCTGCACGGCGGGTTCGGTGGCTTGAATGCGTTCCAGCAATCCCTGCACATGCTCGGCACAGGAAAACTCACCGGCGCTCAGACGGTTGGTCGCATCCGCAGCGCCCAGGCTTGTGTGGAAAGAGGCAGGGGGCAGGGTGTCAGAACTCATGGGTCAGCGACTGTAAAGCAGCTCTGGCAGCCAGAACACCAGTTGCGGGAAAACGTAGACCGCGGCCATGGCCATGAACACCATGCCCACGAACGGCAGGCAGCCCTTGAAGATGGCCACCAGTTGCACGTGCTTGGGCGCCACACCCTTGAGGTAGTAGGCCGACATGGCCATGGGTGGCGTGAGGAACGAGGTCTGCAGATTCAGCGCGATCAGGATGCCGAACAGGATCGGGTCCACACCAAACAGAGGCAGCAGCGGCAGGAAGATAGGCACGAAGATGATGATGATCTCGCTCCACTCCAGCGGCCAGCCCAGAAGGAAGATGATCAGCTGCGCCAGCAGCAGGAAGGTCAGCGTGTTCAGGTTCAGGCCCAGCACGAAGTCTTTCACCAGGTGCTCGCCGCCCAGATAGCTGAAGATGGATGAGAACAGCCACGACCCCACAAACAGGTAACACACCATGGCGCTGGTACGGGCGGTGAGGTACACCGCTTCGCGCAGCTTGCCCCAGGTCATGGCGCGGTAACCCGCCGCCAGCAGCACCGAGCCCAGCGCACCGATGGCGGCCGCTTCGCTGGGCGTGGCCAGGCCGAACAGAATGGCACCCAGCACCGACATGATGAGCACAGCCAACGGGAAGAAGGCCTTGAGCAGCAGGAGAAACACCTCAAAAAAGCCCATCACGTTTTCGTCGGTGGGCATGCTGGGCATCAGCTTGGGGTTGAGCAGTGCGCGTGTCACCACGTACACCATGTACAACCCGGCGAGCAGGAAGCCCGGCAGCAGGGCGGCGGCATACAGCTTCACCACCGACACGCCAGCCGTGGCGCCGTACACGATGAGCATGATGGACGGCGGGATCAGGATGCCCAGCGTGCCGCCCGCGCAGATCACGCCGGCCGCAATACTGGTGTCGTAGCGCGCCTTGAGCATGGCCGGAAAAGCCAGAAGACCCATCAACGTGACCACCGCGCCCACGATGCCGGTGGCGGTGGCGAACAGCGCACACGTGACCAGCGCGGCAATCGCCATGGCACCGGGCACCCGACGGAACGCAATCTGCAGGCTGAGGAACAACCGGTCCAGAATGTTGGACCGCTCGATCATGTAGCCCATGAACAGGAACAGTGGAATGGCGACCAGGATGTCGCTGTTCATCACGCTGAAGGTGTTCTGCGTGAACAGGTAGAACACCTGGTTCTCCAGCCACGGAATGTCAGGGCTGTAGTAGGCATAAAAGCCGAACATCACACCCATCGCCATCAGCGTGAAGGCGATAGGGAAGCCCAGCATGATGATGAAGATGAACAGGCCCAGCATCAGCAGGGCGACTTGTGGATCGGTCATGCGCGGTCTCCGGGTTGACCAGCGTCACCATGCGAGGCATGTTGCAAGACGTCCTCCAGTTCCTCGATGTCGTGCAGGCGCGCCGGCCACTGCCCTTCGCGCATGCACAGCACACAGCGCAGCATCTCGGCCACCCCTTGCAGCGCCAGCAGCACCCCCGCCACGGGGATCAGCATCTTCAGCGGCCAGATCGGCACACCCACAGGGCTGTTCACACTGACCTCCTGAATGCGCATGGACTCCGTGCCGTAGGCCCATCCAGAGAACACCAGCGCCAGCACCCCCGGGAAGTAGAAAAAGATGTAGAGGGTGAATTCCAGCACCGCCTGGGTGCGCGGTCGCCAGCGGCGGTAAAAGATGTCTGCCCGCACATGACCATTGCGCGAGAGTGTGTAGGCCCCGGCCATGAGGAACAGGGAGCCGTAGAGAATGAAACTGAAGTCGAAGGCCCAGCTCGTGGGGTCGTTCAGCGCATAACGCACGAACACCTCGTAGCTGACGCCCAGAGTCAGGATGACGATGCTCCAGGCAAACGCGTGCCCGACCGCTTTGTTGATCTGGTCGATGTGACGGATGACGCTGTGGATCATGGCTGCCCCAATGAGAGCGCTGAACAACGAAGAAGCGAAACCTCAAACAGAAGGGAGGCATGGACCTCCCTTCTGTTTGACTTGAGCGGCCTGAACGCCATGGCGACAGGCCTGTGTGGGTCAGAAGCCCAGCTTGCCGTGGATGTGCTCGTAGCCCACCTTGTAGTCGGCCTCGTTGAAGAACATGTACTTGGCCACGCGCTTGGACCACGCCTTCTGGCTGTCCACCACCTTCTTGAAGAAGGGATCTTCGTCGGAGAGCTTCTTGGATATCACGTCCCAGGCCTTGATCTGCGCATCGAAGATCGACTTCGGCGTGCGCACGATGTTGACCTTGTCGACGGTGCCCAGCGCCTCGAAGTCCTTCGAGTAGTTGTCCATGGCGGTCCACCAGTTGGACGACGACGCGGCCTCCGCAGAGTAGCGCAGGATGGCCTTGAGATCGGCCGGCAGTGCATCGTGCTTGCGCTTGTTGAAGACGATCTCGAAGAACTCCATGGCCTGATGGAACGACCCCATCATGTAGTTCTTGGCCACGTCCTGCGCGCCGAAACGGCGATCGGACGTGGGGTTGTTGAACTCGAATGCATCGATCACGCCCCGGTCCATGGCGGGCACGATCTCGCCGCCAGGCAACTGCGTCACCTTCGCACCGAGCTCCTGCATCAGATCGGCCGCCAGGCCCACGGTGCGGTACTTCAGCCCCTTGAGGCCTTCGGCATTGGTGATGGGTTGTTTGAACCAGCCCAGTGGCTGGGTCGGCATGGGCATGGCGAAGTAGCCCACCACATTGAGGCGGAGCTTTTCCAGCAATTCCTGGTACAGCTCAAGGCCACCGCCCCGGTAGATCCAGGCCAGGGTCTGCGGTGCGTCGCAGCCATTGATGGGGCCGGAGCCGAACAGCGAAGCCACCTTGCTCTTGCCGTACCAGTACACCGGCACGTGGTGCCCGCCGTCGAGCACGCCGCGGCTGACCGCGTCCATCACTTCAAAGGGCTTGACCACCGCGCCACCGACAAGGTAGTCGATCCGCAGACGCCCGCCCGACATCTCGTTCACCCGGGTCACGTATTCCTCGGCCATCTCGTTAAAGATGTCCTTGGCACCCCAGGCGCCCTGCATCTTGAACACGGTGGGCGACTGCGCCACCGAAATCATCGGGGCCGTCATGGCAGCGGCACCGGCAGCGCCTGCCACCGCGGCACCCAGGAACTTGCGGCGGGCCGGTTTCTCCGAAACGGGCGTGGCTGTGTCTTTCTCTGAAACGGTCATGTCTTGTCTCCTTCGTTGAAGTGCATACGCATACACCGCCATGAGAGATGCCATGGCGCCACGGTCTTTGCCGCTAGGACCATTGTGTAGACAGACCTTCAAAAACCTGCACGGGTTTTCCCCGACACATCCCGGTCACCCGGCACGTGAAAAAGTGTTTTTCACTTCCGTGTGTGCCCACCGATCAGTGAGACCGGCCTCAACGCCGCATTGAATGGCGCCCGCCGTTCCCGCGTCGGTTCAGCCGGGCGGCACCCCGAGCGCCTGCGCGAGTTCGTCCATGTGCCGAAACACCCGGTGCACGGCCAATCCCTCGAACGCCCGCCCGTGGCCCTCCGGGCAATAGCCCCAAACGGTCGCGCCGGCCGAGATGCCGGCCATCGCTCCGGTGGCGGTGTCTTCCACCACCAGGCAGCGTGCCGGTTCGGCGCCCAGATGCGCGGCCGCGGCGAGATACACATCCGGATGAGGCTTTGAACGCGGCTGGTCGTGGCCGCTGAAAATGCGGTCGCCGAAGTACGGGGCCATGCCCGCCATTTCGATCTGCATCACCACCTTGGCCTTGTCGGCACCGGAAGCACAGGCAATGCGGCCCTGGGTATGGGTATGGGCTGCAACGACCGCTTCGAGCGCACCCACGACATTCTGCAGTTCCGCTCTCAGGCGCTGGTCCCGCCGCGCATAAAAGGCCTGCATCCATGCATCTGTGAGCGGCTGGCCGGTTTCGCGCTCAATGCGCGCGCATTCGTCCCGAACGGCTTTGCCGATGAAGATCGCCTGACATTCGGCCTGGGTCAGCGCCCAGCCGGCTTCATTCAGCACCTCGCGCAACACGCCATTGGTGATGGGCTCGCTGTCCACGAGCACGCCATCGCAATCGAACAACACTGCGCTAAACATCGGAGCCGCTCCGCTGCGCCTGCCCACAAGGCTTCATCTGCTTCATGATTTGATCTCTCCGTCCACGTAGTACCAGCGCCCGTCCTGACGCGCAAACTGGCTGCATTCTTCCAGGCGCTGCCCACGCCCCCCGATGCGCGACCGGGCAACGAATTCCACCTCGGCATGGTCCGCATCGATCAGCCGATGGCCCTTCACCGACAGCCCCAGCCACTTCACGCCAGCGTCGAGCGTGAGGTCGCTCGGGCGGGTGCTGGGGTGCCAGGTGGCCAGCAGGTGGTCGGCACGCTCTCGCACGAATGCGCTGTAGCGCGAACGCATGAGGCGTTCGGCATCGGGTGCAGCCAGGCCCTGGTCCAGGTAGCGGCCGCAGCAGGCATCAAAGGGCAGAGGGCGCCCCCGTTGATCGCTCTGCCCGCACGGGCAATTCTCAGACAGTGCGCCCATCAGGCCTTGGGCCTGGCGGCTGCGGCGCGCGCCTTGTGCGCTTCCAGCGTTTCAGTGGGGGCGCCCTGCTTGAGCCACTCGGTGAACCCCCCTTCGATGTGCGCCACATTGTTCATGCCCATGTCCTGCAGCGCCTTGGTGGCCAGCGCACTGCGCCAGCCGGCACCGCAGAACAGCACAAACTCCTTGCTCTCGTCGCCGAACACGGGTTTGAAATACGGCGACGCCGGGTCTACCCAGAACTCCAGCATGCCGCGCGGCGCATGCACCGCGCCGGGCGCCGTGCCTTCGCGCTCAAGTTCGCGCACATCGCGAATGTCCACCAGCTGCAGACGGGCGTCGCCGGCCAGGCGTTCACTCACCTGTGCCACGGTGTAGGTGGTGATCTGTGCACTGGCATCGGCCACCAGCGCAGCGGAACCTTTGGAAATCGGCATGGAAGTCTCCTTTGTGTTGGGCGACGCTGAACAAGCCCCCGTGGATGCGCGCGCCCGCAGCAGGGATGCGCGCGCCACGAGGCGCCTTGTTCAGGGTTGCCCTAGATTATCCGCATCACCACATACAGGTCGCGCATCGATCAGGCCGGTGACCCGCTACGCCAGTTCGCATGGGCCTGCCTGCAAAGGGACAATCCGCTCCGGTGTTCAATAGGGGTCGTCTCGGCACGCGCCGCACCTCAAACCCAGGAGCTTCCATGAGCGATCTGTCTGCTTTCCCGATCACACAAAAGTGGCCCGCCCAGCACCCGGAGCGGCTGCAACTCTATTCACTGCCCACGCCAAACGGAGTGAAGGCATCCATCATGCTGGAAGAGACCGGCCTGCCCTATGAGCCGCACCTGGTGAGCTTCGAGAAGAACGACCAGACCTCACCGGCCTTCCTGTCACTCAACCCCAACAACAAGATCCCCGCCATCCTCGATCCCAACGGCCCGGGCGGCCAGCCCCTGGCCCTGTTCGAATCCGGCGCCATCCTGATCTACCTCGCAGAAAAAACCGGCCAGTTCCTGCCTGCCGACCCCGCACAGCGCTACGAGACCCTGCAATGGCTGATGTTCCAGATGGGCGGCGTGGGCCCCATGTTCGGCCAGCTCGGCTTCTTCCACAAATTCGCCGGCAAAGACTTTGAAGACAAACGCCCCCGCGACCGCTACGCGGCAGAGAGCAAACGCTTGCTCAACGTCCTCAACCAGCGCATGACCGGCCGCACCTGGCTCATGGGCGACGACTACACCATAGCCGACATAGCCACCTGGCCCTGGGTCCGCAACCTGGTCGGTTTCTACGGTGCAGGTGAACTGGTGGGCTTCCAGGACTTCCCGGAACTGAAACGCGTGCTGGAATCCTTCGAAGCCAGACCGGCCGTGCAACGCGGCCTGAACATCCCGGCGCGCAGTTAAAGAAAACAGGAAAAGAACCAAGCGCTCTCCGGCGCGAGCTGCCCCAATCCAGGGGCAGCAATGGACGGCTCCGCCGGCCCAAGCTGCCGTCCCCCCTCCCAGCGCCGAAGGCGCGCCAGAGAGGGGGGAAGCCGCGTCAGCGGCGCAGGGGGGAGTACCGAAGAACCTCCGGCGCGAAGTGCCCCATCCAGTGCACCCGTGGAACCGGCTCCGCCGGGCCACAGGGTGCGTCCCCCCTCCAAGCGCCAAAGGCGCGCCAGAGAGGGGGGAAGCCGCGTCAGCGGCGCAGGGGGGAGTGCTCTACTTCCTCCAGAAGTGCCCCGTGAACAGCACCAGCACCGTCAGCAACTCCAGCCGTCCCAGCAGCATGGCGATGGTCAGTACCCAGATCTGAACATCGGTCAGCACACCAAAATTGCTGACCGGCCCCACCTCGCCCAGACCGGGACCGATGTTGTTCACAGTGGCAACCACCGCTGAGAACGCGGTCACGATGTCCGCTCCGGTGAACAGCATGAGCATGGTGAATCCCATGGTCGTGGCGCCATAGATCAGCATGTAGCCCAGCACAGCCGTCATCACCGACATCGGCATGACCGCGCCACCCAGCGTCACCGGGTTCACCACGCGAGGATGGATGATGCGCACCAGTTCGCGCCGTGCCTGCTTGATCAGCAACACCATGCGCACCAGCTTGATGCCACCCCCCGTGGAGCCGGCGCACGACACGAAGCAACCCAGGAACATCAGCAGCACCGGCGCGAACACCGGCCAGGCCGCGTAGTTGGTGGACGCATAGCCCGTGGTGGTGGCCAGCGACACCACATGAAAGGCACTGGAGCGCAAGGCCTCAAGCCAGGTGTCGTACACGCCATGGCCCATCAGCAGCACGGTCACCAGTGCGATCGAGGCCAGCAGCACACTCACGTAGGTCCGGATTTCGCGGTCACCCGTAAGGGGCTTGAGAGAGCGGCTGCGCAACACGATGAAATAGCGCATGAAGCTGACGCCGGCCAGGGTCATGAACACGGTGGACACTGCCTCGATCTGTGGCGAATTCCAGAAACCGAAGCTGGCGTCGTGCGAAGAAAAGCCGCCCAGGCCCATGGTGGTGCACATGTGCATGAAGGCATCGGCCCAGCTCATGCCGGCCCAGCGGTAAGCCAGCATGCAGGCCACCGAAAAGAGCACGTACACGCCCCACAGGCCGCGCGCCGTTTCCGCAATGCGGGGCGTGAACTTGGTGTCCTTCATGGGCCCGGGCGTCTCGGCTCGGTACAGCTGCACACCGCCCAGCCCCAGCAGAGGCAGCACCGCCACCACCAGCAGCATGATGCCCAGCCCCCCCAGCAACTGAAGGAAACAGCGCCAGATGTTGACCGACAGCGGCAGCGCATCAAGCCCTGAGAGCGCGGTCGATCCGGTGGCGGTGAGCGCACTCATGGACTCGAAGTAGGCCTTGGTCCAGGTGATGTCCGGCACGGTGAACATCAGCGGCGCGGCCGCGTAGGCCGGCATCAGCAGCCACACCAGGTTGACCAGCAGAAAGCCGTCCTTGGGCATGAGCTCGCGCCGGTAATGGCGGGTGAGCTGCCAGATGACCAGCCCGCTGGCGGCGGTGAAACCGAATCCCAGAGCCCAGACGATCACCTGTTGTTGCGCGTCCTGGAACCAGGCCCACACAAGGGGCACCAGAAAAGCCGGCGAGAACGCCAGCAAGATGCGGGAAAAAATGGCCAGAACCGGAAGCAGGCTGTACATGAAAGAGGAGGATTCTTCCGGGGAGTGACGGCCTCAACGCCGCCAGAACCCCGGGGTGAACAGCACAAGAAAAGAAAGGATTTCCAGTCGCCCGAGCAGCATGGCCAGGGTGCAGACCCAGGTCTGAAAATCGCTCAGACCTTGAAAATTGCCGGCCGGCCCTACAGGCCCCAGGCCGGGACCCATGTTGTTGACGCTGGCCACCACGGCGGAGAACGCCGTGTCGAAAGGCATGTCGGAGAGCAACAGCACCATGGTCAATCCGATGATGGTGCCGCCATAGAGCAACATGAAACCCAGCACCGACAGCAGCGTGCCGTTGTCCACCGCATGGCCACTGAGCATCACCGGTCGCACCATGCGCGGGTGAATGCTGCGCGACATTTCGCGCCGCGCCTGCTTGAGCAGGAGCAGCACGCGCGCCATCTTGATGCCGGCCCCGGTGGAGCCCGCGCTGGTGGCAATACCCGACAACAGAATCATGAAAAGTGGAGCGAAGACCGGCCAGGTGGTGTAGTCCGTGGTGGCATAGCCTGTGGTGGAACCGATGGACACCACATTGAACAGCGCGGTGCGCAATGCGTCCAGCGGATCGCTGATCACCCCTCTGGCCAGCAGCAAGATTGCCACGAACACACTGCCACCCACCAGCAGCACCTGGGTGGCACGCCACTCCTGGTCGTGCACGATGCGGGCAGGGCTGCGCTTGGCCACCGCCACGAAGTACAGGGCGAAGTTGCCGCTGGCCACCAGCATGAACACGATGGCGACCCATTCCAGCACAGGCGACGCAAAGTGCCCGAAACTGTTGTCGTGCGTGGACAGCCCTCCCAGGCTCATGGTGGTGAACATGTGTGCCCAGGCGTCCAGCGCCGACATCCCACCCAGCCAGTAGGCCAGCACGCAGGCCAGCGACAGGCCGCAATACACGCTCCACAGGCCCTTGGCGGTCTCGGTGATGCGGGGTGTGAGCTTCGCTTCCTTCATGGGGCCGGTGGCTTCGGCGCGAAACACCTGGCTGCCGCCCACGCCCAGCATCGGCAGGATCGCCACCGCCAGCACCAGAATGCCCATTCCGCCCAGCCACTGCAGGAAACAGCGCCACAGATTGATCGACCCGGGCAGTGCGTCCAGCCCGATGAGCACCGTGGCACCGGTGGTGGTCAGGCCCGACATGGCCTCGAAGTAGGCATCGGTGAAGCTGAAGTGTGTGCCGGCCTGGGCAAAGTGGATCAGCAAGGGAAAACTCGCGCACAGCGGCAGCAGCGTCCAGACAAGCCCCACCAGCAGGATGCCGTCACGCGTCTGCAACTCCACATTGCGGCCCACGACGAACACGGCGCTGCGCAGCGCCAGGCCCAGTGCGAAGGTGGCGGCGATGGCGAGCGGAAAGGCACGCACCGCACCGTCCTGCATCAGCCAGGCCACGGCCAGCGGCACGCACATGGTGGCTGAAAACACCATCACGATGACCCCGAGCACAGGGAAGACTCGCAACAAGGGCATGAAAAACCTGACCAGGTCAGCCGAAGAAAGTGGCGCTCACCTGGAACAGCTTCTCGACCTCGCGCACCAGGCGCTTGTTCGGAATGAACATGATGATGTGGTCATCGGTTTCGATCACCGTGTCGTGGTGGGGCATGAGCACCTCTGACTTGCGTCCTTCACCACGAACGATGGCGCCGATGCGCGCGCCCTTGGGCAGCTTGATCTCTTCCACCTTGCGACCCACCAGCTTGCTGGTTTTTACATCGCCGCGCGCAATGCCTTCCAGTGCCTCGGCCGCGCCCCGGCGCAGGCTGTGCACCGCCGCCACGTCGCCCCGGCGCAAGTGGGTGAGCAATTCGCCAATCACGGTCTGCGAAGGCGAGATGGCGATGTCGATGGTGCTGCCCTGCATCATGTCGGCATAGGCACGCCGGTTGATGAGCGCCATGACCCGCCCGGCACCCAGCCGCTTGGCCAGCATGGCCGACATGATGTTGTCTTCGTCGTCGTTGGTCAGTGCGAGGAACAGGTCCATCTGGCCCACGTTCTCTTCCAGCAGCAGGTCCTCGTCGGCCCCGTCGCCACTGAGGATCAGCATGCTGGAAGGCAACTGGCTGGCCAGGTACTCGCAGCGCTTCTTGTCGCGCTCAATGATCTTCACCTCACACTGGCCCACCAGGCTGCGCGCCAGCCGCAGGCCCACCTTGCCACCACCGGTGATCATCACGCGCTGCACCGGTTTGTCGATGTTGTGGATGGCGCCGAGCACGTAGCGGATCTTCTGCGTGTCGGCCAGCACGAACACCTCGTCGCCCGCCAGGATACGGGTGGTCTTGGTGGCCTCCATCTCGGTCTCGAGCCGGTACAGCGCCACCACGCGCATCTCGGCGTGAGGGAATCGCTCGCGGAATTCGCCAATGGTGTGTCCCACCAGCGAACCGCCATAGGCCGCTCGCATGGCGATCAGGCTGGCACGGCCGTCGGCAAACTCCAGTACCTGCAGGGCTTCGGGGTAGCTGATGAGCTGGTGGATGTAGCGCGTGACCGATTCTTCAGGGCAGATCACGTGGTCCACCGCAAAGCCGTTCTTTCCCAGCAGCTCGTCGCCCTCCACAAACTCGGGCGAGCGCAGGCGGGCGATGGTGCTGGGCACGTTGAAGATGTCGTGCGCCACCTTGCAGACCACCAGGTTGGCTTCGTCGTTGGCTGCGCAGGCGATCACCATGTCGGCGTCCTTGGCCCCGGCTTCGCGCAGCACCGAAGGCTGAATGCCATTGCCCACCACGCCCCGCAGATCCAGCCGGTCTTCCAGCAACCGCAACCGCGCAGGGTCGTGATCGATGACGGTGATGTCGTTCTGCTCTGAAACCAGACTCTCGGCGACGCTCTCGCCCACACGGCCAGCGCCCAGGATGATGATGTTCATGGTCGCGGAATCATACGCCTGCCGGCATGCCATGTCCGCGACACAGTCGCACCCTGCGAGGCGGAAATCACCATTTCGGGTGCCCGGCACGCAGGAACCCCGCGTTCCGGCACACCCCATCAGGCAGCCGCACCCGATGCGCCGCGATCAGAAATGGATGCCGCGCATCATCTGCTGCATGGCCACCGCTTCAGCAGACAGCTGCGGCTTGGCGCCTTTTTCCCCTTTGGCCGCCGACGAGTCCGGGAACATGCGGAAGCTGGTGTTCATCACGATCTGCGCCACGCGCGGCACAAACGCATGCAGCACCTGGCCGGTCACCCCCAGGCGGGTGGCGATGCGCACCGGCTTGAAGATGCAGGCCTGCGCGATCATGTCGGCGGCTTCTTCCGGGGCGAGCGTGGGCACGTTTTTGTAGATCTGCGTGGGCGCGATCATGGGCGTGCGCACCAGCGGCATGTTGATGGTGGTGAAGCTGATCCCCTGGTCGGCGAACTCGCTGCTCGCGCAGCGCGTCCAGGCGTCGAGCGCGGCCTTGCTGGCCACGTAGGCGCTGAAGCGCGGCGCGTTGGTGAGCACGCCGATGGAGCTGATGTTGACCACATGGCCCTTGCGCTTGGCCACCATGCCCGGCAACAGGCCCATGGTCACGCGCAGACAGCCGAAGTAGTTGAGCTGCATGGTGCGTTCGAAATCGTGGAAGCGGTCGTAGCTGCCTTCGATGGCGCGACGGATGGATCGGCCGGCGTTGTTGATCAGGAAATCCACGCCGCCGTGGTTGTCGATCAGCAGCTTCACGAAGCGGTCGGCGTCGGCCATGTCGGCGATGTCGGCCGGGTAGGCGATGAACTGGTAGCCCTTGTCCTTGGCTTCCGCGCAGGCCTCGTCGAGCTTGTCCTGGTCGCGTCCGCAGATGATGGTGACCGCGCCGGCCTCGGCGAACTTGTGGGCCGCTGCCAGACCGATGCCCGAGCTGCCGCCGGTGACCAGCACCACCTTGCCTGCCACCGTGCCTTTGAGGCTGCGGTCGATGTGCAGGTCGGGGTCGAGGTGTCGCTCCCAGTAGTCCCAGAGCCGCCAGGCGTAGTCCTTGAAATTCGGGCACGCGATGCCGCTGCCCTTGAGCGCGGCCAGCGTTTCGCGGCAGTCGAAGCGCGTGGGGTAGTTGACGAAGGTCATCATGTCCTCGGGCAGCCCGAGGTCCTGCATGATGGCCTTGTAAACGCGGCGCACGGGCGCCAGCGCCATCAGGCCCTTCTTCACGCTCTTGGGAATGAAGCCCATCAGCGCGGCATTCACGAACAGGTTCATCTTGGGCGCGTGCGCGGCCTTGCTCAGGATGTCCAGCACGTCGCCCACGCGGTAGCCCATCGGGTCCACCAGGTGGAAGCAGGCGCCGCCGCTGCGTTTCTGGTGGCTGATGTGGTCGAGTGCGTCCACCACGAAGTCCACCGGCACGATGTTGATGCGCCCGCCTTCCAGGCCCACGCTGGGCATCCACGGCGGCAGGATCTGGCGCAACCGCTGGATCAGCTTGAAGAAGTAATAGGGCCCGTCGATCTTGTCCATCTCGCCGGTGCTGCTGTCGCCCACCACGGCAGCGGGGCGGTACACGGTCCAGGGCAGCTTGCTTTCCTGGCGCACGATCTTTTCGCTCTCGTGCTTGGTCATGAAGTAGGGATGATCCAGGCCCTCGGCTTCGTCGAACATGTCTTCGCGGAACACGCCTTCGTACAGGCCGGCCGCTGCAATCGACGACACATGATGAAAATGCCCCACGCCAATCGCCTTGGCAAAATCCACGGTGTTGCGCGTGCCGTCCACGTTGACCGCGATCTGGCTGTCGGCATCGGCCTCCAGGTCGTACACGGCGGCCAGGTGGTAGAAGTGGTCGATCTTGCCCTTCAATGCCTTGGAGGCATCGGCGCTCACGCCCAGCTTCTTGGCTGTGAGGTCACCAAACACGGGCACGGCCCGCGCCGCCGTCACGCCCCAGTAGCTGCGCAGATCCGCCACCTTGCCTTCGCTTTCCTTGCGGATCAGGAAATGCACCACCGCCCCCTTGCGCTCCAGCAGTTTCTTGACAAGCCGCTTGCCGATGAAGCCGGTGGCGCCGGTGACGAAGTAGTGCATGAAGGTCTCCTTTGGGAAAGTGCGATTGAAAACGATCCCGCATTCTTCACCAGCCGCGCTTCCTCCCCATTCCGCACAAACCCGCGTGTGGCCCGGCTTTAGTTGCCAGCCCCTACACAGACCCCCGCCGACCCACTTACATTGGTCCCATCGACCCGCTGGGGGACGCTCATGCGCTCCACCAGCCATCCACAACCCGTTTGCCTCACAAAGGAATCCCATGGTCAAGAAAGTCCAGAAAACCAGCGCATCGTCCAAAGCTTCGGCGTCCACGTCGCCTCTGTCTGGTGCCATCAAGGACTCGGCACAGCAGATCTGGCTGGCCGGCCTGGGCGCTTTCTCCAAGGCACAGGAAGAAGGCGGCAAGGCTTTCGAATCGCTGGTCAAGGAAGGCCTGTCGATCCAGCGCAAGACGCAGGCGGTGGCAGAGGAACGCATTTCCGAAGCCTCCAGCCGCATGAGCAACATGGCCACCGAGATTTCATCCAAGGCCACCGGCCAGTGGGACAAGCTGGAGAACCTGTTTGAAGAGCGCGTCGCCAAGGCTCTGAACAAGCTGGGCGTACCCTCCGCCCGCGACGTCGACGCCCTGATCGCCCGCATCGACGAACTTAGCCAGCACGTGCAACGCCTCAGCGGCAAGCCAGTTGCTGCAGCCAAAAAAGCCGCTCCCCGCAAGGCAGCACCTGCCAAGGCACCGGCCAAGGCCGCAGCCAAGCCCGCCGCACGCAAGACCAGCCGCGCGAAGGCGGCCTGAGCGTTTGCATGGCGCTGCGCCGGAAGATCGGAAAAGGGGCGTTTGACGCCCCTTTTTTGTGTCTGCCCGTGATGCTGCAATGCAGCAGTTGTCGGCAATGACCCGGTCTACACTCGAACGCATGAGATCACCGAGTTCCATCCCCGGCGCCCGCGCCGGTCGCGACAAAAAGCGGCGGGCATCCTCACCCCGCCGCCCCCGCATCGCGCTGGCGCTGGCGGGCGGTGGGCCGCTCGGTGCCATCTATGAAATCGGGGCCCTGTGCGCACTCAGCGAGTGCCTGAAGGGACTGGACTTCAACGACCTCGATCACTATGTGGGCGTCTCGGCCGGGGGTTTCATCGCCGCCGGACTGGCCAACGGCCTGACGCCCAGGCAGCTCTGTGAAGCCTTCATCGAAGACCTGCCCACCGAAGAAAACTTCGATCCGTCCTGGCTGATGAAACCCGCCTGGCAGGAGATCGGGGGCCGGGTTCAGTGCCTGCCGGGTCTGCTGGGCAGCGCGCTGTGGGCCTGGGGTGTGCAGCGCAAGCCACTGGCCAATGCTTTCGAGCGCGTGGGCGCCGCGCTGCCCACAGGCGTGTTCGACAACGAAGACATCCATCGCAAGATCGAACAGCTGTTTGCCCGCGAAGGGCGCACCAACGACTTCCGCCAGCTCCGGGCACGGCTCACGCTCGTGGCCACCGAACTTGACACCGGTGAAGCCGCCCCATTTGGCCGCCCGGGCTGGGACCATGTGCCCATCTCGCGTGCCCTGCAGGCCAGCGCCGCCCTGCCCGGCCTGTTTCCGCCGGTGCAGATCGACGGCAAACACTATGTCGACGGCGCACTGAAGAAAACCCTTCACGCCACCGTCGCGCTCGATGAGGGCCTGGACCTGCTGCTGTGCCTCAATCCGCTGGTGCCGTTTCACTCAGACCCGCTGGCCCGCCAGCGGCACCGCATCCCCTCGCTGGTCGAGGGCGGGCTGCCCACCGTGATGAGCCAGACCTTCCGGTCGATGATTCATTCGCGCCTGGAACTGGGTTTCAAGCACTACGAGCGGGTCTACCCGGAGACCGACATTGTGCTGATCGAGCCCGACCAGCGCGACGCCGAGCTGTTCTTTGCCAACACCTTCAGCTACCGCCAGCGACGCGAGCTGGCCGAGCATGCCTACCAGCAGACGCGAGTCACCCTGCGCACCCGAGCACATGAACTGACACCCGCCCTGAAACGGCATGGCGTGACGCTGGACATGGAAGCCACGCTGGCCAAGGGCAAGCATCTGCTGCCACCGAACAAGCACATGCCCGGCGAAACATCAATGCAGGCCATGGAACGCCTGCACGCCACGCTGGACGAACTGCAGCACCACCTGACCACTTCACCCGCCGGCACCTGAAATGGCCAAAAAAGCCCCCAGGCGCACCGCCGAACGCATCCTGGAAGTCACGCTGGAACTGTTCAACCGGTTCGGCGAGCCCAATGTCTCGACCACGCTGATCTCGGCCGAGCTCGGCATCAGCCCGGGCAACCTCTATTACCACTATCCGGCCAAGGACGAGCTCATCAACACCTTGTTCGAACGGTACGAACGCGCCCTGGGCGAGTTGCTCAGTGCCAGCGACAACGTTCGAAACGTGGAGGACGCGTGGTTCTTCCTCCATTCCCTGTTTGAGATCATCTGGAACTACCGGTTTCTCTACCGCGACCTGAACGACTTGCTCTCCAAGAACCGGATGCTGGAAATGCACTTTCAGACCGTTCTGAAGAACAAGACACGCGCCATCCGCCAATTGCTTGCGGGCATGAGTCGCGGCGGTGCGGTGGACATCGACGCGCGGGAAGTCGAACCCACGGCCAACTGCATGGTGGTGGTGCTGACCTACTGGCTGAGCTTCGAATACGTGCGCGACCCACGCAACGCCCTTGAGCCCGATAACGCCCAGCAGGCGCTGCTGCGTGGCGCGCACCATGTGCTGAACCTGCTGGCACCCTACCTGGAAAAGAGCCAGCGCCAGCACCTTCTGCAGCTCACAGGCGCCTACCAGGCACCTGAATAGGGACTGCTCACCATGAACGACTGGATCGACTGCCCGCATCCCTTGCCGATCCGGTTCGACGCCGATCGGCTGAGCGACTGTTGGGAACGTCTTCACAAGGGCGATGCCGAACCGTTGCCGGCCGATCCGGATCTGCTGCAAGCCTGGGTGCTGTTCCACAACGGTGAATTCCAGCGCGCGACACAAGCGGGCCTGCTGCTGGGTGACGCGGGAATGAACCTGGCCAACAAGGCCACCTGCATCTACGCCAACTACCTCGAACCGCGTGAGCAGCGCCGGGAGGCGCTGTTGCTGGAGGCCGCCGCGCGGGCGGAGGCGCTGCAGACACGCCAGCCCGACAACCCCGGCGCCTGGTACTGGCAAGCCTATGCGCTGGGGCGGTACAGCCAGGGCATCAGCGTGGCCAAGGCGCTGGCCAACGGGCTTGGTGCACGCATCAAGGGCGCGCTGGAAAAAACCATCGAGCGGGCTCCGCAGCACGCGGATGCCCATCTCGCCCTTGGAACGTTCCACGCCGAAGTGATCGACAAGGTGGGCCGCATGATCGCTCGGATCACCTACGGCGCGACCGCAGAAGCGGGACTTGCCTTGTACCAGCAGGCACACAGCCTCAACCCGGACTCCGCCATCACCCTGACCGAACACGCCAGAGGGTTGCTCATGCTGGAAGGCAGACGCCAACTGAGCACGGCCACGGAGCTTCAGGACAGGGCGGCCACCATCGAACCGATGGATGCAATGGAGCAGCTGTATTTGGAGACTGCGCGAGCGCAGTAACCCCCGCGCCGGGCTGCGCCCGTCACCCCCTTCAAGGGGGCGATACCAGTCGTCCGGCAAAGCCGGCCCGACGGTATCTCTGGATGGGGCATCTCGCGCCGGAAGCACTGGCCCACCCCCGCGCCGCGCTTTCAGCGCGTCACCCCCTCGAGGGGGCGACGCCAGTGGCCCGGCAAAGCCGGTTCCACGGCATCTCTGGATGGGGCATTTCGCGCCGGAGAGCTTGGTTCTCTCTCAGCTGCTTGCCAGGCCATCCACTGCCTGGAACATGGCCTGGCGGGCCTGGGTGATGATCTGGGCGCGCCATTCGTCCGTGTCCACGTAGAAGGCGGCCATCATCTGCTGCTTGATCGCCCGTCTCAATGCCTCAGGCGCATCCGGGTGCATGTGCAGCCAGTGGTCGGCGCGCAAGGCGTTCACCACTTCGGTGATGGGCACCGTGCCGTACTCCATGGCGATGCCGGTGTACGTGGCCTGCGGGCATTCCTGCGGCATCGCGCCCCACATCAGGCCGGTCAGTCTGGCTGAGGTGGAAGAGCCGTCGTAGATGGAGGTGACCGGCGTCTGACCGCCGCCGTCCCACCAGGCACGAGCGCGGGCCACGGCATGGGCATCGTCCTCACCGGCAAAAATGCGCTCGCCCAGACCACTCTCGCCCAGGCCTGTGTGCAGGTCGATCCAGGCGATGTGGCGAGCGCGGGCGCCGTGGGTGCGCAGCACCTTGCGCAAGGTACCGTTGCTCCAGGTGGGCTCGGTGCCACCATAGAACAGACCGTCGGCAAAGGCGTGCTGCCCCTGCGACACCGCTGCCTGGTACTGGTCAAGTCCACGCTCTGCAATGAAGCGGCCAATGGCTGCCTCGTTCGCCTCGCTGGGGGGCCAGGTGTCCGGCAACAGCAAGGAGTGCAGTTCTGCGTAGGCGGGATTCACCGGCAGGGGCTGGGCGAAGTCCTGGAAATTGCGGTTCAGGTCGACGTTTTCATGGGTCACGCGGCGCACCCAGGAAAATCCGTGCGGGTTCAACGCGTGGATGTAGAGCACCGCCACGCCGGCCGCATGGGCCTTTTCCCGCCATTCGGCATCGTGTGCGGCGAACACCTGCACGCCGGAGCCGCAGTACCCTTCCACGCCATGGCAGGCGCTGCTGATCACCAGCAGCCGTTCGGCGTCAGGCGAACCGTCCAGCGCCACATCCATGGCCAGCACCTCGCCGTCGCGCCCGGCCAGGGGGTGGTTGTGGCTGGTGATGGCCATGCCGGCGGTGGCAGCACCTTCCAGGAACTGCACGCGTGCGCGTGCGTACGAAGCGGCGAACGCTTGATGCAGATCCATCATGCAGCGCCACCGGCACGTGGTTGGCCCAACCACTTTTCGCTCAGGCGCACCCAGAAGGTGGCGCCCAGGGGGATCAGATCGTCGTTGAAGTCGTAGCTCGGGTTGTGCAGCATGCAAGGTCCCTCGCCGTGTCCCATTTCGCGGTGCGCACCATCGCCGTTGGCAATGAAGGCATAGCAGCCAGGCCGCGCCTGCAGCATGTAGGCGAAATCCTCGGCGCCCATGGTGGGTTCCTGGTCAACCACCTTGTCGGCGCCCACGATCTCAGCCATCACCTCGCGTGCAAACGCGGTTTCCACCGCGTGGTTGATGGTGGGCGGGTAGTTGCGCTTGAACTGGAACTCCACCGTGGCGTCGAAGGCAGCACAGGTGTGCTCGGCGATTTCTTTCATGCGCTTCTCAATCAGGTCCAGCACCTCGTAAGTGAAGGTGCGCACCGTGCCCTGGATCTCGCAGCTATCGGGCACCACATTGGTGGCCTCACCGGTGTGGATCATGGTCACCGAGATCACGCCGGCATCCACCGGCTTCTTGTTGCGCGTGATGATGGTCTGGAAGGCCTGCACCATCTGGCATGCCACCGGGATCGGGTCGATGCCGTTGTGTGGCAACGCGGCATGCGCGCCCTTGCCGCGGATCACGATGTGGAACTCGTTGCTCGACGCCATGACCGGGCCCGGACTCGCCGCAAAAGTGCCCACCGGCAGGCCGGGCCAGTTGTGCATGCCAAACACCGCCTCCACCGGGAACTTGTCGAACAGGCCGTCCTTGATCATTTCGCGGGCACCGCCGCCGCCCTCTTCGGCCGGCTGGAAGATCAGGTAGACCGTGCCATCGAAGTTGCGGTGCTTGGCGAAGTGCTGTGCGGCGGCCAGCAGCATGGCGGTGTGACCATCATGGCCACAGGCGTGCATCTTGCCGGCATGCTGGCTGGCATGGGCGAAGGTGTTGTGCTCCTGCATGGGCAAGGCATCCATGTCGGCACGCAGGCCAATGGCCCGGCCGCAGGCACCGCCGTCGCGGCCGTGCACCACGCCCACCAGACCGGTGGTGCCCAGACCTCGATGCACCTCGATACCCCATTCGGTCAGCTTGCTGGCCACCACATCGGCGGTGCGTACCTCCTGAAAACAGAGTTCTGGGTGGGCGTGAATGTCACGTCGAACGGCCGCGATGGAAGCGGCCTGGGTCAGGATGGAGTCAATGAGTTGCATGGGGTCTCCCGGCACACCAGCGCCAGTTGCAATGAAGAATCACCCATGGTACCCAACCAGACCGCCGAACTGCCGCCCCATCGGCGACAACCCCTCAATCCCTGGGGCGTGTCAGCGGCCCTCAGCGCCGAATCCGGCCATCGGCGGTCAGCAGCGTCAGATCCACGAACTTGGACCCGGTGTGCTTGTTGGGGCCAAAGTCGACAGGGAAACCACCGAGGTCCAGGTTGCGGATGCTTTGCACCGCGGCAATGAAGCCTTCCCGGTTCAGGTTGCGGCCGGCCCGGCGCACACCTTCCGTGAACACCTTGGCCGCCACAAACCCCTCCATGCTGGAGTAATTGGGTGATTGCCCGGTCTTGGCCTTCTGCGCGGCCAGGTACTCACCGGCAATGGGCGAAATCGGCGCGTAGGGAAATGGCATGACCTGACTGACCACCACACCCCTGGCGTCGGCGCCCAGTTCGTCGAGCAAGGCCTGTGTGCCCACAAATGACACGTTGTAGAAATTGCCCACAAATCCGCGCTTGCGGGCCAGGCGGATGAACGCCGCGCAGGACTTGTAGGCGCTGATCTGCACAATGGACTCGGGACGCTGGGCCATGATGTCGTTCACCGCCTTTTCGACATCGGTGGTATTGCGCTCGACCGTGCCCGTGGACACGGGTGCCGAATTCAGCTCCTTCAGGGCACGGGTCACGCCCTCCAGACCCGCCTTGCCGTATGCGTCATTCTGGTAGAAGACAGCGATCTTCTTGATGCCGGTCGATGTGGTCTGGCGGACGATGGCGGCGGTTTCATCAAAGTAGGACGCACGCACGTGAATCGCATAGCGGTTGAACGGCGTTCGAAGCGCCTCGGCGCCGGTGAACGGTGCAAAAAACGGCACCTTGGCTTCGGTGGCCAGTGGCAGCGCGACCACACCCGTGGGCGTGCCGATGTAGCCAAAGAGCGCGAACACCCCCTCGTCAATCAACTGACGGGTATTGGCCACGCAGCGCTCCGGCTCGTACCCATCGTCCAGCCGCTTGATTTCAATGTTTCGCCCATTGACGCCGCCTTTGGCATTGAGGGCTTCAAAGTAGAGCTGGGCACCCAGATAAAACTGCAGGCCGAGCTGCTCCGCCGCCCCCGAAAACGGGGCCGACTGCCCGAGCAGGATGCGGTTGTCGCTCACACCCGAACTCTGGGCCATCGCCGCCCCTGTCCACGCGCCCAGCGCAGATGATCCGACCAGCTTGCACACCGTGGAAAGCGCTTGACGACGCTGCATGGCATTCTCCTGATATGCTGTTTTCCAGCTTTTGAATCGTGGGCGCCGCAAGGGCGTTTCCTATGCAGCATATAACATAAGAACCGCGAGCCACCCCACTCTCCCGACCTCCGGCGACAACGATCCGACGTCCACCATGAACACCCTCGCCGTCCGTGGCGCCTGCCCCCACGATTGCCCCGACACCTGCGCCCTGATCACCACCGTGGAGAACGGCGTGGCCGTCCGCGTGCAGGGCAACGCCGAACACGCCCACACCGATGGTGCGCTGTGCACCAAGGTTTCGCGCTACACCGAACGCACCTACCACCCTGAGCGCCTGTTGCACCCCTTGCGCCGCGCTGGCGCCAAGGGCAGCGGCCAGTTCGAACGGGTGGACTGGGACACCGCACTGAGCGACATCGCCTCCAAACTTCAGGCCATTGCGGCGCGGAACCCTGAAGCCATTCAGCCCTACAGCTACGCCGGCACCATGGGCCAGGTGCAGGGCGAAGGCATGGCGGCGCGCTTCTTTCACCGCCTGGGCGCTTCGTTGCTGGACCGCACCATCTGCGCCAATGCCGGCGGCGAAGGCCTGGTGCACACCCTCGGTGGCAAGGTCGGCATGAAGGTGGAGCATTTCGCCGAGGCCGGCCTGATCCTGATCTGGGGCAGCAACTCGATCGCCAGCAACCTGCACTTCTGGCGCCACGCACAGCAGGCCAAGCGCAATGGCGCACGATTGATCTGCATCGACCCGCGCCGCAGCGAAACCGCCGACAAGTGCCACGAGCACATCGCCCTGCGCCCTGGCACCGATGCGGCCCTGGCGCTGGCTGTGATGCACGAACTCATAACCCACGACTGGCTGGACCACGACTACATCAGCCGCCACACCCTGGGCTGGGAGCAACTGCGCGAACGCGCCCTGAAGTGGCCGCCAAAGCGAGCGGCCGAGGTCTGCGGTGTGCCTGAACAGCAGATCAAGGATCTTGCCCAGGCCTACGGCACGAGCCGGCCGGCGGCCATTCGCCTGAACTACGGCATGCAGCGCGTGCGCGGTGGCGGCAACGCCGTGCGCGCCATCGCCTGCCTGCCGGCCCTGGTGGGCGCCTGGCGCCACCGCGCGGGCGGCCTGCTGCTGTCGTCTTCCGGGTTTTTCCCGATCCGGCGCGCGGCGCTGCAGCGCCCCGATCTGCTGGCCGGTCGCACCCCGCGCACCATCAACATGAGCACCATCGGCGACGATCTGCTGCGCGAAGCCTCGCCCACCTTCGGCCACAAGATCGAAGCCCTGATCGTCTACAACAGCAACCCGGTGGCGGTGGCGCCTGAATCAACCAAGGTCGTCCAGGGTTTTGCCCGCGAAGACCTGTTCACCGTGGTGCTCGAACACTTCAAGACCGACACCGCCGACCACGCCGACTACATCCTGCCGGCCACCACGCAGCTTGAACACTGGGACATCCACGCCAGCTACGGCCACACCGACGTGCTCCTCAATCGGCCGGCCATCGAGCCGCTGGGCGAAGCCCGCACCAACACCGACATCTTCCGCGCCCTGGCACGGCGCATGGGTTTTGACGACCCCTGCTTCGAAGAGGACGACCTCACGTTGTGCCGCACCGCGTTCGGCGATGCGGTCGACTTCGACCAGTTGCTCCAGACCGGCTTTGCCACGCTGCCGGTGCCTGATGCGCCTTTCGCGCAGGGCCATTTCCCCACCCCGTCCGGACGTTGCGAATTCTTCAGTGAACGCCTGGCAGCCCAGGGCCTGGATGGCCTGCCGGACCATCTGCCCAACTATGAATCGCCAGCTGCCGGTGATTCGTACCCCCTGGCCATGATCTCGCCCCCGGCGCGCAACTTCCTCAACTCCAGCTTCGTGAATGTGACGAGCCTGCGCGACATCGAAGGCGAACCCGTGCTGGAAATGCACGCCGACGACGCCCTGGCCCGCGGCATCGCGTCTGGCACCATGGTGCGCATCTTCAACGACCGGGGCGAATACCGCTGCAAGGCCGAGGTGTCGCGCCGGGCGCGCCCGGGCGTGGTCAATGGCCTGGGCATCTGGTGGCGCAAGCTCGGCGCCTTCGGCACCAATGTGAACGAGGTCACCAGCCAGCGCCTCACCGACCTGGGCCGTGGACCGGTGTTCTACGACTGCGCGGTCGACGTCCAACCGCTCACGGAGTCTGCCTGATGATCGTGCCCAGGGTGCTGGCCGCCATGTTGCTCAGCGCCAGCCTGGGGGGCTGCGCCAGCCCCACCACCGGCGTGGGCTACTACTGGCAGTCGGTCACAGGTCATCTGCAGCTGATGCGGGCGGCCCGCCCGGTGCAGACCTGGATTGAAGACGAACAGACGCCCGCAGCACTCAAGACCCGCCTGGCCACCGCACAACGCATCCGGGACTTTGCGGCCAATGTGCTGGCCCTGCCCGACAACGCCAGCTACCGACGCTACGCCGACCTGCAACGCCGTGCCGCCGTCTACAACGTGGTTGCAGCGCCTGCGCTGGAACTCACCCTGAACAACTGGTGCTTTCCCGTGGTGGGCTGTGTGGGCTACCGGGGCTATTACAGCGAGGCCGATGCCCGGGCCTTTGCCGACAGCCTGCCCCGCGAGCTGGATGTGGCCATCTACCCTGTTCCGGCGTATTCCACCCTGGGCTGGATGAACTGGGCCGGTGGCGACCCCTTGCTCAACACCTTCATTGGCTACCCGGAAGGTGAGCTGGCCCGCATTGTGTTTCATGAGCTGGCCCATCAGGTGGTGTATGCAAAGAACGACACCATGTTCAACGAGTCGTTCGCCACTGCGGTGGAAAGGCTGGGTGGCGCGCGCTGGCTGTCGCAGCAGGCCGGCGATCAGGCGAAGGCCGCGTACGCCACCTTTGATGCCCGCCGCCGTGAGTTTCGCGCCCTGACCCTCGCAGCACGCGCGCGGCTGCAGACCATCTACACGGATCCGACGCTGGACGACGCGGCCAAACTTCGGCAGAAAATGGCGGCCATGTCGCTCTTTCGTCAGGAATACGAAGCCGCCAGGCAACGCTGGGGCGGCTACCCCGGCTACGACGCCTGGGTCGCACGCGCCAACAACGCGATGTTCGCCACCCAGGCCGCCTACGACGAACTGGTGCCCGGATTCGAGGCGTTGTTCGAACGCGAGGGAAGCGACTTCGCGCGGTTTTACGATGCGGTTCGCGAGCTGAGCAAACAACCGATGGATGAGCGGCACGAACAGCTCAGGCGCATGGCCGCAGCGGCACTGAAGACCGCGGCCACGCACCCAACCCCCCACCACTGAACCAGCCAAACAGGACGCATCCATGGCAGACATCCACATCCGGCGCAACCACCACCTTGGCCTCACCGGCGCCCGCAAGGTGGCCTGGCAATGGGCCGAACAGGCCGAAGATCAATTCGACATGAGCTGCACCTACGAAGAAAGCGACACCTGCGACGAGGTGCAGTTCACGCGCTCCGGCGTCACCGGCACGCTCAAGGTGTCGAACGATCACTTCGAACTGGATGCCCGGCTGGGCTTCCTGCTGGGGGCGTTCAAGGACCGGATCGAGGACGAGATCGTGAAGAACCTCGACGCCCTGCTGGCAGCGAAGAAACCTGCCGCCAAAAAGGCGGCCCCCAAGAAAAAGGCCACCTGAGATGGTCTCGGTGGCCCTTTGTGCAGGAATGCGTTACCTGATTCGGACGATCAGCTGAGGCTCTCGATCAGGTCCACGTACTGCTGCATGGCGTCGTCACTGGACACGCCCTTGAGTCCGTTCCAGGCATCCCACTTGGCCCGCCCCACCATGTCACCGAAGCCGGGCTTCTTGTCGGCATTGTCGCCAGCGGTCGCCTGTTTGTAGAGCGCGTAGATCTTCAGCAGCGTGGCATTGTCGGGGCGCTCACTGAGGTTCTTGGAGTTGGCAACGGCGGCTTCGAAGCGGGCTTTGAGATCGGACATGAAGGTCTCCTGTTGGAATGGATCGGCGTCAGTGAAGGCGGGTCAGTGCGCCCCGCAGGGTCACCGTGATGAGATCGGACAAGTGCCCGGACAATGTCGGCCAAAGAACGTGTTGACGATCTCCGTGGGGTTCGCCCGGTATCTTACGTGCTGACCTGACGGCAGAATAGAGGCGAAACTCTCACAACAACAACCCGCCCCAGCCGCACGCGATCGCGCCGATCGGGCGGGCACAGGGCCGCAGGAGACACCATGGTTCAGCGCGTTCGCCGCCCAGCTGCTCACCCCGCCACGCCAGCTGCGGCCGCTCCCTTGCCCCGTCGAAAGAGGGCATCCGTTCCGCAGAGAGACGCCCCGGCAACCAAGACCCGGGCACCTCAAGCCAGACCGTCGCTTGCCAACAGCCTGGGACTTGAAGGGGAACGCATGAGCAAGGTCGACACGGCCTGGTTGCGCATGGACTCGTCGTCCAACCTGATGATGATTGTCGGGGTCTGGGTACTGCGACCGGGCATCACGCTGGCCGCCCTGAGCGAACGCGTGCGCGAGCGCCTGTTGCCCTACCGCCGGTTTGTGCAGATCGCCCGCCAGGATGCAACGGGCGCCCACTGGGCGGACGATCCGGACTTCCGGCTCGAAAGGCATGTGCTTGCACGCCCGCTCGAACGCCAGAAAGGGCAGAGCGAACAGGCGGCCCTGCAAGCCCGCGTGGCGCACCTGACCATGCAGCCACTCGATCACGATCATCCGCTGTGGCAGTTCGAGCTCGTTGAACATTACCAGGGAGGCTCCGCACTGGTTGCACGCATCCACCACTGCATCGCCGACGGGATCGCGCTCATCAGCGTGATGATGAGTCTGGTCGACGGTGGCGCGCCCCCGCCCCAACGCAAATCACGCAAGACCGCCCGAGCGGGCATGGAAGCGGCAGAAGACTGGGTGGCCGATTCGTTGATCCGTCCTTTGGGCGACCTGACCGCGCGCGCACTGGAAGTGGCCGGTGGCGGCGCTGCAAAATCGCTGTCCATGCTCGCCTCGCCGCAACAGGGCCTGAGCGACACCTTGGGCCAGGCCATGGATATCGCGCGCATTGGCGGGCAACTGGCCAGCGATCTGGCCGCGCTGGCCCTCATGCCCGACGACTCCCCTACCCGGCTCAAAGGCCAGCCCGGCCAGCAAAAGCGGGTCGCCTGGTGCGAACCCCTCCCGCTCGACGAGGTGAAGGCGATCAGCAAGGCATTGAAGTGCTCCATCAACGATGTGCTGTTGAGCTGCGTGGCCGGCGCCATTGGCGCCTACCTGCGGCACCAGGGCGATGACCCCCGAGGGCAGGAGATTCGAGCCATGGTGCCGATCAATCTGCGGCCCATGTCCGACGCATGGAAACTGGGCAACCGGTTTGGTCTTGTGCCATTGGTGCTGCCGATTGGCCTGGACAACCCCATCGAACGCGCGCTGGCGGTTCGCGCCCGCATGACCAGCCTCAAGGGCAGCCTCCAGCCTCTATTGACCTTCGGGCTGCTGTCGGTCGCTGGCCTGCTGATCAAGCCGGCGCAAGACGCCCTGCTCAGCCTGTTCGGGCGCAAGACCACGGCCGTCATGACCAACGTGCCCGGGCCGAGCGAGAAACTCAAGGTTTGCGGGTCCACGCTGGAGCAGACGATGTTCTGGGTGCCGCAATCCGGCACCGTGGGGCTGGGCGTGTCGATCCTGAGCTACGGCGGGGGGGTTCAGTTTGGCGTGATCGCCGACACCACGCTGTGCCCCGATCCGCAAAAAATCATCGATGAATTCGAACCGGAGTTCCGCCGCCTGCTGACTTTGACCTTGATGCTGCCTTGGGGAGGAGATTGACCCCGCGTCGCCTGGATCTTCGGTATCACTGGCTCAGACACATGCTCCGGCGAGAGGGTTTTCATCCAGGGATGCGGAGGAACCGGCTTTGCCGGGCCTCTCGCATCGCCCCCCTTGGGGGGTGACGCCGCAGGCGGCGCGGGGGGTTATCCCAATCTTCTGTCCGCGATCTCCAGCAGGCCGTCAAAGATCAGGCTTTCCACCAGCTCAACTGGCGTGGACATGCTCGGCGCCATCTTCCAGCCCGCGCCACCGGTCATGTAGCAGACCGGCGCATAGCCGCTGTGCTTCTGCAGGTTTTCAACCATGCGCTGAACCGCACCGGCGATCGCAAAGGTGCCCCCGCTGGTGAGGGCATCGCTGGTGTTGGTCGGAAAATCGCGCACCTCGCCTGTGGGCACGTGCAGGCCTGCGGTGCCTGACTCCAATGCACGCAACATGATCCCGTGCCCAGGCAGGATGATGCCCCCGAGGAAACGGCCGTCGACGTCGATCGCCTCGACCGTGACCGCCGTGCCCACCATCACGACCACGCAGGGTCTGGCAGGCCCTTGAGACAACAACCGCTGGCGCGCGCCGATCATGGCGACCCAGCGATCGGTGCCCAGGCGTGCGGGATGGTCGTAACCATTGACGACCCCCGCTTCCTCGCTGCTGGAAACCACCCAGCTCGGCACCACATCCCACAGCTCCAGTTGCTCTTCGACGCGGCGCTTGACCGCGTCACCGGCCACCACACAGCCCATCACCCAAGTCGGAGACGGCAGGTCGGCCCAGTCGCCTTCCGAGAGTTTTTCAATGTTTTCCAGGAACTGGGCCCCATGCGCCAGCAGCCTGGCACCCACACGTGGTGCATCGTAGAGCGCCCATTTCAGGCGAGTGTTCCCAACGTCCAGGGCCAAAAAAGTCATGGCCGCATTATGACCATGAGACTCCACCTGCAATGCCGCAGCGCAACAGAGGTAGGATGAACCGGCGGTTTCGCGTCAGAACACGCCGATCCAGCAGGCTCGCTGCACCGCCGCGAGCTTGTTGTCGGTCTGCAATTTGGCCATGGCGTTCGAGAGGTGGTAGTTCACCGTGCGTTCGGAACAGTCCATGCGTTGCGCTGTTTCGCGGGCAGTCAGTCCTTCAAATGCCAGGTGCAGGCTTTCCTGCTCGCGAGGACTCAGCGTGACACGCTGCTCGGCGATCGAGCGCTTGAGCATGGGCCAGATATTGAAGGCCGACCAGGCCAGCACCGCCGCTTCCGAACGATCTGCAAAGGACTTTGGGCTGAACATGAAACATTCGAAGGCGCGCCCTGCAGGCAGGCTGAAGGCCACACGAACCAGGGTCTGGTGGCCGTGCGCCAGCCACAGCCGACGCCAACGACTGCCGCTGTCCATCGAAGACTTTGAAATGTCCTGCCAGGCGACCAGAGGTGCGTCACTGTCGCGCCAACTGGCCCCAAAATCCCGGCTGTCGGCCAGCGCCTGTGCGGCCCCCAGCAAGCGGGGCGGGTGGATGGCCAGCACTTGTCGGTCGTCGCGTCCGCCCATGGGGTCCGGGCCCAGTACCAATACCGCTTCAACACCCTGGTCGTGCAGCGCGCAAACCCAGTCGGCCAGGACAGCGTCCAGGCCGACACTGTCAAAGTTGACAGGTAAGGTCATGGTCATGATCAGGAAAAGCCTTCAACTGTGACAATACGTTTCGGTCGCATCTGGCGGTCATGGCTCCCCAACGGAAGGAATTCATAGTGCGTCTGGACCGATTGTGGTTCCACAGTGCAAAAGCTCGCCTCTGGCGAGGGATGCAGGACGAGATTGTCCATGCCCCGCTGGAGGCTATTTTGCATCCATCGCGCTACCGATTGATCTGGATCGGTTTTTTTACCTTTTTTGGACACATCATCATCGCGATCGTCTGGGGGCTCCTGATTCCCCAGCCCTACGAAAACTTCGCGGTACGGGCGCTGATGGCGCTGCTTTCGATCATGTATGTGATGCCGGAGATGCTGCGGGACCCCATGTCGCACAGCAGCGGTCGCTACTTCGGTGCCGCCACCTGGATACAGCTTCCGTGGTTTTTCAGCTGGATGTACGCCATGAACGGGGGCAACGCCGCCTGGCTGGCCAGCATGACGGCCATGATCCTGATCTACTACCACGCCACCGACTGGCGTCTGGCCACGCTGGGCCTGATTGCCGGCTTGCCTGCGGGCTATCTGGTCGCGCACGCGATGCAAGGCCACCCGCCAGAATTCAGCACCCCCGGCGTGGCCGTTGTGGTGATCGGCTTTGCCTGGATCATGGGGCTCATGCTGGGGTTCTCCAGTGCCAACCTGCGCAGGACCCGCATGCTCAACACGCTGAGCACCATGGGTGTGATGGCGCACGAACTGCGCACGCCGCTGGCCACCGTCAACCTGCTCGGCGACGTGATGCGCAACCTGGTTCAGCACGATGTGCCTGAAAGCAAACGCAAGCGCATCGAAGAACTTTCCGGCCGGTTGCAGAGCCTGGTGCGCAGCATGAACCAGCAGATCGACACGCAGATCTCCAATGCCCAGCTCTTCAGGCTGCCGCGCAACCAGACGCTCATCAGGGCCGCCGAGGTGGTGCAGGACACGGTGAATCAGTTTCCCTACCGATCGACACGCGAGCGTGATTGTGTGCGTGTGCACATTCAGCAGGATTTCTGCTTCCAGGGTTCGCGCCCGCTGTTTGGCCAGGTGTTGTCCAATCTGATCAAGAACGCACTGCACTCGCTGGCTTCTGCCAGCAGCGCACCCAGCCCCGGCGACCTGAGGGTCGACGTGGGCATTCACCATGGCAAAGGGCGCATCGCGGTGTCCGACGAAGGTGTCGGCATCCCGCACGACCTGCAACAGCGGATTTTCGAGCCGTTCTACTCGACCCAGTCCGGCGCTGGCAGCGGGCTCGGGCTCACTTTCTGCAAGAACGTCGTTGAGTCCGCACGCGGCACGCTCAGCGTGCACTCCGAAATATCGCGAGGAGCCGTCTTCATGATCGATCTGCCACTCACGCAGATTCCGCGCGCCCTTACCGACACACCCGATTGACACTGCGATGGCACTGACACTTTCACTCTTTCAGCGTCCGGGAAGCATCCTGTTCCTCGACGACGACCCCGACTACCTCGACATGCTGGGCATGGTGGTGCCCGCGAACTGGCAGATCGAGCTGTTCTCCCGCCCTTCGGGCTTCAGCGATCGCATGCGCCAGGAGCCCGCCCGCTGGGAAGCCGACGCCAACCTCCAGCTGCAGATGATCGATCGCTGGCGACAGGGTCAGCCGCTGATCCCTCAAGTGCTTCGGTACTGGGCCAACAACACTTCCCGGTACAGTCTGGCGAAAACCTGTGTGATCGATTTCGCCATGCCCGGCACCAACGGTCTTCAGGTGCTGGACACCCTGCTGGACTGGCCCGGTTCCCGCGTGCTGCTGACCGGGCAGGCCGACGAACAGATCGCCGTGCAGGCATTCAACAACGGGCTCATCGACCAGTTCGTGCCCAAACAGGCGCCCGACATCACCCGGCTGCTCATGAGCGTGCTGCGCAGACTGTCAAACGCGCCGCATGCCCGGGTCAATGCGATGTGGCGGGGCGCGCTGCAGCCGGTCCAGCAGTCGATCCTGCAGGTACCGTCGGTGTCGCAGGCGCTGCAGGCCTATGTCGAGCAGCACTGGGTCGAATACGCCGTGTTGGGCCAGCCCTTCGGCTTGCTGGGCCTGGACGCCACGGGCCGCTGCCAGTGGTTGCAGCTGGAAGTTGCCTCCAGCCTGGGGGATCTGGCAGAACTCGTGGCCACGGCGGGTCTGGCTTTTGACACGGTGCGGGCCGTGCGGGCCGGGCGCCTGCTGGCGGCCGTCGAACTGCACCAGCAGTTGGGCCTGCGCGGCCCCGTGCGCACAGCCCCGGCCATTCCCATGGGCAGCGACAGCATGCTGCTGGCGGCCTCCTTCCCCCTGGAAGCCGACGAGCTGCCCCAGCCCATCTATGGCTATCAGCACGTGCTGAGCGGCATGAGCTCACGCACCATTTGCGACGATTGAAACACCCCCGCGCCGCTTCGCGTCACCCCCTCAAGGGGGCGATACCAGTGGCCCGGCAAAGCCGGCTCCACGGTATCTCTGGAAGAGGCATTTCGCGCCGGAGCAAGAGTAACCCTCGTTTCGCGTCACCCCCTCAAGGGGGGCGGCACTGGCCGTCTGGCAAAGCCAGCCCGGCGGTGCCCCTGGAGGCGTTGTTTCACTCGTCGTGGGTCGCGCTCTGCGCGCTCATCCTCGCCCGGCGCGCAATGATCCAGTCCCACGGCTTCACGATGGGTGCAATTTCTCTGGCCACCGCTTCCAGGTGTTCCAGCTCGGCTTCAGTGAGTGCCGCGTTCAGCGTCAGGCGCACCAGGGCGCGGTTGCGGCTGGTTGCCGGTGCACAGAAGATGGCACCGAACACGCCCCGCTCTTCGAGCGCATCGCGAAGCGCCATGGTTTCGGGCTCGGTGCCGGCCTCCAGCGCAATGATCTGCTCGGTGCCCTGGTGGATCGGGTAGCCCATATCAGACAGCGACTGCCGCACCCGGCGCGTCACGCTCTTGAGGCGCTCGCGGGCCGCATCCGCCGCTTTCAGCACTTCTACCGTGGCCTTGAGGCCGGCGATTTCCGACGGCAGCAGGCAAGAACTGAAAATGTTCGGATAGCTTGAGCTCAGAATGAAATAGCGCATGCTGGCGGGCGCCGTGAAAAACCCGGCGCGCCCAGCCACTGACTTGGCCAGGCTCGCGGAAATGAAATGCACGCGATCTGTCAGCCCCAGTTCGGCGCAGAGCCCCGCGCCCGCGGGGCCATGGGTGCCCAGTGAGTGGGATTCATCGACCAGGATCATGCTGCCGTGCTTTTCGACCACCTCCACCATGGCCTCCAACGGGCACACGGCGCCGGTGGTGCTGTAGACCGAATCCACCACCACCACGCCCGGCCCCTTCTTGCTCATCATGCGGTCGAGATGATCGGGGTCGTTGTGGCGGAAGGCATGCGCCGGCGCCCGGGCTGCATGGGCACCCTCCCAGAGCGAGGTGTGCGCCATGGTGTCGATGTAGACCGGGGTCTGCGGGTCCGCGATCGACTGCAGCAGGCCCACATTGGCTGAATAGCCGGACTGACAAAGGAAAGCGTCCTCCTTGCCCACCCAGTCGGCCAGGGTCTGCTCGAACACCCGGGACGGATGTTGGTGAAGCAGAAAAACACCGGACTGAACGACGAATTCGCTGCTTTTGGTGATGGCATCGACCTGGGCTTTGACGATGTCCGGGTGCCCGGTCACACCCAGATAGTCATTGCCGTCGAGCCGCACGGCGTTGGGCCCGGGCGCTCGTCCGTGCAGAACGAACTTGCCGCCCCAAGTGCCCTTCCAGCGGGGCATGAATTCCCGCTCGATTCTTGCTTGCAAGGTGGCCGACAGGCCGGGATCGCGAGATTTGGTGGATTCAACTTGCCCCAACGCTTCCATGGTGTTCTCCTAAAAGGATGGAAAACCCCATTGAAAGAAGAAATTGGGCAATATGACCGTGACCCCTGTCATGTTTGACAGGGGTTGTTACTCTTTCTACTCAAGTTTGATGTATAGCCGCCGATATACGGGGCTTGCAACGGGACGGCGGTGATCAGTTCTGGCGCCAGGGCAGGCCTTGGCGCTTCCAGCCCCCACGGTGGCCGCGTTGCGCCTGGGCGTCGGGATCGCCCTCAAATCCCTCGAGAATGTTGTAGGCCTCCAGGCCCAGATCGGTCGCGCGCTTGGCGGCAGCAATGGACCGGACACCGCTGCGGCACAGCATCACCAGCTTCTTGCCGTCTGCTCCCGCCTGGCGGACACCCTCGTCAAATGCCGGATTCATGGCCATGCCGGGCCACTGCTTCCATGCCACCGCCAGTGCACCTGGCACAAAACCGACCCATTCGCGCTCGGCGTCCGTGCGAACGTCCACCAGAACCGCCTCCCCGTCCTGCACCCATTGCCAGGCCAGTTGAGGCGACACATCCCCTGCGTATCCCGCCTGCACCGGGCGCGGTTGCAGGAGCAAGGCGCCATCCAGGTCGTGCCGGATGCCCGAGGTGAGGTTGGCCGGCACCGCTTCATCGATGCGCTTCGGCTTGGGCAGGTCCAGCGCCGCCATGATGGCCACGAACTCGGCCTCGCTCTTGCCGGCAATGCGCGGATTGCCGGACTTTTCCTGCCCGATGGTGGAGTGGCTGCGCCCCTGGTAATCGTGGCCTGGCCAGACGGTGGTGTCGTCGGGCAAGGCGAACAACACCTCGGTCAGGCTGTGGTACAGGTCTGAGGCACTGCCCGACTGAAAGTCGGTTCGACCACAGCCGTTGATCAGCAGCGTGTCGCCCGTGAACACTTGGTCCCGCCACACAAAACTCATGCTGCCCGCCGTGTGCCCCGGTGTGTGCAGGGCCTTCAGCGTCTCGCTGCCAAAGGGCAGGCTGTCACCATGCTGGAGTTGCACCCCGGCAGTGCCGATGCCACAGCCTTGCGGTGCGGCGGTGCGTGCACCCGCCAGTTCAGCCAGTTTGCCCGCGCTGGTGATGTGATCGGCGTGGGCATGGGTTTCCACCGCCCATACCAGCTTGAGTCCGTATTCGCGCAGGGTGGCCAGATCGCGCTCAAGCTGCTCGTCCACCGGGTCGATGATGACGGCATTGCGGGAAGTCTGGTCAAACAGCACATAGGTGTAGGTGCTGGAGGCGGGATCAAAGAGTTGAATCGGTTTCACGGCAGACCTTTCAGGAGTACTTCGACAGCATGTCGGCGACGTCGTCGGCCGGCACGCTCCCTTCAGCGATCACGCAGCCCACCAGCGCAAAAAAGGATTTGTCGAGGGCCTTGCGCACCGCGGCCAGCTGCTGGGCCACTTTTTCGCAGTCGGCCTCGGTCTCGATGAGCTTCTGAATGCCCCGCACCTGGCCTTCTGCGCGCTTGAGACGCAGAATCAGTGAACGTTTGCGCTCAGCATCTCGGACGATGGTCATGTATGGGCTCCATAGGGCTCCATCCCGGCCAGGCGGGATCGGATGGTGACAGGGACAAAGGACCTGCAATTTTATACTCCTTAGGGTATTTCCATGCCCCGGCCTCCACAATCCCTGACTGGGCTCGCCGCCTCATAACACGGCGGCTGGAAGCCCCCGACCAAGGGTCAACACCATGGTCTTTGACAAAGTGCTGGAGTAAGATTCACAATTGACGTTTACGTAAACGTCAACCAACCCCGTCCACCCGTTGCCCGGCTCATCGCGCCCGTGGCCTACCGGAGCACTGCATGCCCAGCTCGAGCGAGATTTCGCTGCCTTTTCCGGCGGCCGCCATTCAGGCCTCCAAGGGCACCCCTTGGTCCGACTGGCAGGTACCGGTCGCGCGCAATGGAAAAGGCGTCGATCTCAAGGCATTCGACACCGGCGCCAAACCTTATTCCAACGGCAACAAGGCGGAAGACAAGGCCGCTGTCGAGGTTCTGGCCGAAGAGCTCGACCAGTTGCAGGAAGTGTTCTTTGCCGACAAGCGCTTCAAGCTGCTGCTGGTGCTGCAAGGCACCGACACGTCGGGCAAGGACGGCACCGTGCGCGGTGTGTTCTCGCGCACCAGCCCGCTGGGGGTACACACCATGGGCTGGAAGGCCCCGACCGAGGCCGAACGCGCGCACGACTACCTGTGGCGCATCCACCAGCACGTGCCAGGCGCCGGCGAGATCATGGTCTTCAACCGCAGCCACTATGAAGATGTGCTGGTCCCCCCGGTCAATGGCTGGATCACGCCGGAGCAGACCCGTCAGCGCTTTGAACATATCAACGCTTTCGAGCGCATGCTGGCCGAGACAGGCACGGTCATTCTCAAGTGCATGCTGCACATCGGATTCGATGAGCAGCGCGAACGCCTGCAGGCCCGGATCGACGACCCCTCCAAGCACTGGAAATTCAGCCATGGCGACGTGGAAGTGCGGCAGCAGTGGGGCGACTACCAGAAGGCCTATGAAGATCTGCTTGGTGCGACCAGCACGCCCTGGGCCCCATGGACGGTGGTGCCCGCCGATTCAAAGACCCACCGCAACCTGATGATCGCCACCCTGGTGCGCGACACGCTCAAGGCCCTGGATCTGCGTTACCCGCCAGACGACCCCACGCTGGCTGGCCTGCGCATTGCCTGACATTGAATACCTGACCCAACCCCACCTGCCATGACCCAACTCAACGCCGACTACCAGGCCCTCGCCAGCTACCGCCCCACGCACAAGGTGCGCTTCGTCACCGCCGCCAGCCTGTTCGATGGGCACGATGCGGCTATCAACATCATGCGCCGCATCCTGCAAGGCATGGGCGCCGAAGTGATCCACCTGGGCCACAACCGCAGCGTGGATGAGGTGGTCACAGCTGCCCTGCAGGAGGACGTGCAGGGGATCGCCATCAGTTCGTACCAGGGTGGCCATGTGGAGTACTTCAAGTACATGGTGGACCTGCTCAAGGCGCGCGGGGGCGAGCACATCCAGGTGTTCGGTGGCGGTGGCGGCGTGATCGTGCCCAGCGAAATCCGCGAACTGCAGGACTACGGCGTGACCCGCATCTACAGTCCGGAAGACGGTCAGCGCATGGGACTGGCCGGCATGATCGGTGAGATGGTGATGCGCTGCGACCGCGACCTCACTTCTCACGCGCCCAGTTCGCTGAGCGACATCCAAGGCCAGGGCGAAATGAACTGGCGTGCGCTGGCACAGCTCATCACGGCACTGGAGGCCGGCAAGGCAGATCCGGCCATCGTGACCGCCCTGCACGAGCAGGCCAAGGCCCGCCAGGTGCCGGTGCTCGGCATCACCGGCACGGGTGGCGCAGGCAAGTCCTCACTCACCGACGAACTCATCCGCCGCCTGCGGTTGGACCAGGACGACGCGATGCGCGTGGCAGTGATCAGCATCGACCCTTCACGTCGCAAGAGTGGTGGCGCCTTGCTGGGTGACCGCATCCGCATGAACGCGATCGGGCCATGGCAACATGAACAAAGAGTCTTCATGCGCAGCCTTGCCACACGCGATTTCGGCAGCGAGATCAGCGCCGCCCTGCCCGACGTGATCGCCGCGTGCAAGGTGGCCGCCTTCGACATGATCATCGTCGAGACCTCCGGCATCGGCCAGGGCGACGCAGCCATCGTGCCGCACGTGGACATTCCCATGTACGTGATGACGCCGGAGTTCGGCGCCGCCAGCCAGTTGGAGAAGATCGACATGCTCGACTTCGCCGAGTTCGTGGCGATCAACAAGTTCGACCGCAAAGGCGCCAGTGACGCGCTGCGCGACGTGGCCAAGCAGGTGCAGCGCAACAAGGAAGCCTGGACCACGCCCACCGAGCAGATGCCGGTGTTCGGTACCATGGCCGCTCGCTTCAACGACGACGGCGTGACCGCGCTGTACCAGGCGCTCAAGCTTCGCCTGGCCGAACTGGGGCTGACGCTGGCCGAAGGCCGCTTGCCCCAGGTGACGGTGCGCCACAGCACCAACCAGACCCCCATCGTGCCCGGCGCGCGCACCCGCTACCTGGCCGAGATCAGCGACACCGTGCGCGGCTACAAAAAGGCGGCGCGCGAACAGGCGCGCCTGGCGCGCGAAATCCAGCAACTGCATGCCAGCGCGGCGATGCTGCGCGTGGAAAAGCCAGAACGTTCGCGCGCGGCCGAAGCCGTGGTCGATCTGGCCCAGGTGCGTGAACTGAACCAGGATCCGGCCGCCCGCAAACTGCTGGCCCAATGGCCCGACATGCAAAAGGCCTACGCGGGCGACGAGTACGTGGTGAAAATCCGGGACAAGGAAATCCGCACCGCGCTGACCACCAGGAGCCTCTCGGGCACCACCATCCGCAAGGTCGCGCTACCGCAGTACGAAGACCATGGCGAGATCCTGAAGTGGCTCATGCTGGACAATGTGCCCGGCAGCTTCCCCTACACCGCTGGCACCTTCGCCTTCAAGCGCGAAGGCGAGGATCCCACCCGCATGTTCGCCGGTGAAGGCGACGCGTTCCGCACCAACCGACGCTTCAAGCTGCTGTCTGCGGGCACACCTGCCAAGCGCCTGTCCACCGCCTTCGACTCGGTCACGCTCTACGGCAACGACCCCGACCCGCGTCCCGACATCTACGGCAAGGTGGGCAACTCCGGCGTGAGCATTGCCACGCTGGACGACATGAAAGTGCTCTACAGCGGCTTCGACCTCTGCCACCCGGCCACCTCCGTCTCCATGACCATCAACGGGCCGGCACCCAGCATCCTGGCGATGTTCATGAACACCGCCATCGACCAGAATCTGGAGAAATTCCAGGCCGAGAATGGCCGCGAGCCCACCGCCACCGAAGCGGCCAAGATCCGTGAGTGGGTGCTTGCCAACGTACGCGGCACGGTGCAAGCCGACATCCTGAAAGAAGACCAGGGCCAGAACACCTGCATCTTCTCCACCGAGTTCTCACTCAAGGTGATGGGCGACATTGCCGAATACTTCGTTCACCACGACGTGCGCAACTTCTATTCGGTGAGCATCAGCGGCTACCACATCGCCGAAGCCGGCGCCAACCCGATCAGCCAGCTGGCCTTCACGCTCAGCAACGGTTTCACCTTTGTGGAGGCCTACCTGGCGCGTGGCATGCACATCGACGACTTCGCGCCCAACCTGAGCTTCTTCTTCAGCAACGGCATGGACCCTGAGTACACCGTGCTGGGCCGGGTGGCGCGCCGCATCTGGGCGGTGGCCATGCGCGACAAGTACGGCGCCAACGAGCGCAGCCAGAAATTGAAGTACCACGTGCAGACCAGTGGCCGCTCACTGCACGCGCAAGAGATCCAGTTCAACGACATCCGCACCACGCTGCAGGCGCTGATCGCCATCTACGACAACTGCAACAGCCTGCACACCAACGCTTTCGACGAGGCCATCACCACGCCCACGGAAGATTCGGTGCGTCGCGCCATGGCGATCCAGCTCATCATCAACCGCGAGTGGGGTCTGGCCAAGAACGAGAACCCCAACCAGGGCGCCTTCATCATTGACGAGCTCACCGAACTGGTGGAAGAAGCCGTGCTGCAGGAGTTCGAGAAAATCGCCGAGCGCGGCGGTGTGCTGGGTGCGATGGAAACCGGCTACCAGCGCGGCAAGATCCAGGACGAGTCCATGCACTACGAGATGCTCAAGCACACGGGCGAGTACCCCATCGTGGGCGTGAACACCTTCCGCAACCCCAACGGCGAGGCCGCGCCCGACACGCTGGAACTGGCCCGCTCCACCGACGAAGAAAAACAGAGTCAGTTAAAGCGCCTGGCCGACTTCCATGCCCGCCACGCCGCCGAATCCCCGGCCATGCTCAAGCGCCTGCAGCAGGCGGTGATCGACAACGGCAACGTGTTCGAGGTGCTGATGGACGCGGTGCGGGTGTGCTCGCTGGGACAGATCACGCGCGCCCTGTTCGAAGTGGGTGGGCAATACCGCCGGAACATGTGAACGCTGGCGGCAGCGCGTGCCGCCTACCGCCGGAGTGCAGGAAGTCACACTTTTTCTGCCCGGATTCGCCATATGCGGGCGCAACGGGCTGTCTCACCGAAAATGAGCGGGTAGGGTCAATTCCCCTGTCAACCAGCGTTCATGCTTCCTCCCCCCGCCTTCCATGCACATGGTGAGCCGGCCGACCAGGCCCCGGCAAGCCCCCCACCAGCAGCCACTGCGCCCGACCCAGGGCGGACCTGGTTGCGGGTGCTCGCAACCGGTGCCATCGGGTTGCTGCTTCTGTTGTCCGCCGGACTTCTGCTGACACAGCGCGATGTGGCGCTGGACAGGGCCAAGGCACAGGCGCAGCGCGAGGTCAAACGTCTGGCAGCTGAGCTGGAGGAATCGCTGAGAGTGGCACGGGCCAGCATGGAGGTGGTGCATGGGTCTTCCACGCCAGGACAGAGACAGCTGCTGGCCGACCCATCCCCGCTGGTCGAATCCCTGAATCTGCCCTTCACGCTTCGCCAGCCTGAAAGGCCTTCGACCGACCTGCCCGTCAGCCAGTGGCTGCCCGGTCTGGCGCGTGAGGAGTTGGGGGAGTGGGTCCTGCCGCTGATCTGGCGGCAAGTGCCGGAACGAGGTGGCCAGACCTGGGAGGTGATGCTGCCACGCAAGGCTCTGCTGGAACGATTTGCGTCGGAAGGCCTGCCGCCCGGCGGCAGCATGAGCCTGATTCGCATTGAAGACGACGGCGCCACCACCATACTGACGCGCCATCCGCTGATCGAGCTGGAACAGGGCCGCATGATCCGCGGCCGCATCGCCGACGCCATGCAAGAGGCCCCCTCCGGTGTCATTGAGGCGGTGGCCGTCATCGACGGCGTGTCGCGTATCGTGGGCTACCACCGACTGGGAGAAGGGGCAGAGCGCCTGATGGTGGTGTACGCGCTGCCCATTCAGGACGTGCTGGCCGCCTGGACGGCGGTGCTGCCCCTGGCCATCGGGCTGACCTTGCTGGTGGCAGGCACCATGGCTTTCGGTGCCTGGCGCCTGGACAGGGCGATCCACCACCTGCGCCGCAGCGAGAGGCACTTTCAGACACTGACCGGCCACCTCCCCGACGTCGTGGTGCGCTACGACCGGAACCTGCGCGTCATGTACGCCAACCCGGCTGTTGAAGCGGCCAACGGTCTCAAGCCGGGGGAGATGCTGGGACGGACCCTCTCCGAGATCGGGGCACCGCCGGCGCTCGCAGAGAAATGGTGTGCCTACATCGAGGGTGTCTTCAGGACCGGGCAAGCCGATACCCTGTATTTCTCCTACCCCGGACCAGCGGGCCTGCGCCACTGGGAGGCACAGGCCCTCCTGGAACCTGCACTGCCGGGAGACAAGCCCACGGTTCTGGCAGTCAGCCGCGACATCACCGAGCGCCATGAAGCCGATGCAAGCCGCCTGGCGGCCCAGCAACTGTTCGAATCGGTGTTCCAGGCAGCCCCCGAAGCCATGTCACTGAGTGATTGGGACAGCGGACGGCTCCTGCTGGTCAACGACGCGTTTTGCACCCTGTTTGGTCGACCGCGCGAACAGCTGCTCGACGCCACCTCCACCGAGCTGGGTCTCTGGCGCGCGGCCGAGAGCCGCCAGCGATTGCTTGCGGCACTGGAAAGCGGCGAGCACGTGCGCGATGCCCAGGGCAGCAGCACAGGCCCGAACGGCCAGGAAATCCACGTGCGCTACAGCGCCGAGAAGGTCACGGTGGACGGTCGCCCGCGCCTGCTGTTGATGTTCCGGGATGTCACGCAACTTGAAATCGACCAGCGCGCGCTGGCGCGCAACGAACTGCGCTTCCGACTGGCCGCCTCGCGCGGTCAGGTCTGGGAATGGGATTTTGGACAGGGCTTCATTCGTCCCAGCGACGAGTTCTTCGTGGCTTTGGGGCATTCCGCCCCCCCGGCCGAACGGCTGGCGGAAGCCTTTCTGGAACTCCTCCATCCGGACGACCTGCCCCGCTTGCGCCTGGCCCTGCTGCGCTTTTTCAAGGGAGGTGCCAACTACCAGCTGGAATTCCGCGCCCGCGACGCCCAAGGCCGCTTCCGCTGGTTCGATACGCAGGGCAGCGGTGTACGGGACGCACAGGGTCATGTGACCTACATGGCCGGCACCGTTTTTGAAACCACCGAACGCAAAGCCCTGGAAGAAGCCCAGCGCCAAACCCTCAATCAGCTGGAGACGGTGGCCAATGCCTCGCCAGCGCTGTTCTGGACCGGCGGGACCGACAGCCGTTGCGACTGGTTCAACCAGGCTTGGCTGGAGTTCACCGGTCGCCGCCTGGAGCAGGAGATCGGTGACGGCTGGCTCGAAGGCGTGCACCCGGACGACCGTGACCATTGTCTGAGCACCTATCTGAACGCGTTCGAGGCCCGCGAGCCGTTCAGCATGGAGTACCGGCTGCGTCACCACAGCGGCGAATATCGCTGGTTGCTGGACCAGGGTCGCCCCCGCTTTGATGCCGATCACCGTTTCATCGGCTACATCGGCTCCTGCCTGGACCTGACCGATCTGCGGCAAGCCGAGGCCACCGCGCGCGAGCGCGGCGCCATGATTGAACAGGTGTTCGACGTGCTGCAAGACATGCTGTTCGTGGTCGACGAACAAGAACGCTTTGTGTATTTCCACGCAGGGCAGAGGAACCGGCTGTATGCGGTACCCGAGCAGTTCCTGGGACGGACTGTGGGCGACGTCATGCCTGCCGACACGGTAGCAATGCAGCGCAAGGCCATGGCCCGCGCCCGCGAGCATGGGATACAGGAGATGGACTACAGCCTGTCATTGCCCGAAGGGCTTCGCCATTTCAATGCCCGCGTGGCGTGGTTGCCCGAAAACGGACACTGCATGTTCGTGGTGCGCGACGTCACCGAGCAGCAGGCGGTGCACCGGGAGCGTGAGCGCCTGAACCAGTTCGTCCTGCTGCTGTTTCGCCTGGCCAACCGCTTCATCAACCTGCCGGTGCACGAGGCCCACACCGCGATCAATGAAGCGCTGGGTGACATGGGCCGTTTCGTGGACGCAGACCGCGCCTATCTGTTCGATTACGACTTCGAGAGCGAGACCGCATCCAATACCCACGAATGGTGCGGCGAGAACGTCAGTCCGGAAATCGACAACCTGCAGCGCATTCCGGTCTCATTGATTCCCGACTGGTTCGAAGAGCACCGCCATGGACGGGTGATGTACGTCCCCGATGTCCAGGCGTTGCCCGAAGGCCCCCTGCGAGACTTCCTGAAGCCACAAGGGATCAAGAGCCTGATGGCGCTGCCGCTGATGCATGGCGACAGGTGCCTGGGCTTCGTGGGCCTGGACTCGGTGCGCAACACGCACACTTATGGAGAAGAAGAAGCCACGCTGCTGCAGCTGTTCTCCCAGATGCTCGTCAACATCCGCTTGCGGGTGGAGGCAGAAGCGCGAATTCAGGAACTGACGGAAGGGCTGGAGAACAAGGTGGCCGAACGCACGGCACAACTGCAAGACAGCGTACAAAAGCTCACCACGGTGAACCGCGAACTCGAGTCGTTCACTTACTCCGCTTCTCACGATCTGCGAACGCCGCTGCGTGGCATCGAAGGCTTCAGTTCGCTGCTGCTTGAAGACCACGCGGATCAGCTCGACGACCAGGGTCGCGAGTACCTGCGGCGCATACAGCGCGCGACGCTACACATGTCGCAGTTGGTCAACGATTTACTGGCCTATTCACGCCTGCAGGCGCTGACCGAACAGATCGAACCTGTGGAGCTGCAGACCTGCGTGCAGTCAGTGGCTGCGCCGTTCCGCGACGAGCTGGAAGCGCGCCAGGGGGAACTGACCGTGCTGATCCCTGACGGCCTGTGGGTACAGGCCAACGCCAAAGGATTGGTCATCATTGTGCGCAACCTGATAGACAACGCCCTGAAGTTCACGCCGACGGACGACTCGCCACGCGTCAAGGTCGAAGCGCTGGTCTTGAACGACCATGTGCAAATCAGCGTGACCGACCAGGGTATTGGCTTCGACATGAAATACCACGACCGGATCTTCGGCATGTTCCAGCGCCTGCACCGGCAAGAACAGATTCCCGGCACCGGTATCGGGCTGGCGCTGGTTCAGAAAGCGGTGGCGCGCATGGGGGGCCGTATCTGGGCGACCAGCGCACCGGGCGCTGGCGCGACCTTCTTCGTTGCGCTGCGTGAAGCGCAACCGCTGTCTACGACCGCTGCGCCAGCGGAAGATTGAGCAGCAGGTTCTGCGGCTTGAGCTTGAGCAAGCCGCCCCCGGTCATGGCCAGACCCAGGTACACCGGCTTGCCCTGCATGTCCGGCAAGACGTGGGCAGGATCATCGAACTGCAGGCGAAACAGGCTGATCAGGCGCGCCTGCCGCTCAGGCTCCACCGGGTGACCCTGGTAGAGATCGTTGAGCAATCGACTGGACTCCACATCAAGCCCCAGATGCCAGCGCCATGAGGGATCGTCCACCCGTGCTTCCGGGCGGATCTGAACGCCCGTCCCCAGGAAGTGCCGCACCCAGCGTTGCAGCACGCCGGCCAAGGCCTTCAGCCCGGAGTTTGATCGCGTCATCGTGAGCGTGAGCCCGTGCGGCAGCTCGTTCTGCACCTCGTGCGTCAGGTCCAGCACGAAGTTGAACCGCCCCGCACCCGACCGGCTTTCCATGTACCGTTCGCCATTCGCCTCAGCCAGCACCTCCACCTGCACCGCAGGCAAGGCAGCCCCGCCCTGCAACAGCAGCCGTCCCACCGCGCCAGCGCCGCCCGTCTCGTTCAACATGTCCAGCGTGTCGGCGTCACCGCTGAGCACCCGCCCCTCGCTCACGCTCACCCGCTGCCGACGGAACAGCATTTCGGCTGCTCGCCAGCACAGGGGATCTGCCTCGTCTGCCAGCAAGTGGCTGACGATGGCCTGCACCATGAGGTCCAGGAACAGCGGCGGCACCACAATGGAGCCTTGCTTGAAGAAACCGGCATAGGCCGCCTCAAGCGAACCCGCCGCCATCACGGCATCGCGAAAATCAAGAAACAGCCGGTGATTGGCCCGCACGTCGTCGTCTGCCAGCGCATTCAGCTCCGCCTGCGGCACCGCACGCAAAGGGTCATGCTGCAAAGCCGCGTGCAAAGCACGCTCGGCGTCACAGGATTCCTCCACCAGCGCCAGCTCGGGCCGCTCCAGCCACAGGCGCCAATAGTCTGCGGTGGGCACCAGCCAGCCTCGCGCGTCGCTGGAAAGGCGGTCGTGGCCGCATGAGGACCAGAAGGTTTCAGGCTGAGTGGGCATGGAAGCAATCATCAAGCTGCACTGAAAGCGCAGCGGCTCAAGGGCGGGGTTGCGTGCGATTGTCCTTCACCGCCGCAATCCGGCGCTCGGCAATGCCTTCGCAGGACAGGTCACGGGCCTGCCAACCCGCAGCGCTACTGCGTCGCCCCATCCAGCTGTTCGTTGCGCTTGTTCATCTGCTCCATCGACTGCTGAACCTGCTCCCGCACCGCTTCCTGCGTCTTGCGGGCCTGCTCCAGCTCCATCTGCTTGGTGGCGCCGGCCGTGGCGGCGGTGCCGGCGCTTTCGAGGCCGCAGCCAACAAGAATCAGCGGCATGGCTGTCAGTGCCAGAAGGCCGGCTATGCAACGGACGTTCATGAAGCGCTCCTTGGAATGGGCTGATTGTCGTCCAGACGGTTGGCCCGCACGAGCTCGCGTTGGCATGACACATGGGTTTGTCACGTCCCGGGTGTTCATGTTGCGCGGATCATTTTCTGCCCGACCTGGTACCGCGTCCTGCCGGTGTTCCGATGCGGCCAGCATCGGCGCGCCAATCCCCACTGGCGATGCCCTGCCGCATCGCGTCAGGCATCGGCGTATGTCAGTCGATCAAGCAGCTTGCCAATGCGGCTGGTGACGCCTGCCAGCAGCAAACCGCCAAGCACATCAATCAACACATGCTGTCGCGTGGCGAGCGTCGAATAGATGATTCCAAGCGCCCACAGCATGTTCGCCACGTGCACCCACGCGGGTGCGTTCACACTGCTCAGTTGACGCTTCAATTGCACGGCCACAAGTGCCGCAAATGCGACATGCAGGGACGGGAACGCATTCCCGCCAACGTCGGTGGCCTTGAGCATTTGCAGCGCGGGATATTGTGCCCAGTCGACTGAAAAGTCCGGAATGGTGGTTGGGAAAAACCAGAACGCGGCCAGCCCAAGAGTGGCCATGATGGCGGCATCGCGCGCACAGGCAACCAGTTCGACCCTGTCTTTTGCGAGAGCAGGCGCCAGTGAGATGTAGAGCCACAGCGAGCCGTACAGGACCATTGCGCGGTCACTCACCTTCACCCAATGATCGATCGCTGTGAGCGGCATCACAGTGTGCGCCGAGGGCGGATTGTGCATGACCCAGAAGAAGAGGACGAAGAACCCCGCGATGCTGGCCATGGTGCCGATCATCTTGACCAGCCAGTCCGCCGCCATGCGTCTGCGGACCGCAGTGTGCCAAGGCACTGCAGACAAGAAGGGAGTGGAAGCAGAATCTTCTGGAAGGTAGGCCACTGGTGCACGCAGTCCTGAGGCAAAGTTTGCGGATGCACCGCGAGAGTTGGGTGGTTGCTGGCACCAAGCGGTGGTGCTGCGCACCGTCCCTCGCCGGTCAGCCCGAAGCACGGCCATGTGTGAGATGCAAAGTATGCGCCATTCGCTTTCTGGGCCCTGCATGTCAGGAAACCTGCTCCGACCCTTCGTGCCACCCGTCTTCGTCTTGTGCAGCCATCTGTTCGTGTTGGCCTAAAGTCAGCGTTGCGGGCGGGAAGCCAGTCGTTTGAGCTTGGCGCTCTCGAATTCGAGTTCGCTCAGGCGCTGGACTTCAGCGACCCAGTGAAGCCGCAACTCATCATCACAGCAAATCCAGTCGCCACGTTGGCGTCATTTTGTAGAAAACCGAAGCGGAATGTGGAAGCGCCCCAGGACCCGAAATGGGTGCTGGGGCGCTCGAAGTTTGGTGGCCTGGGACGGAATCGAACCATCGACACGCGGATTTTCAATCCGCTGCTCTACCAACTGAGCTACCGGGCCAAACAGAAGCGGAAGTATAGCAGCTTTGCCACTGCCAAATCAGCCTGGGTTCAGAGTGCGCTGCGCTTGCTGCGGGCCAGATCGACGCCCAGTTGCTTGAGCTTGCGGTACAGGTGCGTGCGCTCCAGGCCGGTCTTTTCTGCGACCCGCGTCATCGAGCCGGACTCCCGTGCCAGGTGGTATTCGAAGTAGGCTTTCTCGAATTCGTCGCGCGCCTCGCGCAGCGGGCCGTCCAGGTTGAACGACTGATGGGGTTGTGGGCCCACATCCATGACAGGCTCGGGCAGTGTGCCGCCAGTCATGGCCTCTTCCACCGTGAGCTCGCTGGTGAAGCTGTTGCCCGACACGGCGGCGGTCACCATGGCCACAGCGGCCCGTTCGGCCGACTTGTTGAGGCCCTGATCGACCGCCTTGAGCAGCTTCTGCAGCGTGATTGGCTTTTCAAGAAACGCGCTGGCGCCGATGCGTGTGGCTTCGACGGCGGTATCGATGGTGGCATGTCCGCTCATCATGATGACGGGCATGGACAGCAGGCCGGTGCTGGCCCACTCCTTGAGCAGGGTCACACCATCGGTGTCCGGCATCCAGATGTCGAGCAGCACCAGGTCTGGCCGCATTTGTGCGCGCACGGCCCTGGCCTGGGCGGCGTTCTCGGCGAGTTCGACCGTATGGCCTTCATCGTTCAGGATCTCGGAGAGCAAATCCCGGATTCCCAGTTCATCGTCTACAACCAGAATAGTGGCCATGGCTCGGTTCGTTCTCTCTGTCGATGTTGTCAATTCGCAACTGCGAATGATAGCGATACTTGGGCGCCTGCTGGCTGGCCCTCGATCTGGCGGTTGCTGATGTCCACGCGTCCGCCGTGCTCGTCCATGATCTTCTTGACCACGGCCAGTCCCAGCCCGGTTCCCTTGGTCTTGGTGGTCACATAAGGCTCGAAGGCCCGCTTGAGGATGTGCTCGGCAAACCCGGGGCCTCGGTCGCTGATGACAAGCCGCACCCACTTGCCCGACTCGGATCGAGCGGTGCGCAGCTGCACTTCGGCCCCTTGCTGCCCGCTCATGGCGTCCTGAGCGTTCTGCACCAGGTTGTGCAGGATCTGGCGCACCTGATGCGCATCGGCCATGGCCATGACCTGCCCTTCGGCCAGTTCGCAGCGCACGGGCACAGCCGCGTGTTCGTACAGGCTCATGAACTCGCGCACCAGCGCGTTCAGGTCCACGGCGGCCAGCCGGGCCGCGGGCAGGCGGGCGTAGTCGCGGAACTCGTTGACCAGGCGCTTCATGGCGTCGACCTGGTCCACGATGGTGCGAACCGACTTGTTCAGAATGGCCTGCTCGGGCGGCTGCACCTTGCCTTCCAGCTTCATCGCCAGTCGCTCGGCCGAGAGTTGGATGGGTGTGAGCGGATTCTTGATTTCATGCGCCAGCCGCCGGGCCACCTCGCCCCAGGCCTTGGCACGCTGCGCTGAAACCATCTCGGACACGTCGTCGAACACCAGCAGGCGCTCGTTTCGCGGCAGCAGCGCGCCACGTGCGATCAACGTGATGCCCTCGTCGAACGGGGTGGTGCCCGTGGCGGTGAGCTCAAACGACTGCTGCCAGTGACCGCCCTGGTGGGGTGTCTGGTCTGAAAGAAACCGCTCGAACTGCTGCAGCACACCGCTGGCAAACGCTTCCAGACCCGGCACCTGAGACAACGGCTGCCCCATGTGCAGCGACAGCGGTGTGCGCAGGATGCGCGCTGCACCAGGGTTCACGCTTTGCAGGCGGCCGTGCTCATCCAGCACCACCACACCTGCCGTCAGGTTGTCCAGAATGGTCTGCAGGTTGTCGCGTGCGGCATCGACCTGCTCCATGCTGCGCTGCACGGCGGTGCGCGCATCTGAAAGATCCTGGGTCATGTGCGCGAAGGTGCGGGTCAGGCCCGCCAGTTCATCGCGCGAGGTGAGCGCGGGCTTGGGCGAGAGGTTGCCGGCCGCCACCTCCCGCATGCCTTCGGCCAGCACCAGCAGGGGGCGGATGAGCTGGTTGCCCAGTAGAACGGCCAGCAGCACGGCGCCAAACACCGCCAGAAACAGCGCCAGCGTGAGCGTGCCGATGTACATGCGTCGCAAGCCTTGCCGACCCAGGGCACGCTCCTGGTATTCACGGTTGGCCACCTGCACCGCCAGCGCATCGGCCACCAGCGCGGGCGGCAGTGGCGCCACCACCTGCAGATAGCGCGGCTCGGCGCTGAAGCCGAAGTCCGGCGAACTGACCAGCGCCATCACCTTGATGCGGGCCTGCCCCACGGCCAGCATGGCTTCCACTTCACCGTCGCTGCCCTCTTCCAGACCTTCAATCTGCGCCATGACCCGTACCGTGCGCAGGTTGCGCAGTTGGGCGGGGTTGGGTCGCTCGGGGCTGAGATCGAACCTTGAGCTTCCCGCGCTGCCCAGTGGCTGCCCCGCCGCATTCCAGAGCACGAGGTCGGTCACCCCCAGCTGTTCACGCAGCCGCTCCAGCGCCAGCACGGCGGAGGCACTGGGCACGCGCGCCAGGCCTTCGGCGGCCACGCGGGTCTTTCCGCTGAGGTCCGCCGCCAGCGTGTCGAGCGTGGTGCGGCCCAGGTTGAGGCCGGCCGCCAGCGCCGACTCCACACGCACATCGAACCAGCTCTCGATGGAGCGGGAAACAAACTGGTAGGAAACGGTGTAGATCAGCAACCCTGGCAACACCCCCACCAGACCGATGATGGACGCGAGCTTGATCAGCAATCGGCTGCCGAACTTCCCGCGCTTCAGGCGCAAGGCCAGGCGCACCACGAGCCACAGCAGGATCAGCGACAGCAGCACCGCAACCGCCACGTTGACCCCGACCAGCCAGGAAAAGTTCTGCTCATAGAGCGCGCGGTTGCGTGTGGCCACCGTGAGCAGGAACAGCAGCACCATGCCCACACCCGTCATGAACACCAGACCGGTCGCAACGGCCCAGCGCATGCCGGATTTGCCGAGTTTGAGCGAGTGGTGGGTGGGCCCGGCGCTGCTCACGTCCGGCTGATCACGGGGAAAACGGGATTCGGGCGCCATCACATGGTCGGTCAGCGTGCGGGCGCATGGGCATCAGGCTCGGATTGCGGCGAAGGCTCACCGATGACGGTTTCTTCCACGCGCACCCGCTCACCGGCGTGGATCGCTGGCAACACGATCTGGCCCTCCCGCTGGATGTTCCATTCCGGCTGGTTGCCCACGCCGATCTGAAAGGGCCGGGGCAGCAGGGAGAGATCAAGCCGCATGCTCCATTCGACCCGGTAGTCGTCCGGATCACCGTCCGCCACGCCAGCCCCGTCGGCGATTTTCCAGCGGTAGACCCGCCCCACACCGGCCAAGGCTTCGGTCAGGTTGTCAAAATTCTGGTGCAAAGCGTATTGCAGGCCCGCCCCGCTGGTTCCGTCTGTGGCCTCATTGGACAGGCTCACGCGCCAGCGTCGGGTCAGGGGCTGGTAGGCCAGCCTGAGGGTGCGGTGTGCGCTGGCCACACGCTTGTCGGTCCAGTACCAGCGGGGGCGGATCACCTCGGCACGCCACGCGAAATACAGCGGCACGCCCCTGAGCAAGGCGTCTTCCACCAAGGGCCCGGGCACGATATGAAGTCGGGCGGTCAGGTGCACCGCTTCAGGCGTGCGCAACAGCTCTTCCTGAATCACCGACAAGGGCTGTGCCTGTGCCGGTAGCCAGAGCGTGAGCAACAGCAGCCAGGACATCAGCCAGCGGGCGCCCCCCCCACGGGAGCAGATCTTCACAGGCACCTTCCAGCCCCCCGATTCAATGCGAGGCCTTGTCGAAGCGGGCGTAGAAGAAACCGTCGTGTCCACCGGAATGATTGTCGTTGAACTCTTCGGCGGCAGACGCGTGGCCCGGGAGCAAATGGCCTGGGGAAGGGCAAAGCATGGCATCGGTGTGGCGCTCAAGGAACGCCTGCACCTGATCCTGACCTTCTGCCCGGAAAACCGAACAGGTGGCATAGAGCAGACGCCCCCCCGGCTTGAGCAGCGGCCACAGGGCGTCGAGCAGGTTTCGCTGTGTGCGGGCCAATTGTTCGACATCGCTGGCCCTGCGCAACCAGCGCACATCCGGATGGCGCCGCACGATCCCCGATGCTGTGCACGGCGCATCGAGCAGGATCGCGTCAAAGGGCGTGCCATCCCACCACCGTGCTGGCTGCGCGGCATCGGCGCTGCGCACCTGGGCAGCAAGCCCCAGACGATCCAGGTTCTGGTGGATGCGTTCGCAGCGCTTCGGGTCCAGATCCAATGCCAGCATCTGGACGTCGGCCAGCTCCAGCACGTGTGCGGTCTTGCCACCGGGTGCCGCGCACGCATCCAGCACCCGATTGGCGGGTGACCAGCTCCGGCCCTCCAGCAACAGGCCGGCAGCCATCTGGGCTGCCGCGTCCTGCACCGAACACAGACCCTGGTCAAAGCCCGGCAGTTGCTCCACCGGATGCGGCACCCGGAGCTCCAGTCCATCGTCGCCGAAGGGCGTAGCGGCAATACCGGCGGCAGCGAGTGACGCAGCGTAGGATTGCCGGTCGGTCTTTCGGCGGTTCACGCGAAGCGCCATCGGACCGGGTCGGTTGTTCGCTTCCAGAACGGCCGGCCAATGGTCCGGGTGATCGCGCTGCACACGCTCAATCCACCAGATCGGGTGGTTCCAGCGTGCCTGGGGCTGTTCAGCCACGCGCGCCAGCAATGCTTCACGCTCTCTCAGAAACCGGCGCAGACAGGCATTGATGAAAGCGCCCTGCCGCTGCAATCCTCGGTCGGCCTTCGCGGCCTCCACCACCTGGTTGACAACCGTGTGGGCCGAGTACCTGGGCGCATCTGGATCGGCCGTACGGGATGGGTTGTCAGCGTCGGTCAGCAGCAGCGACAGCGCAGAGCACAACAACGCCTGGACCGCTGGGTCTGGTTTGCGCTGCACCAGGCAGGCAAGCAGCGCGCGGGTGGTGCCCAACTGCCGCAACGCGTGGAAGGTCAAGGCCTGAACGCCAGGCCGCAGGCGCGAGGGCACCTGAGGAATCACTTCGGCAAGGGAGTGTCCCTGCTCGACGGCCTGCACGCAGCGCGCAGCCTGCCGCAACTGGGTCGCGAGACTGGGGGATGAATCGGGTACCGGGGCGCCTGAGGTGGGCGAAGGTGCGGGCTTGCTCAAATCAGCGTCCAGTCAGGGGATTTGTCGCCGGCATCGGTGCGTCTTTCTGTGGAGGCCGGCGCAGCTTCAACCGGTGGCTCTTCTGTTCGGCCCAGAGGCAATGGTCCCATGCTGCGCCCGTAGATGCGTCGGATGCGCTGGTCCAGCGTCGGATGCGAATCCAGCCAGTGCGCCACCTTGCCGGCTTCATTGGCCACCAGCAGCATGTGCTGAACCACCGATCCCACGGATCGCGATGCCACCCCCGCCCGCTGCTGGCTGAGCACCTTGCGCAGCACGCCGCCCAGGCCATCGCGGCTGCGGGTCCACTGCACCGCGCGTGCATCGGCCAGGTACTCGCGCTGTCTGGACACGGCGGCCTGCAGGGCATGCCCCGCCACCCAGCCCAGCCAGCCCGCGCACATGATCGCCAGGCCGATCAGCGCAGCGGCCATGCGGCGGTCCCGCGTATCGGGTTCGAACAGGGTCTGCCCCATGCGGTACAGCATCTCCAGTCCGAACACCATGCCCGCCAGGCGCATGTTGAGCCGGGTGTCGCCTTCGCCGATATGGCTGAATTCGTGCGCCACCAGGCCCTGCAACTCTTCGCGATTGAGGTTCTCCAGCGCGCCCCGTGTGACGGCCACCACTGCGTCGTTCTCGTCCCACCCCGTGGCAAAAGCGTTGATACCGTCGTCGCGCGGCACCACCATGGCGGTGGGCCGCTTCATGCCGGACGAGATGCTCATCTCGTCCACGATGTTGGCGAAGCGCTTTTCATCAAAATCGCCCGATGGTTGCGCCAGCCGCGCGCCCATTTGTTCCGCCAGGCGCACGCCACCGTTGCCGGCCAGACGGGATGTCTCGACCCACCAGCCACCCAGCACGAACAACAAGGTCACCCCGGTGTTCACCGCAAAGTAGTGGCGGGGATAGTGCATCTCTCCAGGCACCCAGAAGCCCCAGGTCAGGCCCCAGGCAAGTGCCAATGCCGCGTTCACCGCCACCACGAGCAGCGCCACGGTGACGGCAAACGCGAACACCAGCTTGCGGGTTTGTCCGCGTGCGTCTCTCTGGAATTCGAAAAAGCGCATGTCAGCGTTCTGCCGACCCGCAGCGCGCGAAGCAGCGCCAACCCAGAGACACCGAGGAACCGGCTCTGCCGGGCCTCAGGTGTCGCCCCCCTTCAGGGGGGTGGCGCCAACGGCGACGCGGGGGGTGCTTCACTTTGCGCATCAGATCTCGATGCGGACGGCCTGACGCTCGACCTCGCTGGTGGTGGACTCCAGCATGCTCTGGGGCAGGAAGCCAAACAGGCGGGCGACGATCAGGGTTGGGAACTGGGCTGCGGCGTCGTTGAATTCAAGCACATGGTCGTTGTAGGCCTGGCGCGCAAAGCCGATGCGGTTTTCGGTGCTGGCCAGTTCTTCGCTCAGCTCGCGCATGTTCTGGTCGGCCTTGAGGTCTGGGTACGCTTCCACCACCGCAAACAGGCGGCCCAGAGCGCCCCCCAGCATTTGTTCGGCACCGGCCAGCGCCCCCAGTGCGCCCGCATTCAACGGGCTGCTGGCAGCGGTCTGTTCGGCCGACTTGGCCTGGTTGCGTGCGGCAATCACCGCTTCCAGCGTACTGGTTTCGTGGGCGAGGTATTTGCGCGCCACCTCCACCAGGTTGGGAATCAGGTCGTAGCGGCGTTTGAGCTGCACATCGATCTGCCCGAAGGCGTTGGCGATGGCATTCTTCAGTCGCACCAACCGGTTGTAGGCACCCACCGCCCAGAAGAAAACCCCGAGTCCCACAGCCAGCAAGACCCACAGCGTGACCGACATGTCATTCACTCCTTCAATTAGGAACTATCCGTTGGTGGATCACCGATCCACGCCTCCTCACCTGTAACAAAACCTGTTGGTACCGAGGGCAATATACCCCAGCCCTTTCGAAGGCCCGAAGGGTCCGGGTCAGCAATCACCAAGAAAAACGCCCCCGACCTGACGGTCGGGGGCGTTCATGGCTCAGGCGGCACCTGGCCGCTTCAGCGGTCGGCTTTGCGCGAGCTTACTCGGCAGCCTCGCTGGCACTGGAAGCGTCAGACTGGTCGGCCTGATCGGCCTGATCGGCTGCCAGCGACAGGGCGTCCGCTTCGGCGATGGCACGGCGCTCTTCGTCGTCCATCTTTTCCTTGACCTTGCGCGCTTCGTGATAAGCCATGCCGGTGCCTGCGGGAATCAGGCGGCCAACGATGACGTTTTCCTTCAGGCCACGCAGTTCGTCGCGCTTGCCCATGATGGCCGCTTCGGTCAGCACACGCGTGGTTTCCTGGAAGGACGCGGCAGAGATGAACGAGTCGGTCGACAGGGAAGCCTTGGTGATACCCAGCAGCACGTTGCTGTACACCGCAGGCAGCTTGCCTTCGGCGCGCAGCGCGTCGTTCGTGTTGAGGATCTCCGAACGCTCGACCTGCTCACCAGCGATGTAGTTCGAATCACCCACGCTCTCGACAATCACGCGACGCAGCATCTGGCGGACGATCACTTCAATGTGCTTGTCGTTGATCTTCACGCCCTGCAGGCGGTAGACGTCCTGCACCTCGTCCACGATGTAGCGCGACAGCTCTTCGATGCCCAGCAGACGCAGGATGTCTTGCGGATCGGCCGGGCCGTCCACCACGCTCTCGCCCTTGTTGACCACCTGGCCTTCGTGCACCAGGATGTTCTTTTCCTTGGGGATGAGCTCGTCCCAGATCTTGCCTTCGGGGTCGGTGATCTGCAGGCGAACCTTGCCCTTGGTTTCCTTGCCGAACGACACGGTACCGGTCATTTCGGCCAGCATGCCCTTGTCCTTTGGTGAGCGGGCTTCGAACAGCTCGGCCACACGCGGCAGACCGCCGGTGATGTCGCGCGTCTTCTGGCCTTCAACCGGGATGCGTGCCAGCACATGGCCTGGGCCCACGTCCTGACCGTCGCGCACTTCCAGCAGCGCGCCGATCTGGAAGCCCACGGTCACCGAGTGGTCGGTGCCCGGGATCTTCACTTCGTTGCCGGACGCATCGAGCAGCTTCACCAGCGGACGGACCACCTTGGCCGAACCACGGTGCTTGGGATCGATCACCACCAGCGAGCTCAGACCGGTCACATCGTTGACCTGCTTGGCCACCGTCAGGCCCTCTTCCACGTTCTCGAACTTCACCTGACCGGCGAATTCCGTGATGATGGGTCGGGTCAGCGGGTCCCAGTTGGCCAGGATCGCGCCGGCCTTGATCTGCTGGTCTGCCTTGACCGCCAGGATGGCGCCGTAAGGCACCTTGTGGCGTTCGCGCTCGCGACCGATTTCGTCGTGGATGATGATTTCGCCGGAACGGGAAATCACCACCAGCTCGCCCTTGCTGTTGGTCACGTAGCGCATCGTGGCGTTGAAGCCGATCGAACCGCTGGACTTGGCTTCCACGCTGGAGGCCACCGCCGCACGCGATGCCGCACCACCGATGTGGAAAGTGCGCATGGTCAGCTGCGTGCCGGGTTCACCGATGGACTGGGCGGCAATCACGCCGACCGCCTCACCGATGTTGACCAGACCGCCACGACCCAGATCGCGGCCGTAGCACTTTGCGCAGATGCCGAAGCGGGTTTCGCAGGTCAGTGCGGTGCGCACTTTCACTTCGTCCACGCCAGCGGCTTCCAGCTCGTCGAGCATGTCTTCGTCGAGCAGGGTGCCAGCCGTCAGCAGCACGGCGCGGTTTTCCGGGTGGATCACGTCTTCGCAGACAGTGCGGCCCAGAATGCGGTCGCGCAGCGACTCGATCACTTCACCGCCTTCGACGATGGCGCGCATTACCGTGCCATTCGAGGTGCCGCAGTCCTGCTGGTTGACCACCAGATCCTGGGTCACGTCGACCAGACGGCGGGTCAGGTAGCCCGAGTTTGCGGTCTTCAACGCCGTGTCGGCCAGGCCCTTTCGGGCGCCGTGGGTGGAGATGAAGTACTGCAACACGTTCAGACCTTCACGGAAGTTCGCCGTGATGGGGGTCTCGAT